>JASGJC010000019.1:0-6549 GCA_049840915.1 Aquabacterium sp.
GCAGACCAGTGCCGCTCATTTGGCCGATTCCCGAAACTTCTGATACGCCGCGATCGTGGCGGCGATACTCAAATGAGGCCGGTCGGGCAAAACACGCACGCGCACCAGATACTCGGCCACGAACAGCGCGCCAATCAATATGGGGGACATGACGTTTGCAAACAGGGCCCAGGCATCCATCGCGCCGAAAAAAAACAGCGCGGCCGATAAGCTGCCACAAGAAACGAAAAACAAGGTCCAGACCAGCGTGACCTGCCACGTGTAACGCAAATAATCGGCCTCCAGCGGCCCGGGTATCACGATGGCCGCGATGCGCGAACACAGCGCCTTGTCATGCCCGCCCCACAAAGTGCTGCCAAATGTGATGGCCAGCAAACCCATGGCGCCCACGTGCTGGACGAAATAAAACGCCGCCGTGTGCCCGCGCAGCATCTGCAGGTTGACCACGGCCCACGCGCAGGCGGCCACACACAGCGGCACGGCCACCCAGCGCACCTTGGCGTGCCAGGCCGCCACCAGGGCCATGAGCACCAGCGGCAGCAGGCCCGCCAGCAGCGCGATCAGCGGCGGATTGTCACGGGCGGCGCCGATGTAGCCCAGCCAGAGGTAGATGGCCCCACCGGCCACCAGCCCCGCCACGCGCACGGTTTGCCAGATGCCCGTCATGTCGTTCGGTGCTGCCGGATATAGGCAGACAGGCTGCGCAGGGAACTGAAGATATGGAAATTGTCGGCGTTGTCGGCCTTGATTTGCACGCCATATTTCTTGGAAATGACCAGCGCGATCTCGAGAATATCGATGGAATCGAGACCCAGGCCTTCGCCATATAGGGGGCCTTCGGGGTCGATGGCAGCGGCCTCCATCTCCAGATTGAGTTCGGTCACGATCATCTTGGCCACTTCGGATTCGAAAGCCAGATCAGGTGCGCCGGCATTTAACAAAACGGGGTTCGTTGTCATGATGACATTCACTTTCAAAATATCATTTTTGTATTGCTCACAGACCCCGCAGAACCACTTCGCCATGGAGCACGTTCTGCACCAACAAGCAGCCTTGAGCCAGCGCATGCCCCAACCGGACATCACGTCAGCAGCCGACAACCTCCCGGTCCAACCGGCCTCTACCCTGTAGCGAGGTTTTAGATCGCACCCGACTCCCCTCCCTTGGGGGAACGGCCCCGATCAGGGGGTCTGCGCGAGGGTCCGCATGATATAGTCGACATATTGGTGCCTCAAGCCATCCCGCATCACGACATATATGCTTCGCAACCTCATCAAGGAATATCTCGTCAGTAACGCGTCCGTCGATCCGGCGTTATTTGATCAACCCGGCCTGATGATTTCGGATCTCGCGCTGGATTCCTTGACGCTGGTCGAGATGCTGTTCGAAGTCGAAGACCGCTTCGGGTTTCAGGTATCGGACCCGATGCGCTTTCGCACCATGAGCTTCAGCGAGATGGTCGCCGCCATCGAACAAGAGGTGCGCGACCACCACAACGGCGAGTTGCCCGACCTGGCCGCGAGCCAGCCCGCCTTCAACGGCAAATGAACAAGGTTCTGGTGACCGGCCTGGGGATGATCTCCCCGCTGGGCGTCGACATGGCCGGCAGCTTCGCCGCGGCCCTCGCCGCCCGAAGCGCCGTGCGCCCCGCCCCGGCCGAGTTGTGCGCCGGGCTGCCCAACATCCTGTACGCCCCGGTCGCCGCCGAACCCGCGCCCTTGCTCGACCGCGCCCACGCCGGGCTGGACCGCGCCGCGCAACTGGCCATGGTCGCCACGCGCGAGGCCATGCGCCATGCCGGTATCGATGAGGCCACGCCACCAGCCGATGCCGGCCGCTTCGGCGTCTACGTCGGCGTCGGCTTCGGCGGCGCGCACACGGTCGATGCCATGTACGGGCGCTACTACCAGGCCTTGCACGCGGGCAAGCCGGCCACGGTCATGCACCCATTGTCCGTGCCGCGCATGATGGCCAATGCGGCCGCGGCCGCCATCTCGATGCAGTACGGGCTGCGCGGCATCTCCAACACCTACGCCATCGCCTGCGCCTCGTCGGCCGTGGCGGCGGGCGAGGCCATGCGGGCCATCCAGCACGGCTACCTCGATGCGGCCCTCGTGGTCGGCACCGAAGCCATGCTGACCCAGGGCAGCATCGTGGCCTGGAACGCGCTGCGCGTCATGGCCCGCCCCGACGAGGCCGACCCGTCCGCCAGCTGCAAGCCCTTCTCGCAAAACCGCTGCGGCTTCGTGCTGGGCGAAGGCGCGGCCGCCTTCCTGCTCGAGAGCGAGGCACGCGTGGCCAAACGTGCGGGCGCGCCCGTGGCCGAGCTGGCCGGCTATGGCTGCAGCAGCGACGCCCACCACCTGACGGCGCCGTCGGTCGAGGGCCAGGTCGCGGCCATGCACGAAGCCCTCGCATCAGCCGGGCTCACGCCAGACCAGATCCAGTACCTCAATGCCCACGGCACCGCCACCGATGCAGGCGACATCATCGAGACGCAGTCCATCCAGGCCGTGTTCGGCGAGGCCGCCGGCCGCCTGGCCGTGAGCTCGACCAAGGCCGTGCACGGCCACCTCATCGGCGCGGGCAGCACGGCCGAACTGGCCCTGAGCATCATGGCCATGCGAAGCGGCTCGATCCCGCCCACGGCCCACCTGGCGCGGCCCGATCCGCGCTGCGCGCTCGACTTCGTGCCGCTGCAAGCGCGCCATGGCCGCGACATCCGGGCCGTCATGTCCAACTCCTTTGCGTTCGGTGGCACCAATGCGTGCCTGATCGCGCGCCGCGCCGCGCAGTGAGCGCCTACCAGGCTTCCATGGCCACGGGCTGGCTGCACACCCTGCGATGGCTGGCCGGCCGCATCAGGCCCCACTTCATGTTCAAGGCGCTGGGCACGTCGGCCTTGCATGACCGTGTTCTTCACGGCCTACATCTACCTGCTCAAGAGCCCGTCGGGGCCGGTCACGGTCATGCCGCTGACCGCCGTGGACCAGTGGATTGCGTTCAAGCCCTGGGCCCTGCCCCTCTACCTGTCGCTGTGGGTGTACGTGTCGCTGCCGCCGGCCTTGATGCAGACACGCGAAGAAGTCGTCGATTTCGGCGGCCGCATCGGCCTGCTCTGCCTGATCGGCCTGGCCATCTTCTATGTGTGGCCCAACGCCGTGCCGCCCCCGACATCGACTGGGCGCTGTACCCCGGCGCCGCCATGCTCAAGGGCGTCGACGCGGCCGGCAACGCCTGCCCTTCGCTGCACGTGGCCACGGCCGTGTTCTCGGCGCTGTGGCTGGAGTGGAGCGTGCCCCGCACACCCAAGAGCCGGATCTTCCGCTGGTGCAACCTCGCATGGTGCGCGGGCATCGCTTACTCGACACTGGCCACCAAGCAGCACGTCGCCGTCGATGTGGCTTGCGGCGCCCTGCTCGGTGGCGTCATGGCCATGCTCACCCGCCCGCGCACGCTGCGACCGCTTGCGCTCATGACCACCACCCCATCGCGAGGCTGACACCGTGTCTGAAGACACCTCCTCCATCGCCGGCGCCATCGACTACCCGATCGACCTGGATGCGGACGCCATCGAGCGCCTGCTGCCGCACCGCGGCGACATCCGCTTCGTGCGGCACGTGCGCGTGCTGACGAGCAACGATTTCGTCGGGCAGGCCGTGTGGCCGCGCCAGATGCAGATCCTGCAGGGGCATTTTCCGGGCATGCCGCTGGTGCCGGGTGTGTTCCTGGTCGAGGCCGTGGCGCAGGTGGCCGGGGCCGGCATGCTGGCGGGCGACCCGTATGCGCGCAGCATGGGCAGCGGCCATGTGGGCATGCTGGCCGGCATCCGCAAGTGCAGCTTCAAGCGGCCCGTGCTGCCCGACGAGGTCGTGACGATCGATGTGCACTCGCGCCAGATGTCGGAGACGGCGGCGGCGCTGTCGGCCACGCTGCGCGTGCAAGGCGATGAAGTCGCCACGATCGACATCCTGGTTGCCAATGCCCCACGCGAGCAGGTGCAGGCGCACCTCGAGTCGTTAACATCAACAGGTTCGTCCACCTCATGAAAGCCCGCATGCACCCACTTCGCTCCACACCCTGGCGTTGCGCCGCCATCGGCATGGCGGCCGCCCTGGCCTTCGGCGCGCATGCGGCCGAGCCCGAAGCGAGCGACAGCCATCTGCCGCTGTGGGAAGTGGGCGTGGGCGCGGGTGCGGTGGTCGCGCCGGCCTACCTGGGCTCCAACGTCACGCGCAGCTATGTGGCGCCCTGGCCCTACCTGATCTACCGTGGCGACAAGCTGCACGCCAACCGCGAAGGCATCGGCCTGGGCGTGCTCAACACGGACAAGCTGCGGCTGGACCTCTCGCTCAGCGGCGCGCTGCCCGTGTACTCGCGTGACACGGCCCGCGAAGGCATGCGCGACCTGCCGGTCGTGGGCGAGTTCGGGCCGGTGCTCAAGTACAAGCTGATCGACGAGCCGGGCAACCGCTGGAGCCTGCACTTCCCCGTGCGCTATGCCACGGGCGTGCGCCGCAGCGGCCTGGAGCAGGTGGGCTGGATCGCCGACCCGACCTTGCGCATCATCGAGTCCATCAACCTGATGGGGCAGCGCCTCGACTGGGGCCTGGACGCCAGCGTCAAGTTCCAGGACAGGCACTTCAACGATTACTACTACCGCGTCCTGCCGTCCGAAGCGACCGCGCAACGCGCGGCCTACAACAGCCAGGGCGGCTACGCCGGCACGACGTTCAACACGGGCCTGCTGGCGCGCTGGGACCACGTCGTGGTCGGCGGCTTCGTGGGCGTGAGCAACATCGCGGGCGCGCGCTTCGAAGACAGCCCGCTCGTGCAGAAGAAGACCAATCTCTTCGGTGGCCTGGCCGTGTTCTGGATCATCGACAAGTCCAGCGAAACGGCGACTTATGTCGCGTCGCTGCGCTGAGGCCGCATCGCTGAAGGCTTGAAGGAGGCGAGATCGAATGTCCGGGCCGGTCATGCTGGTGCACATGCTGCTCGAACGCCTGTCGAGGCGGGAGCTGCCGCGCATCCCCGAGCCCGACCTCGTCATGGACACGCCCGAGCAGATCGAGGCCTTCGCGGCCTGCGGGCGTGAAGGCGGCGTGCTCGCCCCGATCTACTTCTTCAACGCCCTGCATGCCGCCAACACCATCCGGCCCGGCGGCACCGTGCTCGACCTGGCCTGCGGGCCGTGCAACCAGCTGTCGCAGATCGCCCGGCTGCATCCACGGAGCCGCTTCATCGGCGTCGACGCATCGGCCAACATGCTGGCCTTGGGCGAAGACTACCTCGACCACTGCGCCATCCACAACGTGCGCCTGGAAGAGGGCGACATCTGCACGCTCGACATGCTGGCCGACGCTTCCATCGACAGCGTGACGTGCACCTTGTCCCTGCACCACCTGCCCGACACGAACGCCCTGATGCAGGCCATGCGCGCCGTCAAGCGTGTGCTCAAGCCCGGCGGCGGCATCTACCTGTCGGACTTCGGCCGCCTCAAGCGCGCCGCGACGCAGCACTACTTCGCGCATGACCGGCAAGACTGCCAGCCGCCCCAGTTCACCGTCGACTTCCTCAACTCGATGAGGGCCGCGTTCAGCGTCGATGAACTCGGGGCGGGCCATCGCGCAACTAGGAGGTGAGTGGGGGGGCGGTCTGGGCCACGGCATCGAGCAGCATGCGACCGTGCTCGCGCCATTCATGGTCGTGTTCAAGCGGGCCGTGTCAGCGGTGCCCGACGGCGAGACGCAGGGCCTGGCCAGGGCGCTCTTCCAGAACCTCAGCGCCTCGCAACGGAGCGATCTTCAAGGACCTGTCGCTGTGGTTCCAGGCCGCGGGGCTGCGCATGCCGTTCTCGCTCGATTGACCAGCGCCGAGCACGCCCACGCACCATGCCCTTTCACCTACCCGACCCGGCTCAGGCGCGCACGCTCAAGGAGTTCGTCGTGACGCGCACCGTGCGCTTCGACGATTGCGACCCGGCGGGCATCGTGTTCTACCCGCGCTACTTCTGCATGGTCAATGCTGTCATCGAAGATTGGTGGCAGCACATGGGCCTGCCCTGGCCCGAGCTGATCGCCCAGCGGCGCATCGTGACGCCGGTCTCGCACCTGGACACGGTGTTCCTGCGGCCATCGATGCTGGGCGAGGTGCTGCACTGCCATCTCGGTGTCGAAGCCGTGGGGCGCTCCTCGTTTCGCCTGCGTCACCGCGTGCTGGGCCCGGACGGGCTGGAGCGGCTGCGGCTGCATCAACGCATGGTGTGCGTGTCGATGGATGGCCATCAGCCGATGACCTGGCCCGCGGACATCAAGGCGATGCTGGCGCAATGGGTGTCATGAGCCCACAATAAAAAAGCCGCTCATCATGACGGCTTTCCTTTGGCTTACAGATTCAATCAGAAGCTGTATTGCACGCCAATGTTGAATGCGCGCACGCTGCCGCTGTCGCCATTGAGTTCGCCTTGTGTGAAGTCAGCGCCCAAAGTGCCGCGCAGAGCCTTGGTGAAGGTGCTGTTCGGATTGATCGTGTTTCCCTATTAACCTT
>JASGJC010000020.1:0-87004 GCA_049840915.1 Aquabacterium sp.
CGCACCTGTCGCCGCGCCCGTCGAAGCGCCTGTCGAAAAGGGCTACGGCTTCTTCGACAACGCGCCTGGTTCGCCCACGGCCAGCCCGGCCGAAGCCGCCGAGACACCCGCCGCCGCGCCCGCACCTGTCGCCAGCACGCCCAAGGCCGCCGCCAAGTCCGACAAGCCCGCCGCCGCGCTCGAGGCATCGACCATCCGCGTCTCCGTCGAGAAGGTCGACCAGCTCATCAACCTGGTGGGCGAGCTCGTGATCACGCAGGCCATGCTGGCGCAGAACAGCCGCGGCCTGGACCCGGTCGTCTACCAGCAACTGGTGACCGGCCTGACCGATCTGGACCGCAACACGCGCGACCTGCAAGAGGCCGTGATGTCGATCCGGATGATTCCGATGTCGACCGTGTTCAGCCGCTTCCCGCGCATGCTGCGCGACCTGGCCAACAAGCTGGGCAAGAAGGTCGAGCTGGTCACGCAGGGCGAGGCCACCGAGCTGGACAAGGGCCTGGTCGAGAAGATCACCGACCCGCTGACCCACCTGGTGCGCAACTCCTGCGACCACGGTGTCGAAATGCCGGCCGACCGCCTCGCCAAGGGCAAGCCCGAAGTGGGCACGATCACATTGGCTGCTTCGCACCAGGGCGGCTCCATCGTCATCGAAGTGCGCGACGACGGCCGCGGCCTGAACCGCGAGAAGCTGCTGCGCAAGGCCCGTGAAAAGGGCATCGACGCGCCCGACAGCATGACCGATGTCGAAGTGTGGAACCTCATCTTCGCGCCGGGCTTCTCGACGGCCGACCAGGTGACCGACGTGTCCGGCCGCGGTGTCGGCATGGACGTGGTCAAGAAGAACATCGCCTCGCTGGGCGGCACGGTCGAGATCGACTCGGCCGAGGGCTACGGCATGCGCGTGGCTGTGCGGCTGCCGCTGACACTGGCCATCATGGACGGCATGAGCGTGGGCGTGGGCGAAGAGGTCTACATCCTGCCGCTGTCGTCGGTGGTCGAGAGCTTCCAGGTCAGCGAAGAGATGGTCAAGACGATCGGCGGCTCGGGCCGCGTGGTCGAGGTGCGCGACGAGTACATGCCCGTGGTCGAACTCGAGAAGGTCTTCCAGGTGCCGCGCTTCGACTACGAGCACACCAGCGGGATCATGGTCGTGGTCGAGGCCGAGAGCGGCCGCGTGGCCATGCTGGTCGACGAGCTGCTGGGCCAACAGCAGGTGGTGGTCAAGAACCTCGAGACCAACTACCGCAAAGTCAACGACGTATCGGGCGCGACCATCATGGGTGATGGCCGCGTGGCCTTGATCCTGGACGTGGGCAGCCTCGTGCGCCGCTCGCGTCACTGATCCGGCATCCGCAAACAGGAGAGCACAGCAATGGGCATGATGGAAAAGCTGGACGTGCAGGCGGACCTGGCACGCGAGTACCTGACCTTCCGCCTGGGCGACGAAGAGTACGGCATCGACATCCTCAAAGTGCAGGAAATCCGCGGCTACGAGAACCCCACGCGCATCGCCAACGCGCCGCATTTCCTCAAAGGTGTGGTGAACCTGCGCGGCACGATCGTGCCCATCGTCGATCTGCGCATGCGCTTCGGCTGCTCGGCGGCCGAGTACAACGCCTTCACCGTGTCCATCATCCTGCACATCGGCCAGCGCACGATTGGTGTGGTGGTCGACTCGGTCAGCGACGTGATGGAGATCCCGCCCGAGGCCATCCGCCACGCGCCTGAAATGAACTCGGCCATCGATGCCTGCTACATCCGTGGCCTGGCGCAGGTGGGCGAACGCATGGTCATCCTGCTGGACATCGAAAGCATGCTGATGAGCCAGGACATGGGCCTGATCGACTGATCGGCCTCGTGCATTTGACACCCGGTTGAATTGGCAACCGGCCATCCTCTGGAGACGCTCATGAATTTCAAACGCAATCTGACGCTGGCCCTGGCTTTGACAGCAGGCTTCACATCCGTGTTCGCGGCCGAAGGCGGGGCGACCAAGGAAGACGCCATCGCCATGGTCAAGAAGGGCGTGACCGCGATCAAGTCCGGCGGCGCCGACAAGACCTATGCCGAGATCAGCGACAAGGCCAACACCACCTGGCACAAGGAAGACCTGTACCTGACCGTGTACCAGCTCGACGGCACGGTCAAGGCCCATGGCGCCAATACCAAGATGATCGGCAAGAACCTGATCGAGCTGAAAGACATCGACGGCAAGGCCTTCGTCAAGGAGCGCATGGACCTGGCCAAGACCCATGCCAACTTCTGGCAGGACTACAAGTTCACCAACCCCGAGACCAAGAAGATCGAGCCCAAGAGCATGTATTGCGAGAAGCTCGACGACACGGTGGTCTGCGGCGGCATCTACAAGTGATGCCAGCCTGACAAGCGGGGCGCCTGCTTACGCGGGCGTCTTCGCTGGGTTGCGGTAGACGGCGAGCAGCTCGCCTTCCGGCCCGAACAAACGCGCACGCCAGGCCTGTTCCAGCGCCAGCGTCTTTTGTTGACTCGGATGGAACTTGCGCCGCCAGAACGCGGGCATGTGGCGCAGCACCTTGCTGATGAGCGCGCCGCGCCCGAACAGGGCCTTGAAGCCGCGCCGGTTCTCCTTGCGGTTGAACAACTGGCCTTCCTTGATCAACAGGTGCAGCCAGCTCGCCGCCACGGGCAGCATCACGAAGATGCCGACGAGCCAGCCCGCGCGCTTGCGCTCCTGCTGCGTGCCACCGATCAAATCGAACACGTCGTAGGCGACGGTCTTGTGTTCGAGCTCTTCCAGCGCGTGCCAGTACCAGAGCTTGAGCATCTCCGGGTCCGACGTGGCGGACAGCGCCTTGTCGGTGAGCCACTGCTCGGCCAGGTGCGCGGTGAAGTGCTCCATCATGGTCGTGCAGGCCAGTTGCATGCGTGGCGACGTGAAACGCGCCAGCTGGCGCAGGCCGAAGCTGACATAGCGCGTGGGGATGTCTACCGCGAGGCCGTGCGCGCGGAACAGTTCGTTGAGCCGCTCGTGTTCGCGTCCGTGCAGCGCTTCCTGCCCCATGAAGCCGGAGACCTGGGCTTTCAGCACCGGGTCGGTGATCTGGTCGCGGAAGTGCCGCACCGACGCCATGAAGAAGCGCTCGCCCGGCGGGAAGATGCCCGAGAACACGACGAACAGCAGGCTGGCCAGCGGGTTGTTGTCGTAGAAGGCGTAGCGCTGCGCGGCCTGCGGGAACTGGAAATCGATGTGGCGCGGCGGGATGCCGACTTGGGCACCCGTGAGGGCGCGCGGTTGGATGGTCTCGGTCTGGGACATGTTGGCTTCCAGCATGGGGTTCTTGGTTGACGTATGCGTCAGTCACCGCCAATTTGATCCGAATGTTTGTTCGGATTCAACTCGGATTTGCGAATACCTTGCTGGAGAGCCCTGTTTCCCGCCGTATCTGCCGCATGGCGGGAAACGGGGTGGAAAGATCAGCCTTTGCGCCGTTGACCCAGGCCCGCCAGCATCAGCAGGCCGACGCCCATCATGGCCCAGGTGCCCGTCTCGGGCACGGCGGCGGCCATGGCCAGAGGCGAGCCAGGTATGAGCGACGCGGGCAGCATCGAGACGTAGCCCGAACTGTAAGGAACGCTCTCGCTGGTGAGCTTCAGGACGGAAAGGTCGTTGGGAGACCAATCGGAATGGTTGAGCACATTCGCCCTGACCGGCCCGACAGTGTCCGGCGCATAGGTGGACGTGAAGGACAGCAGGGAGTTGACGCCGCTGATCACCTGGTCCGGTTGCTGGACATCGACGGGCTGGCCGGGCGCCAGCGCCACCAGGATGGATTGCGCCGCGCCGCCGAAGGGTGTGTCGACGATCGATGCGGTCAATAAGCCCGCGTAGTTGCTGCCGACCTTCAGGTTGGCGATGCCCGCGTCACCGAAGTACGGCAATTGCAGGCTGAGCAGCGGAGCGGACATCGAGACCGGCGCGCCCGGCGCGGCGCCGCCGGTGTAGGGGTAGCGGATGCGGCTGAAGGTGTAGTCGTACTGCCAGGTGCCGTTGGCCAATTGCGAGCTGGTGAGCTCGATGCTCACCTTGTCGCAGGTGATGCCGGACAGGCAGGCGGTGGCTTGGGCATTGCTGGCGGCAACGAAGGCCAGGCCCAAAGCAGCGGCCTGAAGCATGGATGTGATGCGCATGGGAAGCTCTCTCTGATGTGTTGAATGATCATGGCATCGTAGTTCAACGCGATGCGTTCACACGCCATGCGGCCATGCCGCGACACCCAGTTGAGGGGGGCGTGGCTGGGAGACCGCGCCTGGAGGCTCAGATGAAAGAGCGCAGCGCGTCCGCGACGTGCTGGTCGAGCGCTTCGAGCGGCACGGCCAGGCGCGCCGATGCGCCGGCCACGGTGCGTTGCGCGGGTGCCCACACTGGCGAGGGCCAGCGGGCGTCCCAGTCGAAGCGCGCGATGACGTGCCAGTGCATGTGCGGCACGACATTGCCCAGCGACGCCAGGTTGACCTTGGTGGGCTTGAGCCTGTCGCGCAGCACCGTCTCGATCTTGGCCACGGCGTCCATCAGCAGGCCCCGGTCGGCCGTCGGCAGGTCGGTCCATTCGGCCACGTGGTCGTTCCAGATCACGCGGTAGAAAGCGGGATGGTCGGCGTCATCGGCGCGTATCACGCGCAACTGGTGCCCGCGGAAGACGGCGATGCCGCCTTCCTGGATACACAGCTCGCATCCGATCTTCCGCGTCGTGTCCAGCTGGCCCATCAGACCAGGACCCGCTCGATGCCGCCCGCGTTGGCGCGGTCCACGTACTCGCGCATCCAGTTCTTGCCCAGGATCTGGTTGGCCATCTCGACGACGATGTAGTCGGCTTCGAGCAGGCCGTTCTTCGTGTCTTCGCCATAGCGGCTCAGGCCTTGCAGGCAGGCCGGGCACGAGGTCAGGATCTTGACGTCGTCCTTGGCGCCGATCAGGCCCTGGTCGCGCAAGGCGGCCTCGCCCTTGAGGATCTCTTCTTCCTTGCGGAAGCGGATCTGCGTGGAGATGTCCGGGCGGCTCACGGCCAGCGTGCCGGCCTCGCCGCAGCAGCGGTCGGACTTGATCACGCCATCGCCGACGAGCGCCTTCACGGTCTTCATCGGGTCCTGCAGCTTCATGGGGCTGTGGCAGGGGTCGTGGTACAGGAAGGCGCCCTTGTCCTGCAGCGTGATGCCCTTTTCGAGCAGGTACTCGTGGATGTCGATGATGCGGCAGCCCGGGAAGATCTTGTCGAACTGGTAGCCCTGCAACTGGTCGTAGCAGGTGCCGCAGGACACGACCACGGTCTTGATGTCCAGGTAGTTCAGCGTGTTGGCCACGCGGTGGAAGAGCACGCGGTTGTCCGTGATCATCTTCTCGGCCACGTCGAACTGGCCTGCGCCGCGCTGCGGGTAGCCGCAGCACAGGTAGCCCGGCGGCAGCACCGTCTGCACGCCCGCATGCCACAGCATGGCCTGCGTGGCCAGGCCCACTTGCGAGAACAGGCGCTCCGAGCCGCAGCCGGGGAAGTAGAACACGGCCTCGGTGTCGGCGGTCGTGGCTTTCGGGTTGCGGATGATGGGGACGTAGTCCTTGTCCTCGATGTCGAGCAGCGCGCGCGCGGTCTTCTTGGGCAGGCCGCCCGGCATCTTCTTGTTGATGAAGTGGATGACCTGCTCTTTGATCGAGGCCGTGCCGTGCGTGGCGGGCGGCGCGTTCGTCTGCTTGCGGGCCGCGAGCTTGAGCACGTCGTTGCCGATGCGCTGCAGGGGCATGGCCACGTCGACCAGCGCCGAGCGGATCAGCTTGACCGTCTGCGGGTTGTTCGTGTTGAGCATGAGCATGCCCGCCTTGGCCGCCGGCCTGAACGACTTCTTGCCCAGCTTGTTGAGCAGGTTGCGCATGTTCATCGACACGTCGCCGAAGTCGATCTTGACCGGGCAGGGCGTCAGGCACTTGTGGCAGACCGTGCAGTGGTCGGCCACGTCCTCGAACTCTTCCCAGTGCTTGATGGACACGCCGCGGCGCGTCTGCTCTTCGTACAGGAAGGCCTCGATCAGCAGCGAGGTGGCGAGGATCTTGTTGCGCGGGCTGTAGAGCAGGTTGGCGCGTGGCACGTGCGTGGCGCACACGGGCTTGCACTTGCCGCAGCGCAGGCAGTCCTTGACGGAGGTGGCGATGTCGCCGATGTCCGACTGCTGCATGATCAGCGACTCGTGGCCCATCAGCCCGAACGAGGGCGTGTAGGCCTCGGTCAGGTCGGCCGCGTGCACGTCGTCGCCCAGGTTCTTGAGCGCGGCGCCGCGCAGCAGCTTGCCTTTGTTGAAGCGGCCTTCGGGGTCGACCTTGAGCTTGTAAGCCGTGAAGTTGGCGATCTCGTCGTCGGTCAGGAACTCGAGCTTGGTGATGCCGATGCCGTGTTCGCCCGAGATCACGCCGTCGAGGCTGCGCGCCAGCTTCATGATGCGCGCCACGGCTTCGTGCGCCGTCTGCAGCATCTCGTAGTTGTCGCTGTTGACGGGCAGGTTGGTGTGCACGTTGCCGTCGCCGGCGTGCATGTGCAGGGCCACCCACACGCGCCCGCGCAGCACCTGCTTGTGGATGCGCTTGAGCTCGTCGATCACGGGGCTGAGCGCCGCGCCGTTGAAGACCTTGGCCAGCTCGTCGCGGATCTCCTTCTTCCAGCTCGCGCGGATGGACCACGTCTGCAGCAGGTTGAAGACCGTGTCGCTGGCGCCCGGCGTGTAGGTGCCGTTGCGATGCTGATCGTAGCCCAGGGCCACGAGGTGGTCGCCGACCGTGCTCAGGGGCGTGTCGATGTGGTCGTAGAGGTACTGCCAGCGGGCGCGCACGGCATTGAGATGGCCCAGCGCGAAGGCGACCTTCTCGGCCAGTTGCTCGGGGCTGGGCAGCTCTTCGGCGTCTTCGACCTTGCCCATCGGCAGGTTGCCGCCTTGCAGGAAGGCCTCGAGCGCGTCGACCAGCGCCAGCTTGTTGCGCAGGCTCAGCTCGATGTTGATGCGCTCGATGCCCAGCGTGTACTCGCCCATGCGCGGCAGCGGGATCACGACATCTTCGTTGACCTTGAAGGCGTTGGTGTGCTTGGCGATGGCGGCGGTGCGCTTGCGGTCGGCCCAGAACTTCTTGCGGGCGTCGGCGCTGACGGCCACGAAGCCTTCGCCCGAACGGCCATTGGCCAGGCGGATGACCTCGCTGGTGGCGCGGGCCACGCGGTCTTCGTCGTCGCCGACGATGTCGCCGACCAGGATCATCTTGGGCAGTGTGCCGCGCTTGCTCTTGGTGGCGTAACCCACGGCGCGCAGGTAGCGGTCATCCAGGTGCTCCAGGCCCGCGAGGATGGCGCCGCCGGGCTGCCTCATCTCTTCGAACATGTAGTCCTTGATCTCGACGATCGAGGGCACGCATTCGGTCGGGTTACCGAAGAACTCCAGGCACACGGTGCGCACGTGCTTGGGCATGCGGTGCACGACCCAGCGGCAACTGGTGATCAGGCCGTCGCAGCCTTCTTTCTGGATGCCGGGCAGGCCGGCGAGGAACTTGTCGGTGACGTCCTTGCCCAGGCCTTCCTTGCGGAAGATCTTGCCGGGGATGTCGAGCTTCTCGGTGCGGATCGGTGTCTTGCCGTCGGCCTGGAAGTAGCGCAGCTCGAAGCTGGCGGTTTCGACGTCGTGGATCTTGCCCAGGTTGTGGTTCAGGCGGACGACCTCGAGCCACTGCGCATCGGGCGTGACCATGCGCCACGAGGCGAGGTTGTCCAGCGCGGTGCCCCACAGCACGGCCTTCTTGCCGCCCGCGTTCATGGCGACGTTGCCGCCCACGCACGAGGCCTCGGCCGAGGTCGGGTCGACCGCGAACACGAAGCCGCCGCGCTCGGCCGCATCGGCCACGCGCTGCGTGACGACGCCGGCGCCCGTCCAGATCGTGGCCACGGGTTTGTCGACGCCAGGCAGGCTGACCATCTCGACCTCGGTCATCTGCTCGAGCTTCTCGGTGTTGATGACCGCGCTCTTCCAGGTCAGCGGCACGGCGCCGCCCGTGTAGCCGGTGCCGCCGCCGCGCGGGATGATGGTCAGGCCGAGTTCGACGCAGCCCTTGACCAGCGCGGCCATCTCTTCTTCCGTGTCCGGCGTGAGGACGACGAAGGGGTACTCGACGCGCCAGTCGGTGGCGTCGGTCACGTGCGAGACGCGGCTCAGGCCATCGAACTTGATGTTGTCATGCCGGGTGACCTTGCCCAGGACCTTGGTCGTGCGTTCGCGCAGCGCGCCCATCTGCTCGAAGTTGCGGGCGAAGCGGTCGACGGCGGCGCGCGCGGCGGTCAGCAATTCGCCGACGAGCACATCGCGCGACTTGTCGCTGCCGGCCACTTGTTCACCGGGCGTGCGGCGCTTGTCGACCTCGCCCAGGCGGTGATGAAGGGCGTCGATCAGCAGGCCGCGGCGCTTGGGATTGTCGAGCAGGTCGTCCTGCAGATAGGGGTTGCGCTGCACGACCCACACATCGCCCAGCACCTCGTAGAGCATGCGGGCGGAGCGGCCGGTCTGGCGCTCGGTACGCAGCAGGCTCAGCACCTCCCAGGCGCGCTGGCCCAGCAGACGCTGCACGATTTCGCGGTCCGAAAACGAGGTGTAGTTGTACGGGATCTCGCGCAGGCGGGGCTGGCCGTCGGCATGCGCGTCGGCGGCCTGGGCGGTCATGTGGGTCAACTCGATGGGTGCGTTCATGAGGGCGCCAGGGGCGAAAGGCCGGATTTCAAAAAAAAGAGCAACGCGCCTGGGGCTGTTTCGAGCACCCAGGCACTGCAAAAGAGGGGTGGATTTTCGCGCCTGAGGCGAGATGTTAACGCAGCAGGTCATGCCCTCGGGCAGAAAAGGGCAACGGACGGGTGCTTCTGGCTGCGTTTGCCCGGGTGTCAAATGGCTATGCTCAAGGCAGTTACATTTCTGACCCGCGTTGCCGAGCCTGCCATGAACACCTCTGCCAACACCGCTGCCTCTTCGCCCAAAGCCGCGCTCAACGCCTGGCCTTATCCCTGCTGGATCGCCCACCGTGGCGCGGGCAAGCTGGCGCCCGAGAACACGATGGCCGCCTTCCGCCTGGGCGCCGAGCATGGTTTCGGCATGTTCGAGTGCGACGTCAAGCTGAGCGCCGACGGCGAGCCCTTCCTGCTGCACGACGCCGGGCTGGACCGCACGACCAACGGCCAGGGCGATGCCGGCGTGCAAAGCTGGGACGCCCTGTCGCGCCTGGATGCGGGCAGCTGGCATGGCCGGACCTACGCGGGCGAGCCCTTGCTGCGCCTGGAGTCGCTGGCCAGGTGGCTGCAGGCCCTGGGCCTGATGGTCAACCTGGAGATCAAGCCCTCGCCGGGCGAAGACACACGCACGGGCCGGGTCGTCGCTCAGCATGTGGCGCGGCTGTGGGCCGCATCCGATATCAAGCCGCTGCTGAGCTCTTTCAGCGTGGACGCCCTGCGCGCCGCGCAAGAAGCACAGCCCGAATTGCCGCGCGCCTTGCTGCTCGAGCGCTGGGCGCATGACGCCACGCAGCAGGCGCAGGCACTGGGCTGCATCGCGCTGGTCGTCAACCAGGCGCATCTGGACGAAGACCGCATCGCCGCCGGGCATGCCGCCGGCCTCAAGGTGCTGACCTACACGGTCAACGACCTGTCGCGCGCCAGCACGCTGTGGCTGTCGGGCCTCGATGGCCTGATCACCGACCGCGTCGACCTGTTCGAGCCTCAGGCCCGACTGGGTGCGAACCCGGCACGTCTCATGACCGAGGCCGAAGAGCTCACGGCTTGATGGCCACGGCGTTGATCAGCGTCTCTTCCCGGTTCTGCGGGACGGGCAGGCCGATCCACTCCATGAAGCCGATGTCCGGCCGGCTCCACCACAGATAGGGCAGCGAGATGCGGCTGTCGGGCAGGTCGAAGCCCGCGTCGCGGATCATGGCGGCGTACTCGGGCGCCGTGCGCTGCACGTCCATCGGGTGTCGGAACAGCACGCGGATCGGCAGCGAGTGGATGTACTTGCGCGTGGACTCGGCGAACAGCAGCACGCCGCCCGGCTTGAGCACGCGGAAGAACTCGGCCATCGCTTCGCGTTGCGCCACGATGTGGTGGAAGGTCTGGTGGCAATAGACCATGTCGAAATGCGCGTCGGGCCAGGGCATGCTGGCGGCGCTGCCGAACTGCAACTCGACATGGGCACCGCACGCCTTGGCCTGCGGGCCGGCGCGGTCGTGGATGCGCGGGTCGGCGTCCAGCCCGGCGATGTGCGTGGGCTTGAAGAGCGCAGACAACTCGGCGAACGAATGGCCGAAGCCGCATCCGACGTCCAGCACGCGCTCGAAGCGCTTGCCGGCGGGGACCATGGTCTGGAGGTCGTGCAACGCGCGGCGCAGCACATGGACCTTCCAGGTCTCGGACGTCAAAAACCAATTGCCGAAGCCCGTCTCTTCGACGAACGCGTCGGCGCGCGACACGGTGTTCATACAGACACTTCCCCCTGTGACGCTGGCCGCGCGATGGGTCGGCGGCCAATCAGTCTGTTATCGGATTCAGATTCGGATCAGGCCAGCGCGGCCAGCAGCTTGGCGTGGATGCCGCCGAAGCCGCCATTGCTCATGCACAAGATCTGGTCGCCCGGCCTGGCCGCCTTGACCACCTTGGCCACGAGCACATCGATGTTGTCGACCACGACGGCGCGGTCACCCATGGGCGCGAGCGCTTCGGCGGCGTCCCAGCCCAGGCCGCCGCTGTGGCAGAAAGCCAGGTCGGCCTCTTCGAGCGACCAGGGCAGCAGCGCCTTCATCGTGCCCAGCTTCATCGTGTTGGAGCGTGGCTCGAACACAGCCAGGATGCGGCTTTCCGGGCCGACCTTGCGGCGCAGGCCGTCGACGGTCGTGCGGATGGCGGTGGGGTGGTGGGCGAAGTCGTCGTACACGGCGATGCCTTTGACTTCGCCGCGCAGTTCCAGCCGGCGCTTGACGTTGGCGAACTGGCCGAGCGCCTCGCAGGCCTGCTGCGGCGCCACGCCCACGTGCTCGGCGGCGGCGATCGCGGCCAGCGCGTTCAGCTGGTTGTGCTCGCCCAGCAGCGCCCATTCGACGCGGCCCACGAGCACGCCGGCCTTGAGCACATCGAAGGCGTGTGGCTCGCCGCGCGCACGGAAGCCCGGCGCATCGCCGCGTGCGCCGAAGCGCATCACGTCGCTCCAGCAGCCGCGCGTGAGCACGCGGTCGAGCGCCTCTTCGCGCGCGTTGACGACGAGGCGGCCGCTCGCGGGCACCGTGCGCACGAGGTGGTGGAACTGCGTCTCGATGGCGCCCAGGTCGGCGAAGATGTCGGCGTGGTCGAACTCGAGGTTGTTGAGCACGGCCGTGCGCGGGCGATAGTGCACGAACTTGCTGCGCTTGTCGAAGAAGGCGGTGTCGTACTCGTCGGCCTCGATCACGAAGGAGTGGCCGGTGGCGGGGCGCGTGTCGGCAGCCGTGTCGCCAAGCCGGGCGGAGACGCCGAAGTTCTCCGGCACGCCGCCCACGAGGAAGCCCGGCTGCCTGCCCGCGAACTCGAGGATCCACGTCAGCATGGCCGTGGTCGTGGTCTTGCCGTGCGTGCCCGCGACGGCCAGCACATGGCGGCCCTGCAGCACGTTCTCGCTCAGCCATTGCGGCCCGCTCGTGTAGGGCAGGCCCGCGTCCAGGATGGCTTCCATCAGGGCATTGCCGCGCGACACCACATTGCCGATCACGAACAGATCGGGCTTGAGCGCGATCTGGCTGGCGTCATAGCCTTCGATCAGGTCGATGCCCAGCGCGCGCAACTGGTCGCTCATGGGCGGGTAGACACCGGCGTCGCAACCTGTCACGCGGTGGCCGGCTTCACGCGCCAGCGCGGCCAGGCCGCCCATGAAGGTGCCGCAAATACCAAGGATGTGAATGTGCATGGGGCGCATTGTAGGCAGTCGCCTCACGATTTCAGGCAGGGCGGCCGGCTTGGGCGCTGCGTTCCCTTCGCCTGGGGTGGTGCGCCAGCCGGTGCGGCCGGCGGCGCCGATCAGAGCTGGCGGAAGGCCTTGGCCGCCGCGGCCACCGTGTCGGCGATGTCCTGGCTGGTGTGCGCGGCGCTCACGAAACCGGCTTCGTACATGGCCGGGGCCAGGTACACGCCTTGGTCGAGCATGAGGTGGAAGAAGCGGTTGAACTTGTCCGTGCCCTTGGCCATGACGGCCTGGTAGTGCTGCGGCAGGTGGTCGGCGAAGAAGAAGCCGAACATGCCGCCTTCGCAATCGGCCGTCAGCTCGACGCCCGCTGACTGGGCCTCGGCGCACAGGCCGTCCATCAGGCTGCGCGTCGATGCCGACAGGGCTTCGAAAAAGCCCGGGCGCTGGATCAGCCTGAGCGTGGCCAGCCCGCAGGCCGTGGCCACCGGGTTGCCCGACAGCGTGCCGGCCTGGTAGACCGGGCCGAGCGGTGCCAGCTTGGCCATGATGTCGGCGCGCGCCGCGAAGGCCGCCAGCGGCATGCCGCCGCCGATGACCTTGCCGAACACGCTGATGTCGGGCTTGAAGCCGGGCAGGGCCTTGGCATAGATGCCTTGCGCGCTGCCCAGGCCCACACGGAAGCCGCTCATCACCTCGTCGAACACGAAGAGGGCGCCATGCTGGTCGCACAGCTCGCGGATACGTTTGATGAACGGCACGCTGGCGCGCACGAAGTTCATGTTGCCGGCGATGGGCTCGATCATCACGCAGGCGATGTCGGCGCCTTGGCTCGCGAAGGCCTCTTCGATCTGCGCGATGTTGTTGTACTCGAGCACGAGCGTGTGCTGCACCACCTCTGGCGGCACGCCCGCGCTGGTCGGGTGGCCGAAGGTGGCCAGGCCCGAACCGGCCTTGACCAGCAGCGCATCGGCATGGCCGTGATAGCAGCCCTCGAACTTGATCAGCTTGCTGCGGCCCGTGAAGCCGCGCGCCAGGCGGATGGCGCTCATGCCCGCTTCGGTGCCCGAGCTGACCAGGCGCACCTGTTCGGCGCTGGGCACCAGCTTCAATATCTCTTCGGCCAGCTCGATCTCGCGCTCGGTGGGCGCGCCGAAAGAGAGGCCATCGAGCGCGGCCTTCTGCACCGCTTCGATGACTTCAGGATGGCCATGGCCCAGGATCATCGGCCCCCAAGAGCCGATGTAATCGATGTAGCGCCGCCCTTCGGCATCCCACATGTAGGCGCCTTGCGCGCGGGCGATGAAGCGCGGCGTGCCGCCCACGGCGCGGAAGGCGCGCACGGGCGAGTTCACGCCGCCGGGGATCACGCGCTGGGCGCGCTCGAACAGCGAAGCGTTGGTGGGCATGCTTGGTGGGTGTCGATCAAACGATGTCGATCAGTGGACGTTGCGGGCGTGAGGTGGCGGCAGCTCGTCGGTCAACTCGGTGGCTTCGCCTTCGGCTGCGGCCTGCTCGCCGGGTGGCAAGGCCCAGAAGAAGCGGTCGGGCACGACGTTGCCCATGCCGGGCCTGAAGCCCGCATCCAGCGCCTGGTCGAGGAAGCTCAAGGCCTCGGACACGGCCACATCGAGCGATGCGCCCGTGGCCAGGATGGCGGCCAGCGAGGCCGTCAGCGTGTCGCCCGCGCCGACGAAGCTGGCCTCGAAACGCTCGAAGCGTTCGCCCGCCACGGCACCTTGCGCCGATGCCAGCACGTTGTCGATGAACTGGTCGGGCAACTGCACGCCCGTGACCAGCACGTACTCGCAGCCATGCTCGGTCGCGGCCACGGCCAGCTCGCGCGCGGAGGGCGCGCGCTCGGCGTCCCAATCGGGCAGCAGGAAGTCTGTCAGTGTCTTGTGGTTTCCAACCAACACAACGGAGGCCGGCAGGATCAGCTCGCGGAAGGCCTCGAGGTAGGCCATCTGCGAGTCGTCGTCCATCCAGGACAGGTTGGGCAGGTAGGACACGAGCGGCGTGTCCGTGTAGTCGGACAGGATCTCGGCGACCGCGGCCACGCCATCGGCGCTGCCCAGGAAGCCGACCTTCCACGACGAGATGGTGATGTCTTCCAGCACCGAGCGGGCCTGGTCGACCACGGCCTCGGGCTCGATCTCGTGCGACTCGAAGACCTCGGCCGAATCGCGGATCAGCAGGCTGGTGACCACGGGCAGGGCGTGCGCGCCCATGGCCGAAATGGTGGCGATGTCCGCAACGATGCCCGATGCCCCGCTGGGGTCGTTGGCATTGAAGCTCATGACGCAAGCCGGTGAGCCCGCGTCCTGTTCTTCGGTGGCGGGGTTGTCTTGCGGTCCGGTCTGGGCGGGATTCATGCGTAGGCGGGAAGTGGGCTGAGAGGTGAGCTTTTGCCCACAAACCCTCGGGTTTGCGGGATTGGCTGGTGGCTACAATCGGTCCATTGTATTCATAGCTGGTTTGGACCGACGTGAACGAATTTCGTACCTGGATGTGCCTGATATGCGGCTGGATTTATGACGAAGCCGCCGGTTTGCCTGAAGAGGGTATCGCGCCCGGCACGCGCTGGGAAGACGTTCCGATGAATTGGGTCTGTCCTGAGTGCGGTGCGCGCAAGGAAGACTTCGAGATGGTCCAGGTCTGATCCGTTGACCGATGTGATGTTGCCCGATGCCCGCCGAGGCACTGGCAGTTTGGAGGAATGCGTCTGTGTCTGATGCTGACAACCCCGATGCCCGGGCGGCTAAACGAGTGCTGGTCATCGATGACAGCAACACCATCCGGCGCAGCGCCGAGATCTTCCTGAAGCAGGGTGGGTACGAGGTCGTGCTGGCCGAAGATGGTTTCGACGCGCTGTCCAAAGTCAACGACCACGACCCAGATGTTATTTTTTGTGACATCTTGATGCCGCGTCTGGACGGGTATCAAACATGCGCGATCATCAAGCGCAACCCGCGTTTCACCAACACGCCCGTGATCATGCTGTCCTCGAAAGACGGCCTGTTCGACAAGGCCCGGGGCCGCATGGTGGGCTCGCAAGATTACCTGACCAAGCCCTTCACCAAGGACCAGTTGCTGCAGGCCGTGGCGCAGTACAGCAACTGCTGAGCGCGGGGCACGAGGTCCGATGGTTCGATGGGGATGAATAATGGGTGCGCGCCTGATCGGCCTGTGGGCCGGCGTGTCGCGCACGAGGAGTTTGGAATATGCCTATTCAGAAAATACTGCTTGTTGACGACTCCAAAACCGAACTGCACGTGCTCTCCGAGGTGCTGACCAAAAAGGGCTACCAGGTGCGCACGGCCGAGAACGGCGAGGAAGCCATGCGCCGTCTGCAGGAAGAAAAGCCCGACCTGATCCTGATGGACGTGGTCATGCCTGGCCAGAACGGTTTTCAGCTGACGCGTGCCATCACGCGCGACCCGGCCTTCGCCAACGTGCCGGTGATCATCTGCACGAGCAAGAACCAGGAGACCGACCGGGTCTGGGGCATGCGCCAGGGCGCGCGCGACTACGTGGTCAAGCCCGTGAACCCGGAAGAGCTGCTCAACAAGATCAAGGCCTTCGGCTGATCGTTCCAAAGACACCCGAAAGACGACACGAACATGGCCAACAAAGAAGCCTTGAGGGAGTTGCAGCAGCGTCTGGCGGACCGGCTGCAGGCGGTGCGTCAGCAGGCGCCCGCGCGCAACTGGCTGGCTGTCGAGATCGCGGGACACGGCTTCTTGCTGCCGCTGGACCAGGCCGGCGAAATCTTCCCGCTCTCGCCGATCCAGGTCGTGCCGCACAGCCAGGGCTGGTTCCTGGGCGTGGCCAATTTGCGCGGCCAGTTGCACGGTGTGATCGACCTGGCGGCCTTCCTGGGCCTGCCGCAGCGCCAGACGCGCAACCTGACTGAAGTGGCGGCCCGCGATGCCGGGCGCCTGGTGGCGTTCAACACGGGTTTGCAGCTCAACGCCGCCTTGCTGGTCGACCGCCTGATGGGCCTGCGCAACGCGGGCGCGCTGACGCCCGACACGGCCGCGCCCGATGCGGCCAAGCCGCACTTCGTGGGCCAGCAGATGAACGATGCGCAGGGGCGCACCTGGTACGAACTCGACCTCGCGGGCCTCGTGGCCCGACGAGGCCTTTTTGAAGATCGATGTCTGATGGGCCGGGCGCAGACCATGTCCATCAAGCAGTACACATCCGACCGTTTTGGAGCATAAGAATGAGTTTCCTGAGCCGAATCAAGGACCTGGGCAAAACACAGGACGATGAGGAAGTCCCGTCCGAAGCCCTGAGCACCGAAGGCATGGTTACCTCATCGGGCGCGCAGTCGGTGGACACGCAGGCTTCGCCGTCCACGATCCAGCCCACGACGACGACGGCGGATTCGATCATCTCCGAGTCGGCGCCTTCGGAATTCCCGCCCGACTACCACGACGCCCGGCTCAAGAACGACGTGGTCGAGCACGGCGTGATGGAGCCGCGCTCCGGCCTGCCCGTGATCGGCTCTTGGCGCCTGGACCGCCAGCAGCGCTTCATCGGTGCGGCCTTGGCCGTCGGCATGGCGGGCCTGCTGCTGTCGGCCTTCCTGTCCGTGAACGCCGCAGACCACCGCGCCGCGCAGACCGGCGCCACGGGTCAGGCGCTGATGCAGTCGCAACGCCTGGCCAAGTCGGTGTCGCAGGCGCTGATCGGCCGTCCGCAAGCCTTCTCGGAAGTGGCCGAGGCCTCCAAGGTGCTGGCCTCGAACGTGCGCGGCCTGGACAAGGGTGACTCGTCGCTCAAGCTCAGCGAAGTGCGCGGTGCCGCCAAGGAAGAGCTGACCAAGCTGCTGCCGCTGGTCGACCGCGCCGAGAAGAACGCCGACTACGTGATCAAGCAGAAGCAGACGCTGACGCAGGTGAGCCAGGCGCTGCGCGAGGTCAACAGCCAGTCGTCCGAGCTGCTCGATCTGGCCGAAGGCATCGCCTCGACCAAGATCGAGAAGGGCGGCGTGTCGCCGTCCGAGGTCGCCGCGCTGAACCAGCTGGTGATGCTGACGCAGCGCATCGGCAAGTCGGCCAACGAATTCCTGACCGTGGAAGGCGTGTCGACCGAGGCCGTGTTCCTGCTGGGCAAGGACCTGAACGCCTTCAAGGAAATCGCCGAGGGCATGCTCAATGGCGACAACGAGCTGAAGCTGGCCGCCAACCATGATCCGGCCGTGCGCGAGCAGCTCGATGCGCTGCTCAAGATCTTCGAGCGCACGCGCACGCAGTCGACGTTCATCCTGGGATCGCTCCAAGGCCTGGTGGCCGCGCGCGACGCCGAGGTGGCCGTGATCGACGAGAGCGAACCGCTGCGCAAGGGCCTGGAGCTCGTCCAGCAGAAGCTGACGGACAGCGCCGGCATCGGCAGCCTGAACGTGGTGCTGATCCTGGTCTTCCTGCTGGTCACGGTCGTGGCGGCTTACGGCCTGCTGCGCGTGTTCCTGACCGACCAGAACCATCGCCGCCAGATCGCCGAGTTCCAGCGCCAGGAGGCCGAGCGCCTCGAGCGCGAAGCCAAGCGCGTGAACGACGCCAACCAGGCGGCCATTCTGCGCTTGATGAACGAACTGCAGCTCGTCGCTGAAGGCGACTTGACGCAACAGGCGACGGTGACCGAGGACATCACGGGCGCGATCGCCGACTCGGTGAACTTCACGGTGGAAGAGCTGCGCAACCTCGTGTCGCAGGTGCAGGGCACGGTGCAGCGGGTGACCGAGACGACCGGCCAGGTGGAGTCGACCTCGACCGAGCTGCTGGCCGCGTCCGACGAACAGCTGCGCGAGATCCGCGAAACAGGCGAGTCGGTGCTGCAGATGGCGGGCCGCATCAACGAGGTGTCCGCGCAGGCCCAGCACTCCGCCGAGGTGGCGCGCCAATCGCTGGCCGCCGCCGACTCCGGTCTGGCCGCCGTGCAGAACGCCATCGGCGGCATGAACACCATCCGCGAGCAGATCCAGGAAACGTCCAAGCGCATCAAGCGGCTGGGCGAATCGTCGCAGGAGATCGGCGAAATCACCGAGCTGATCTCGGACATCACCGAGCAGACCAACGTGCTGGCCTTGAACGCCGCCATCCAGGCCGCATCGGCCGGTGAAGCGGGCCGGGGCTTCTCGGTGGTGGCCGAAGAAGTGCAGCGCCTGGCCGAACGCTCGGGCGACGCCACGCGCGAGATTGCCGCGCTCGTGCGCACCATTCAGACCGATACGCAAGACGCCGTGGCCGCCATGGAGCGCTCCACGCAGGGTGTGGTCGAAGGGGCGCGCCTGTCCGATGCCGCCGGCTCCGCGCTGGGCGACATCGACCGCGTGTCGCGCCGACTGGCCGAGCTGATCGAACAGATCTCGTCGCAGGCCCTGCGCGAAGCCGAATCGGCCAATGTGGTCGTCTCGAACATCCAGCACATCTTCGCCGTGACGGAACAGACAGGCGAGGGCACCCGTTCGACCACGCAGTTGGTGCGGGAACTCTCCAGAACGGCCAATGAACTCCAACAATCGGTGGCTCGGTTCAAGATTGCTTCCTGAAGCGGGATCTGACTCATGGACAGCTTGCATCAAGACGCCCATTCAGGCGGCCATTCGCCTTCAGACGACCTCAGCGCGCTGGCCTGGGTCCATGAAGAACTGCGCAAGTCGCTGGACGCGGCCCACAAGGCGCTGCACCGTTGCCTCAAGGATCTGAGCGCCGCCGGTCTGTCCGACATGGACGCGATGGACCCGGCCATCCTGCGCACGGCGCGCCAGCAGATCCACCAGGGTGTGGGCGCGCTCGAAATGGCGGCCGTGCCGGCAGGCGCCACCTTGCTGCGCGCCAGCGAGGCCGTGGTGCAGAAGTTCGTCAATCGCCCGCAATCGATCACCGAAGACGCCGTGCGCGATGTCGAGAAGGCCTCGTTCGCCTTGCTGGACTACATCAGTCGCCGTCTGGCCGGTAAAGAAGTGTCGGCGATGGCGCTGTTCCCGCAGTACGAGGCGCTGATCGCCCGTGTGGGCAGCGTGCTGCCGCGCCCGACCGATCTGTGGAGCCAGGACTGGCCTTCGCTCTCGCTCGAAGCGCCGCTGGAGCCGCCCGCCGATGTGGCGCCGCGCGCCGCCGATGCGGCCACGGTCGATGATTTCGAAACCGGTCTGCTGAACCTGCTGCGTCGCAACCAGCCCGCCGATGCCTTGGCTTTGGCCAATCTGTGCACGGCGCTGGCGCGTGGCGCGTCGGAGCGTGCCTCGCACCGCGAGTCGGCCACATGGATGCTGGCCAGCGGTTTCCTCGAAGGCCTGGCCGGTCAGCATGTGCCTTTGAGCGTGCATGCCAAGCGCGTGCTGTCGTCGATGCTCAGCCAGTTGCGTGTGCTGGTCAAAGGCCAGACCACGCCGTCTGATCGCCTGGCCAACGAGCTGCTGTTCTTCTGTGCGCAGGCCTCCGATGTGCCGGCTGGCGCGCAATCGGTGCTGGCGCGCGTGCGCCGGACCTTCGGGCTCGAGCGTCACAAGCCGGTCGATCTGCAATCGTCCACGCTGGGCCGTTATGACCCGGCCTGGGTGGCGCAGGCGCTCAAACGCGTGGCCGGTGCCAAGGATGGCTGGTCGGCCGTGGCCGGCGGCGAGTTGCTGCGCCTGGGCGGCCTGAACGAGCAGTTCTCGCTGGTCGGCGATTCGCTGCGCCGGCTCTTCCCCGATGGCCAGGTGCTGGCCGATGCCTTGACCAGCGCGGTGCACCAGGCCGTCAACGCGGCCAAGGCGCCCGACCCGAGTCTGGCCATGGAAGTGGCCACGAGCGTGCTCTACGTCGAGGCCAGCCTCGAAGACGGCGAGTTCGACAACCCCGATCAGGTGCCGCGCATCCACCGCCTGGCCGAGCGCATCAATGGCGTGAGCCATGGCGAGCCGGCCCATCCGCTCGAAGCCTGGATGGAAGACCTGTACCGGCGCGTGTCCGACAGGCAGACCATCGGCAGCGTCGTGCAGGAGTTGCGCGCCACGCTGACCGCCTGCGAAAAGCAGATCGACCAGTTCTTCCGCGACCCGCACGACACGGCGCCGCTGGTGGACGTGCCGCAGCAGTTGCAATCGATGCGCGGCGTGCTGGCCGTGCTCGGCCTTGATGTGGCGGCGCACGCCACGGTCAGCATGCGCGATGCGGTCGACCATCTGCTCGTGCCCCATGCCGACCTGGACCAGGCCGCGCAGCAAGGCGTGTTCGACCGCCTGGCCACCAACCTCGGTGCGCTCGGCTTCCTGATCGACATG
Organism: Aquabacterium sp.; assembly: GCA_049840915.1. GTDB lineage: Bacteria > Pseudomonadota > Gammaproteobacteria > Burkholderiales > Burkholderiaceae_C > Aquabacterium. Next base: position 20,243 of record JASGJC010000020.1, read on the forward strand.
ATGGGCGTGCAGCCCGCGCTGGCCAAGACCTTGTTCACGATGGACGAGGAAACCGGCGTGCTCTCGCCCGTGATGGGCCGCGAAAAAAAACCCAGGATGACCCCGTAGAGGCGGTTGCCCAGCATGTGCTGCAGGTGCAGGTCGAAGAGGCCAGCGCCGTGGCCGAAGAAGCCGCCGAAGCGCTCGAGCGCAACGATGCGCCGCTGAGCGAGGTCTCCGAGCACCTGCAGAAGCTGGCCGAGACGCCGCTGGTGCAGGAGCAGGCCGGGCTGGCTGAAAGCGTGGCGGCCGCGCAGGCCGCGCTCGAATCGGCGCAGGCCAGCGACGACGAGGCCGCCATGGCCGCTGCGCGCGAGCAGGTCTCGCAGGTGCTGAGCGATTTCACGCAGTCGGTGTCCGATGCCGAGACGCTGGACGCCGCGCCCAACTTCCCGCCGCAGGCGCCGCTGTCGCTGGCCCCCGTGGCCGCGCCCGAAGCCACCGGCTTGGAAGAAGACGACGAGATGCGCGACATCTTCCTGGAGGAAGCGCGCGAAGTCATCCAGGATGCGCAGCAGGCCTTGCGCGACCTGGCCAGCCAGCCGGACGACGTCAATGCGATGACCTCGGTGCGCCGGGGCTTTCACACGCTCAAGGGCAGCTCGCGCATGGTCGGCCTCAAGGAATACGGCGATGCGGCCTGGGCCTGCGAGCAGCTCTACAACGTGTGGCTGGCTTCGCATGACCCGGTCAGCGCCGACCTGCAGGCCGTGACCTCCGAATTGCTGCAACACTTCGCGGCCTGGACGGACGCGATCTCGGCCAAGCAGGATGCCGCCTGGCGCGCCCAACCCGTGATCGACGTGGCCGATGCCTTGCGCCTACATGGCCAGCGCCGCTCGCTGGCCGACAGCGCGCAGCCCGCCGCCGCGCCAACTGCTGAAGCGGAGCCTGAGCCCGAGCCTGCGTCGGCCCACGAACCGGCGCCGGAGGCTGTATCTGCCTGGGATCCGGCATCCGAGCCCGAGCCGGTCGTCGAAGTGATCGACGTGACCAAGGTGCTCGACCCCGCGCCCGCATTCGAGCCCGCGCCAGAAGAGCCGATCACGCTGATCGAGCCCGTCGCTGTCGACGAGCCTGTTGTCGTCGATGACTTGCAGCATGTGCTGCCTGCCGACGGCCTGGACATCGTCGGGCTGCCCGATGAGGCCGCGCACCAGGCGCCCGACACGGTCATCGACCTGGATGCCTTGCCCGCCGACGCGCCGGACACGCAACCTCAAGGCCTGATGGGCGAGCCCGTGGCCGACCACGAGCTGATCGTGCTGGACCTCGATGCCGCATCGGGTGCCGATTCAAGCGGCGACCACGTGGCCCCCATCGACGCGACCGAGTCCGGCCTGCAGATCGAGACCATCCACGCGCCCAGCGAGCCGCCCTTGCTCTCGTCGTCCAGCGAAATCATTCCTGAAGACGAAGCGCCTGTCGAGGTGACGCTGCAGGATCCCAGGGATGTCGTGCTGCTCGATGACGATGACCCGACGATGGCCGCCGGCCTCGATGTGATCGAGCCCGTGTCCACCGACGCGCACCTTGGCGAAGAGCCTGCCGAAGCCCTCGCCGAAGACACGTCCGCGCAGGACGACCAGGTCAAGATCGTGGGGCCGCTGCGCATCAGCATCCCGCTGTTCAACATCTATCTCAATGAGGCCGACGAGCAGTCGCGCCGCCTGTGCACCACGCTCAACGAATGGGCGCTGGAGCTGCACCGGCCCGTGCACGACGAGTCCGTCGCGCTGGCGCATTCGCTGGCGGGTAACTCGGCCACCGTGGGCTACTCGGAGCTGTCGCAACTGGCGCGTCTGCTCGAGCACGCGCTGATGCGCTCGCAGACGCTGGGCGCGGGCGAGCAGGAGGCCGTGGCCTTGTTCAACGAAGCGGCCGAAGAGATCCGCCGCCTGCTGCACCAGTTCGCCGCCGGCTTCCTCAAGACGCCGTCTGACGAGCTGATGCGCCGCCTGGAGTGGTACGACCACGAGGCCTCGCGCCGCATCGAGGCGCGCAGCCTGGTCAGCGACCTCGACAGCGGCCTGGGCACGCTCGATGCCGAGTCGCACATCGACCCGTTCGCGCCCGACGTGCCGGTCGTGACCGAGCCGCCCGTTGCTGCCGAACACGAAGACAGCCGCCCGCATCTGCGCCTGGTCCGCGCCGATGAGCCGGCGTCCGAGCCTGAGCCCACGCAAGAGCACGAACACGAGCACGAACACACGCATCCGGCGCCGCTGGGCGTGCCCGAGTTCAAGCAGTTCGACGAGCTGCCCACCGATCCGCAAAGCGTGATGGGCGGCCTGCCGCCGTCGCCGTTGTCGCTGGTCGGCGGCACGGTGCCGCTGCATTGGGACGACGAGTCCGACATCGACGTGGAAGACAGCGTCGACCCCGACCTCTTCCCCATCTTCGAGGAAGAAGCGCAGGAGCTGCTGCCGCAACTGGCCAGCCAGACGCGCCAGTGGCTGGCCATGCCCGACAACCCGGCCGCCGCCGCGGCCTGCATGCGCACGCTCCACACGTTCAAGGGCGGCGCGCGCCTGGCCGGGGCCATGCGCCTGGGCGAACTGGCCCACCGCATGGAGTCGACCATCGAGCGCCTGCTGGCCTCGGAGCAGTTGAACGCCGACGAGGTCGCGCCGCTCGAAAGCCGCGTGGACCGCCTGGTGGAAGTGTTCGAGGCGCTGCGCGAGAAAGACGCGCAAAGCTACGACCAGCAGGCCAGCCAGCCCTTGCCGCCGGCCGAGCCTGTGCAGGCGATGCCTGCGCCTGTGGCGCCTGTCGAGCCTGCACATGCGCAGCCGCACGAGGCCGCGCACGAGATCGCGCCAGAGCCTGTGGGCGATGTCGTCGAGGCATCGGATGCCGAGCCTGTCGATGCGCATGCCGCGCAAACCGAGCCCGCAGCGCCATCGACCACGATCGTGCCGCTCAGCCGCCAGGCGCCCGAGGTCAAGCTCACGCCGATCAACTGGGGCAGCCTGAGCCAGGCCGGGCAGACGCCGTCGGTCCGCATCGAGCGCGAGGTGACGCAAGGCGCGTCGCAGGCCGCCGTGCGCGTGCGCCCGCAACTGCTCGACCGCCTCGTGAACCACGCCGGCGAGGTCAGCATCACGCGCACGCGCCTGCAGTCGCAAGTGGGCCAGATCCGCGGTTCGCTGACCGACCTGACGGACAACCTGGACCGCCTGCGCCAGCACCTGCGCGACATCGAGCTGCAAGCCGAAACCCAGCTCAGCACGCGCATGGAAGCGGCCCGCGCGGCCAGCCAGAACTTCGACCCGCTCGAGTTCGACCGCTACACGCGCTTCCAGGAGCTGACGCGCATGATGGCCGAGTCCGTCAACGACGTGGCCACCGTGCAGCGCACCCTGCAACGCAACCTCGAAACCGCCGAAGACCAGTTGGCCGCCCAGGCCCGCCTGACGCGCGACCTGCAGGACGACCTGTTGCGCACACGCATGGTCGAGTTCGAGGGCCTGTCCGACCGTCTCTACCGCGTCGTGCGCCAGGCCGCCAAAGAGACCGGCAAGCAGGTGCGCCTGGACATCGTCGGCGGCGCCACCGAAGTCGACCGTGGCGTGCTGGAGCGGATGACCGGCTCGTTCGAGCACCTGCTGCGCAACTGCATCACGCACGGCATCGAAAGCCCGCAAGACCGCGGCCATGCCGGCAAGGACCCGCACGGCCAGATCACCGTGTCGCTGCGCCATGAAGGCAACGAAGTCAGCATCGAGTTCCGCGATGACGGCGCCGGCCTGAACCTCGACCGCATCCGCACGAAGGCCGAAGCGCTGGGCATCCTCGCGCCCGATGCCACGCCCACTGAAGCCGAGCTCTCGCAGCTCATCTTCACGCCGGGCTTCTCGACGTTCGATTCGGTCACCGAGCTGGCGGGTCGGGGCATCGGCATGGACGTCGTGCGCTCCGAAGTCAACGCCATGGGCGGCCGCATCGAGACGGCGACGTCGGCGGGCAAGGGCACCAGCTTCACGCTGATCCTGCCCTTGACGACCGCCGTGACCAAGGTCGTGATGCTGCGTTGCGGCGCGGTCAGCGTGGCCGTGCCGACCCACCTCATCGAGATGGTGCGGCGCGCGCGGCCCGAAGAGGTCGAGCAGGCCTACCGACACGGCAGCTACGGCTTCGCCGACCTGGTGCTGCCGTTCTACTGGCTCGGCTCGCTGCTCGAGTTCAGCCAATACGGCGCGGAAGGCGGGCGCAGCCTGCCCGTGGTGATCGTGCGTTCGGCGCAGCAACGCGTCGCGCTGCACGTCGATGAAGTGCTGGGCAACCAGGAAGTGGTCGTCAAGAACCTGGGGCCGCAGTTGTCGCGCCTGCCGGGGCTGGCGGGCATGACGCTGCTGGCCTCCGGCGCCGTCTCGCTGATCTACAACCCGGTGGCGCTGGCGACCGTGTACGGCGACCGCGCGCATGCGGCCACGGCCGACGCGCTCGCCGCCGCTGGCGACATGACGGGCTGGTTGCGGCCCGACAGCAAGCAGGTCGCCAAGCCGGTGGCCGAGTCCACCGAATCGCAAGCGCCGCTCGTGCTCGTGGTCGATGACTCGCTGACCGTGCGCAAGGTCACGCAACGCCTGCTGGCGCGCGAGGGTTACCGCGTGAAGCTGGCAAAAGACGGGTTGGAAGCCCTCGAATTGCTGGCACAAGAGCGCCCCTCGGTGGTACTGTCCGACATCGAAATGCCGCGCATGGATGGCTTCGACCTGGTGCGCAACATCCGCGCCGATCAAAAGCTCTCCGGCATGCCTGTCATCATGATCACTTCGCGCATCGCGCAAAAGCACCGTGACTATGCTACCGAACTGGGTGTGAACCACTACCTGGGCAAGCCGTATGGCGAAGACGAGTTGCTGGCCCTGGTGGCCCGTTATGCGTCGGTGCACCAGGGCGCCGCGGTCTGACCCTTCATTGTTCGAGTCGTTGCATTGAGCCAGGACACGTCTTCCCCGATCGCGCCCCCAACCGATGAGGTTGCGGCGGACGCGATCACCCATCTGGCGGCGCTCACGGCGCAGCGCGACCGGGAGATGCTGGACGTGTCGCTCGTGCAGGGCGTGCTCGACCTGCTGGCGGTCAGCATGGTGGGCGTGTACCGCCTGGTCGGCCGCGATGACGAGCCACGGCGCTGGTTGTGCGGGGGCCTGGCGCGGCGCGGCAAGCTCACGGTGAGCGATCCGCCCTGGGTCGATCTGGAGTCGCTGCCCGCTGTCGATGCCTACCCGATCCGCCATGCCGTGCTCGAATCGCGCCTGATGGAGCAAAGCGAATTGCTCGAAGGCGCCGTCGAGCCAGGCGCGCCACGCTTCGTGACCGTGCTGCCCTTGATGGTCGAAGTAGGCTTGCCGGGCGTGCTCGAGGTCTGGTCCGACCAGGCGCTGCCCGTGGTCTCGCTGCGCCCGATCCAGACACTGCTCAAGGTCTTCGGCAACTTCCAGAACCTGCTCGAGTCGAGCCAGCGCGATGCGCTCACGGGCCTGCTCAATCGCCAGACTTTTGACGCCGCTTTCCTGAAGGCCTCGATGCCACCTTCGCTGGATGCGCACCAGGTGCCGGCCGGCGAGCGCCGCTCCAAGCCCGTCACGGGCTATTGGCTGGGCGTGATCGACATCGACCACTTCAAGCGCGTCAACGACGGCTTCGGCCACCTGATCGGCGACGAAGTGCTCGTGCTCGTGGCGCGCATCATGCGGCAGTCCTTCCGGCACTACGACCGGCTCTACCGCTTCGGCGGCGAGGAGTTCGTGATCCTGCTGCGCGGCGGCACCGAGGTCGATGCGCAAAAGACCTTCGAGCGTTTCCGCATGAACGTCGAGTCCTACCCCTTCCCGCAGGTCCACAAGGTGACCGTGAGCGTGGGCTTCACGGAAGTGCAGCACAAGGACACGCCCAGCGTGGCCTTCTCGCGGGCCGACCACGGCGTCTACCAGGCCAAGACCCAGGGCCGCAACATGGTGCTGTGCTTCGAGTCGCTGGTGCGCGGCGGCGTGCTCAAGTCCGAAGAGAACACGCACGTGGGCGACGTCGAGCTGTTCTAGCCGGCATCACGCTTGGCCTTGCGGGCCACCTTCTGCACATCCTTGTCCGATGCCGTTTTGATGATGGCATAGCGCGCCAGCGTTTCGGCGCGTGCCTCGTCGTGCTGCACGAGCGGCTGCGGGTAGTCGCGGCCCAGCACCACATCGTCGGCAGACGCCAAGGCGAGCGGGCGCGCCAGCCAGGGCGCGTGCAAGGCCTTGTCGGGCAGCGAGGCCAGTTCGGGCACATAGCGCCGGATGAACTTGCCCTGCGGATCGAACTTCTCGCTCTGGTTGACCGGGTTGAAGATGCGGAAGTAGGGCTGCGCATCGCAGCCGCTGGACGCCGCCCACTGCCAGCCGCCGTTGTTGGCGGCCAGGTCGAAGTCCAGCAGCTTCTCGGCGAAATAGGCCTCGCCGCGCCGCCAGTCGATGCCCAGATCCTTGATCAGGAAGCTGGCCGTGACCATGCGCAGGCGGTTGTGCATGTAGCCCGTCTGGTTGAGCTGGCGCATGGCCGCGTCCACGAGCGGGTAGCCCGTCCGGCCATCGCACCAGGCCTTGAAGTGCGCATCGGCCTTGGCCCCGTGCGCCCACTTGATCAGGTCGTACTCGGGCTTGTAGGCGTGCCCGACCACATGAGGGTGATGAAAGAGGATCTGGTGATAGAAGTCGCGCCAGATCAGCTCCGACAGCCAGGTCTGCGCGCCGCTGGAGCCCGCCCGGGCCCGTTCCCACGCCAGGCCGGCCAGGTGACGTATCGACACGGTGCCGAAGCGCAGGTGCGTCGACAGGTAGCTCGGGCCTTTGACGCTGGGGAAGTCGCGCGTCTCGTCGTAGCGGTCGATGCGGGTCAGGAAATCGTCGAGCAGGCTCTCGGCGCCATTCATGCCCGAAGGCACCTTCAGTTCATCGATGTCGTCGAAACCCAGTCCGCTCAGCTCGGGCACGCGCGGCTGGCCGATCGGGCAGACCTTGCCCGGGATCGGCGCCAGCCTGGCCGCATGAGGCTCGATGGGGTAGGGCTTGACATAAAACGGGTCGATCTTCTTGAGCCACGCGTTCTTGTAGGGCGTGAACACGCCGTAGGGCGAGTCGTTGCCCGTCAGCACCTCGTTGCGCTCGAAGATGACGTGGTCCTTCGATGTGAACAGCGCCACGCCGATGTTGCTGAGCTGCCCGCGCACATGCGCGTCGCGCTGCAGGGCGGCGGGCTCGTCGTCGTGGTTGGCATAGACCGCCTGAACGCCCAGTTGCTCGGCCAGCCTGGCGATCTCGACCTTGGCCGAGCCGTGCCGCACGATCAGGCCGGTCGTGGCGCCGCCGGCCGCCGCGCTGGCCGGCATGGCCATGGGCTGGCGCGTGCCGAGCCTGACCAGGGCCTCGTCGAGTTCGCGCACGCTGCCCTGGATGAAGGCCACGCGGCGGTCCTGGCGGGGCAGGACGTCGAGGATGTCCGTGTCGAACACGAAGGCGCACCACACCCGCCGGGCGTTTTTCAGGGCGTGGAACAGCGCTGCGTGGTCGGTGGCCCGCAAGTCTCGCCTGAACCAGACCAGCGCCGAATCGATGGAATCAGTCATCAAAAGGGTAATTGGGGGAAAGTTCGTGAATGGCAGGGGTGTGGGCGACTAAAATCGCGGACATGTCTGAAGGCGCATCTTCCCCCATCAACCTGACCAACCAGTTTCTCATCGCCATGCCCGGGATGAGCGATGGCAATTTTGCCGGCACTGTTGTTTACATGTGTGAACACAACGACAAGGGCGCGCTGGGCCTGGTCATCAACCGCCCGATCGACATCAACCTGCGCAACCTGTTCGAGAAGGTCGACTTGACGCTCGAGCGCCCTGACCTGGCGACCACGCCCGTCTATTTTGGCGGCCCCGTGCAGACCGAGCGCGGCTTCGTGCTGCACGAAAGCCTCGATGCCGAAGGCGGCCACTACAGCTCGACGCTCAAGATCGCCGCAGGCCTGGAGATGACGACCTCGCGCGACGTGCTCGAGGCGCTGTCCAACGGTGCCGGGCCGCGCAAGGTCTTCATCACGCTGGGCTACGCCGGCTGGAGCGCCGGCCAGCTCGAAGAAGAGCTGGGCCGCAACGGCTGGCTCAACGTCGATGCCGAGCCCGACATCATCTTCAACACGCCGGTCGAGCAACGCTACGACAAGGCCTTGTCCCTGCTGGGCATCGACCGCAACTTCCTGATGGGCGAGGCTGGGCACGCATGAGCCTGCACGGCCGTCCGAAAGGCGAAACCGCAGTGCGTCAGCACGAAGGTGCTTCTGTATGAGCGGGGCCACCCTGACATACCTCGCTTTCGACTACGGTCTCAAGCGGGTGGGCGTTGCCACGGGCAACAGCCTGATGAAGCAGGCGCAGCCGCTGCGCACCATCGCGGCTGAAGGCGCGGCCCGCTTCGCGCAGATCGGCGAGCTGGTGAACGAGTGGCGGCCCGATGCCCTGGTTGTTGGCGTGCCCTTTCATCCGGACGGCGCCGAGCACGAGAACACCGTGCGCGCCCGCAAGTTCGGGCGGCAACTGGCGGGCCGCTACCACCTGCCCGTGCACGAGGTGGACGAGCGCTACTCGACCACCGAGGCCATCGCCGGCGGCGCGCGCGACCTGGACGCGGCCTCGGCTGCCATCCTCCTGCAACAATATTTCAACGATCATCCTTCCCTGGCGGATGTCCACCATCAACCCGAGTTCAACACGAGTGAGAGGCCCGAGTGAGCCACACCCTGCACCTGGATGCCGAAGCGCTCTACGCCAGCCTGCTGGCCGGCGTGCGCCGCATCGTCACCCCTGACACCGTCCTGGTCGGCATCTGGTCGGGTGGCGCCTGGCTGGCCGAGCGCCTGAACACCGACCTGCGCCTGACGACGCCGCACGGCGTGATCTCGTCGGCCCTGCACCGCGATGACTTCAGCTCGCGCGGCATGTCCGCCACGAAGGACGCGACCAACCTGCCGTTCGAGGTGCAAGGCCGCCACATCCTGCTGATCGACGATGTGCTCTACACCGGCCGCACGACGCGCGCGGTCATCAACGAGCTGTTCGATTTCGGCCGCCCCGCCAGCGTGACCCTGGCCGTGCTGGTCGACCGCGGCGGGCGCCAGTTGCCCATCGAGCCCGCCTTGTCGGCTGCGCGCATCACCTTGCCGCCTGAAGAGCGCGTCTCGCTCGACCGCGCCGACGACGGCCGCTTCCAATTCCATTTCGAGAGGGTTTGATGCTCAAGCGCAATCCACAGCTCAACAAGCACGGCGAGCTGATCCATTTGCTGTCGACCGAAGGCTTGCCCAAGCCCATCATCCACCAGATCCTGGACACGGCCGAGCAGTTCCTGAGCGTCAACGACCGCGAGGTCAAGAAGGTGCCGCTGCTGCGCGGCAAGAGCGTCTTCAACCTCTTCTTCGAGAACAGCACGCGCACGCGCACCACGTTCGAGATCGCGGCCAAGCGCCTCTCCGCCGACGTGATCAACCTCGACATCGCGCGCTCGTCGGCCTCCAAAGGCGAGAGCCTGCTCGACACCATCGCCAACCTCAGCGCGATGCAGGCAGACATGTTCGTCGTGCGCCACGCCGAATCGGGCGCGCCCTACCTGATCGCGCAGCACGTGGCACCGCACGTGCACGTGGTCAACGCCGGCGACGGCCGCCACGCGCACCCCACGCAGGCCCTGCTGGACATGTACACCATCCGGCACTACAAGAAGGACTTCGGCAACCTGACCGTGGCCGTCGTCGGCGACATCGTGCATTCGCGCGTGGCCCGCTCCAACATCCACGCGCTGACCACGCTGGGCGTGCCTGAAGTGCGCGTGGTCGGCCCACGCACGCTCGTGCCCGGCGACCTGCGCGAGATGGGCGTGCGCGTGTGCCACGACATGGCCGAGGGCATCCGCGATGCCGACGTCATCATCATGCTGCGCCTGCAGAACGAACGCATGTCCGGCGGCATGCTGCCCAGCGCGGGCGAGTTCTTCAAGGAGTTCGGCCTGACCGAGGCCAAGCTGGCGCTGGCCAAGCCCGATGCCATCGTGATGCACCCGGGCCCGATCAACCGGGGCGTCGAGATCGACTCGGCCGTGGCCGACGGCAAGCAAAGCGTCATCCTGCCCCAGGTCACCTTCGGTATCGCGGTGCGCATGGCCGTGATGTCCATCATCGCTGGTAACGAAGCATGAAGATCCTCATCAAGAACGGCCGCCTGGTCGACCCCGTATCCGGCCTCGACCAAATCGGCGACCTGGCCATCACGGCCGGCCGCATCAGCGCCATCGGCACGGTCAGCGCCGACTTCGCCCCTGATCGCACCATCGATGCGAGCAACCTGATCGTCGCCCCGGGCCTGGTCGACCTGGCCGCGCGCCTGCGTGAGCCCGGCCATGAACACGAAGGCATGCTCGAGTCCGAATTGGCTGCCGCCGCGGCCGGTGGCGTCACCAGCGTCGTCTGCCTGCCCGACACCGATCCCACGCTCGACGAGCCCGGCCTGGTCGAGATGCTCAAGCTGCGCGCGCGCAAGCTCAGCCGCTGCCGCCTGTTCCCGCTCGGTGCGCTCACGCGCGGCCTCAAGGGCGAGACGCTCACCGAGATGGCCGAGCTGCACGAAGCCGGCTGCATCGGCTACTCGCAGGCCGAAGTGCCCATCAAGGACACGCAGGTGCTGCAACGCGCGCTGCAGTACGCCGCCACCTTCGGCTACACCGTGTGGCTGCGCCCGCAGGATGCCTGGCTGGGCAAGGGCGTCGCCGCCAGCGGTCCGATGGCCACGCGCCTGGGCCTGTCCGGCGTGCCCGTGAGCGCCGAGACCATCGCGCTGCACACCATCATCGAGCTGGTCCGCGCGACGGGTGCACGCGTGCACCTGTGCCGCATCTCGAGTGCGCCGGGCGTCGAGCTGGTGCGCCAGGCCAAGGCGCAAGGTTTGCCCATCACGGCCGACGTCAGCATCAACTCGCTGCTCCTGACCGACGTCGACATCGGCTACTTCAACTCGGCCATGCGCCTGACGCCGCCTTTGCGCCAGGGCCGCGACCGCGACGCGCTGCAGGCCGGCCTGCTCGACGGCACGCTCGACGCCCTCGTGTCCGACCACACGCCCGTCGACGAAGACGACAAGACCTTGCCCTTCGGCGAGGCCGAGCCCGGCGCCACGGGCCTGGAGCTGCTGCTGAGCATCGCGCTCAAGTGGTCCGGCGCCGACCAGAGCGACAGGCCCGACCCCGCCAAGCTGCGTCAGGCTTTGTCCGTGGTCACGCAGGGGCCGGTCAAGGTGCTGGGCGATGCGCTCGGCTCGCTGGCATCGAGTGCAGGGCGCCTCGTGGCGGGCGGCGTGGCCGACGTGGTCATCTTCGATCCGGCCGCGCGCTGGCCCGTGACGCCCTCGGCGCTCGTGAGCCAGGGCAAGCACACGCCTTTCGCTTTCGATGCCACGGGCTTCGAACTGGCGGGCCGCGTGCGCATGACCTGGGTGGCCGGACAACTGGCCCACGAGGCCGAAGCATCGCGCGTGGCAGCATGAGCGCCAGCCTCGGTCAGGATCAGGCCAAGCCCCCCTCCATGCTGACCAACGGGCAACTGGTGCTGCTGGCCATCTGGCGTCTGTTGCGGGTGTGGATGCACGTGCTCAACGCCTATGGCCTGTCGTACACCGTCTGGCCCAGGCTGGACGAGCAGGGCTGGCACAACGAGAACCTGCGCTGGTCGAGGCAATTGCTGCGCATCCTGGGGATCGAGCTGACGGTCAGCGGCAAGGCGCGGCCGGGCGCCAAGCTGGTCGTGTCCAACCACGTGTCCTGGCTAGACATCGTGGCCATCAATTCCGTGGTGCCTTCGCGTTTCGTGTCCAAGGCCGAGGTGGCCAACTGGCCGGTGATCGGTCGCCTGGTGACGATCGCGGGCACGCTCTATCTCGTGCGCGAGCGCCGGCGTGATGCCATGCGGGTGCTGGGGCTCATGTCCCAGGCGCTGCGAGACGGGCACACCGTGGCCGTGTTCCCTGAAGGCACGACAGGCAGCGGGCACGGCGTCATGCATTTCCACGGCAACCTGCTACAGGCCGCGATCGATGCGCAGGTGCCGGTCCAGCCGGTGGTGTTGCGATATAGCGACCCTCAGCATACCATCAGCCCCAAGACCGCCTACACGGGCGATACCACGCTGATGCAGTCGCTCTGGTGGGTGGTGTCGGCCAAAGGGCTGCGCGTGCACGCCACCATCTTGCCGCTGCAGAGCGTGCTGCATGCGGACAGGCGTGCGCTGGCAGAACTGCTGCATGGGCAAATCCTGGAAACATTAAACGTCATTGATCACAAATGACGGATGGTGTGAATAATTGCATGTTGTGATTCACCCTATTCAGGGGATTGATGTCAAGTGGGATCTCTACTCTGACGACAACCGCTAGGCCTTTCGGCAAAGTGGTGACGCACTCGGTCCACATGCCGCTGTGACAGTGGCCATCCAAGAAGACCGAATCGGCGTCCCGTCAACCCTGTTCAGGAGTCCACTCCATGTCTGTGAATAAACTTCGGCGCCTTCCCCTGGCCGCCGCGGCGTTGATCGCTTGTGCAAGTGCTCAAGCCGATTACACATCGCCTGATGGCAATTTCCGTATGTCAGGCTTTGGCACCTTGGGGGCCGTTCGGAGCAGCACGGACGACGCCATCTTCAACTACCCCGGTCAGGGTGGCGGCGCGACCAAGCATGGAAGCCTCGATCCGGACAGCAAGATTGCCGTCCAGGGCACGTACAAGTTCGCGCCAACGGTGTCCGCGACATCGCAGGTGATGACCAAATACGATGCCGACGGGCAATACGTCCCCAATATCGAATGGGCCTTCGCAAAATGGCAGGCGACGCCTGGGCTGAGTGTTCGCGCGGGCCGAATGGGCGCGCCTTACTTCATGATTTCCGATTTCCGCGATGTGGGTTATGCCAATACCACGGTGCGTCCGAATATCGACGTGTATGGCCAAGTGCCTGTCAGTCAATTCGAAGGCGCGGATTTGTCTTATCAGATGCCTTTGGGTTCCACCACGCTGACATCGACCCTTTGGGGCGGGGACTCGAAAGCGCAATACGCCTCTTCGCTGACAACGACGCCAACAGATGTGGTGATCAAGCGGCAAGTGGGTTTGAACTTTCAGCTTGAACTGACCGAAGGCTTGACTCTGCGTCTGGGCCGTAGCCACGGCAAGCTTTCCATCAATTCCACTTCGGGTGATCAACTCATTGCCAGCGCAAGGCAACTGGCTGTTGCTTCAGCCAAGTATGCAGCCGGTGCGCCTACGGTGGCGGCGGGCTTGTCGGGCCTGGGGCAGACGGCGCGCGCAGCGCAGGTCACGAACGCCATTGCTGGCGCACAAGCCGATGCCGTCGGCTTCAACCAAATCGCCGACACCTTCACAACAGAGGGTGTGGATGCATCGTTTACCGGCATTGGATTGGCCTATGACCAAGACAACTGGGTTGCGAATGCCGAATTCACCAAACGCAAGACCAAGAGCTTCATCACAGACACGACGGGCTGGTACGGCATGGTGGGCTATCGCATTGCCAAGTTCACACCTTATGTCGGGTTTTCCAAAATCAAGACAGATCGGCGATCTCAAAATACCATCCAATCCAATGCTTTGGTGGCGACGGGTACCAACTCGCCGACATTCGCTGCATTCGATGGTGCTGCCGCAGCGGTTAATGGGAATACGCCTCTGCTTTCCGCCAGTGCGGATGCCTTGCTCAGTACACAGGCGCACGATCAGCACACCTCCACATTGGGTGTGCGTTGGGATGCGACCAGCAGTTTGGCCATCAAGGCGCAACTGGATCACATCATCAAGCCTGATTCATCGAGTTCTGGCGCAGGCTCTGTCGGTTGGCTGCTGGTTGCCGATCCTACATCGGCAAATGGGCGCGCATTTACCTACAGTAAGCGCACGATCAACGTCGTGACCCTCTCGGTCGATTTCGTGTTCTAAGCCGAAGGGAGCAACATCATGAAAATCAAGCAAACCCTTCAATCCCTCGCGGCGCTCGGTCTGCTGGCATTGGCCCAGGCGGCCAGTGCGCAAGTGGCTGTGATCGTCAACCCGAAGAGCCCGCTGGCGTCGATGACGCAAGAGCAGGTCGCGGCCATCTTCCTGGGCAAGAGCTCGACGCTGCCTTCCGGTCAGACGGCCGTGCCGGCCGATTTGCCCGAGTCCAGCCAGGCGCGCGATATCTTCTACAGCAAGGCGGCCGGCAAGTCTCAGTCGCAGGTCAAGGCCACCTGGGCACGTCTGACGTTCTCCGGCAAGGCCACGCCGCCGAAGGAAGTGCCGACGGCGGCCGACGTGAAGAAGCACGTCGCGGCCAACCCGGATGCCATCGGCTATATCGAAAAGTCGGCGGTCGATGGCACGGTCAAAGTCGTGCTGACCGTGGAATAAGTCGCCAACAGGTTGGTGAGTCAAGGGTTGTTTCGCGGTTCGCGCCGCGAAGCAACCCTTTATTGTTTCCGGACAAATAGCGGGCTTTCGGAGGACTCTACAATCTCGCGTTCCGCTGAAAGGTTATTGATGTCGTTTTTTGAAGTTTCCGGGTGGTTCCACGACGGCTTCGTGCAGTGGGCGATCCAAGGTTTGGCCGATGCCAGCTGGTGGCAGATCGTGGCGTACACGCTCCTGCTCACCCACATCACGATCGCATCCGTCACGATCTTCCTGCATCGTGCGCAGGCGCACCGCTCGCTGGAGCTGCACGCGATCCCCTCGCATTTCTTCCGCTTCTGGCTGTGGCTGACGACCAGCACAATCACCAAGCAATGGGTGGCCGTGCACCGCAAGCACCACGCCAAATGCGAGACCGAGGACGACCCGCACAGCCCCGTCACGCATGGCATCAAGAAGGTGCTGCTCGAAGGGCGCGAGCTCTACCGCGACGAGGCCATGAACGAAGACACGCTCAAGAAGTTCGGCCACGGCACGCCCGATGACTGGCTCGAGCGTCATCTCTACACGCCGCGCAACAACTGGGGCCCGATCGCCATGCTGCTGATCGACCTGGCCTTGTTCGGCGCCATCGGCATCACCGTGTGGGCCGTGCAGATGCTGTGGATCCCCGTGACGGCGGCTGGCGTCATCAACGGCCTGGGCCATTTCTGGGGCTACCGCAATTTCGAAGCGCCCGATGCGTCGACCAACATCCTGCCTTGGGGCCTGATCATCGGTGGCGAAGAGCTGCACAACAACCACCACACCTACCCGACGTCGGCCAAGCTGTCGGTCAAGCCTTATGAGTTCGACATCGGCTGGGGCTACATCCGCGGCATGGAGATGCTGGGTCTGGCCAAGGTGCGCAAGACGCCGCCGCGCCTGACCCTGGGCAACATCAAGCCCGTGGCCGATGCCAAGACGCTGGAAGCCATCGTGGCCAACCGCTACGAGCTGATGGCCGGCTATGCCCGCGAAGTGCGTCTGGCTTGCCGTGCCGAAGTGGCGCGTCTGCGTGCCAGCGGCCAGGAGTCGGCGGCGAACCGCCTGCAGCGCGTGCGCGACTGGATGCACCGTGATGCCGACAAGATGCCCGAAGGCATGCAGCAGCAGGTGGACCAGGCCCGCGCCGACCATCCCAAGCTCGACAAGCTGATCGCCATGCGTGAAGAACTGCGCGCCTTGTGGACGCGCACGAACGTTTCGGCCGAGCAGTTGGTGGCCGAGCTACAGGCCTGGTGCCAGCGCGCCGAGGCCAGCGGCATCGCGGCGCTTCAGGAGTTCTCGCGCACCTTGCGCGCCGCGCACGCCTGATACCGCGCAGTTATTCTTCCCCCGGCCAAAAAGCGCTCAAGTTCGAGCGCTTTTTGTCGTTTAAGGGGCTTGAATCAAAGAACGGCCCTGAGTGACGAGTGTGGGCGTTGGCGGCCCTTTCCGAAAAGACAGGGTGTGAGAAATGATGAGACGCCTGATTTGGCCGCTTTTCGTATCCTCGAATTTCCCCGCCGCCCGTATTGTCTTGCTGGCGACTTTCATTTCACGGGTCAAAAGCATCACTCGGTCAGTTGGATGGCTAAGGAGTACGGCATGCAAGCTGGGACAGCGACGTTAGGCGGATCAGTCAATCAGGCGAGCGGGGCAACGGTGAAGGCAGCGACGGCGCCTTCCAGTGCCAACCCGATGCGCAAGATCATCTTCATGGTCGGCGTGGCCATCGTGGTCTTCCTGGCCGTGACCTCGTACAGCGTGCGCAAGTCCTTCCAGAGCAGCGACCAGCTGACCGCGATCAAGGACATGTACTACCCCGTGCTCCAGAAGATCGAGGCCAACATCGTGCGGCTCGACAAGATGGAAGAGCTGTTCATGCGCTCGGTGATGCTGGGCGACCATGACCCGCTGGACGAAGCCGAGGACTTCTACAAGAAGGGCGACGAGGTGTTCGGCGAGATCGAGCAGATCTACCCCGAGCGCGCCAAGGAGATCCGCGCGCTGCGCGAGGAGTACAAGCAGTACAACGCGATGGCCTTGAAGACGGCCGAGGACTTCCTGGCCAAGAAGATCGCGGACATGCCGACGCAGACCAAGCGCATGAACAAGACGCTCGGTGACCTGCGCCAGTCCATCAAGAACTTCCGCGAGTCGAGCTACAACAACTTCGTCGAGACGCTGGCGCGCTCGCAGAACACGGTCAAGCTCAACCTGTACATGGGCATCGCGCTGGGCGTGATGAACCTGATCTTCATGGGTGTGCTGGTCTTCTTCATCCGCAACAACGTGTCGATGATGGCCGTGATCGCCGAGCAGAACGCTTCGCTGGAACGCCGCGTGGCCGAACGCACGGCCGAGTTGAAGCAGAAGAACCAGGACATCCAGGCCATGATGCAGAACATGCCGCAAGGCGTGATGACCGTGCTGCCCGGTGGCGTGATCCACGGCGAGTACTCGGCCTTCATGGAGAAGATCTTCGAGACCAACGAGATCGCCGGCAAGAACTTCATGGAGCTGGTGTTCACGAACACGAGCCTGGGGTCGAACGACCTGTCGCAGGTCGATGCCGCCGTGGGCTCGTGCATCGGCGAAGACCAGATGAACTACGAGTTCAACGCGCACCTGCTGGTTACCGAGTTCGACAAGACCATGCCCAATGACGCGCTCAAGAGCCTGGAGCTGAGCTGGTCGCCGATCTGCGATGACGATGGCGTGGTCGAGAAGCTCATGCTGTGTGTGCGCGACGTGACCGAGTTCAAGCGGCTGGCCGGCGAGGCCGGCGCGCAAAAGCGCGAGCTGGAAATCATCGGCGAGATCCTGGCCGTCAGCCAGGAGAAGTTCCAGGACTTCATCGAGAGCGCAGGCAAGTTCGTGGCCGAGAACGACGAAATCATCCGCAAGACATCGCGCCGCGACCTCGATGCCATCGGCCTGTTGTTCCGCAACATGCACACGATCAAGGGCAATGCGCGCACCTATGGTCTGCTCAACATGACCAACGCCGTGCACGAGACCGAGCAGGCCTACGACGAGCTGCGTCACGACGACGAGAAGCCCTGGGAGCCCGAGGTCCTGCTGGCGCAACTGAACCAGGTGCGCGAGCTGGTCGATGAATACCACAAGATCAACGACGTCAAGCTGGGCCGCAAGGGGCCGGGCCGCCGTGGCAATGTCGAGCGCTTCCTGATGGTCGAGAAGGAGCACATCGGCGATGCGCTCAAGCTGATCAAGGCGGCCGACGAGGCCGATCTGGTCGACATGCGCGCCGTGCTCAAGGAAGTGAGCAAGACGCTGAGCCTGATCGGTACCGAGAAGGTCGACCAGGTGCTCGCGGGCATCGTCGATTCGATGCCTTCGCTGGCCAAGGAGCTGGGCAAGGAGCCGCCCACGATCACGATCGCCGACCATGGCATCGTCGTGCGCACGCAAGTGACGGGCTTGCTCAGGAACGTGTTCACGCACCTGTTCCGCAACTCGATGGACCACGGCCTGGAGACGGCCGAGGCGCGTCATGCGGCGGGCAAGCCGCCCGTGGGCCATATCCAGCTGGCCATGAGCCTGGACGATGGCCAGCTGCGGATGACCTTGAGCGACGATGGCAAGGGCCTGGGCGTGAGCCGCATCCGTCAGAAGGCCATCGACAACGGCGTGCTGGGCGAGACCGAAGAGCGCAGCCCGGAAGAGATCGCGCAACTGATCTTCGCGTCGGGCTTCTCGACGGCCGAGAAGGTGACCGAGGTGTCGGGGCGTGGCGTGGGCATGGACGCCGTGCGCGGCTTCCTGCGCAAGGAAGGCGGCGACGTCGCCATCCGCTTCACGGACAACCACGTCGACGCCGAGATGCGCCAGTTCGAGCTGGTGATCACGCTGCCCGAGAGTTGCGCGGTGCGTGTGTGATGTCGGCTTGAGGGATCAGCTGGCGCAACGCGCGCACAGGCCGTACAGCGCCAGCGAGTGGTCGCGCAGCTCGTAGCCGCGTGACGCGGCGATCTGCTCTTGCAGGCGCTCGATGTCGTCGTCATGGAACTCGTCGACGCGTCCGCATGACTGGCAGACGATGTGGTCGTGGTGCGAGCCTTCGTTGAGCTCGTACACGGCCTTGCCGCCATCGAAGTGGCTGCGCACCAGCAAGCCCGCCTGCTCGAACTGGTTGAGCACCCGGTAGACGGTGGCCAGGCCGATGTCCGTGCCTGCTTCGTGCAGCTTGCGGAAGATGTCTTCGACGGACAAATGCTGTATGGGCGATTGCCGCAGCACCTGCAGGATCTTGACGCGCGGCGTCGTGGCCTTCAGGCCTGTGGAGTGGATGTTGTCCTGCGCTGCGTTTTGCTGTCTGTGCATGGGGGGGCCCTCAGTGTGGGTCGATGTCCGTGCCGTGGGCTTCGCCATGGGTCTCGGCCGTCTCCAGCGTGCGGGCGACTTCGCCCAGCGCCTTGCTCAAGGCCGATCGGCTGGGCGTGTCGAGGAAGACGCAGCGCTTGCCGGTGCGCTTGCAGTGGTCCTTGACGCGCCAGTAGGCGTTGTGGCTGACGCAGCCCGTCTGGCAGATCACGAGGTCGGCGGCGGCCAGCGTGGCATCGAGTTGCGCGGGGTTGTCTTCCTCGCCGCCATCGTGGTGCAGGAAGCGGCCGCCCGTGTGCTCGATGAGTTGCCGGTAGACAGGCACGATGGCCGCGCGACCGCCCACGCACAGCACGGCGCGGTTGCCCAGTGTGGGCGAGGAAGCTTCGTGGGCCGAGGTCGCGGCGGGTGCGATTGTCTGGTGCAGCGTGGCGTGCAGTTGGTCGGCCAGCGCATCGGCGCGCGCCTTGTGCTGAATCGCCTCGTGCTGACTGTGCTGGAGCTGGCGCCGCAGCGATTGATTCTGTTCGGTCAGCTCGTGCTTGTCCCGTGTCAGGCTCAGGCGCGCGGGCAGGTCAGGCGATGCCGATTGCAAGGCCTGCAGCTGCTCGCGCAATTGCGCGATCTCCGTGTCGCGCGCCAGCAGGTCGGCGCGTGCGCGCATCAGGGCCGTGTCGGCCGCTTCGAGCTTCGTGGCCTGCTCGGATGTGAGCCGCGCGCAGCGCTCTTGCGCCGAGGCGAGGTGCCGGCCGAGGATGGCGTTCTCGTGCAGCAGTTCGTCGAAGCGGGCCTGGTCGACGCGGCAAGCCATGCCCACCTGGTGCTGCAGCATGTGCACGTGGCCCAGCACCTTGTGCTCGAGGTCGGCCGTGCAGCGCGGGTGCGTGATCGTGACCCACAGCGCCTCGGCCAGATCGATGCCATCGACGGCATCGCGCCACCACGTCGTCAAGGCTTCGGTGCTCTTGAGCTTGGCGCTTCGGCGAATGGCCAGCGCATGGCGCAGGTCCAGCTCTTTCTGGATGGACTCGGCCAGCGCCGTGCGGCGCTTGCTCTCGACGACGGCCGTGCAGTGCAGCTCGTAGTCGTCCATGTCGGGCGCGACGTTGGCGATGCGCGCGATCAGCCTGCGCACGACGGGCATGGGCATGCACACGCCGACCACGGGGCAGTGCGCGTGGTCGCTCAGCTCCCACAGGCGCCGGCGCCGCGAACCGATGACGTCGGCCGACTTGAGCCCGGCCGGGGTCGCGCGCGGCAAGCCCACGGCTGGCGATGATGGCGCAGGCGAAACAGCAGCCCCTTTCGCCGTGGCGAGTTGAAAGATGTTGTTTCGGGTCTGGCACATCGTCGTGCTCCTGTTCAGGTCTGTGATGTGGAGAGAAGATCGGGCGATGCGGCACGCGCACGCTGCGTCAGCACGGCCAGCCCGCCATCGGGGCGGCTGATGGTGTGCAGGCCGATGCCGTACAGGTCCGCCAGTGGCTGGATCGCTTGCGGGCCCACGGGCCAGTCGCCTTCGAGCTGACCTCGGCGCACCAGCCACAGGCGCTCGAAGCCGTCCAGCGCCTGATTGATGTCGTGCAGCACAGCGACCAGGGCATGACCCCGCTCTTGTGCAAAGGCATGGACCGCGTCCATCAGCTCGAATTGCAGGCCGGGGTCGAGCGCGGCCAGCGGTTCGTCGACGAGCAGCAGGCCCGCCTGCACATCCCACAGCTGCGCGAAGACGCGGGCCAGCTGCACGCGGGCCTGTTCGCCGCCGGAGAGCGTGTCGAAGCGCCGCCCGCGCAGATGCTCGGCGCGCGCCAGCACCAGTGCCGATGGGATGATGTTGTTCAACTGCGGATCACGCAGCAGCGCTGTCCTGCCCAGCGCCACGACCAGCTCGACCTGCAGGCCGAACGCCACGGCATGGCTTTGCGGCAACACGGCGCGTTGCCGCGCGAGGGCCAGCAGCGAGCGGGCATGCAGCGGCGCGCCCATCATCTCGATCTGCCCGGCGTGTGGGCGCAGGTCGCCGGCCAGCAGCTTGAGCAAGGTGCTCTTGCCCGCGCCGCTCGGGCCGAGGATGGCCACGCGTTCGCCCGGGTTCAACTGCAAAGTGAACGGGCCGATCGTGGCGTTGGCGCCCATGCGGGCCGAGGCCGCCCGCATGTCGATCAAGGGCGTGTGCTGCGTCATGCGGCGGCCCCTTGGCGCCTGGCCAGATCGCGCAGCATCACGATGAGCACAGGCCCACCGAGCAAGGCCGTGAAGATGCCCACGGGGATCTCGGCCGGGATGGCCAGCGTGCGTGCCAGCGTGTCGGCCGTCAGCAGCAGCCAGGCGCCCAGCGCCATCGACAAGAGCAGCAGGCTGCGTTGATCCGGACCGATCCAGGTGCGGGCCAGATGCGGCGCGAGCAGGCCGACGAAGCCGATCATCCCGCACCAGGCCACGGCCGCGCCGCAGGTCAGCGCGACCAGGCCGATCACCTGCCAGCGCAGTTGCCGCAGGTCGATGCCGACATGGCTGGCCACCGCTTCGCCCAAGGCCAGCGCATTGAGCGCACGCGTGAGCTTGAGCGCCCATGCCGTGGACACGGCCAGCAGCACGGCCATGAGCCCGGCGATGGGCCAACTGGCGCTGGCGACCGAGCCCAGCGTCCAGAAGGAGAGGCTGCGCAGTTGCTCGTCCGTGGCGAGGTACGTGGCCAGCCCGATCACGGCGCCCGCCAGGGCATTGATGGCCAGGCCTGTCAACAGCAGGCCTGAGATCGAGCCAGGCGTGAGCCAGCGCGCCAGGCCGTCCAGCGTCAGGCACACCCCCAGCGCGCCCATGAAGGCCACGAAGGGCAGCGCATAGGGACGCCAGGCCACAGGCAAGGGCACGGACGACAGCCCGGCGAACAGCACGAGCGACAAGGCCGTGGCACAGGCCGCGCCGCTGCTCACGCCCAGCAAGCCCGGGTCGGCCAGCGGGTTGCGAAACAGCCCTTGCGTCAACGCGCCGGACAAGCCCAGCGCCCCACCCACGAGCAAGGCCAGCAGCACGCGCGGCAGGCGGATGTGCCACAGCACGTGCGCGCTGCCCATCAGCATGTCGCCGTCACCCGTTTGCCATCGCCGCAAGGGCGCGAGCCAGTCTTCGGGTTGCACGCTGACCGCACCCAGCGTGGCGGCCAGCGCCGCCGTCAGCAGCAAGGCGGCCACAGCGGCCATCAGCGCGGCGAACGGCGTGCGCATGAGGCGCGGCAGCGCGCCCATCGCCGCATGACCGGCTTGCGCACCCAGCCCCGGCCCCGTGCTGACGACACGGCTCATGCGGGCTGCCCTGGCGATGAGCCCGAGCCCAGCGCCGTGCCGGACAAGGCATGCGTGCAGGCCTCGCTGAGCTGGTGCAAGGCCTGCGGCATGCGTGGCCCGAAGCCCAGCATGAACAGGGCTTCGAGCGAGACCACGCGCTGCGCGCGTCCGGCGGGCGTGTCGGCGAGGCCGGGCAGGCGCAGCAGGCCATTCACGCCGCCTGCCGCCTTCAAGCCCTGGTCCGTGGCGAGGATCACATCGGGTGCCGCGGCGATCGCGGCTTCGGCCGTCAACGGCTTGTAGCCCGCGAAGGCACTGCCCATGGCGTTGTGCGCGCCGATGTACTGGATCATGCTGTGGGCCGCGCAATCGGTGCCCGCGACCATGACCTGGCTCATCGAATGCGCCAGCACGAACAGCACGCGCATCGGCCGGCCTTTGAGCAAGCGTTCACGCTGCGCGCGGCCCTCGTCGGCCTGCGCTTGCGCCGCCGCCCAATCGCGCTTGAGCCCGGCCACGATGGCGTTGGCCTGCGCCTCCTTGCCCAGCAGCGCGCCCACTTTGCCCACGCGCTGGACCATGCCCTCGAAGCGATGCCCATCATCGAGCACGACGACCTTCACGCCCGCATCGCCCAACTGGCGCAGCACGGCGGGCGGGCCCGCGTCTTCCGTGGCGATCAGGTGCGTGGGCGCCAGAGACAAGACGCCCTCGGCGGACAAGGTCCGCATGTAGCCCACGCTGGGCAGCTTTTGCGCCGCCTGGGGGTAGAGCGAGGTCGTGTCCACGCCTACGAGCTGAGGCGCGGCATCCAGCGCGAACAAGGTCTCCGTGATCGCACCGCCAGCGGCCACGATGCGCAAGCCATTGGTCGCCCACACGGCCCGCGCGGGCAGGGCCAGGGTCAGCGCCGCGCCCAGCGACGAGCGCAGCACCTCGCGCCGCCGCGCCGCATGCCCATCCAGGCCGAGCCCGATCAAGCCGCGCATGGTTCCACCTCGGGCGTCAGTGGCGCCAGGATCTGCCGCCACTCGCACAACTCGGCGCGGCCAGGCTTACGTTCGCCGAACAGCATCGCGATGGTCTCGCCCTGCGCATCGAACAACTCCAGCGAATGCACCAGCCCATCGACCGTGGGCTTCTTGACCAGCCACGCGCTGGCGATGCGGTCTTCACGCAGATGCAGGTTGAAGCCCTCGTCCAGCACATTCACCCAAGGCCCCATCACCTCGATGCGCTTCACAGGCCCCGTGTGGATCTGGATCAGGCCCGGGTTGCCCACGAAGACCATGATCGACACGCCTTGCTGCGCCGCGCGGTTCAGCAGCTCGAAAGCGCTGGCCGGGCTCAGTGGGTGGGCGTAGTCTTGCGGCGCCAGGCGCAGCGCCTGCGTGCGCGACACGCCGAAGCGGCGCAGCATGCCGAAGAACTCGTGCGTGTCGCGCAGCGCGGTCCAGGCTTGCTGGAAGCCCGCCACGTCGATGTCGCCGTCGGGCTTCTCCGGCTGAGCAGGCTGCGGGGGCAAGGCCTCGATGCCGACCGTGGCGTCGGGCGAGCCGAAGCGCTCGGTCAGCGCCGCGTACGCCACCAGGTTGCTCTGGGGCTTCAGGAAGACCTTGTGGATCGCCGTGCCATGCGCATCGAAGAACTGCAGGCTGCGCTGCCACTGGTCATCGTGCAGGCGCTCCTGCACGGCAAAGCCATGCGCCCAGCGGCCATAGAACAGGCGCAGGTCGATGTCCTTGCCCAGCGCCAGCCCGATCTCCTGGCCTTGCGGACCCTGCGCGCTGACGTTGTCGTACGTGCCGATCTTCTCGTGCACACAGTGCTCGTTGCGTGTCAGCGCCATCACATCGCCGAGCTGGGGCAGGGCGGCGATGATGTCGGGCCAGCACGCCTGCAGGCGGCGCGCGCGCAGCGGCGATTCGCTGGTATCGAACGTGCCGCAGTGCGCGGCCACCAGTTCGCCTTCTGAGATGCCCATGGCCTGCGCGATGTCGCGGTGGCGTGAGCGGGGTGTTTGTCTGGCCTGGCGAAAGCCGGTACGGATGGCCTGATGGGGCATGGGATGCTCCTGGAGAAAAAGGGCGGTTTGGGTCGGCATGGAGGCCGTGGTGCGCATGCACGCGCTGGAATCGCCATCCATGTTAATGAGATTGATTCGCATTTGCAACATGAGAGTGAAGCCTGATGGAAGATTGCGCCCGTAATGCCATGTTATTCACATGGTCTTTGTTGTCACATTCCGTTTCTTGATTAGAATGAGAATCATTCGTATTTGAGTGGCGCCACCAAGTGGCCCATGTCACCGAGGAACGGAGTTCTCTATGCAAGCCACACACGCCCAGGTCAAGGCGCACTTGAACGCGCTGTACGACGATCTGGTCGGACACGAAGGCTTCGCCGAGCTGTCTGTCGACATCCGCATCCTCAAACGTGGGCAAAAGGAAGTGGTGATTCGCTGCGGCAGGCAGTACCGCTATGTCGTCGGGGTCGAGCCGGTCGCCGGTCGGCCGCCGCGCGACATGGCGCCAAGTGAGTGATTGAAAGGGCGCATGACCGACGCGGTGTCGGCATGCCTGGTTGGCGGCGTGAGGCCGCGGCCAGCAATTCAATATCGGTGATGAAAGGACAGATCGCTTCCGTGGACGAAGGACGCTGTACCAGTTTTTCAACTTTGTTCGAAGGAAGAGATATGCAACACAAGCAACTGGGCCTGCGCGCCCTCACGACCGGTCTCATCGCTGCCGCAGCCATGGTCGCTGCCACGGCGGCCCACGCCACGCAAGGCGTCTGGGATGTCAACGTCACGCCCGACAACGGCTTCGGCGGCCGCACCACCTCGTGGACCAACGCCTCGTCCGGCACCCTCTACGCCGAGTGGAACTGGTTCACGGACGACAGCGCCAGCGCCGGCATCCAGGACTTCACGCCCGACGTCGGCAGCTTCGGCACGAGCCTGGCGCACGTGTACGAAACCAGCGGCACCGCCTTCATCACGGGCGGCGGCAACATCTACAGCTTCGCCGCGCCCACATCGTTCACCAGCGTGCTGGGTGACGCGTCCGGCGTCGCCGCCGGCGCACGCACACTGGCCCTGCGCATCTCGACGATCGGCAACCTGCCCCTGCCCACGGCCACGCTCAACGGCGTCAACGCCCAGGCCATCGAGGTCTACTCGGGTGACAGCGGCAGCGCTTTCGGCGGCGCCGAAAAAGAGTACCTCTGGCTGTGGACCGGCGTGACACCGGCCGCCAACTACACCTTCCAGTTCAATGCCGCCGAGTCGAGCATGAGCCTGGACCAGGTGGCCCTCTATGCAGGCCCGGCAGCGGTCGCGGCCGTGCCCGAGCCCAGCAGCGCCGCCTTGCTGCTGGCCGGCATGGCCGCCGTCGGCTGCGTGCTGCGCCGCCGCCGCGCCTGACGCCTGCCTTCCAAGTGGCGTGCGTGCGCAAGCCTGCGCAAGGCTTGCCACGGCTTGATTGGGCGCCAAGCCGCCGAGGTCCATCGGGCCCGGCGGGTTGGCGCCCATTTTTTTTGACCCGATTCGATGCCGAGGCTGGTTGTGAGTCGTCTACCTATCCTCGCGGCGGGCCCGTGCGCCTGCCTGCTCATCGCGCATGCGGCATGGGCCGCCGAAGCGGCGCCTGCTGCGCCCACGGTCTCGCCGCCCGACGGCGACGAGCCATCCCTGCCGACCATCTCCGTGCGCGCGGCGCGTCCCTTCGATGTCGTCATCGACAAGGACAGGCCCGTCAGCACCATCGGCACGGCCGAGATCCAGCGCCGCCAGCTCAACAGCATCTTCGACGTCGTCAAGGACGTGCCCGGTGTGTCGGTCGATGGCGGCCCGCGCGCCAGCGGCATGAAGTTCAACATCCGCGGCTTTTCCGACAACGACGACGTGCTCTTCAAGATCGACGGCGCCGTCAAGGGCTTCGAGAAGTACCGCTTCGGCAGCGGCGTGTTCATCGAGCCCGAGCTGCTCAAGGCCATCGAAGTGCAGCGCGGCCCGGCCATCACATCGGGCTCGGGCGCCCTGGGCGGCACCATTTCGGCCACGACCCAGTCGGCCAACGACCTGCTGCGGCCCGGCCAGCAGGTGGGCGCCCTGGCCAAGACGGGCTACGCCTGGAACAACGCCGAACAACTGCGCATGCTTGCGCTCTACGGGCGCCTGTCCGATCAATGGTCGTGGCTCGGCGCGGCCACCCATCGCCAATCCGAAGACATCCAACTGGCCGATGGCTCGAAGCTCAGCGCCTCCACCTCGCAAAGCGACAGCAGCCTGCTCAAGCTGAGCTGGCGCCCGCAGGACGACCTGCAGCTCGAGCTGGGCCGCGTGGCCTACAACTCGGGCCCCGAGCGCGCGCCCTATGACGCCACGGCCGGCGAGCCCGACAACACCTTCGGCATCGTGCGCCGCCGCATCGACGACCAGACGCTCAACCTGCGCCTGAGCTACACGCCCGAGGCCTCGCTGATCCAGTTGCGCGGCCTGATCTCGCACGAGCGGACCCACCTGGTCGACCTGGCGCTGCAAAGCGAGAACAGCGCGACCTTCACCTACCTGCCCGGCGTGCCGGGCAAGACCAACGGCACGGGCGACCGGACCGACGACTGGAACTACGACATCTGGAGCGCCGAGCTGTTCAACGACATGCACTGGGCAGCGGGCGAGTTCAAGGGCACGCTCACGCTGGGCTGGCAGGGCGTGCGCAACGAGCGCACGCTGCAGCGCTGGACGCAGAACCCCAGGTACAACGCGCCGGACGCTTCCTACATCAGCGCCTATCCCAATGGCTTCTACGCGGCCCAGCCGCCGGGCGGCAAGCGCAGCACGGCCTGGATCGCCGAGCATGCGCTGTCATGGCAAGACCTCACGCTGACGCCCGGCGTGCGCTGGGACGACTACCAGCTCAAGGCCGGCGGCGGCACCCTCGACATCCTCAAAGCTGCAGGCCAATCCGACACCGTGCGGTTCACGCACACGACGCCCAGCCTGCGCCTGAACTGGCTGCCATCGGCGCTGGCGCGTCAATGGTCGTTCACGGTCAGCCAGGCCGATTCCTTCAAGCCACCGCTCATCGACGAGGCTTTCACCAATGGCGTGTTCAGCCGCTGCCTGCGCTCGGCCGGCACGCCGCTCGCGCTGTACGACAAGACCACGGGCGTCGACCTGGCACCCAAGTCGAACATCTGCGGCGACCTCTACCGCCCCGAAGTGTCGACCACGCGCGAGCTGTCCGTGGCGTGGGACCCCGAGGCCACGCTGCTGGGCGCGCGCTGGCAGGCCAAGGCATCGCACTTCAAGATCGACACGCGCCACACGCTGAACTCGCTGTCCGCCCGGGACGGCGAGGTGCAGCAGCCGGGCACCGAGCACCGTTTCGGCACGGAGCTGGAGCTGCGCGCCGACGGGCGCTCGTGGTTCGGTTCGTGGGGCTATTCGCGCGTGGCCGGCCAGGTCTCCGGCGAAGGCTTGTCGCTGACACAGGCCTACAGCGGCGCCATCTACGACGTGCCCGGCCCGACGACCACGCTGAACCTGGGCGCCAGGGCCTTGTCCAACCGCTTCGAGGCGGGCTTTCGCGTGCGGGACGTGGGCGACAGGCTGGCCATCGTGCCCGTCAAGGCCTCGTCTTGCAGCGTGCCCAGCGACGTCAAAGTGGCGGGGCTGGGCAATGGCAATGTGGGCACGCAGTTCGGCATGCGCTTGTTCGACGTGTACGCCAGCTACCGCATCAGCCTCAACGCCTGGAACGACGTCATGGTCAAGCTGGCCGTGGACAACGCGACCAACGAGCTGTACTGCCTCAACGATGGCTTCGGTGGCGGCGTGGGCACGCAGGCGCCTGGGCGCAACGTGAAGCTGCAGCTGGTCTGGCGGATGTGAGTCTGCGGACCAGAACCAAAACGAAGCAAAACAAAACCCGCCGACCAAAACAAAACCCGCCGGGTTTGCACTGGGCGGGTTTGGTGTGTGCGGCAGGATGGTTTGCCGCTCAAGCCAGCAAGCCGATTACTTCAGCTTCACTTCCTTGTAGGCGACGTGCTTGCGCGCCTTGGGGTCGAACTTCATGAATTCCAGCTTTTCTGGCGTGGTCTTCTTGTTCTTGCTGGTGGTGTAGAAGTGGCCGGTACCCGCGGTGGATTCCAGCTTGATCTTTTCGCGTCCGCCTTTAGCAGCCATGTTCGTCTCCTGATTACAGTTCGCCGCGGGCGCGCAGGTCAACCAGGACCTGATCGATGCCCACTTTGTCGATCAGACGCAGAGCGGCCGTGCTGATGCGCAGGCGCACCCAGCGGTTCTCGCTCTCGACCCAGAAACGACGGTACTGCAGGTTAGGCAGGAAACGACGCTTGGTTTTGTTGTTGGCGTGAGAAACATTGTTTCCCACCATCGGGCCCTTGCCCGTGACTTGACAGACGCGTGCCATGACGCTTCTCCGTTCACTGTAGTGCGCCCTTTGAAGCAAGGACGCTATGTTGCGATGGCTGGTGCGCAGAGCAGGGCCCCGTTTTCCATTGCTGGCGGTCGGGAGACCTGGTAAGCACCCTTCCGGAAATTGGCACTGCAGCGCAGAACGCCCATCCCGGGACGAATTTCGGCAAAACCGAGATTATAGACAGATTCTGCGGGTTTGGCAAAGCCGCGCCTGACAAATCTGCCTTTTCCCCTGCATCCCCTGTAAAAAGGGGGCCGTATCAGGCGCTTTGCTCCAGGAAGCGTTGCGCATCGAGCGCCGCCATGCAGCCCGTGCCGGCGCTGGTGATGGCCTGGCGGTAGACGTGGTCCTGCACGTCGCCGGCGGCGAACACGCCCGGCACGCTCGTCTGCGTGGCGAAACCGTTGCTGCCGCCCTTGGTCAGGATGTAGCCGTCCTTCATCTCCAATTGGCCCTTGAAGATGTCCGTGTTGGGCTGGTGGCCGATGGCGATGAAGCAGCCCTTGAGCGTGATGTCCTTGGTCGTGTCGTCGCTGACGTGCTTGAGGCGCACGCCGGTCACGCCGCTCTGGTCGCCCAGCACCTCGTCCAGCGTGTGGAACAGGTGCAGCTCGATCTTGCCGGCGCTCACCTTTTCGTAGACCTTGTCGATCAGGATGGCCTCGGCGCGGAACTTGTCGCGGCGATGGATCAGGTGGACCTTGCTGGCGATGTTCGAGAGGTACAGCGCCTCTTCCACGGCCGTGTTGCCGCCGCCGACCACGCACACTTCCTGGTCGCGGTAGAAGAAGCCATCGCAGGTGGCGCAGCCGCTCACACCGCGTCCCATGAACGCTTCTTCGGAAGGCAGGCCCAGGTACTTGGCCGAGGCGCCCGTGGCGATGATCAGCGCGTCGGTCGTGTAGGTGCCCGAGTCGCCCTTGAGCGTGAAGGGACGCTTGCTCAGGTCGACCTCGTTGATGTGGTCGTAGACCATGCTGGTGTTGAAGCGCTCTGCGTGCTCCAGGAAGCGCTGCATCAGCTCGGGGCCCTGCACGCCGTGCACGTCGGCGGGCCAGTTGTCCACCTCGGTCGTGGTCATGAGTTGGCCGCCCTGGGCCATGCCCGTGACCAGCGTCGGCTTGAGGTTGGCGCGGGCGGCGTAGATGGCGGCCGAGTAGCCGGCGGGGCCGGAGCCCAGGATCAGGACGTTGCTGTGTTGTGCGGTGCTCATGACGGGGTCTTTCGGTTCGGTATGGCTATCAAGGCTACTAGATAAGGAAGATGTGCGGTTTTTCCAGCGTTGATCTGGTCTTTTCGGATCATGGCAGATCAATAAAGTGCTAAGTATTTCCGAACCACTGCCGAAAATTCTGGGGACAGGTTGTTTGTCACACCTCGATCAGGTGAAAAGTCTCACCTGGCTTTCATGTTTTCTTGACAGGCCCATCCCGTCTTATTCAAGAGGAGCTGCCATGGCCATGCTGTCCAATCTCGATTTGATCCGCCGCGTCCCGCTGTTCTCGATGCTGACTCAGGCGCAAGCCGAGTCTATCGCCGAAGGTGTGGTCAAGCGACGCTACCGTCGCGGCGAGCTGATCGTCGAGCGCGGTCGTAAAACCAATTCGCTGTTCATCTTGCTGACGGGCCGTGCCCGCGTGGTGGCCTCCGACGAGCGCGGCCGCGAGGTCATCCTGGCCGTGCTGGAAGCCGGCGATTACCTGGGCGAGATGAGCCTGATCGACAACGAGCCTCACTCGGCCACCGTGCGCGCCGAAGTGCAGACCGATGTGCTGGTGCTGGGCCGTGCCGAGTTCGCGCGCTGCCTGCCCGAGAACTCGTCGCTGTCGTATGCCATTTTGCGCGGCCTGGTGCAACGTCTGCGCAATGCCGACCGCCAGATCGAGTCGCTGGCCCTGCTGGACGTGTATGGCCGCGTGGCCCGCGCCCTGCTGGACATGGCCGACGAGGATGCCGGCGAGAAGGTCATCCGCGGCAAGGTGTCGCGCCAGGACCTGGCCAAGCATGTGGGCGCCTCGCGCGAGATGGTGTCCCGCGTGATGAAAGACCTGGAAGAGCGCGGCCTGATCGAGACGCAGGACACGGGCAGTGTGGTGCTGAAGGATCGGTTGGCCGCCACGGCCTGACGTCCTCCCGCCTTCGAAGAAAAATCGGCCTTCACGGCCGATTTTTTCATGGGCGTGCCGATGCCATGTCGCCGGACGCCTTGCCGTGTCGACCAGGTTGCCCCGGAGGGCGATGACGTGGGTGGGGCGAGAAATGGCCGGCCTTGCCTCACAATGCGCACATGACATTTCCTCTCGGTTCTCTCCGTTCCGATGGCGCCCCGCAAGGCAAGGGTGGCGAGCGCCGCACGGATGCCGCGGCGCCGGTGCGCGTCACGGGGCGCTTGCATCGCCCACCACCCGTTCAGACCATCGAGCCCGCCATGCCGCTCGAGAACACCGTCCGCTTCCAGGCCGGCTTGTTGATCGGCAGCGTGCTGTGGTTGTTGGCGCTGCTGGCCATGGTCAGCCACAACAGGCTGGATGCGGCTTTCACCACATCGGGCCAGCATCCGGAGCCCAGCAACTGGGTGGGGCAACTGGGCGCCTATGGGTCCGACCTGGCGCAGTTCCTGTTCGGGCAATCGGCG
The DNA here is from genome assembly GCA_049840915.1 of Aquabacterium sp. Taxonomy (GTDB): domain Bacteria; phylum Pseudomonadota; class Gammaproteobacteria; order Burkholderiales; family Burkholderiaceae_C; genus Aquabacterium. The sequence goes on from JASGJC010000020.1 coordinate 51,498, forward strand.
TGGTGGCTGCTGATCGTGGGCTGCCGTGTGCTGCTCACAGCGCTGGCGCGTTGGCTGCGGCGCGATGCTTCCGTGAGCGTGACCGTCGGTGCCTTGCCGCCCGCCATGGACCTGGGCCCGCATTTCGCGCCCTGGCGCTTCTGGCTGGGCCTGATCCTGCTGATGTCGGCCAGCTGTGCGCTCGAGTGGACGCGCCTGTACCGCAACGAGCTGAGCCTGGCCGGCGAGCATGCCGGCGGCATCCTCGGTTTGACGCTGGGCACGTTGAGCAGCAAGTGGCTGGGCTTCAATGGCTCGGGCGTGCTGTGGATCGCCTTGCTGGTCGTGGGCTTGTCGATGTCGCTGCGCTTTTCGTGGCTGGACCTGGCCGAACGCATCGGCATGCGCTTCGACAGCTTGCGCCAGAAGCACGAGGCCAAGCGCGAGGTCGAGCAGGACATCCGCATCGGCGAGAAGGCCGTCATCGAGCGCGAGCGCGTGGCCGAAGAGGTGCGCCACGAGGCGCCGGCCGAGCCCATCCCGCTGATCATCGAGCCGCAGATCGTCGAGGTGGTCAAGTCCGAGCGCGTCGTCAAGGAAAAGCAGAAACCGCTGTTCGCCGACATGGGCGACAACAAGCTGCCGCAGATCGACCTGCTGGACTCTGCCGTGGGCCGCATCGAAACGATCACGCCCGAGACGCTGGAGATGACCTCGCGCCTGATCGAGAAGAAGCTCAAGGACTTCGGCGTGGAAGTGCGCGTCGTGGCGGCGTCGCCCGGCCCGGTCATCACGCGCTACGAGATCGAGCCGGCCACGGGCGTGAAGGGCTCGCAGATCGTCAACCTGGCCAAGGACCTGGCGCGTTCGCTGTCGCTGGTGTCGATCCGTGTGGTCGAGACGATCCCCGGCAAGAACCTGATGGCGCTGGAGCTGCCCAATGCCAAGCGCCAGATGATCCGCCTGACCGAGATCCTCGGCTCGCAGGTCTACAACGACGCGCAGTCGATGCTGACCATCGGCCTGGGCAAGGACATCATCGGCGCGCCCGTCGTGGCCGATCTGGCCAAGATGCCGCACTGCCTGGTGGCGGGCACGACCGGCTCCGGTAAATCGGTGGGCATCAACGCCACCATCTTGAGCCTGCTCTACAAGGCCGAGGCGCGCGATGTGCGCCTGATCCTGATCGACCCGAAGATGCTGGAAATGAGCGTCTACGAGGGCATCCCGCACCTGCTGTGCCCGGTCGTGACCGACATGAAGCTGGCGGGCAACGCGCTCAACTGGGCCGTGGGCGAGATGGAGCGCCGCTACAAGCTCATGAGCAAGATGGGCGTGCGCAACCTGGCCGGCTACAACAAGAAGATGGACGATGCCAAGGCGCGCGGCGAGCTGATCGGCAACCCGTTCAGCCTGACGCCCGATGCGCCCGAACCATTGGAGCGCCTGCCGCACGTCGTCATCGTGATCGACGAGCTGGCCGACCTGATGATGGTCGTGGGCAAGAAGATCGAAGAGCTGATCGCGCGCCTGGCGCAGAAGGCCCGCGCGGCCGGCATCCACCTGATCCTGGCCACGCAGCGCCCGTCCGTCGACGTGATCACGGGCCTGATCAAGGCCAACATCCCGACGCGCATCTCGTTCCAGGTCAGCAGCAAGATCGACAGCCGCACCATCCTCGACCAGATGGGCGCCGAGGCCTTGCTGGGACAGGGCGACATGCTGTACCTGCCTTCGGGCACGGGCTTGCCGGTGCGCGTGCACGGGGCGTTTGTGAGTGACGAGGAAGTGCACCGCGTGGTCGAGTATTTGAAGACGCAGGGCGAGCCCAACTACATCGAAGGCATCCTCGAAGGCGGCTCGCTCGGCGACGAAGGCAGCAACCTCGATGGTTCGCCATCGGGCGGCGGCGACGGCGAGCAGGACCCGATGTACGACAACGCCGTGTCCATCGTGCTGCAGCACAAGAAGGCCTCGATCTCGCTGGTGCAGCGTCACCTGCGCATCGGCTACAACCGCGCGGCGCGCCTGCTCGAGCAGATGGAGAAGTCGGGGCTGGTCTCGTCGATGTCGACGAACGGCAACCGCGAGATCATCGTGCCGGCGCGCGGTGGCGAAGGCGGTGCGACGGCCGCGCCCTGGGACGCATGATGCGCGACGGAATCAAGCCATGATGAAGATGACGATGAACAGAACCTGGTGCATGGCGGCGTTGTCCGCAGGCCTGATGACCGTGGCCGGCGTGGCCCATGCCGACGCCGTGGCCAGCTTGCGCAACTTCGTGAAAGACGTGCAAAGCGGCCGCGCCAACTTCACGCAGGTCGTGACCTCGCCCGATGGCAAGAAGACGCGCAAGTCGACGGGCACGCTGGAGTTCCAGCGCCCCAATAAATTCCGTTTCGCCTATGCGGGCCCGACCGAGCAGCTCATCGTGGGCGATGGCAAGAAGGTCTGGCTGTACGACACCGATCTGAACCAGATCACCGTGCGGCCGATGAGCGAGGCATTGGGCGCATCGCCGGCCGCCTTGCTGGCCGGTGGATCGCTGGACAAGGACTTCACCCTCCGCAACGTGGCTGCTGTGGCTGCTGTAGCGCCGAGTGCGGCGTCCGCGACCTCGGTGTCATCAACTCAGCAGGCAACGTCTTCTCTCGAATGGGTGGAGGCCTTGCCGCGACACAAAGAAGGGCAGTTCCAGTCCGTGCGCGTGGGTTTCGCCAAAGGCCAGTTGGCCGCCCTGGAGATCCTGGACAGCTTCGGCCAGCGCTCACGTCTGGACTTTGCACAGTTCGAGTCCAAGGTGGCTTTGCCGGCCACCCGGTTTCAGTTCACGCCTCCAGCTGGGGCGGACGTGCTGAATCAACCTTGAGCATCAGCCTTGATTGCATGAGCACGCGTTGTGCGTGCCATGCGGCTGGTGGTCTTCATCCCTTGATTTATTGAAAGACCAGGCCTGTTCGCTACGGGCCTGATCGTCATCGCTCAGCGATCAGCCTTCACGCTTGCCGAAGCCGGGGCGCTTGCCGCCAAAGCCGGGCTTGGGGCCCGACTTGAAGCCAGGCTTGGCACCGAAGGGCTTGCCGCCGAACGCGGGTTTGTCGCCGAACGACTTGCCATCGCGCTTGCCTTCGAACGACTTGTTGAAGGGCTTGTCGCCACCGAACGGCTTGCCAGCGGGCTTGCCGAACGGGCGGTCCTGACGGTCACCATGGGCGCGATCGCCGAAAGCGGGGCGGTCACCGAAGGGGCGATCCCCCCGCGGACGGTCGCCGAACGAGGGGCGATCGCCAAACGAAGGACGGTCTCCGCCGAAGGGCTTGCGGTCGCCGCGGTCGGCATTGAAACCGCCTTCGCGCTTGCCGCCGAAAGCAGGGCGATCGTTGAAGCCGCCACGGTCCGAGCCGCGCTCGCCGCCGAAGCCGCCGCGCTCTTCGTTGTTGAAGCGCGGGCGATCATTGAACTCGCCACGTGGTGCACCACCGAAGCCGCCTTCGCGCTTGCCTGCGAAAGCGGGCCGGTCGTTGAAGCCGCCTCCGAAGCCGCCGCGCTCACCGCCACGGTCGCCAAAGCCGCCTTCGCGGTTGGCGCCGAAGCGCGGTGCGCCACGGTCTTCGCGGTTGCGATGGCCGGGCATGGGCTTGCCGGTGCGCGGGCCGCGGCTGTCGCCGCCGGCCTTCATCTTGGGCTCGAGGCCTTCTATGACGGATTCAGGGATGCGCTGCGTCGTGAAGCGCTCGATGCGGCGCATCATGCCGATGTCGCGGCGCTCGCACAGCGTGATGGCCAGGCCGCTGCGGCCGGCACGACCGGTGCGGCCGATGCGGTGCACGTAGTCTTCGGGCTTCATGGGCATGCCGTAGTTGATCACGTGCGTGATCGTGGGCACGTCGATGCCGCGGGCGGCCACGTCGGTGGCGACCAGCACGCGCAGCTGGCGCATGCGCAGGCCTTGCAGCACGCGGTTGCGGCGGCCTTGCGGCATGCCGCCGTGCAGGGCGGCCACGGCGTGACCCATGTCGGCCAAGCGGTCGGCCAGGATGTCGGCGTCGCGCTGGGTGCTCGTGAAGATCACGGCCTGGTCCACGTCCTTCGATGTCAGGATCTTGTCGAGCAGGTCGTTCTTGTGCATGAGCGAGTCGGCCAGGTGCAGGCGCTGCTCGATGTTGTCGTGGCTGTCGGTGTGCGAGGCCACTTCGATGCTCACGGCATTGCGGGTCAGACGCTGCGCCAGCTGGCCGACGTGGCCGGCGAAGGTCGCGCTGAACATCAGGGTCTGGCGGTTTTCAGGCGTCTGGTCGGCGATGGCCTCGATGTCGTCGATGAAGCCCATGTCGAGCATGCGGTCGGCTTCGTCGAGGATCAGCACTTCGAGGTTGGCCAGCACGGCGGCGCCGGTGCCCAGGTGGTCGAGCAGGCGGCCGGGCGTGGCGATCAGCACGTCCAGCGGGCCGCGCAGGGCCTTGAGTTGGGCCGCGTAGGGCACGCCGCCCACGATGGTGGCCACGCGCAGGCCTTGCAGATGGCGGCCATAGGTATCGGCGGCCTTGGCCACCTGCATGGCCAACTCACGCGTGGGGGCCAGCACCAGCACGCGCGGGCCGTAGGTCTTGCCTTTTTCGCGGCGCTTGGTGTTGTCGCCACGGGCGGCCACGATGCGCTCCAGCGAAGGCAGCATGAAGGCGGCGGTCTTGCCGCTGCCGGTGCTCGAGGCCACGCGCAGGTCGGCGCCCTTGAGCGCGGCGGGGATGGCCTCGACTTGCACGGACGTGGGCTGCGTGTAGCCGGAATCGGCCAGCGCGCGGCACAGCGGGGCGCTCAGGCCCAGGCTTTCGAAGCCGGGGCCGCTTGCTTCTTCGCCAGTTTCGGCATCGGTGTCTTCACCGAATTCTTCGGCGTGCAGGCGGCGCGCCAGGGCGTCGATCAGGGAGGCGCTGTGGGCGTCGACACGCGATTCGTCAATGGACGCTTCGATCTGGTCGTTGCCGGGCTGTTGGTTCTCTTGGGACATGGACTTCTTTCAAGCAATACAAAGCGCTGCCACTTGCCGACAAAAGGCAAGCAACAAAACGCCACGGCCAGGGCGTTGACACTGCGTCAGACGGCCTGGGCCTAGGTGGGTCGCTGTAAATTTCGTGTCCAGACTTCGTGGCGGGCGCACTCGGCGCAAGGAGAGGCCACGGTGAGTCGGTTGAAAGCGACGGCATCGCCGCCAACCGGAACTCAAGACACGCTCATGATGGGTACCCGACGCGATGACAAGGGCTCAAAGCGTGGTAGCCATCCGGCTTGAAAAAGGTCAGAGGGGATGAACTTTTGATTCGTTGCCAGGCACTTGAAAGCAGCCATTGCGCAACGAATCCAGGGATTATCCCATGAAGGGCGGTTTTTGTCCAGTGCTAGATGATGGGCACCGGGCAGCACGCCTGAAAGCTCATTTTTGCTGGCGGGTCATCGAGAGTTCGATCGTCTGGCGACGGCCGCGCGAGGCGACGTCGATGGCAATGGGCACCAGCACCAGGCAAACGATGGCAAGGGTCAACATATGCATACCTCAGCTTTCTTTGTTGGAGCCGACCGTGAACGAGCGCCGGGGTTGACTTGACAGCATGCGCCTGTGTCGCCATGTGCAAATCAGTATTAACCTTCATCAAATCGTCATATTTCCCTGGTTTGTTTCGCGGGGAAAACGGTTTTGGCCGGGCTGCGACAATCGCCTCATGTCTGATCTGTTCAAGCAAGAACCCACGCCGCCCCTGGCCGAGGCGCTGCGCCCGCACCAACTGGCCGACGTCATCGGGCAAACCCATTTGCTGGGCGAGGGCAAGCCGCTGCGGCTGGCGTTCCAGTCGGGCAAGCCGCACTCGATGATCCTGTGGGGGCCGCCCGGTGTCGGCAAGACCACGCTGGCGCGCCTGACGGCCCAGTCGTTCGACTGCGAGTTCATCGCGCTGTCGGCCGTGTTCTCGGGCGTGAAGGACATCCGCGCGGCCATGGAGCAGGCCGAGCTCAACCTCTCGCGCGGCAAGCACACGATCCTGTTCGTCGACGAGATCCACCGCTTCAACAAGTCGCAGCAGGATGCCTTGCTGCCTTATGCCGAGTCCGGTCTGGTCACCTTCATCGGCGCGACGACCGAGAACCCATCTTTCGAGGTCAACTCGGCCTTGCTGTCGCGGGCGCAGGTCTATGTGCTGAAGTCGCTGACCGATGTGGAGCTCAAGCAGTTGCTGGCGCGTGCGCAGTCGCAGGCTTTATCTCATTTGCAGTTCGACGAGCTGGCCGTGGACACGCTGGTGGGCTATGCCGACGGCGACGCGCGGCGCTTTTTGAATTTGCTCGAGCAGTGCAACACGGCGGCGGGCGCGGCGGGCATCACGCACATCGATGCCACGTTCATCCAGAACGCGCTGACCTTGAACGCACGCCGCTTCGACAAGGGCGGCGACAACTTCTATGACCAGATCTCGGCGCTGCACAAGTCGGTGCGCGGCTCGCATCCGGATGCGGCCTTGTACTGGCTGACGCGGATGCTCGATGGCGGCGCGGACCCGCGTTATCTGTCGCGGCGCATCGTGCGCATGGCCTGGGAAGACATCGGCCTGGCCGACCCGCGCGCCATGCAGATCGCCAACGATGCGGCCTTGACCTTCGAGCGCCTGGGCTCGCCCGAGGGCGAGCTGGCATTGGGCCAGGCGGTGATCTACCTGGCCGTGGCCGCCAAGAGCAATGCGGGCTACAACGCCTACAACCAGGCGCGCGCTTTCGTGAAGCAGGACAAGAGCCGCGAGGTGCCCGTGCACCTGCGCAATGCGCCGACCAAGCTCATGAAGGAACTGGGCCACGGCCACGCGTACCGCTACGCCCACGACGAGCCGCATGCCTACGCGGCGGGCGAGACCTATCTGCCCGACGGCATCGCCGAGCCGCAGTGGTACCAGCCGGTGCCGCGCGGGCTGGAGGCCAAGATCGCCGAGAAGATGGCTTTTTTGAAGAAGCTGGACGACGAAGCGGCCGAGTGATGCCGCGTCATGCGCCGATCACGGCAGCGTGATCGTGATGTTGGCCACCTGTGGCGCCAGTTGCACGATGTCGTGGTACTCGCCGAGGGCGTGCTTGGTGTGCTCGGTCAACTGCCAGCGCAAGCCGATGAAGCCCAGCAGCGCCATCAAGCCGAAGACCGCGCCGATGACCCACAAGGGCACGTCGTTGCGCAGTTGATGCTGGACCCGGTCGGGCGCCTGCCAATGCGGCGCGAACCCGGCGCTCTGGTCTTTCAGGCGCGCGACCTCGTCGCCCAGGCGGGCCGTGAGGTAGTTGAGCTTCTCGGTGCCTTCGAGCAGGTACTTGCCTTGAAAGCCCAGCAGCAGGCACATGTGGAAGACTTCCATCGTCTGCACGCGCGGCGCGCCTTGCCGGCGCAGCGTTTCCAGTTTCTCGAAGAACTGCTCGCCCGCCAGCTGTTCGCCGAAGAACTGCAGTTGCAAGGGCAGGCGCTGCCAGGATTCGCGTGCCTTGAAGCCCGACATCAGCACGGCCTCGTCGACCGTCGCGCAGAACGCGTACTTGCAGGCGTAGATGTCTTCGGTTGTGGCGCGCATGCGTGTCGCGCCGCGCTCGAAAGCCGTCAGGAACTGCTTGATGCGTTCGCGAAAGACCTCGGCGTCGATGGGCGCGTGCTTGGCCTTGAGCAGGAACAGCAGGTAGAAGCCGTCGTACATGAGGTCCAGCAGGTTGCTGGCGTCCTTGCCGGCATCCTTGTGGGACTTGGCTGGCGCGCTGTCGCCTTCGAACAGGCGCGGGGCATGGGGTGAAGTGGCCATGGTGTCGGTGTCGTCAGGCGTTCACGGCGATCAGTTCCAGGCGCAGGTCTTGGATGCCCGACGGCACGTAGATGGTCAGGGCATGGGCTTGCATCATGCGTTCGTAGAGGTTGCCGCGCGCTTCCAGCGTGAAGTAGTAGCTGCCGGGGCGAACCGGCACGGCGGCAGGCACCTGCGGCGCATGGCTGAGCTTGATGCCCGGCATGGCCGAGAGCACGAGCTTGTCGACGTCGTCGGGCGCGCCGACCTTGAAGCGCGCGGGCACCACGTCCACCAGTTCGGCGGGCTGCATGACGGCCGACACACCGAGGTAGAGCTGCGTGCTCGGCGTGATCTGCTCGGAGTCGAGCCGGCCTTGGTGGAAGGATGGTGGCGACTCGCGCAGGTTGATGGCGAAGTAGCGCGTCGAGATCACGGTCTCGAGCAACTCGCGCACGATCTGGTCGATGCGCGTGAAGGCCGGTCCCGGGTTGAGGTGGTCGTAGGTGGGCAGGTCGGCGAGCGTGAAGGTCTTGGAGAAGGTCATCAGCGAGCCGGCCAGCTCGAGCAGCTTCTCGAACAGGCGCTCGGGGTGCAGGGCCGGGTGCCGCGCGAGGTGTGAGAGGCCCGCGAAGGCGGCACTCGCCGTGTGCAGCAGCCAGAACGAGGCCACGTCGCCCGAGCGGAACTCGATGATGTTCTTGCTGGGCTCGCGGTGCATGCCGTAGAGCGCATCGACCTTGGCCTGCAGCACATCGAGCAGGCGGCGCAGGTGCAGGAACAGCGCGGGCGATGCCTGGATGTTCAGGCAGGGTGGCATGAAGCGGCCATCGATCTCGAAGCCGCCCGTCGGTGTCTTCTTGAGGCGCAGCAAAGGCATGGTGATGAGGTGGGCGCGCGGCGCAGCATCGGGCAGCAGCCGGGCCGACTTGCGCAGCACGACCACTTCGGCGGCCACGGCATCGGTGTAGGCATCGGCTGCCTGGATCGGGCTGCGGTAGTAGCGCGCGCCGGTGTCTGCCTCTTCGCGCGTGGCGGCCATGTTGGTGCCATTGGGGCGCAGCGGTGCCATGGCCAGGTGGAAGACGAGCTCGTTGAGTTGCGCGGCATGGCCATCGGTCAAGGATGCCAGCGAGAGCGGGGGCGGCAGTTCGTCTTCAGTGGGGGCGTTGAACAGCTCGCCATCGGGCATCACGGCTTGCAGCTCGAGGATGCGCAAGAGGCCTGTCTGCAAGGCGTCCGGGTCGACCTTGATGTGGCGCACGCCCCATGCGTAAGGATGCAGCAGGCGCGTCATCTGCGACAGGCGCCATTCGTGATACGCGTCTTGTTGCTGGAAGTGCTGCGGGCGCAGGAACAGGCCTTCGCCCCACAGGATTTTGGGTGACTGGATCACGGGTTGGTCTCTCTGATCAGTTTCATTGCGGAGGGCAGGGCACGGCAACGGACTTCACGGTGCTGGCCGCCTGCCCGATGGCCTCGCCCACTTGCACGCTCATGGCGCAGGCATGCGCGCCCAGGCTCAAGCCGGTCTTCTCGGCGCTCGCGGCGCTGAAGGCATAGCGCCACCGCCCTTGGGCCGGATTGCGAAACAGCGCGACCACGCCGACATAGCGCGCCTCGCGTGTCACCTTGTCGGTGGCTTCGTGGTGCTGGCCCGGCAGCAGTTGCAGTTCGCGCGCGGCCACGAGGTCATCGCCCAGCGCGGTCTTTTCCTTGGCCGGGTCGCCGAAGGTGTCGGCCGGTGCCTGCAGGAAGGCATCGGGGCTCTTGAGCTTGTACATGCGCAGCACGAGTGCCAAAGGCTGGCCGCTGTCGTTCACGTTCAGGGAGTCGCTGGCGAAGATGCGCCAGGTCACGCGCCAATCGGGCAAGGCGCTGTCGGGCACGCTGGGCACATCAGGCATGTCGGGCTTCCTGAGGCCGACCGCGCTCAGGGCCTTGTCGCTCACGCTGCCCAGAAAGCCGATGACGCCGCCGCCGTCCGTGCTGCTTGTCGTGCTGCCTGCGCTGACGTTGGGCATGGACGGTGTCGATGCACAGCCCGCCATGGACATCAATGCGCACGACAGCACGCCCCGCGTGACGATCGTCGCGACATCTCCTGCCATGTTGTTGCAGGGCCTCCCCATCCATCTTGTCTTCATGCATCTTGGCGGGGCTTCATGAGCCCATCGCAGGCGCGTAGTGTACGAAGGTCCGCGATGGGTTTTGGATCGGCCTCCCCCCACGGAGGGAGGACCAGATGCAACGAGATGAAAGAGTCTGTAAACCACCCCCCTATGGGGGCAGGCGGCCCATTCGAAATCCGTTTTAATCCGGGCTGTCGTGAGATGCACACCACAAGTGCCAGCGACAACAAGCAGTCAAACAGGGAGTGTTCGAGTGGGTCTGAATAACGTGCGCCGCGGCATGTGCTGCGCGGTGATGGTGTCTTTGCTGTCCGCCTTGATGGCTTGTTCGACGATGGGCAAGCAGGACGATGCGGCGGCGAAACTGGCAGCTCAGGAACAGGTCAACGACAAGCTCGCCGCAGCGGACAAGGCCTTGAAGGCCGGCAACACGGACCAGGCCATCGAGCAGCTCGATGCGGCCATCAAGATCGATCCGGCCACCAAGGCGCCATGGCTGAAGAAGTCGCAGATCCACTTCGATGCGCACCAATATGGCCAGGCCATCACCGAAGCACAGGACGTGCTCCAGCGCGATGTGAACGACCTGACCGCCAAGAGCATCCTGGCCGTGAGCGGGCTGCGTGTCAGTGCGGCGGCACTGGAGCAGTTGCGCAAGGTCAACGAGGTCAATGGCTCGGCCCGCAATGAAGCGGAGGCCGTGGCCAAGCTGATCCACGAGGCGTTGGGCGAGCCGATCCTGGTGCCGCCGCCTGCGGCCAGTGCGTCAGAACCCGCCAAGGCCACCAAGGTCTCCGCGCTCACCAAGACGGGCGCGGCCAGGCCGGCCGTCTCGGTCCCACCCAAGTCCCCTTCGGGCACAGCCGCCGCACCGCAGGCTGCGCCTTCGGTCAAGTCCACCGCACCTGCAGCCGGCCATGCCGGTTCCAGCAACGGACGCAACAACCCCTTTGGTGCTTTGCAGTAATCAGTTCAAGGAAGGAGCCTTGCCATGGCCAAGAAAGACAGCGTTCAAAAGCGTCTGGAGCGCGTGCGCCCACCCCGTGTCCAGCTCACGTATGACGTCGAAATCGGCGACGCCATCGAGCAAAAGGAGTTGCCCTTCGTCATGGGCGTGATGGGCGACTTCACAGGTCAGCCCGCTCCCGACAGGCCGCTGGCCAGGCTCAAGGACCGCAAGTTCGTCAATGTCGACACGGACAACTTCGACGAGGTGATGGCGGGCATGGCCCCGCGTGCCAGCTACCGTGTCAAGAACAAGCTGAGTGCCGAGGGCGGCGAGTTCGCCGTCAACCTCGCATTCACGAAGATGGACGATTTCCGTCCCGAGTCCGTGGTCGACCAGGTCGAGCCGCTGCGCAAGCTGCTGGAGGCCCGCACCAAGCTGTCCGACCTGCGTAACAAGCTGGCCGGCAACGAAAAGCTCGAAGACCTGCTGGGCGAAGTCCTGAGCAACACCGAACACCTCAAGAAGCTGGGCGAGCAAGCGCAGCAAGACCAGGAGTGATCCCATGAGCGCACAACTGCAACCCCGAACCGGCGCCGTGCTCGAAGGCGTGAGCCTGCTCGACGACATCGTCGCCAAGAGCAAGGTCGCCAAGACCGATACCGAACATGCCCGTGCCAAGGACATCATCGGCGAGCTGGTCAAGGAAGTGCTGGGCGGCACGGTGGTCGTGTCGGACAACCTGTCGGCCAACATCGATGCGCGCATCGCCGAGATCGATGCGCTGATCTCCGCTCAACTGAGCGAGGTCATGCACGCGGCCGAGTTCCAGAAGCTCGAATCTTCGTGGACGGGCCTGCGGTACCTCTGCAAGCAGACTTCGACCGGCGAGCAGATGAAGATCAAGGTGCTCAACACGACCAAGAAGGAACTGGTCAAGGACTTCAAGACGGCGATCGACTTCGACCAGTCCACGCTGTTCAAGAAGATCTACGAAGAAGAGTTCGGCACCTTCGGTGGCGCGCCTTTCGCCACCATCATCGGCGACTTCGAGATCGACCGTGGTGCCGAGGACATGTACTTCGTCGAACAGATGTCGCACGTGGCGGCCGCTTCGCACGCGCCGTTCATCACGGCCGCGTCGCCCGAGCTGTTCGGCCTCGAAACCTACACCGACCTGGGCAAGCCGCGCGACATGTCCAAGGTGTTCGACACGGTCGAGTACGCCAAGTGGAAGTCCTTGCGCGAGTCCGAAGATGCGCGCTACGTGGGCCTGACACTGCCGCGCTTCCTGGGCCGCCAGCCCTTCGACCCGAAGGACGGCGTCACCTGCGAAGGCTTCAACTTCGTCGAGCAGACCGATGGCACGGACCACGGCAAGTACCTGTGGGTCAATGCCTCGTATGCCTTCGCGACGCGCCTGACCAATGCTTTCGAGCAGTATGGCTGGTGCGCCGCCATCCGCGGCGTCGAAGGTGGCGGCCTGGTCGAGGACCTGCCCACGCACACCTTCAAGACCGACGACGGCGAAGTGGCGCTCAAGTGCCCGACCGAGATCGCCATCACCGATCGCCGCGAGAAGGAGCTCAACGACCTGGGCTTCATCCCCCTCGTGCATTGCAAGAACACCGACTACGCCGCCTTCTTCGGCGCGCAGTCCGCGCAGAAGGTCAAGAAGTACGAGTCGGACGCGGCCAACGCCAATGCGCGCCTGTCGGCCCAGCTGCAGTACATGTTCGCCGTGTGCCGCATCTCGCACTACCTCAAGTCCATGTTGCGCGACAAGGTGGGCAGCTTCGCCGCGGCGTCCAACATCGAGACCTACCTGAACGGCTGGATCAACCAGTACGTGCTCAATTCCGACGATGCCTCGCAGGAGCAGAAGGCCAAGTACCCGCTGCGCGAAGCGTCGATCCAGGTGCAGGAAGTGCCCGGTCGCCCCGGCGTTTACCGAGCAGTGTCCTTCCTGCGTCCTCACTTCCAGCTGGACGAACTTTCCGTGTCGCTGCGGCTGGTTGCTGAGCTGCCCTCAGGCGCCTGATACAGGTGCCCGGGCGGCATTTACCAACGAACTCTGACTACCAATGGTTAGGAGGAAAAGAAAATGAAAGACATTTACCTGAAGTTCATCAAGAAGACCAACTCCAAGGACATCCCTGGCGAGTCGCTTGATTCGAAGCACAACGATGGCAAGTGGATGGAAATCATCTCGTGGGAACACGAGATGCGCCAGCCCAAGTCGGCCACATCGTCGACGGCCGGCGGCCACACCTCCGAGCGCTGCGAACACGCTGAAATGGTGTTCACGAAGGACATCGATACCTCCAGCCCCTACATCTGGGAAGCCTGCTCGGCCGGCTATGCCTACGACGTGGAGATCGAGTTCTACCGCGCGCAGGGCACGACCCGCACGCTGTACCTGACCATCAAGCTGACGAACGCCATCATCTCGAGCGTGTCTCCGTCGGTCAAGTCCGAAGGTCTGCCGACCGAAGTGCTGGGCCTGAAGTACTCCAAGGTGGTCTGGAACTACAAGGGTTCGAGCACCGAAGGCAAGGACAACATCGGCAACAACCCCGCCGGTTGGGATCTGGCCCGCAACGTCGCTGTTGCCGCCTGATCACCGCTGGTCTGAAGGCCGCTTCGCGCGGCCTTTTTTTGTGGTTTCTTTTTTTGCGATGCGCTTTCAAACCTCTCTCTGGGATCGGCTGCTGCATTCGGACGTGAACCGCGCCGATGCGTTCGCGGGCGTCGATCTGTCGCAACTGAAATCCCAGGTGGCGCGCGATCTCGAGCGCCTGCTCAACACACGTCGCTGCCATGACGACGAGGTGTTCCATGCCTACCCGATGGCGGGCGTGTCCATCTTCAATTTCGGCATCCCGGATTTTTCGAACAAGAGCCTCTCCAGCGGTGTGGACCGCGACCACATCTGCCTGGCCATGGCCCGGGCCATCGAGCGGCACGACCAGCGCCTGCGCAACGTGACGGTGAGCTTGCGTGATGCGCAGTCCGGTTCGCACGGCGGCAAGCCATCAGGTGGCCAGGCGGAAGTGCACAGGCTGGCTTTCGACATCCACGCCGTGCTGCGCGTGACGGGCTTCCACGATGCCGTGAGCTTTGGCGCGCAGTTCGACGCGGCGGGCATGCACTACCAGGTCAGTCATTGAGATGCGCGCCTTGTTGCCCTATTTCGAGAGCGAGCTGACTTTCCTGCGTCAGCGCGGGCAGTCGTTCGCGCAGGCGTACCCGCGCATCGCCGGGCAGTTGCAACTGGGCGCGGACGAGGCCAAGGACCCGCACGTCGAGCGCATGATCGAGTCGTTCGCGCTCCTGACCGCGCGGATCAACAAGCGCCTGGACGATGACTTCCCACTGTTCACGGAGTCTTTGCTGGAAGTGCTGTACCCGCACTACCTGCGGCCATTCCCGTCGACATCCATCGCGCAGTTCGACCTGGGCGCGGCGGCCGGGCAGATGAGCAAGCCCGTGGTGCTGGCGCGTGGCACGATGCTGAGTTCGCGCCCGGTCAAGGGCGTGCCGTGCAAGTTCCGCACGAGCCAGGCTGTCAGGCTCATGCCTGTGAAAGTGACGGACGCGGCCTATCGCCAGGCGGTGGTCGCGCCGGAAGGCACGCGGCTGCCTGCCGGGGCCACGTCGCTGATCTCGATCACGTTGGCGCTGACGTCGCCCCAAGCGGGCTGGGGCATGCTGGCCGATCAGGCCTTGCGCTTCTACCTGGATGGCGAGCCCTCGCAGGTCAGCGTGCTGCGCGAGGCGCTTTGCCACAAGGTGTTGGGCGTGATGGTGCAAACACAAACGCAGGAGCAGGCGCACCAGCCCTGGTCGGCGGGCGATGAGGTAGGGCAGGCTGGTTTGCCGACGCTCGCGGGCTTTGCCGATGACGAGGCCCTGATTGATTTCGATGCCCGCTCGCATGCGGCCTACCGCCTGTTGACGGAGTACTTCGCCTTCCCCGACAAGTTCAACTTCGTGGACGTGCCCGTGCCCATGACCGCTGGTTTGCGCGCTGGCGGGCCGGCTTCATCGGACACGTCAGGCCAGCGCGGCCTGGTCCTGCATCTGTTGCTGTCGGGTGTGCGCGCCGATTCCGACGAGTCGCGCCTGCTGGCGTCGCTGAACGCGCGCAACTTCCAACTGGGCTGCACGCCGGTCGTCAACCTGTTCAAGCAACCGGCCGATCCGATCCGCGTGACCCATGCGGCCAGTTCTTACCCGGTGCTGGTGGACAGCCGGCGCGCTTTCGGCTACGAGGTGTATGCGATCGACAAGGTGTTCCGCGTCAAGCAGACACCACAGGGCGAGTCGGTGCAGTTGTTCCGCCCTTTCTTTTCCTTGCAGCACGACGATCTGCTCCGTGCGGTGGACGACGATGGCACGTCGGACAACGCGCCCACCTTGGCCGCTCAGCGCCAGGCGCGGGCTGCGGCCGATGCGGGCGGGCGCTACTGGTCCGCGCACCGCGATGAAGACGTGGCCAACGACAGCCCGGGCTACGAGTTGGCGCTGTCGATCGTGGATGTCGATTTCAACCCGGCCTTGCCGCAAACCGACACCTTGTCGCTGACCGTGACAGCCACCAACCGCGACCTGCCGACGCAACTGCCTTTTGGCGCGGTCGGCGGCGACCTGTTCATGGAAGGCGGCGGCCTGGCCAAGGAAGTGCGCCTGCTGCGCAAGCCCACGGCCAGCCAGCGCTTCGAGCGTGGGCGTGGCGCGCTGTGGCGCCTCATCTCGCATCTGTCGCTCAACCACCTGTCGCTGTCGGGCGGCGGCATCGATGCGCTCAAGGAAATGCTGGGCCTGTACGACCTGCCGCGCAGCGCCGCCAACCGACGCCAGATCGATGGGCTGAAGTCGGTTGAGTTCAAGCCCGCGACGGCCTGGTTGCAGGGCGAGCCTTATGCCACGTTCGTGCGTGGCACCGAGGTCCGGCTGACCGTGGACGAAGACAGCTTCGTCGGGTCGGGCCTGGGTCTCTTCGCCGCCGTGCTCGATCAATTCTTTGGTTTGTACGTGCACGCCAACAGCTTCACGAAGCTGACGCTGGTCTCGGCGCGCACGCAGGAAGAGGTGCTGTCATGCCCACCCCGCAACGGCGAGATGCCATTGGTGTGATCGACAGGCTGCTGCACGAGCCGCAGCAGTTCGATTTCTTCCAGGCGGTCCGCTTGCTGGACCGCTGGATGGGCGCTGGCGTGCCCGACGGCCAGGGGCTGTCGAAGCTGAACTTTCGCAACTCGCTGTCGATGTCGTTCGCGCCGAGTGCGATCGAGGCGCTGACGGTCCACCGCGAAGGGCACGAGGTCGCGCGCATCGACATGACACCGGCCTTCATGGGCATGCTGGGCGTGAACGGCACGTTGCCCTTGTTCTACACGGAGATGCTGGCGCAGCGCGAGCTCTACCAGAAGGACCAGTCCGGCCGCGCCTTCATGGACATGTTCAGCCACCGCGCCGTGTCGCTGTTCTATGAGGCATGGCGCAAGCACCGCATGCCGATTCAGTTCGAGGCGGGCAGGCGCAGCCGTTTCCTGCCACTGGCCCTGTCGCTGGCGGGGCTGGGCCAGAAGGGGCTGCGTGACCGCCTGGGCGCCGGCGAAGGCGTGGTCGCCGATGAGTCGCTGGCGTTCTATGCGGGTGCCTTGCAGCAGCGCACGCTGTCGGCCCGGCAGTTGCAGCAGATCCTGCAGGATTACCTGACCGTGCCTGTGCGCATCGAGCAGTTCGTCGGGCGCTGGTACCAGTTGCCTGAATCGGCGCTCTTTCTCGGCGCGCGTGGCCAGGGCGCCAAGGCCAGGGGCGGCCTCGGCTTGGGCAAGGGCGTGCTGGGCCGCTCGGCGATGCTGGGCGAGCGGGTCTGGCAGCGCGACCTGCGCATGCGTGTCGTGCTGGGGCCTTTGAACCACGGCAAATTCCGCCGTTTCCTGCCGGGCGAGGCGGGCGCGCAGGCGCTCAAGGCCTTGCTGACCATGCTCAGCGGCGTCAGCCTGGAGTACGAGGTCAATCTGCGATTGCAGCGCGGCGACGTGCAGGGCGCCAGGCTCGATTCGGGCCGCCCGGCCACGGCCTTCCGGCTGGGCTGGGACACCTTCTTGCAGACGCAGCCGGCCAACGAAGACCGGGCGGATGTGCGTTACGACATCCACGCTGCGGCCTGATCGCGTTTGCGCGACCACATTTTCCAAATCAATCAAAACCTCAGGGAGCCGTCTTCACCATGAGCCAGAACCTCAAGACCTTGATTTCCAAGCTCAACGACACCACGCGCCGCGCGGCCGAACGCGCTGCCAGCCTGTGCATGGCGCGCGGCCACTACGAGGTCGATCTGGAGCACCTGATGCTGGCCTTGCTGGAACAGCCGCAAAGCGACCTGGGCGTGCTGTGCCAGCGCTTCGGTGTGTCGCCGACCGCGTTGCAGCGCGACCTCGAGGCCGAGCTGGGCCGCTTCAAGACGGGCAACAGCCGCACGCCCGTGTTCTCCAGCCACTTGCCGACGCTGCTCGAGCACGCCTGGCTGATCACCTCGCTGGCATCGCACACGGCACGCATCCGCGGCGCCGACCTGATCCTCGCGCTGCTGACCGAGCCGACGTTGAGCCAGATGGCCTTGCGCTCGTCCAAACTGTTCGCCAGGTTCAAGCTCGACGAGATCAAGCACAAGCTTCCTGAGTTGACACATGGTTCGCAAGAGGCCGCGCAGGCGCTGCGCGATGCCGATGCGCCAGCCGATGGCGAGCAGGGCCTGGCGGACGAGTCCGTGGGCAGCGAGGCGCTGAGCGGCAAGACACTCGCGCTGGACCAGTTCACGGCCAACCTCACGCAGCGTGCCCGTGATGGCAAAGTCGACCCGGTGATCGGGCGCGATGCCGAGATCCGCCAAGCCATCGACATCCTGATGCGCCGCCGCCAGAACAACCCGATCCTCACGGGCGAAGCGGGCGTGGGCAAGACGGCCGTGGTCGAAGGGCTGGCGCTGCGCGTGGCCCGGGGCGATGTGCCCGCGTCGCTGCAAGGCGTGGCCATCCACGTGCTGGACATGGGCCTGCTGCAGGCCGGCGCGTCCGTCAAGGGCGAGTTCGAGAACCGCCTCAAGAACGTGATCGACGAGGTCAAGAAGAGCCCGCACCCGATCATCCTGTTCATCGACGAAGCCCACACCATGATCGGCGCGGGCGGGCAGGCTGGCCAGAACGACGCGGCCAATCTGCTCAAGCCCGCCCTGGCGCGCGGCGAGCTGCGCACGATCGCCGCGACCACGTGGAGCGAGTACAAGAAGTATTTCGAGAAGGACGCGGCGCTGGCGCGGCGCTTTCAGGTCGTCAAGGTCGAGGAGCCTTCCGAAGAGCTGGCCTGCGCGATGCTGCGCGGCATGGCGCCCTTGATGGAAAAGCACTTCGGCGTGCGCCTGTTCGACGAGGCCATCGCGGAGGCGGTGCGTTTGTCGGCGCGCTACATCAGCGGCCGCCAGTTGCCGGACAAGGCCATCAGCGTGCTCGACACGGCGTGCGCGAAGGTGGCGCTGGGGCAGCGCGCCACGCCCGCACGCATCGAGGACGCGCGCAAGCGCATCGAGCGCCTGGATGCCGAAGTCGCGGCGCTGCGACGCGAGGCCGCGGCGGGCGCCCGCCATGGTGACAGGCTCGACGCCTTGCAGCAGGCGCGCGAAGGCATCGTGTCGAGCCTGGAAAACGATGAAGCACGCTGGACCTTCGAGCAGCAACTCGTGAGCGACATCCGCGACTTGCGCGCGAAGCTGGAGCAGCAGGCGGGCGGCTTGTCTCAGGCAGATGCCGCCGCTGCGCAGGCCTTGTCCGCGTCGCGCAAGGCGAAGGACAAGAAGGCCGCCACACCCCACGCCAGCCCCGACCACGAGCTGCTGGCCATGAAGCAGGCCGAACTGGCCGCGCTGCAAGGCGAAGCGCCTCTCGTGCCCATGCAGGTCGATGGCCATGTCGTGGCCGAGATCGTCGCGGCCTGGACGGGCATCCCGCTGGGCAAGATGGTCAAGGACGAGATCAAGACCGTGCGCAACCTGCAGGCCACGCTGCAAGCGCGCGTCATCGGGCAGGACCACGCGCTGGCCGCCATCGCGCAGCGCGTGCGCACCGCACGCGCGGGCCTCGAAGACCCGAACAAGCCCAAGGGCGTGTTCCTCTTCGTCGGCCCCAGCGGCGTCGGCAAGACCGAAACGGCCCTGGCCCTGGCCGACATCCTCTACGGCGGCGAGCGCAACCTGATCACGATCAACATGAGCGAGTACCAGGAGGCCCACAGCGTGAGCGGCCTCAAGGGCTCGCCACCGGGCTATGTGGGCTACGGCGAAGGCGGCGTGCTGACCGAGGCCGTGCGCCGCAAGCCCTACAGCGTCGTGCTGCTCGACGAGGTCGAGAAAGCGCACCCCGATGTGCTAGAGATGTTCTTCCAGGTCTTCGACAAGGGCCTGATGGACGATGCCGAAGGGCGCGAGATCGATTTCCGCAACACGGTCATCATCCTCACCTCCAACGCGGGCTCGCAAGGCATCATGCAGGCCTGCTTCAAACACGACGAAGCCGCTGGCGGCACGGTGATGAAGTCGCCCGATGAGCTGCCTGCGGCCGATGAACTCGCCGAGGCCTTGCGCCCGACGCTGTACAAGACCTTCAAGCCCGCCTTCATCGGCCGCACGAAGGTCGTGCCTTACTACCCCTTGAGCGACGACGTGTTGGTCAGCGTGATCAAGCTCAAGCTCGACCGCATCGCGGCCCGCGTGCTGGGCAACCACCAGGCGGTGCTCGATTACGACGACGCGCTCATCGACACTGTGCTCGCGCGTTGCACCGAAGTCGATACGGGCGCGCGTGCCGTAGATCACATTCTCAACGGCAGCCTGTTGCCCGAGGTCGCCGACAGCGTGCTGGCGCGCATGGCCGAAGGCCAGGCCATCGGCAAGATCAAGGTCAGCGCGGGCAAGGACGGGCAGTTCAAGTTCAAGGTGAGCTGACGCGGCGGGCGGCCAGCCCTGGCGTCAGCGTCAGCGCTGAGCGGTCAGTGGCGGGGCTTG
This sequence comes from Aquabacterium sp., assembly GCA_049840915.1. Taxonomy (GTDB): domain Bacteria; phylum Pseudomonadota; class Gammaproteobacteria; order Burkholderiales; family Burkholderiaceae_C; genus Aquabacterium. The sequence continues at coordinate 71,421 of JASGJC010000020.1, forward strand.
GTGTCCTTGCCGCCGCCTGCCGCGGTCACCCGCCACACCGCATTGCCCACGTCGTCGGCCACGAGCAAGGCGCCGTGCTCGTCGATCGTCACGCCCACGGGGCGGCCTTGCGCGTCTTCCTTGTCATTGAGAAAGCCCGTGAGCACGTCGACCGGCATGCCCTTGGGCTTGCCATCGGCGAAGGGCACGAAGATCACCTTGTAGCCGCTGCGCGGGCTGCGGTTCCACGAGCCGTGCTGGCCGATGAAGACGCCGTCGCGCAAGGCTTCGGGCAAGGCCTTGGCGTCCTTGGCGAAGGTCAGGCCCAGCGAGGCCGTGTGCGAGCCCAGCGCATAGTCGGGCGCGATGGCCTTGGCCACGAGATCGGGGCGTTGCGGCTTGACGCGCTCGTCCACGTGGCCGCCATAGTAGCTGTAGGGCCAGCCGTAGAAGGCGCCGTCCTTGACGGAGGTCATGTAGTCGGGCACGAGGTCGTCGCCCAGCTCGTCGCGCTCATTGACCGTGGTCCACAGGGCCTTTGTTTTCGGCTCCCAGTCCATGCCGTTGGGGTTGCGCAGGCCCGAGGCGAAGAGCCGGCGCGCACCTGTCTTCACGTCCACCTCCCAGATCGCGGCGCGGCCTTCCTCGGCCTCGATGCCGTTCTCGGCCACGTTGCTGTTGGAGCCGACCGTGGCGTAGAGCTTGCTGCCATCGGGGCTGGCGATGATGTTCTTGGTCCAGTGGTGGTTGATGGTGCCGGCGGGCAGGTCGCACAGCTTGGTGCCTTGCGCCGTGATCGAGGTCTGGCCGCGCTTGTAGGGGAAGCGCACGATGGCATCCGTGTCGGCGACGTAGAAAGTGTCGCCGATCAGGGCCATGCCGAAGGGCGAATGCAGGCCCTTCAGGAAGACTGTGCGCACATCGGCCACGCCATCGCCGTTGGTGTCGCGCAGCAGCGTGATGCGGTCAGGGCTGGACACGCCAGCGCCCGCGCGCGATTGCACCTTCTTTTCTACCCAGCCCTTCAGGCCCTTGCTGTCGTCGGGCTTGTCGCTGGGCGTGTTGGTCTCGGCCACGAGCACGTCGCCATTGGGCAGCGTGTAGAGCCAGCGCGGATGCGACAGGTCGCCCGCGAAACGGGTGACGGCCAGGCCGGCGGCCGCAGTGGGCATGCCGTGTGCGGGCCAGCCGACCGCCTTGGCCGCGTTGACACGGGGCAGCAGGGATTTGTCAGGCGCGGGCAGGGTGGGCGTGGGGCCGAAGCCTGCCGATGGCGGCAAGGCGGATTCGCCCCAGGCCAGGCCAGCGGTCAAAGCGATCGCGGCCATGAGGGGAACGAGGACATGAGGTGTCGTGCGCATCGGTGGCTCCGTGAAGGTCGTTTGCTGTTCGCTTGGCGACTATGGGCCATCGGTTTGGCGCGGGATGTAGGCCGATCGCCATCGCCCTTGTCAGTGGAATCAGACAGGCCGGTTTGGCCGAGTCGGTCGTGCCGATGGCCAGCCTTCAGTCACCCAGGATCAGCAAGGCCTCATCCCGCCAGTAAGTCACGGCCTCGTAATAGCCTTCCCACACGCACCCATTGCAGCCGCGCCCGCAGCAGCTCGTGGGCTCGGGCGGCGGCGCGCGCAACTCAAGGCCCTGCGCTGCGGCGCGGGCCTGCAGGGCGACAAACATGGCGCGCGCCGAGTCGAGGTCAGTCAAAGGGAAGTCCATCGCGTCCGAAGTGGGGTGTGCATGCCGCGCAAACCCGAAATTTTAGCGGTCGGGCTCATGGCATAGTGGCCGGGTGACACAGAGCCCCCCCGATTCGCCTGCCGCCACGCCCAGCTCGGGCCCGATGCTGGCCGTCTACGGCAGGGCGGTCACGTGGCGCCACCTGGTGCTCACAGCTGCGCTTTTGCTGGTGCTGATGAGCGGCCTGGCCGCCGCCGCCGCGTGGTGGGCCTGGCAGCACCTGGCCGCGCAGGTCGTGCTCAAGGAGCAGCAGGCCGACATCCGCCTGCCGCGGGAGCTGACGGTGCTGGCCTCGGTCGACCGCAAGGTCAAGGTCCAGATCGACAAGACGCTGCCCGTGCACGTGCCCATCCACCAGAGCCTGACCATCCCCTTGCAGGAGGCGATTCCGGTCAAGGTCAGCATCGATACCGTCGTGCCGATCGCGATCGACGTGCCCGTGAGCCATGTGGTGAAGGTCGACCAGAGCATCGACCTGGACACGCAGGTCAAGACGCGCGTGATGGGCATCTCGGTGACCTTGCCCATCCAGGGCAAGATTCCGGTCAAGGCCGACATCCCGGTCGAGCTGGTCATCCCGGTGCGCAAGCAATTGCCCGTGGCGCTGGTGGCGCCGGCCACGGTGCGTCTGGCCGAGCCTTTGCGCACGCAGATCGACACGGTGATCGAGGCGAGCGTGCCGATCCACGAGGCCTTGTCGCTGCCGGTGACGGCGCCGGTCAGCGCGCGTTTGACTTTCCCGCAGCAGCGCGTGCAGGCGGGGCTGAACCTGCTGGATTTGACCGTGCCTTTCGAGGCGGTCACGTTGGCGCCGCGCGGTGCGGCCGCGCGTGGCGCATCGAAGCCATGAGCGTGTTGTCGGCGCCGGCGCCCAGAGGCTGGAACCGGCCCGTGCGGCCCGGCGCGCTCGTCGTGGTCGGCGGCGGCGTGCTGTTGATCTGGCTGGTGTTGATGGCCGTGTCGGTCTGGTACTTCTACGAGCACTGGGAGGCGCGGCTGACGCTGCGCGACCAGCCCGTGAAGCTGCGTCTGCCCGCCGGCATGCAGGCCATGGCCGAGGTGGCCGCGCCCTTGCACACACGCATCGACATGCAGCCTTCGCTGCAGGTGCCCGTCAAGCAGGTGCTTACGGCGCAGTTGTCTGACCACGTCCAGGCCAAGGTGCGTTTGCAAACCACGCTGCCTGTCGAGACCACGGTCACAGTGGACCAGGTGGTGCCGGTCAGCACGGTGCTCGATACCACGGTGAAGTTGCGCTCATGGCTGCCGCGCATGCCGGTGAGCCTGCCTTTGACCTTCAACGTGCCGCTGCACATCACGGTGCCGGTCAAGGCCGAGGTGCCTGTCGATCTGGATGTGGTGGCGAGCGCCGAACTGCCGCCCTCCATCAACCTCCCGATCGACACGCGCTTCGATGTGAAGCCCTTCGTCAAAGGCGCGATACAGGCGAAGATGCTCAGTCAGACGGCGTTCAGCCTGATCGCGCCGGTCGAGCCATTCGACGTGCGCATCGAAGAGGCGCACTTGAATGTGCCTTTCAACCTGGCCTTCGTCACGCAGCGTGCGCACTGATGCATCTTGACGCGCGCTGCGTGCCTCGCAAGGCCTCTCAGGCCTTGGGCTTGGCCGCCGCGGCCTGTCCGCAGCAATCGGCCGGTGTCAGGCGACCCCAGCCGTAAGGCGGCGCGACCTTCGTGTCGATGCGCACCACGATGACCTGCGGGCGCTGATGCTGCTCGGCATCGTGCAGGGCCTCTTTCAAGGCCTTGCGGAAGGCATCGGTGCCCTCGTCGTGCTTCACCGTGATCGCGTTGGCGCCCAGGCCCTTCGAGAACAAGGCGAGGTCGGGGCGGCCGATCTTGTAGTAGTCCTCCCACTGCGCGGCGGGCGGCAGCAACTCGGCCATGCCCTGGCTGACCATGGCCAGGTCGTTGTCGTCGAGCACGATCCAGATCGCGCCCACGCGGTTCTGCGCGGCGGTCGAGACTTCGGCGCCGTGCATCATGAAGGCGCCGTCGCCCACGATGGCCACATTGGGTAGGTTGGGCGCGGCCATCTTGCCGCCGATCACGGCGCCCACGGCAAAGCCCATCGGGCCCATCGACAGGGCGCTGTGATAACGCACGGGCGGGTCGATGACCAGGTTGTTGAGCGACCAGCCCACGCAGTTGCCCGCGTCGATGAAGATGTGGCCCTCGTGCACCAGCTCGTTGACCACGCGCATCATCGCGGCGGGGTTGACGGGCGCGGCCTCGCTGTCGCGCCAAGCGGCGTTCGACCAGGCGGGCGTGCTCTGCTTGATCTGCGCCACCACGGCCTTGCGGGCCTTCACGGCGGCCTCGTCGGGCTTGATGGGTTCGGCCTGCGCCAGCAGCGCATCCAGGCTGGCGCCGATCTCGGCGACCACGCCGCGCGTGATGGGGAAGTCGCGCCCGATCACGTTGGCATCGAGGTCGATCTGCACGAAGTGCTTCGTGGGCTCGAGCGAGGTGCTGTAGAGCTCGCTGGCGGCAGGCGAGGTGGCCAGCTCGCCCAGGCTCGAGCCCAGCACGACGAGCGTCTCGAACTGATCGGCCTTGTCGGCGGGGCGCATGTACAGCTCGGGCCAGGCGCTGCCGCAGGTGCCGTAGTTGCGCAGCGACATGGCGTGCGATTCAGGGAAGATGCCCTTGGCATCGGGCGTCGTCATCACGGCGATGCCGAACTTGTCGACGAAGTGCGTGAAGGCCTTGAGGCGGTCGGGGTGCGACAGCGCCTCGCGGCTGCCGTTGCCCAGGAAGATGAGCGGGCGCTTGACGCTGATCAGGTCCTTGAGCGTGTCGGCCATGGCGGCCGGGTCGGTGCAGGCCGTGCGGGGGCGGTAGGTCGTGGGCTTGACCGTGGCGGGGTAGGACGCGGCGGGCACGCACTGGCCGGCGATGTCGTTGGGCAGGCTGATGTGCGTGGCCTGCTTGGGCAAGGACAAGGCCGTGCGCAGCGCCTGCTGGAACAGCGTCGGGAAGTTCGTCGGGCTCGAGATCAGCGCGCTGTACGCCAGCGCGTTCTGGAAGATGTTGTGCACGTCGAGCTTGGCGTCCGTGCCTTCCTGCAGATAGCCCTTGCCGTAGTACTGCTCGGCCACTTCGCCCGTGATGACCATGACAGGCGAGCAACTGGCCTGCGCGTTCATGGCGCCCGTCAGGGCATTGGTGGCGCCCGGGCCCGATGTGGTCAGCACCACGCCCAGGCCGCCGCTAACGCGCGCATGGCCGTCGGCGATGTAGGCCGCGCCCGTTTCATGGCGGCAGATGACGTAGTTGAAATGGTCTGACTGCTTCTTCAACTCGTCCATCACCCAGACGGCCGCGCCGCCCGGTATGCCGAAGACTTTGCTGACGCCTTCCGCTTTCAGATAGGCCAGCAGCAATTGCGAGACGGTACCGCAAGGTGCAGCGTTAGGTTTGCTCGATGACATGGCGATGCGCTCCGTGATTGAGGGGGGATCTGCGAGGGAATAGGGCCGCACATCACTGGATTGGTCCGTCGCGCGGCTGACCAGAATATGCCCACCCCAATCACAGGGCCATGCCATGAAAACCGATGCTTTGAACCCCGTTCTCGATATCGCGATAGTTGGCGCAGGCGTCTCGGGCCTGTACAGCGGCTGGCGATGGCTCAGCAGCCCGCAAGGCCAGGGCAGCCGCGTGGCCGTGTTCGAAACGAGCAAGCGCGTGGGCGGCCGTCTGCTCTCGGCCCAGCCACCCGGCATGCCCGAGGCCCGTGTCGAGTTGGGCGGCATGCGCTTCACGACCGGCCAGAAGAACGTGGCCGCCCTGGTCGATTACCTGAATCTGGAAACCGAGCCCTTCGTCGTCTCGCAGGACCAGAACATCGCCTACCTGCGCGGCCAGCGCCTGCGCACGGCCGACCTGTCAGACCCCAGCAAGGTGCCCTACGACATCCCCAAGGTCGACCACGAAGGCTTCAAGAAGGGTTTCACGGCCCTGGCCGCCGAGCGCTACCTCAGCGAGGTGCTGCACGAGCCGCACGTGAACCTCAAGACCGTCGACTGGAACAAGGTCGCCCGCACCGGCCGCTACGAAGGCCACTCCGTGCGCGACCTGGCCATGCGCTACACCTTCTGCCGCGAAGTGAGCCACGAGGCCTTCCAGTTCGCCGAAGACACGAGCGGCTACGACAGCATCTTCTTCACATGGAGCGCCGCCGACGGCTACCCCTGGAACCTCGATGACTACGGCGCGAGCATCGAATACAAGCGCCTGACCTGGGGCTACGAGATGCTGCCCAAGACCCTGCGCGACCAGTTCGAGGGCCTGGGCGGCAAGCTCCATCTCGATCACCGCCTGATGCGCTTTGACACTGTCACGCTGGACGACGGCACCGAAGGCGTCGAGATGCACATCGAGCACGATGGCCACAACAAGGTCGTGCGTGCGCGCAAGCTGATCCTGGCCATGCCGCGCCGCTCGCTCGAGTTGCTCGAGCCCACGGGCGCCGTGCTCGGCGAGGCGCAGCACGAGGTGCACCGCCTGATCCGCTCGGTCGAGCCCATCCCGCTGTTCAAGCTGGCGCTGTGCTACCGCCACCGCTGGTGGGAGGCGCTGGGCATCACGCAAGGCCAGTCGGTCACGACGCTGCAGGTGCGTCAGCTCTACTACTGGCCCGTGGGCGACGACACCAAGGCGGGCGCCATCCTCATCTACAACGATGGGCTGGACCTGGACTACTGGGACGGCCTGCGCAACGACCCCATCCCCTATCCCAACGAGGACCACGGCAGCAACACGGCCTCAGTGGAGTGGAAGGAGCATCCGGCGCCCGCGCTGATGGTCAACGAAGCGCATCGCCAGTTGCTCGAGATCCACGGCATGGAGGACACGCCCGATCGCCGCCCTTACGCCGCCGCCTACCGCGACTGGGGCGAAGACCCCTTCGGCGGCGGCGCCAACTTCTGGCCGCAGTATGTCGACAGCGAGAAGGTCAGCAAGCGCATCGTGCAGCCCGTGCCAGGCAAGCCCGTCTACATCTGTGGTGAGGCCTACTCGCACGCGCAGGGCTGGGTCGAAGGCGCGTTGGTGACGGCGGAAGACATGCTGCAGAACCACCTGGGTCTGCAGCCGCCTTCCTACCTGCCCAAGACCTGATCGCTCAGGCTCAGCCGCGTTCGAGCAAGAGCGCGGTCGCGTGCATCTCCATGCCGATGCCCAGCAGCACGATGTACTTCGTGTGGATCTCGTGATGGCACTTGGCCCAGTTCACGGGCACCGATGAGGACACCATGTCGGCGTACTCTTCGAGCGTCGTGACGTAGCGCGCGGGCTGGATGGCCTCGTTCCAGGCTTCTTCGACGGTCTTGGACACCTGGTGCGGCAGCAGCGTGATGTCGCTGCCCTTCAGGCCCCGGCGCTTGAGCAGGTTGTTGACGACCTGCGGCGCCACTTTCACGCCGAAGGTCTTGAAGGCTTCTTGCCCTGTCTTGTCATCGAGCTTCATCAGGGGCTTGGTGTAGGCATGTTCGTGCCCATGCGGGCCATCGGCGACCGGGCGCGGCACCATGCGGAAGGCGCCGTACCACTTGGCTTGCGTGTCGTTCTCCCAATCGATGAGGCGAAAGTGCCTGGGATCGCTGCTGCGCCCCATCACGACGGCGCCGGCGCCATCCGACGCGGCCAGCGACACGGGCTCGTGGTAGTCCATGAAGTGGGTCCAGTTGTTGCCGCAGACCACGAGCGCATGCTTGACCGTGCCGCATGCGATGAGGTCGTTGGCCAGCCGGATGCCGTCCTGGAAGGCGCTGTAGTCGCTGTTGAGCGGCATGATGCGGCAATGCCTGGGCAGCCCCAGCCTGTCGTGGACGACGGCCAGGTCATTGGGCGCGATGTAGGTGCTCACCGAGCCCGCGCCCAGGATCATGTCGACGTGCCCGGCCTTGAGATGCGCCTGCGCCAGCGCGTTCTGGCAGGCCTCGACCATGATGTCGATGACGCCTTCGGGCGTGGCCAGCACGCGCCTGAACTTCAGCCCGTCGAACAAGTCCGTGCCCGAGGGCGAATGCTTCTTGAGCCAAGTCGAAGATCGGGGCATCGTTGCCCCGGATGAAGGGCGGGACGGCATAACCGTTGCCAAGGATGGCGACGTGGTCTTGCTTCACAGTCCGATCTCCCGAAAGTGGCGCACGGGCGTGCATGTGGCCATGTTGTCGGTCGGCGCGCTGAAGTCTGAAGATACCCGTGCAAAGTGCATGTTTTTGACGCTGTGAAAAACAGCGGTACCCGGCTGACGCAAATCGCATTCGCGTCTGGGAGAAAACCCCCGCAACCCACCCCCCGCGTCCCCCGTTATGAGTGGGTCGGGCACGTGATTTTGTGCCGTCTGACGGGTCAGTTCTTCAAATTGGGCGCGTAATTCCGGTGGTGCCCGCGGAAGGGCCAAGGCAAGATTCAGGCTGAGTTCAATCCGTATGACCACTACGTTTGTCGTTATACGGCCCTACAGTAGGAGTACACATTGACTGGCGCAGCGGTTCTTTCGTCAAGCAGCAAGCCTCGGGTCGCCTCCGACCAGGCCGAGTTGCTCGACCGCGCCATCGCCAGGGGCTTTCCGCTGCTGATGTTCCCGCGCGAACTGGAAGAGCGCTTCGTGATGGAAGGGCAGGACAAGCGCTTCTTCATCATGGTCGTGGCGGGCTTCTTCGCCGTGCTGCTGTTCGGCGGCATCATCATCGCCGACTACCTGATGACGCCCGATGCGCTGGCCGTGGCCTTCCAGCTGCGCTGGGGCGTGTTCCCGCTGGCGATCTTCACGGGCCTGTTCGTGTTGAGCAAGCTGAGGATGCCCTCGCTCAACGAATGGCTGATCGCCTGCACGGGCCTGCTGGCCGTGCTGCTGCAGGCGGCCATCATGCTGTCCAGCGGCGACCAGTCGATGCTGGCGCGCGTGGTCGAGTTCAACATCATCATCGTCTACACGTGCGCGGTCGCGCGCTTCTGGCCCGCCGTGACGATGGGCGTGGCCAGCATGTTCGTGCATGGCTACATCGTGGGCCACATGCACGATGTCACGGGCATCTTGCCCTTCAACACGATGCTGCTGGCCATCGCTTGCACGGTGTTCGTGCTGTACGGCAACTACAAGCTCGAGCACGACGAGCGCATGGCCTTCCTGCTCGATGCGCGCGAGCAGGCGCTGAATGCCGCGCTGACGGCCGCGCACGACCGCCTGCACCGCATGGCCACGACGGACATGCTGACCAACCTGGCCAATCGCCGCTACTTCGAAGAGTTCCTGGCCGAGTGCTGGGGCGTGGCGCAGGAGCAGCGCCGCGTGATCTCGCTGATCATCCTGGACATCGACTACTTCAAGCCCTACAACGACCGCTACGGCCACCAGGCGGGCGACCAGTGCCTGGTCAAGGTCGGGCAGGCCTTGAGCAGCTGCATCCGCAGGCCGGGTGACCTGGTTGCGCGCTGGGGCGGCGAGGAGTTCGTGGTCGTGCTGATGGACGCGGACGTGGATGCCGCCGCCGCCGCCGCCGAGCGCATCCGCGCCGCCGTGGCCGGGATGGGCCTGCAGCACGAAGGCTCGGCCTGCGCGCCGCGCGTGACGGTCAGCGGCGGCCGCGCCTCGATGCGGCCCGATGCCAGCAGCGATAGCCAGCAGCTCATCAACATGGCCGACGAGGCGCTCTACCGCGCCAAGGCCGCCGGCCGTAACCGCGTCTACGTGGGCTACGACCGCCAGGTGCTGGCGGAGCAGGCATGAAGCCGGTCATCAGCGAGGCCTCGATGGACCTCCACGTCGACCTCAGGCACCTGCTCAAGTGGCGTCCGCCGCCCTTGCGCTTCGACGACATCGAAGAGGCCCACTTCAACAGCGTGACCACGCCCGCGCGGCTGCAGCATTTCATCGTCAGCGGCATCATCGCGCTGATCTGCTACCTGGCCGTTCCTGCTGGCCGACCAGCGCATGATCCCCGACGTGTACGACATGGCCTTCAAGGTGCGCCTGTACTGGCTCACGCCTTATGCGGCCGTGCTGTTCTTCTTCAGCCTGTGGTTCCGCGGCTTCGTGCTGCTGCTGCCCACGGCCGTGATCGAGTCCGCCGTGCTGCTGACGGGCCTGCTGGCCGCCTTCACGATGGGGCGGCTGCTCGTGCACTCCCACAGCGATTTCGCCGGCATGTACACGGCGGGGCTCGTGCCCATCGTCATCTACGGCAACCTCGTGCAGCGCTTTCGCTTCCGCTATGCCTTGTTCTACTCCGTGTGCGTCGTGCTGATCAGCATGTACTGCGCCTGGAGCCGCACGGGGCATCCGCATCCCTATGCCGTTTTCGACTGGCCTTTGGTGCTGCTGGTCACCGTCATCTCCAGCCACACGGTGGCGATGAACTACCGCTACGAGCTGGAAGAGCGCAGGCGCTTCCAGTGGTCGGTGCGCACGCAGACCCTGCGCAAGAAGCTGGCCGCCTCGCAGGCGCAGCTCGACGACATGTCGCGCCGCGATGCCCTGACCGGCGTGCCCAACCGCCGCCACTTCGACGAGTACATCCGCGACGCCTGGGATGCGGCGCACGCCGCCAATGGCGAAGTGGCCCTGCTGCTGATGGACGTGGACCACTTCAAGGCCTTCAACGACCGCTACGGCCACCCGGCCGGCGACCAGTGTCTGCGGCACGTCGCGCAGATCCTGCAAAAGGCCGTGCCGGCCGAGCAGGGCTGCGTGGCGCGCTGGGGCGGCGAGGAGTTCATTGTCGCCTTGCCCGGCATGGATGCGCAGGCAGCGATGCGCGTGGCGCAGACCTTGTGCGAGGCGGTGCAGTCGTCCGGCCTGCGCCACGAGGCATCGACCACGGCCGGCAGCGTCACCATCAGCATCGGCGTGGCTTGCGCGCGCCCGGCCGAGTTCAGCCGCCATGTGGATGGCCTGGTGGCCGATGCCGACGCGGCGCTCTACCGCGCCAAGCGCGAAGGCCGCAACCGCTGGGCCATGGCGCTCAATCCCGTATCAGTGTCCTGACCTGGTTGCGGCCGGCGTGCTTGGCCTCGTAGAGCAGCGTGTCCGCCGCGCTGTAGAGCTCGGCCGCCGACATCGGCGCGCCCCGCGCATTGAGGATCAGCAAGCCCATGCTCGCCGTGAGCCGCCCCGTCGGGCTGGTTTCATGGCCGATGCCCGCCTGCGCGATGCGGGCGCACATGCCCTCGATGAAGGCCTGCACCTTCGGCGGGCTCGTTGATGTCCAGCAGGATGGCGAACTCTTCGCCACCCACGCGGTACAGCCTGTCGCTGGCGCGCTGCATGTTCTGCTGGACCAGGGCGGCAATGCGCCGCAAGGCCTCGTCGCCGGCCGGGTGGCCGTAGCGGTCGTTGAAGGCCTTGAAGTGGTCGACATCGATCAGGCACAGCACGGCCGGCGTCTGATGGCGGCTGTGCAGCGCGACAGCGGCGGCCAGGTCCTTGTTGAACTGGCGGCGATTGAAGGCGCCCGTCAGCTCGTCCGTGATCGACAGGCTGACCAGGCGCTCGTTGACCTCTTGCAGCTCCGTGGTCCGCGCCGAGACCAGCGATTCGAGCTGTGTGTTCAAGGCGGTTTGCGCGGCCAGCGCCTCACGCTCGGCCTTGAGTTTTCTCGCTCTTGAGCGTGTTCATCTGGTCGGCCAGGCCGAAGGCCAGCAGCAGGGCCTCGGCCGCCGAACCGATCAGCAGGAAGTTGTCGGTCAGCGCGTTGGCGGGCACGGCGCCCATCACGCGCAGGTAGTAGATGACCACGCCCAGGGACAAGGCCGCGAAGGCACAGGAGAAGTAGCGCGAGGGCCTGTTGCCGTACCAGACCAGCTTGTGGTTGACGAGCACCATGCACGCCATCAGGACGAGGCCCAGCGCGCTTTGCACGATGAAGGGCACGGCGTAGTGGTTGTCGAAGAAGGGCAGCAGGGCCAGCACGCTGGCGCCCGTGAAAGCGAGCATGGCGCGGTGCAGCCAGCGCGGCACGCTGCGGCGCGTGTCGAGGTAGCTGATCGCGAACATCGACAGCGTGACGAACGAGAGGCCCGCGAACACCAGCACGGCCTGGTTGCCGAAGTTGGGCCAGTCGGGCCAGAGGTACTGCGCGGCGTAGCCTCTGAACGAGAACGACCACATCAGCACCGAGGCCACATACAGCAGGTAGTAGCCGAAGCCGGCCTGCCGCGTCGACACGAACAGGAACAGGTTGTAGAGCAGCACCGTGATCAGCACGCCGTAGTACAGGCCGAAGGCCAGCGTGTCCGACTGCACGTGCGAGGCAAAGGCCTGCGGTTGCCACAGCGTGGGCATGATGATCTCGTGCAGGCCGTCGTGCGTCTGCAGGCGCAGGTAGACGTCGATCCGCGCGCCGGCCTTGATCTGCAGCGGCACGGCCAGCGTGCGCAGTTTCAAGGGCCTGTCTGCGAAGGGACGGCGGTCGCCTGTGAGCATGGTCTCGCTCAGCGTGCCGTCGGGCTGGACGATGTAGACATCGACGTAATCGGCCAGCGAGCTGTCCAGATCGAGCACGCGGCGCATTTCGGCAGGGCCGTCGTTGCGCAGGCTGATGCGGGCCCAGCCGACGGCTCGGCTCAGCCCGAAGTTGATGGCGTCGGCGTGGGAGGGCTGCCAGTCGGCGTCGCGATTCGGGTCCTGCACGTCGGCCAGGGTCTGGCGGCCGTCTTCGTCGCGCAGCAGCTGCATGTGCTGGCCCAGCAGCATGGCGTTGGCGCCATCGGGAATGCGCAGCACGGGCAGGGGGCCGGCATGTGCCGCCGTGCATGCGCACAGGGACACGCACAGACACACGCACAGGCAGGCCAGCCAGCACAGAAAGCGCTGGCGCAGGGTCAGGCAGGCATGTCGGTACGGCAGATGGCGCATGCAGGCTGGATCGGATCGCCGCTCGGGGCGGGCGTCAGTGCTGGGTTAGCCGGTCTGTTGAAGGACGACCAGCGCTTCCTGGCACCAGTTCACCCAGCTTTCTTCGTACATGATGCCGGTCTTGAGGATCATGTGCTGGAGTTGGGCTTCTCTGGACAACGTTTTATCGGCCGGAAAATCGCGCCCTTCAATCATGCGGTAGGCGGCGAGCTTTTCCGTGTGCAATGCTTGGCGGCGGCGGATCTCGGCGTCCATGCCCAGCGGGCCGATCACGGCGTCGGCCCGCAGGCGCACCATGAGCTCGTCGCGCATGTCCACCAGGGGCGCGGGCTCGCGCGCCCAGCGCTCCAGCTCCTGGCGGCCCGCGGCCAGCACCTTGTAGATGCGTTTGCGCGTGCGGCCGCCGTCGGGCGCGGCCTCGGAGGCGATCCAGCCGGCTTTTTCCATGCGGGCCAGCTCGCGGTAGATCTGCTGGTGGGTGGCGCGCCAGAAAAAGCCGATGGACTTGTCGAAGCGGCGCGCGAGGTCGTAGCCCGAGGACGATTTTTCCAGCAAGGACGTCATCAAGGCGTGAGAGAGCGACATGGTGCGAGTCTAAGGGCGGGCGTCTAACTATGCAACCAGTTGCATAAATACGGCGGATCTTCCTAATATCCGCTCATGCAACTGGTTGCATAGTTGTGCGACCCCTCTTTGCGACCCTGCTTCCCGTGTCCCCCCACATACACCGCGAGACACCTTCCATGAGCCACTACCCCCATCTGCTGCAACCCTTGGATCTGGGCTTCACCACCTTGCGCAACCGCGTGCTGATGGGCTCGATGCACCTGGGGCTGGAAGAGGCGCCCAACGGCTTCGCCCGCATGGCCGAGTTCTATGCCGAGCGCGCGCGCGGCGGCGTGGGCCTGATCGTGACGGGCGGCATCGCGCCCAACGACCACGGCCGTGTCTCGATGGGCGCCGCCCGCATGGCGACGGAAGAAGAAGCCGAGCACCACAAGGTCGTGACGGACGCCGTGCACGCCGAGGGCGGCAAGATCGCCATGCAGATCCTGCACACGGGTCGCTATGCCTACCACCCCGATCTGGTTGCGCCCAGTTCGCTGCGCGCGCCGATCTCGCCGATCCCGCCGCGCGAGCTGAGCACGGCCGAGGTCGAGCAGACCATCGAAGACTTCGCCCGCTGCGCGCAACTGGCCCAGAAGGCCGGCTACGACGGCGTGGAAGTGATGGCCTCCGAAGGCTACCTGATCAACCAGTTCATCGCCGCGCGCACCAACCACCGCACCGACGAATGGGGCGGCGCTTATGAAAACCGCATCCGCTTCCCGATCGCGATCGTGAAGGCCGTGCGCGAGCGCGTCGGCCCTGACTTCATCATCATCTACCGCCTGTCGATGATCGATCTGGTCGACGGCGGCTCGTCGTTCGAAGAGATCATCAACTCGCGATGGCAATCGAGACCGCCGGCGTGACCATCATCAACACCGGCATCGGCTCGCACGAGGCCATGTCCCCACCATCGCCACGAGGGTGCCGCGCGCCGCCTTCACATGGGTCACGCGACCTGATGAGCAGGGTCTAGATCCCGCTCTTCGCCTCCAACCGCATCAACATGCCGGACGTGGCCGAGAAGGTCATCGCGAGTGGCGATGCCGACATGGTCTCGATGGCGCGCCCGATGCTGGCCGACGCCATCTTCGTCATCAAGGCCGCCGCCGGCCCTGCGGATGAAATCAACACCTGCATCGGCTGCAACCAGGCCTGCCTGGACCACATCTTTGTGCGCAAGATCTCGTGCTGCCTGGTCAACCCGCATGCCTGCCACGAGACCGAGCTGGTTAGTTCATGCCCGCCAGGCCGAAGAAGCGCATCGCCGTGGTCGGCGCGGGCCCCGCGGGTTTGTCGTTCGCCACTATCGCCGCTGCAGCGCGGCCACAATGTCACGCTGTTCGATGCCGATATCGAAATCGGCGGCCAGTTCAATATCGCGAGGAAGGTGCCGGGCAAGGAAGAGTTTAACGAGACGCTGCGTTACTTTGCAACACCATGATCAAAAAGCTCGGCGTGAACGTGAAGTTCAACCAGCGCGTGCGTGTCGATGACCTGGTCAAAGGTGGTTTCGACGAGATCGTGCTGGCGACCGGCATCGTGCCGCGCACGCCGGACATCCACGGCCTCACCCACCCGAAGGTGATGTGCTACCTGGACGTGCTGCGCGACGACAAGCCGGTGGGCAAGACCGTCGCCGTGATTGGCGCGGGCGGCATCGGCTTGGATATGTCCGAGTACCTGACGCACGACGGCACCATCCCTTTCGCTGAACTCCCGACAACTTCCTCATGCCGAATGGGGCATCGATCACGAGTTAAGCCGACCGTGGCGGCATCGAGGCCCCGCATGTGGACACGGCCCCGCGCGAGATCTACCTGCTGCAGCGCAAGCCAGCAAGATCGACGACGGCCTCGGCAAGACCACGGGCTGGATCCACCGCAGCGCCGCTGAAGAACCCAATGTCGAGATGATCTCGGGCGTCAGCTACGACAAGCATCGACAACGAGGGCCTGCACATCAGGGTCGGCGGCACGCAGATGGTGCTGGAGGTCGACAATATCATCGTTTGCGCCGGCCAGGAGCCCATCCGCGCGCTGCAAGCGGGCCTGGAAGCGCTGCTGGCCGAAGGTGCACCTGATCGGTGGCGCCGACGTGGCGCGCCGAGCTTGATGCCAAGCGTGCGATCGATCAGGGCGCCGACCTCGCCGCGGCGATCTGATCACCAGGCTCCGCACACATCAGCCGAGGAGACACGAAGATCGACACGAACATCCCGCAACTCGAGACGGTCACCCTCTCGCTGGCCAACCACATCGCCACCGTGCGCCTGAACCGCCCCGAGAAAGCCAATGCGATGAACGCCGCGATGTGGCAGGACATAGGTGCTGTTCGGATTCTATCGTGTTTCCCTATTAACCTTAGCAATA
>JASGJC010000021.1:0-48550 GCA_049840915.1 Aquabacterium sp.
AAGGTTAATAGGGAAACACGATAGAATCCGAACAGCACCTAAACCATGGACAAACCCCAGCATTCTAGCACGAAAAGCGGCCCCGGATCAAACCGGAGCCCGCTCAGCGCTTGGCCTTGGCGCTCTTGCGGCTGGCGGCCTTTTTGCCCGCCGCCTTGCCACCGTGCGCCGCAGGCTCGGCCCGCGCCGACACCGTGGCCGCCAGCGACACCCGCGCGCCCTTTGCCGGACGCCTTGCCGCCCCTGCCTGCGACCTTGCCCGCACGCTTGACCTCGCGGTCGGCTTCCTGGATGTCGGCCAATTCGTCCTGCGCCGACGCCTCACCCGCCCAGGCCGTGTCACCACCACGGCCACGGCGGCGCGCATTGGCAGAACCGCCCGCCGGACGCGTGGCCTCGCCCTCGCGCACCATGCGGAAATCGATCTTGCGGGTGTCCAGGTCGACGCGGCTGACCTGCACGCGCACCCGCGTGCCCACGCTGTAGCGCACACCGCTGCGCTCGCCGCGCAGCTCCTGGCGCGCCTCGTCGAACCGGTAGTACTCGCCGCCCAGCTCCGTGATGTGGATCAGGCCCTCGACATAGAGCCCGTCGAGCTGCACGAACAGGCCGAAGCTCGTGGCCGCGCTGACCGTGCCGCCGTACTCTTCGCCGAGGCGCTCGCGCATGAACATGCACTTGAGCCAGGCCTCGACATCGCGCGAGGCCTCGTCGGCGCGGCGTTCGTTGGCACTGCAATGGATGCCCACGGTTTCCCAGGCTGCCTGCTCCTCGGGCGGCAGCTTCAGGCGCGTCGTCGCCTTGGTCGGGGCCTTGGGCAAGCCCTTGGCGGGCACGCTGCCCGGCTTGCCGCCGGGCTTGCGCTTGAAGTTGCCGACCGACGACACGACCGGCGGCACTTTCAGCCCATAGCGGTTGCGGCCCAGCAAGGCCTTGATCACGCGGTGCACGAGCAGATCGGGATAGCGGCGGATCGGGCTCGTGAAGTGCGTGTAGGCCTCGTAGGCCAGCCCGAAGTGGCCGCTGTTGATCGGCGTGTACATGGCCTGCTGCATCGAGCGCAGCAGCATCGTGTGGATCTGGGTGGCGTCGGGCCGGTCTTTCGTGGCCTGCGCGATGGCCTGGAACTCGCCGGGCGTGGGCTCTTCGCCAATGCTCAAGCCCAATCCGAGCGCCTTGAGATAGTTTTTCAGCAACTGGCGCTTCTCGGGCGTCGGCCCTTCGTGCACGCGGTACAGCGAGGGGTGCTTGGGCGCGCATGATGAAGTCGGCCGAGCACACATTGGCCGCCAGCATGGCCTCTTCGATCAAACGGTGCGCCTCGGTGCGCACACGCGGCACGATCTTGGCGATGCGACCGTTGTCGTCGCACACGATCTGCGTTTCAGTCGTATCGAAATCGACGGCGCCACGGCTCGAACGCGCCTTCAGCAAGGCCCGATAGACCTCGTGCAGATGCAGCAGGTGCGGCACGAGCTCGCCGCGCTTTTGCGCCTCGGGACCGCGCGTGTTGCCCAAAATGGCCGCCACTTCGGTGTACGTGAAGCGCGCATGCGAGTTGATGACCGCCGGGTAGAACTGGTAGGCGTGCACCTCGCCCTCGTGCGTGACCAGCATGTCGCAGACCATCGACAGGCGCTCGACCTCGGGGTTCAGCGAGCACAGGCCATTCGAGAGTTTCTCGGGCAGCATGGGGATCACGCGGCGCGGGAAGTACACCGAGGTTGCGCGTTCGTAGGCATCACGGTCCAGCGGGTCACCAGGCTTCACGTAGTGGCTCACATCGGCGATGGCCACGAGCAGGCGCCAGGCATTGGGCGCCTTGGAGCGCCCTACTTTCGCGGGCTCGCAGTACACGGCGTCATCGAAATCGCGCGCGTCTTCGCCATCGATGGTGACCAGCGGCACGTCGGTCAGGTCGATGCGGTCCTTCTTGTCGGCCGGGCGCAGCTTCTCGGGCAGCTTGGCGGCCTGCGCGAGCACGTCGTCGTTGAAGCGGTGCGGCACCTCGTACTTGCGCACCGCGATCTCGATCTCCATGCCCGGGTCGTCGATGCCGCCGAGCACCTCGGTGACGCGGCCCACGGGCTCGGCGCTCAGCGATGGCGCCTCGGTCAGCTCGACCGCCACCACTTGGCCGGGCTCGGCATTGGCCGTGGCCTTGGACGGGATCAGGATGTCGCGGCCGAAGCGGCGGTCTTCGGGCGCCACCAACCAGGCGCCGCCTTCATGCAGCAGGCGGCCGATGATGGGCGTCTTGCGGCGCTCGACGATCTCGAGCACAAGCCCTTCCGGGCGCCCCTTGCGATCGAAGCGAACCACACGGACCTTGATGCGGTCGCGGTGCATGACCGAGCGCATTTCCTGAGGCGACAGGTAGATGCTGACGTCGCCTTCGTCCGGCTGCACGAAGCCGTGACCGTCGCGGTGGCCCTGGACCGTGCCGACGACTTCGCTCATGAGGTTCACAAAATTTGGGGAGGATGTTGTCATAGACCTCATTTTGATGCTAGAATCGAATTCTTCGCTGATGACGGCAACACAAATTTCACAACACGATGTGGGTGAAATTTGTTTGAAGAGTCAAAAGCGTCATGAGTACCTGCCCAGGTGGCGGAATTGGTAGACGCACTAGTTTCAGGTACTAGCGGGTAACTCCGTGGAGGTTCGAGTCCTCTCCTGGGCACCAATTGAAAAGCCGCTTCGATCTCATCGAAGCGGCTTTTTCTTTGCATGATGCCGCCTTGCACGATGCCGCAGTGAACACAACACCGCACCGCGTCGCCTGCCGACGGTCTCGTGTACACGTGTGGGTGATGGGGGCTGCGCGTAATCATCAATCTGCCGAATGCCGAGCCAGCGTACACCTTTTTCGCGGGCCGCCGTCTCGCCAATAGCCCTTGTGATGCCGGCTCGGCACCGAATCGGCCATCAGCGTGTCGCAAGCGCCTCACACTTCGCGCAGATTTCGGCGCCAGGCAGGATTCATCAAAAACCGTGCTATATTCTTTGTCTCGACGACGTGCTGCAAAGCACTGAATCAAAAAAGTACCTGCCCAGGTGGCGGAATTGGTAGACGCACTAGTTTCAGGTACTAGCGGGTAACTCCGTGGAGGTTCGAGTCCTCTCCTGGGCACCAATTGAAAAGCCGCTTCGATCTTGCATCGAAGCGGCTTTTTCATTGTCCGGCTTTGCGGTCGTGCGCCGCGCCGGCCAGTCGGCACAGCGCCTTCACACCTGATAGCGCTTGAGAATCGCCTCGGGCCGCAGGTTGTCGTACTCTTCGAACGGCTGGTGGATCCAGGGGCTCGTCGGCAGGCTTTCGATGTAGTAGTCGGGCGTGTAGGTCGACACACCCTTCGTCCAGATCACGGCCGAGCGCAGCTCGGTGATCGCGGGCATGCTGCGCAGACGGTCGACCACGGCGCGCAAGGTCACCCCCGAATCGGCCAGGTCATCGACCAGCAGCACGCGGCCGGCCAATTCGCCCTTGGGCATCGTGATGTACTTGGCCATGTCCAGACGGCCCTGCAGCGTACCGCCGTCGTCGCGGTAGGAACTGGTCGACATGATGCCCACGGGCGATCGAAGATGCGCGAGAGCACGTCGCCGGGGCGCATGCCGCCACGGGCCAGGCACAGGATCTGATCGAACGCCCAACCCGACGCATGCACCTTCAGCGCCAGGCGCTCGATGAGCTGGTGGTACTCCTCCCAGGACACATACAAGTGTTTGCCATCATCAGTGAGCATGGGCTTTCCTTAGACTGAAATGCTGAAGACAAGAACGGTTGTACGGCGAGCGCGGCGGCATCAGGCCTTGTAAGGGTGGCGCAGCAGGATCGTGTGATCGCGGTCAGGGCCCGTGGACACCATGTCGATGGGCGCGCCGATGTAGGCCTGCACGCGCTCGAGGTAGGCGCGCGCGTTGGCGGGCAGCTTGTCCCACTCGGTGATGCCGAAGGTCGTGCCTTCCCAGCCAGGGAAGGTTTCGTAGATGGGCTCGCAGGCGGCGATGTCGTCGGCGTCAAGCGGGAGGATGTCCACGCGCTGGCCATTGAGCATGTAGCCCGTGCAGACGTTGATGTCCTTCAGGCCGTCGAGCACGTCCAGCTTCGTGATGCACAGGCCGGAGACGCCGTTGATGAGCACCGAGCGCTTGAGCGCGGCCGCATCGAGCCAGCCGCAGCGGCGTGCACGACCCGTGACCGTGCCGCGCTCCTGGCCGACCGTCGACAGGTGGTAGCCGACCGTGTCGGGCGTTTCCCAATCGAGTTCGGTGGGGAATGGGCCGCTGCCCACGCGCGTCGTGTAGGCCTTCGTGATGCCCAGGATGTAGTGCAACTTGTCGGGACCCACGCCAGAACCGGCGGCCGCATTGCCGGCCACGCAGTTGCTGGAGGTCACGTAGGGATAGGTGCCATGGTCGATGTCGAGCAGCGTGCCTTGCGCGCCTTCGAACAGCACGCTGCCGCCCGCCACGTTGTGGCCGTGGATCTTCACGCCGACGTCGGCCAGCATGGGCAGGATCTGCTCGGCGGCCTTCATGGCCTGGTCGAAGATGGGCTGGAACTCGAGCGCCTCGGACTTCAAAAAGCCCTTGAGCGCGAAGTTGTGCAGCTCCAGCAGCTCCTTGAGCTTGGCGGAGAAACGATCAGGATGCTTGAGGTCCTGCACGCGCAGGGCACGGCGCGCGACCTTGTCTTCGTAAGCGGGGCCGATGCCCTTGCCCGTCGTGCCGATCTTGCCGCTGCCGCTGGTCTCGCGCAGGGCTTCTCGGGCCTTGTCGACCTGCACGTGGAAAGGCAGGATCAAAGGGCAGGATTCGCTGATGAACAGGCGCGAACGCACGTTCAGGCCGGCCGCCTCCAGACGCTCGATCTCGGACAGCAGGTGCACCGGATCGACGACCACGCCGTTGCCGATGTAGCAGGCCACCTCGTCACGCATGATGCCCGAGGGGATCAGTTGCAGCGCCGTCTTCTTGCCGTTGATGACCAGCGTGTGGCCGGCGTTGTGGCCGCCCTGGAAGCGGACGACGGCGGCGGCATGGTCGGTCAGCCAGTCGACGACCTTGCCCTTGCCCTCGTCACCCCACTGGGTGCCGACGACCACGACGTTGCGGGCGGACGTGCTGGACGCACGGGTAGACGCGCTGTTGGACGCATTTGTGCTTTGCATGGCGGATTCCTGTTTCGCAAGTGGAGGCCGGCGGCGCTTACAGCGCGCGCACCGACCAGCGTCCGTCGACCAACGCGAGTTCGCGATCGCAGTCGAATTCCTGGACGTCGTGTTCATGTCCGGGCAATACGCACACGACGGTGTGGCCCTGCCCTCTCAAAGCGCGCACAGCCTCGCGCAAGGCGGGGTCTTCGCCCCAGGGTGCACGCACGGCCGAACGCACAGCCAGGCCCTTGAGGCCGGCCAGCAAGTCGGCCAGGATCTTCAGATCGAGGCTGAAGCCCACGGCAGGACGGCGACGACCGAACACGGCCCCCACTTCGTCGTACCGGCCGCCACGCACCAGGGCATCGGCATGCCCCTGCGCGTAGACGGCGAAACGGGTGCCGCTGTAGTAGGCGTACCCGCTCAGATCGGACAGGTCGAAGCCGACCTGCACATCGGGTTGCGATTGGCGCAGATGGCCAGCCAGCCAGGCCAGATCGTTCAGCGCGGCATCGACCAGCGCGTGCCTGGGCAGCACTTCGCGTGCCTTGGCCAGCACCTCGTCACCACCGAACAGCGTGGTCAGGCGCACCAGCACATCGGCCGCGGCAGGCACGGCGGCCAGCGGGCCTTGTGCGGCCAGGTCGCGCAATGTGCCGACATCTTTGGTCGTCAGCGCGGCAACCACGGCCGCATGCGAGGCCTGGTCGAGCCTGGCCACACCCAGGCCGGCCAGCACGCCGTTGACGAGGCGCACATCGGCCATGTCGATCACGAGGCCCGTCAGGCCCGTGGCCAGCAGGCCTTCGAGCGCCAGTTCGGTGGATTCGAGATCGGCTTCCAGGCCGGCATGGCCGTAGATTTCGGCGCCCAGTTGCAGCGGCTCACGGCTCGCGTGAGGGCTGGCGGGACGCGTGTGCAGCACCGGGCCGCAGTAGCACAGCCGGGTCACGCCTTCGCGATTGAGCAAATGGGCATCGATGCGCGCCACTTGCGGCGTGGCATCGGCGCGCACCCCCAGCGTGCGGCCGCTGAGCTGGTCCACCAGCTTGAAGGTCTTGAGGTCGAGGGCGTGGCCGGTGCCCGACAACAGCGACTCGATGTGCTCGAGCAGCGGGGGCATGACCAGTTCATAGCCGTAGCCGCGGGCCGCATCCAGCCAGACGCGGCGCAACTCTTCCACGCGACGCGCCTGCGCAGGCAAAACGTCAGCAATGTGCTCTGGCAACAGCCAAGCAGACGACATAAGAAAACGTGAGGGGGTTAAAAACGGGATTCTACAGGGCGTCGGCGTCGGTTTGACGCGGCGCCCCGTGAACCAGGGCTCAAAAACAGGCGCGAAGCCGCTTCAGTCGGCCATCATCTGGATCAGCCACAGCAGGACCAGGCCGACGACCATGCTGGCCAGGCCGATGCTGCGGATCTGCTGATCGCTCAAGCGCATGATCTGCTCGAACATGCGCCGCCACCCGCCCGGATTGATGGCGGGCATCAGGCCTTCGAGCACCAGCAGCAAGGCCAGTGCGATCCAGATCGCGTCAGACATGAGGCATTACCGGCAGGCTGAGCGCGCTTACTTGCGGGGCGCGGCCGCCGCGGGCGCACCATTGCCCCGCATGGCCTTGAAGAAGTCGCTGCTCGGGTCCAGCACCATCACGTCGGACTTGCTGCGGAAAGTCGAGCGATAAGCTTCCAGGCTGCGGTAGAACTGGGCGAACTGCGGGTCCTTGCCGAAAGCGTCGGCGTAGATGGCCGAGGCCTTGGCGTCGCCATCGCCCTTGATCTTTTGCGCATCGCGGTAAGCCTCGGCCACGATGATTTCGCGCTGGCGGTCGGCATCGGCGCGGATCTTCTCGCCTTCGGCACCACCCGTGGAGCGCAGCTCGTTCGCCACGCGCTTGCGCTCGGACTCCATCCGGCGGTAGACCGACTCGGTGATGTTGGCGGAGAAGTCGACCCGCTTGATGCGCACGTCGACGACCTCGATGCCGAAGGATTTGGCGTCATCCTTCAAACGCCTGATCACACCCTGCATGACCTTCTCGCGCTCGGCCGACAGCATCGCGCCGACCGTGCGCTTGGTGACCTCTTCGTTCAGCGCGGCCTGCACGATGGGCGACAGGCGGTTCTCGGCGTTGCGCAGATCGACACCGTTGTTGCGAATGAACTGCTTGGGCTCGACGATGCGCCACTTGAGCAGCCAGTCGATCACGAGGCTTTTCTTTTCAGCCGTGAAGATGGGGCGCGACTCGGGGCTGTCCAGCGTCTGGATGCGGCGATCCAGGAAGACCACGTTCTGGAAGGGTGCGGGCGCCTTGATCTTCAAGCCGGGCTCGCTGATCACTTCCTTGATTTCGCCCAGGGCGTAGACCACGGCGAACTGCCGCTGATCGACCACGAACAAGGTCGATGCACCGATGATGATGGCCAGCAGAATGCAGACCAGGATGGAGCCAATGCGGTTCATTGTCAGGTTCCTCGTCCTTGGGTTCAGCGGCTGTCGCGGTCACGCGTGCGCATGCCATCGCGAGAGCGTGGATCCTGCAAGGGGATCGACGTGGGTGCCGTGGGCGTCGGGGCGTCCGTGGTCGGCGCGTTGTTCGTGCTCGGCGCGGGCGATGCGCCATTCGCGTTGGCTGCGCCAGATGCCTGCATCAGCTTGTCCAGCGGCAGATACAGCAGGTTGGAGCCCTGCTTCGAATCGACCATGACCTTCGTGACGTTGCTGTAGATCTGCTGCATCGTGTCGATGTAGAGGCGGTCGCGGGTCACGCCGGGCGCCTTCTGGTACTCGGTCAGCACCGACTTGAAGCGTTGCGCATCGCCCTCGGCCTGCGCCACCACACGGGCGGCATAACCGGCGGCTTCTTCACGCAGGCGCGCGGCCGTGCCTTGCGCTTTCGGTATCACGTCGTTGGCATAGGCCTGGCCTTCGTTCTTGAGGCGCTCGCGGTCGGCGCCGGCCTTGAAGGCATCGTCGAACGCGGCCTGCACCTGCTCGGGCGCCTGCACGCTCTGCACGTTGACGTTGGCGATGGTCACGCCGGCCTTGATCTTGTTGAGCTGGTTCTGGATGGACTTGACCAGTTCGGTGGCGATGGCGTCGCGCTGCTCATAGAGGACGGAGTCCATCGTGCTGCTGCCGACGATCTCGCGCACGGCCGTTTCAGCCGCCTGCAGCACAGCCTCGTCGGCGCTGCGGTTCTCGTACAGGTACTGGCGCGCATCGGCCAGGCGGTACTGCACCGTGAAGCGGATGTCGACGATGTTCTCGTCCTTGGTCAGCATGGACGAGTCGCGCAGCCCCGTTGCCTGCATCACCGAGTTGCTGCCCACGTCGATGGAGCGCAACTGCGTCAGATTGACGACCTCGTGGCCTTGAATGGGATAGGGCCAGCGCCACTGGAAGCCGGCATCGACCTTGTAGCTGTAGCGGCCGAAGGTCGTGACCACGCCCTGCTGGCCTTCCTGGACGATGAAGAAGCCGCTGCCCAGCCAGATCAGCACGATCAGGGCGATGATCAGGCCGATGCCGATGCCCGCGCCGTTGGCATCGGGCGTCAGGTTGCCGCCTGGGCCACCGTTGTCGCCGCCACGGCCCGAGAAGATGTTGCTGAGCTTGCGGTTGAGGTCTTTCCAGAGCTCGTCCAGATCAGGCGGGCCGTCGCGCTCGTTGAGCACGGCTTGCGGCCTGGCCAGGCCAGGGATCGCCTGCCGGACCGCCCTCGCCCCGAGCCAGCCCGCGCGGCGCACGACGCCTGCGGCGAACCGGGCTGCCAGTGACACGGCACTCATGACCCGGGGAAGACCTTGTGCGGGGCTGGAGCCCGTTTCCAGGGATTGCATGTTCATGGTCGGACAGTCGGAAAGTCGGGGCGCACCGGGTTGGACGCCTCTTCATCGATGGGATTGTGCATGTCGAAACGGGGATCTGCGGGGAGATTAGCGACAGGATCGCCTTCCAGGCCGTTCAAAGCGGCTTCGGCGAGGACCTGACGCAACACATCCAGCCCCTGACCCTCGAGCGCGCTGACGAAAACCCGCAGGCAGCGCCGGCCGGAAGGCAGCTCGTAAATGTCACGTTGGTGGCGGGGTTGTTGGTGCTCGGGCAGGCAATCGGCCTTGTTGAACACGAGCACCTGGGGCAGTGATCCGGCGCCGATTGTGTCGAGCACACGCAGCACTTCGTCGATCTGCTCGTGCAGCACGGGGCTGGCGGCATCGACCACGTGCAGCAGCACATCGGCCTCGGCCGCCTCCTGCAAGGTCGCTTCGAAGGATTCGACCAGCGTGTGCGGCAGGTCGCGAATGAAGCCGACCGTGTCGGACAGCGTCACGCTGCGCTGGGCCTCGGCCAGGAACATCTGGCGCGTGGTCGTGTCCAGCGTGGCGAACAACTGGTCGGCGGCATAGGTGCCGGCCTTGGTCAGCGCGTTGAACAGCGTCGACTTGCCCGCGTTGGTATAGCCGACCAGCGAGACCCTAAAGGTGCCCGCCTTCTCGCGCGAGCGGCGCTGCGTGTTGCGCTGCTTCTTGACCTTGACCAGTTGCTCCTTGAGCGACTTGATCTTGGTGTCGATCATGCGGCGGTCCAGCTCGATCTGGGTTTCGCCGGGGCCGCCGCGATGGCCCACGCCCCCGCGTTGCCGCTCCAGGTGGGACCAGCGACGCACGAGCCGTGTCGACAGGTATTTCAGGCGCGCCAACTCGACCTGCAGCTTGCCTTCGTGGCTGCGGGCGCGCGCGCCGAAGATTTCGAGGATGAGGCCGGTGCGGTCCAGCACTTCGACGCCCAGGTGGCGTTCGAGGTTGCGTTGCTGGGCAGGCGACAGGGCCTGATCGAAGATGACACCGTGCGCCTGGTAGAGGTCGACGATGGACTTGATTTCATCGGCCTTGCCCGAACCGACGAAGAACGCGGCATCAGGTGCGCGGCGCTTGGCCGTGACCTTGGCCACAGGCATGTCTCCGGCGGACTCGGCCAGCAAGGCCAGTTCATCCAGAGTCGGGTCGAAGGACGACCCGGGGCCGAAATCGACTCCCACCAGCACGACCCGCGGGTCCTCGGAAGGGCTCAGCTCAGACGTTGAAGTTGTCAAGAGTCAGGGCTTGGGTCGGCTGATGGGGATGGACTGATCAAAAAAAGCCTGATCAGGCCTCGGGCGTTTCGCTGGCGTGGAAATTAACCGCACGCCCAGGCACGACCGTGGAAATGGCGTGCTTGTAGACCATCTGTGTCACCGTATTGCGAAGCAAGACGACGTACTGGTCAAACGATTCGATGTGCCCTTGCAGTTTGATGCCGTTGACCAGGTAAATGGACACCGGTACATGCTCTCTGCGCAAAAGGTTCAAAAACGGGTCTTGTAGAAGTTGCCCTTTGTTGCTCACGATATGCTCCGTGTTGAAAAGTTTCGGATCTGTCACCTTAACACAGTCCCTGCCTTGTCAAGGGCCTGGCGGCTGTGATTGATGGCGCTGTCTGCGGTTATTCGACCTTGGGATGTGCTGATCAAATGTGAACAAGCTCACTCTTTGTCGGCGAATGGATTCTGCGACGACTTCATCTCGATGCGCAAGGGTGTCCCCGTGAGCTTGAAGTGTTCGCGAAAGCGCCCTTCGAGGAAGCGCCTGTAGGCATCGCTGATGTGCTCGAGCGAGTTGCCGTGGATGACGATGATGGGCGGGTTCTGGCCGCCTTGGTGGGCGTAGCGCAGCTTGGGCCTGAAGGCGCCCGCGCGCTTGGGCTGCTGGAACTGCACGGCCTCGGCCAGCAGGCGTGTGAGCACCGGCGTGGGCATCTTGCAGACGGCCGACTTCCATGCCGAGATAATCGCCTTCCACAGCGGGCCCAGGCCTTGCCGCTTGATGGCGGAGATGTTCAGCACGGGCGCGAACTTCAGGAAGGCCAGGCGCGTTTCGATCGAGCGTTGCAGCATCTCGCGCTGGTAGCTGTCGACCGCGTCCCACTTGTTGATGGCGATGACGACGGCGCGGCCCGATTCGAGCACGAAGCCAGCGATATGGGCATCTTGCTCGGTCACGCCTTGCGTGGCATCGACCAGCAGCAGCACCACGTTGGCATCGGAGATGGCCTGCAGCGTCTTGACGACCGAGAACTTCTCGATGGCCTCGAACACCTTGCCCTTGCGGCGCAGGCCGGCCGTGTCGATCAGCTCGAAGCGCTGGCCATCGCGCTCGAAAGGCACGCTGATGGCGTCGCGCGTGGTGCCGGGCATGTCGAAGGCCACGAGGCGTTCTTCGCCCAGCCAGGTGTTGATCAGCGTGGACTTGCCGACGTTGGGGCGACCGGCCACCGCCAGGCGGATGGGCTTGTCGAGGTCCATCTCGCGCCAGTCGCGGCCATCGAGGCCGTCGTCTTCTTCATCCTCTTCGGGGAAGAATTCTTCGAGCGCCAGGTCGATCAGGCTGCGGATGCCCTGCCCGTGCGCCGATGAGATCGCCAGCGGCTCGCCGATGCCCAGCTCGTAGAACTCGGCCAGTTGCGGGCCCGACTGCATGCCCTCGGCCTTGTTGGCAGCCAGCAGCACTTTCTTGTTGGCCGTGCGCAGGTACTTGGCGATGTCATGGTCTTGCGCGGACAGGCCATTGCGCACATCGACCACGAAGATGACGGCATCGGCCTCGGCAACAGCCTGGCGCGTCTGCTTGGCCATTTCCTTGAAGATGCCGGAGATGCACTCGGGCTCGAAGCCGCCCGTGTCGATGACGATGAACTCGTGCGAGCCCGCGCGGCCTTCGCCGTAATGGCGGTCGCGTGTGAGGCCAGCGAAGTCGGCCACGATGGCGTCGCGGCTCTTGGTCAGGCGGTTGAACAACGTCGATTTGCCGACGTTGGGTCGTCCGACCAAGGCAATAACAGGTTTCATGAAGTCTCAGTCAGCGGATCAATTGGCACGCAGCGCATAGACCGTGCCCTTGCGCGTGGCCACGAGCAAGGTCTGGTCCACGACGATGGGCGCGGCCACGAGCGGGCTGTCCAGCTCGATGCGGCCCACGGTGCGGCCGTCTTCGGCGTTCAGCAGGTGCAGGTAGTCGGAGCGATCACCGACGATGATGCGGTTGCCCCAGATGGCGGGCGCGCCCAGGCCACGGTAGGTGAAGCGGTCGACGCGCCACAGCAGATCGCCGTTCTCTGTTTTCCAGGCGCTCAGGCGGTCCGCGCCGTCCGCGCCGACCACGATGCGCTCATTGGCGGCCACGGCCTGCGTGCCGGCTTGAGGACGCGTCCAGCGCAGGCTGCCGCGGTTGAGCTCCATGCAGGCCACGGAGAGCTGGAAGGCGCGCACGCAGGCTTCGTCATCGGCGCGGCCCAGCGGCCCGACAAGATCGGCCAGGCGCTCGACTTCATTGGAGCCACGCGGCGTGCCGATGTTGACGTCGAAACGGACCGTGCCCTTGGTCGGGTCCAGACCGACCAGGCGGGCGCCCTGCCCGACCAGCAAGGTGTCGCGGAAGGCGCTGATCACACCCGACGTGGCCAGGGCCAGCGGCTCGCCGCCCGGTCGCTGGTATTGCCACAGCCAGCGGCCATCGACCACATCGTAGGCGCGCACACTGCGGTCGACGGCCTGCACGAACACGCGCTCACCGGCCACCAGCGGCGCGGTGATGATGCGGCCCGGCTGACGCTCGCGCCACAGCAGCTTGCCCTCGTCGAAGGCGAGCACTTCGTTGGACTGGCTCACCACGGCGGTATAGCGGCCATCGCTGCCGACGAACGCGGCCAGATCGGTCTTGGCGTCGGCGCGCCAGCGTTCTTTGCCGGTCGCGATGTCGAAGGAGACGATGTCGCCGCCCGTGCTGGCCGTCGTGATGGCGCCTGGCGAGACCGCCAGCGACAACTGGCCGTTGACCGAGCCCACGCGGTGCGACCACAAGGTGGTGATGCGCACGGCCGAGGACGGCAGCGACTCGAGCGGTGCCGGCGAGGGCTTGCTGGAGCCGCAAGCCGTCAGGGCAACGACCATCGCCACGGCACAAGCACGCAGTGCCCAGGCAGATGCGGATGGCGTCAGGTTCACCAGTTTGGCGCGGGTCAGGGTCATGGGTGCTTCCACAAGGATGTCAAGCTTGATCGGGATCGTATGGGTTCGGCGGCGTCATCAATGCGTGGGCGCCAGGCCAGGCGGCGTGCCCGCGGGGGCAGGAGGCGCACCCAGCATGGTCAGCTTGCCTTCGATGAAGCGGCGGTATTCGACGGTCGGCTCCAGCGCCTTCCAGGACGCCGTGTAGGCCTTGATGGCATCGTCTTTCTTGCCTTGGGCCAGCAGGATGTCGCCGCGGCGGTCGTTGGCCAGGGGCGCGAACTCGTCAGGCATGTCGGAGCCCAATGTCTTCAGGGCCTCGTCGTATTGCTTGGCGTCCATCTGCATGCCCGCCAGGCGCAAGCGCCCCACGGCCACCAAGTTGGCGCCCTTGCCGTTGTCGACCAGCCACTGCAGGGCGGCCTTGCCTTGATCGGGCTTGTTGTGCTCGACCGCGACCTTGCCAGCCAGCAAGGCGCCTTGCTCGGCGAAGGTGGTGCCGGCGTACTGGCTCTTGAGGTCGTTGAAGGCCTGCATGGCCTTGTCGACGCTGCCTTCCAGCGCGGCCCGGTCGAGCTCTTCGTACAGGCCGCCGGCTTTGCCAGCGCGGTCCTGCTGCCAGTAGAGGTAGCCGGTCCAGGCCGCGTAGCCGCCCAGCACGAGCACCATCAGCCAGGTGATCAGGTTGCCGTATTGCTTCCAGAAGTGCTTGACCTGGTCGAGCTGTTCCTGTTGTTCTAGGTCGTAGGTCGCCATGGCGGGCCTCGTTTGAATGATGTGTATGAAAAGCGGGGATTATGACTGGCGCGCGGCCAACAATGCGCCCGCCCATGTGGCCGTTGCGTCCAGCGGGTGCAAAACCTGCTCGCCACGCTCCAGCAAAGGCTTGACGGCCACCTGGCCTTGCGCGACCTCGTCCGGCCCGAAAACCAGGGCGAAACGCGCGCCACTGGCATCGGCTTTCTTGAATTGCGACTTGGGGCTGGCCGGGCCATCTTTGCCTGCCGGGTTCAGCACGACCTGCAGGCCTTGTGCGCGCAGGGCCTCGATGGTCGTGAGCACGGTCATCAAAGGCGTGCCCGCGAAGACCACGGCGAACGCGTCCGGCGCGGTCGAAGGCGCCTTGACGCCGACCTCTTCCAGCAACAGCAGCAGGCGCTCCATGCCCAGGCCCCAGCCCACGGCGGGCGCGGGCTTGCCGCCCAACTGCTCGATCAGGCCGTCATAGCGGCCACCGCCGCAAACGGTGCCTTGCGCGCCGAGCTTGTCGGTCACCCACTCGAAGACGGTGAGGTTGTAGTAGTCCATGCCGCGCACGAGGCGCGTGTTGACCTGGTAAGGCACGCCGGCGGCATCCAGCACGGCTTTGACGGCGTTGAAGTGCGCCAACGAGGCTTCGCCCAGGAAGTCGATCAGCCTGGGCGCGGCCTCGACCACGGGCTGCATGGCCGGGTTCTTCGTGTCGAGGATGCGCAACGGGTTGCTGTGCAGACGGCGCTTCGCCTCTTCGTCGAGCAGGTCGGCGTGGGCCTCTAGGTGCTTGATGAGGGCCTCGCGGTGAGCCTTGCGCTCTTCGGGCTGACCCAGGCTGTTGATCTGCAGGCTCACGTCCTGGCCGATGGTCAAGCCCAGGTCGCGCCACAAGGCCGCCGTCATCAGGATCAGCTCGGCGTCGACATCGGGGCCGGCGAAGCCCAGCACCTCGGCGCCCACTTGATGGAACTGGCGATAGCGTCCTTTCTGCGGCCGCTCGTGGCGGAACATCGGACCGATGTAGTACAGGCGCTTGCCGCCTTCATACAAAAAGTTGTGCTCGTTGATCGCGCGCACGGCGCCGGCTGTGCCTTCGGGGCGCAGCGTGAGCAGGTCGCCGTTGAGGCTGTCGGTGAAGGAGTACATCTCCTTCTCGACGATGTCGGTGACCTCGCCCAGGCCGCGCACGAACAGGGCCGTGGGCTCGACGATGGGCGTGCGCATGTTCTGGTAGCCGTAGCGGCGCATCAGTTTGCGCACGACGTCTTCCAGCCATTCCCAACGCGCCGATTCCGGCGGCAGGATGTCGTTCATGCCTTTGATGGCTTTCAAGATCTCGGCCATGGGAAACTGTTTCTTCTCTTTGTAGATGTCAGGTCGACCGACTCGCCGGCAGGCTCAAGATGCCTTGGCGAAACGACGGTCGATGTAGCTTTGCACGAGCTGCTGGAACTCTTCGGCGATGCGATCCCCGCGCAGGGTCAGGGCCTTCTCGCCATCGATGAACACGGGCGCCGCGGGCGATTCGCCCGTGCCGGGCAGGCTGATGCCGATGTCGGCATGCTTGCTCTCGCCCGGGCCATTGACGATGCAGCCCATCACGGCCACTTTCATCTTCTCGACGCCCGGGTACTGGCTGCGCCAGACCGGCATCTGCGCACGCAGGAAATCGTCGATCTGCTTGGCCAGTTCCTGGAAGGTCGTGCTCGTGGTGCGGCCGCAGCCCGGGCAGGCCGTGACGCTGGGCACGAAGGTGCGCAGACCCAGCGCCTGCAATATCTCCAAAGCCACCACGACCTCTTGCGTGCGGGCCTCGCCCGGCTGCGGCGTGAGCGACACGCGGATGGTGTCGCCGATGCCTTCTTGCAGCAGGATGGACAAGGCCGTGCTTGAAGCCACCGTACCCTTGGTGCCCATGCCCGCTTCGGTCAAGCCAAGATGCAGCGGGTAGTCGCAGCGCGCGGCCAGCCCACGGTAGACACTGATCAAATCCTGCACGCCGCTGACCTTGCACGACAGGATGATCTGCTCGGGCGCCATGCCCAGTTCGCGCGCGGCCTCGGCCGACTGCAAGGCCGAGCTGATCAGCGCCTGGTACATCACCTGCCTGCGCATCCCACGGGTCGGCGCTGCGGGCGTTCTCGTCCATCATCGAGGCGAGCAACTCCTGATCGAGGCTGCCCCAGTTCACGCCGATGCGCACGACCTTGTCGTACTTCATGGCCACCTCGATCATCTGGGCGAACTGCTTGTCGCGCTTGTCGCCCTTGCCGACGTTGCCCGGGTTGATGCGGTACTTGGACAAGGCCTCGGCACACGCCGGGTACTCGGTCAGCAGGCGATGGCCGTTGTAGTGGAAGTCGCCCACGAGCGGCACGTCGATGCCCATGCGGTCGAGCTGCTCGCGCACATAGGGCACGGCCTGCGCGGCCTCGGGCGTGTTGACCGTGATGCGGACCATCTCGGAGCCGGCCAGCGCCAGCTCCTTGACCTGGATGGCCGTGCCGATGGCATCGACCGTGTCCGTGTTGGTCATGGACTGCACGCGCACCGGCGCATCGCCACCGATGGTGACCACGCGCGAACCCCATACGACGCGCGCCTGACGCGAACGCCGGGCCGCCGGCCGCGCCACATCGATCAAGGAAAAATTCTCAAGACTCATTTCAGTTCCAGGCGTGCCACATTGCTTTGTGTATAGCGCGCAAGGTCAACGCTCTGGCCTTTGAAGCTCAGGTGCATGCCAGGGGCGTTGCCGATGATCAGTTTCAGGGGCACGGGGCCTTCGAGCGGCACGCGCTCACCGGCCTGGATGTGGCGGGAGATCAGTTTGTTGCCCTTGGCATCCTTCACTTCGACCCATGAGGCCTGCTGCGCTTCCAGCACCATGCTGCCCACGGCGCCTGCGGGTGCGTCGGCGCTCGACGTTGTTGCGGTCGTGGCAGGCGACGATGTGGCTGTAGCGGGCTTAGCCAACCGTGGATCGGTGTAGGCCGGCGCCACAGGCGTTGCCGCATCCAGCACCAGCGTCTGCGCGCCCGCTTTGCCGACGACCTTGGCCGGAGCCGATGAAGCCGATGGCACTGGCACAGCAGGTGCGACAGGCGTCACGGCAGAAGCCTGCGTGGCTGGCGCAGGCACCATGTCGGCGGACGCCGGCGTGTCCGCCGAAGCAGGCACGGGCGACTCTTCGGCAACGGGGCTAGAGGCCTCGTCCACAGGCGCGGAAGCGGGCTCCGGCGCGACCACGACGGGCTTGTCGACCGCCACCTCAACAGGCTGCGCGGACGGCTGCGGCAAATGGTGACGCACCGCAGCCCGGCACATCCACGGAATCGGGCAAGGCGTAAATCACCACCGCACCGACCAGCAGCAAGGCAGGCGCCAGCCACTTGAGACTCAGCGCGGACGACAGGTCGACCTGCTTGTCGAACAAAGGCGAGCCGCCCTTCGACTCCTTGAACGGCTGGTTCAGCGGCGGCCTGTCCGACACGCAGCGGGATGGCCTTGGCCGCGGGCAGCGCCGCCAGCACTTCAGCCGGCTCGATCTTCAAGGCCCGGCAGATCGTCATCGCCAGGGCGCGCGTGAAGTTGGGATCGGGCAGGCGGTCGTAGCGGCCTTGTTCGAGGTCTTCCAGCTTGGCAGGCGCCACCTTGATGGTCGTGGCCAGGCGCTCCAGCGTCACGCCTTGCGCTTCGCGTGCGGCGCGCAGGATGTGGCCAGCGCTGCGGCTGCCCGCATCCGGCGAAGACAAGATGATCGGTGAAGGCTCACTCATCGAAACGCCCCAACTCCAATGCATTGGTTTCGTGTGCCATCGGGAAGCGGCTGCGCAATTGACTGGCCAGCTCGTCCCGCCCGTTGGGGTTGCCCAGCTTATGCTCGATGCGCACGGCCAGCCACAGCGATTCTGCCGTCACTTGCGAAGGCACATTGTTCACGCGGCGGATATAAAAACGCGCGCGCTCAAGCTCGCCGCGACGATACAACACCGATGCGAGGTTGTAGGCCGTGGCCGGGTTGGACGGGTCCAGCTCATAGGACTTGCTCAGCGTCTTCTCGGCCTCGGGGTACAGGCCCGCGCTGATCTGGCAAACGCCACGCGCCAGCATGGTCTTGGACGTGTTCACGGACAAGGGCAAAGCCGCCGCCCGCTCGAACAAGGCATCGGCCGCCGCGAACTTGCGGCCACGGCACAGGAACCACGCGTAGTTGTGCAGGACGCTGCCATTGCGGTCGTCCAGCTCGAGTGCGCGCTTGAAGCTGGCCTCGGCGCGGTCGGTCTCACCCATGGCGTCATAGATCAGGGCGCGCAGTTCGTGGGCCGCGGGCAGGGTCGGGTCGATGGACACGGCCTGCTTGAGCTCGTCCAGCGCGGTGTTGTACTGGCCTTGCGCGTAGTAGGTGGAGGCCAGCTCCAGCCTGATGCGCGCACGCTTGCGGACATCGCTTTCGTCGGAAACCGTCTCGATGTCCCTGCGCCCGCTGTCGTCGCGCGACGACACACGGTTCTGCCCAGGCCCACCGGCGCAAGCCGTCAGTTGACCAAGCCCGGCCACGCCGACCAGCAGGCAGCCAGCTGTCAGCACCAACGTGCGGAGCATCCTCATGCAACAGTCTCCTAGAAATGGGCCCAGTGTAGAGGCTGGCGAGCCTCTGTCGCGTTTCAGTTCGGCCGACCGTTGCGCTCACCCGCCTTGGGCAGCGCCACTTTGGCTTCGACAGGTTGACGCAACATGCGGCTCTGCGCATTGGTGCGATCCTGCACCTCGCCCGCCAGTTGCCCGCAGGCCGCGTCGATGTCGTCGCCGCGCGTCTTGCGCACGGTCGTGACGATGCCCGCATCGGCCAGCAGGCGTGCGAAGGCCTGCACGCGCCCCATGTCGGAGCGGCGCAAGCCCGATTGCGGGAAGGGATTGAAGGGAATCAGGTTGAATTTGCAGTTGATGCGCCCGTTGACCAGGGCGATCAGCTCGCGTGCGTGCGCGTCGCTGTCGTTGACGCCGTCGAGCATGCAGTATTCGAAGGTGATGAAGTCGCGCGGCGCGGCGGACAGGTAGTCCTGGCACGCGTCCAGCAGCTCATCGGTCGGGTATTTCTTGTTGAGCGGGACGAGTTCGTCGCGCAACGGATCGTTGGGCGCATGCAACGACACGGCCAGCGCCACCGGACAGTCGCTCTTCAGGCGCTCGATCATCGGCACCACACCCGATGTCGACACGGTCACGCGGCGGCGCGACAAGCCATAACCATGGTCATCGAGCATGACCTTCAAGGCTGGCACCAGCGCGTTGTAGTTCTGCAAAGGCTCGCCCATGCCCATCATCACGACGTTGCTGATGATGCGGTCGGTCGTGCCCAGGCGTTGGCGCAGCGCGTGTTCGGCATGCCACAGCTGGGCCAGGATCTCGCCCGTGCTCAGGTTGCGGCTGAAGCCCTGGTGGCCCGTGGAGCAGAAACGGCAACCCACGGCGCAACCCGCCTGCGATGAAATGCACAGCGTGGCGCGGTCGTCTTCAGGGATGTAGACACTTTCGACGGCGTTGCCGCCGCCCACGTCGAACAGCCACTTGATCGTGCCGTCGGTCGAGACGTGTTCGCTGATCACGGGCAGGCGCTTGAGGGTGGCCACACCCTGCAGCTTGCCGCGCAGCGACTTGGCGAGATCCGACATCTGATCAAAGTCGGTCGCGCCCTTTTGATGGATCCAGCGGAACAACTGGGTGGCGCGAAAGCGCTTCTCACCCAATTGCTCGCAGTACGCGGTCAACCCCTCGAGGTCATAGTCCAGCAGGTTGACGGCGTCCATGCTTCTTCAACAGTGCACAACCGATCAGCGGGCGTACACGTTCAGGGCGGGGAAGAAGAAAGCGATTTCGACGGCGGCCGTTTCAGCGGCGTCGGAACCGTGCACGGCGTTGGCGTCGATGCTGTCGGCGAAGTCAGCGCGGATGGTGCCCTTTTCGGCCTTCTTGGGGTCCGTGGCGCCCATCAGGTCGCGGTTCTTCAGGATCGCGCCTTCGCCTTCGAGCACTTGCACGAACACGGGGCCGGAGATCATGAACTTGACCAGGTCCTTGAAGAAAGGACGGGCGGCGTGCACAGCGTAGAAGGCTTCGGCTTCAGCTTGCGACAGTTGCACCAGCTTGGCAGCGGCGACCTTCAGGCCAGCGCCTTCGAAGCGGCTGACGATTTGGCCGATCACGTTCTTGGCGACGGCGTCTGGTTTGATGATCGAGAGGGTGCGTTCGATAGCCATGTAGTTCTCCACAAGTCAACAGGATTTGACAAAACCCAGCATTGTACTGCGCGGATGTGGCAGTTCAATGCAATTCAAAGCTGAACGACCGTTTGTCAACGCGGGTTTCCCTCAGCGCAGGCAAACGGATGTCATTCGACGGGGTTCAGCGCACCCCGTCAACAAATGCGATCAGCGACGACCTCGGCCACCGCCTCCGCCGCCGCCACGACGGTTACCGCCGCCAACCTTGCCGAAGTAGGCGTCGGCGCCGATGTAGCCCACGGAGGTCTGCAGGGGATCAGGCTGCTTCGGGCCGCCCTTGGGCTGGCTCATGCCTTTGCCATGGTCCTGGTCAGGACGACCGAAACCGGACGTGATCCGTTTGGAACCCTTCACGAAGCGCTTGTCGAACGTCTGCTCCAGCGGGTTCGGGATGTTGCCGATGTGCTCGAAATCGTCGTCCATGTCATGGCGCGGCGCGGCCTGGGCGCGGTTCTGACGGTCCGGCATGGGGCCGCGCGGCGGCTTGTTGCCGTAGCCGCCCTGGTTGCCTTGAGCACCCTGGCCGCCTTGGTTGCCGTACTGGCCATTGCCCTGCCCCTGACGACCGCCTTGACCTTGCCCCTGGCCCTGCTGAGGACCACGCCCCTGCTTGCCCTTGAAGCCTTGCTGCTGGCTGCCCTGCTGGCCGCGCTGGTTCTTGCCGCCACGACCTTGCTGTTGCTGGCCGAAGTCCTGGCGGTCCATGCCCGCCAGCGACTTGACGGCGCGCACATCGGACTCGCCCAGCTCGACCCACACGCCGCGCTTGAGGCCGCGCGGCAGCACGATGGCGCCATAGCGCACGCGGATCAGGCGGTTGACCGTCAGGCCCACGGCATCGAACAGCTTGCGCACTTCGCGGTTGCGGCCTTCGGTGATGACCACGCGGTACCACTGGTTCACGCCCTCGCCTTCGCCCTTGCTGATGGACACGAACGAAGCCGACTGGCCCTCGATCTCGACGCCCGTCAGCAACTTGTGGCGCGAGGCGTCGTCCAGCGTGCCCAGCACACGGACGGCGTACTCGCGCTCCACGCCGAAGCGCGGGTGCATCAGCTGGTTGGCCAGCTCGCCGGAATTCGTGAACAGCAGCAGGCCTTCGGTGTTCAGGTCGAGGCGGCCGACGGACATCCACTTGCCGTTCTGCAGACGCGGCAGGCGGCGGAACACGGTCGGACGACCTTGCGGATCGTCATGCGTCACGACTTCGCCGGTGGGCTTGTGGTAGGCCAGGATGCGTGCGGCCGGCGGCTGGATGCGGACCTTGATCGGGCGGCCCGCCACCTTGATGCGGTCGCCGAACGAAATGCGCTGACCGATGTGCGCGACCTGGTCGTTGACCTCGATGCGGCCATCTTCGATCATCTGCTCGATGTCGCGGCGCGAACCGACGCCAGCCTGCGCCAGCACCTTCTGGAGCTTGGGCGCATCGGGCTCGGGGCGCAGCACGCGCTTGTAGACGCCGCCCTCTTCGGACGCGGCCTCTTCGGATTCCTCTTCACGCGCCGTGTCGAAATCGCCAGACAGCAGTTCGGCGTAGACCTCGGTAGCCTGCTCGGCGGCCATGGCGGCGCGGCGCGACGGACGCTGCTCGCCATCCTCGCCTTGCGAACCCTCTTCGTCCTCGAACTCCACGCCCTCGCCTTCGCCATCTGCAGAGGCAAAAGACTGCTGCGGGCGCTCAGGATGCGGCGGACGATCACCACGCTCGCCCCGGTCACCGCGCGGGCCACGGCCGCGATCGCGGTCACGGCGGTTGCCACGCTCCTGGCGCTGACCAGCTTCGCGGCCACCCTCGGCCTGCTCGCCTTCGCCAACCGCACCGTCCGCCTGAGCGGCGGGCGCGTCTGTTTCCGGCGCCAGCTGAAAGAAACCATGCGGCGCCTCTTCGCGCGGCAGGTCGGCGCGCACTTCGGGCACGGCCAGATCGAACGAAGCCTGAACGGGCGCGGCATCGGCTTGCACCGCATCGGCCGCCTTCTTGCGCGGCGCGCGCTTGGGCTTGGCGGGCGCCTCCTCGGCTTGCACCGCACTCAAGGCCGCATCGGCAGGCGCGGCGTCACCAGGCACGGCCTCTTCGGCCACCTTCTTGCGGCGCACTGCCTTCTTGGCCGGCACGGCGCCATCTTCGGCTGTCGCGGACGGGGTCACGCCGCTTGCCGACGCCCCATCTTCCGCTGCCTTCTTGCGAGGCGCGCGCTTGGGCTTGGCCACCTCGTCGGTGACCGAAGGCTGTTCGTTAGGTTCTTGCATGGGCACGTTGTCTGTGGTCATGGAGCGGGAGAATAGGTATACGGTTCAGATTCGGGTTCAGACCCGGAAGGCGTCTCGGGCCGGTCTGGCTGATCCACGGGCGGCGCCACAGGATCTGTTTGCGCCACTTGCGTCGAAAGCACTTCGACCGGGGTTTCCAACAAAGAAGTCTGGTCGACCGCCGAGCCAGCCTCTTCGGAGGCCACGGACTCTTCGGGTTCGGCATCGCCCAGGCCGGGCAGCAGCGCCTGGCTGACCGGCAGGCCGTCCAGGGTGGGCAACTGGCTCAAGGACGCCAGCCCCAGGTCATCGAGGAACTGCTTCGTCGTGGCGAACAGCCCTGGGCGGCCGGGCCCTTCGCGGTGCCCGATCACTTCGATCCAGCCGCGGTCTTCGAGCTGCTTGATGATGTTCGAGCTGACCGTCACGCCACGGATGTCTTCGATGTCGCCCCGCGTGACGGGCTGCTTGTAGGCAATGATGGCCAGCGTCTCGAGCGTGGCGCGGGAGTACTTGGGCGGCTTCTCGGGATTGAGGCGATCGAGGTGCTCCTGCACGTCGGCGCTGGTCTGGAAGCGCCAGCCCGTGGCCAGCTCGCGCAGCTCGACGCCCCGGCCATCCCAACGCGCACCGATGTCGGCGAGCAAGGCACGCACCGTGTCCGCCGACATCGTGTCGTCGAACAACTGGCGCATGTCGCGCAGCGTCATGGGTTGGTGAGCGCACAACAGCGCTGCTTCGAGAATGCGCTGGGCATCCTGAGGATTGAGGACTTCCATCTCTTCAATCGATATGGTCGACAAGCCCGAATCGGGCCGCCGTGCGGATTTCAAATCAGCGGTCTGGCTGATGACGTCATGTGTACCGAGGCCACGACTTCAATGAGCGATGGCATCAGCCTGCTTGAGCCCTGGGTCAAAAAAGGGACCTCGGTGGAGGTGGGTTTGCTTGGGAGGGAGTAGGCGCCAAAAAGGCGCTTGCCACTCGGGACGCACGCTTCGGGCTGCGTGCTTTTCAAGCCGCTTTCACGAAGGTCGCCAGTTAGGGGTTCTTGGCCCCTGCTTGTTTGGACATTATGCACGAGATGGGGCACTTGCAACGGGAATATTCAAAGCCCTGCCGAAGACCCCGCCAAAGCCGCCCAGGCCCCTGCCATGTCGGAGGGCAAATCCGACTCGAACACCAGCTTCTCGCCCGTGATTGGGTGAACGAAAGCCAGACGCACGGCGTGCAGGGCCTGGCGTGTCATGCCCAGCGCCACGGCGCCCCCATACAGGGCGTCGGCCACCAGGGGATGCCTGCGGCTGCTCAAATGCACGCGGATCTGATGCGTGCGCCCCGTGTGCAAAGTGCACAACACACCGCTGAAAGTGCGGGCGGGCAGCCGCAGATCGGCCTTGACGCCATCCTGCGACGGCGCCCATTCGCCCTCGATCAGGCGCTGCACGTCGGTGCGCGCAGGCTTGCCCGAGGGCACGACCGCCATGCGCACGCGCGTGCCCGGATCGCGCCCGATCGAAGACTCGACCGTGAACGCGGCCGGCACCGTGCCGTGCACGATGGCGCGGTACTGGCGGCTCACCTCGCGGGCCGCGATCGCCCGGCTCAAGCCCGTCACGGCCGCCAGGGTCTTGCCCACGACCATCAGGCCGCTGGTGTCCTTGTCGAGACGGTGCACGATGCCTGCGCGGGGCAAATCCACGGCGCCCGCGTGATGGGCCAGCAGGCCGTTCATCAAGGTGCCCGTCCAGTTGCCGGCGGCGGGGTGCACCACCAGGCCAGCAGGCTTGTTGACGACCAGCAGATGTGCGTCCTCGAACACGATGGGCAGGTCCATCGCCTCGGGCACGAAAGCCTGGCTTTGCGCCGTGGGCTTGAGCAACACGCTCACCTTCTGCCCGGCCAGCACCTTGCGCGAGGCCGCCGTGGCGGGCTTGCCATCGACCTGGACGCAGCCCTCTTCGACCAGATGCTTGAGGTGGCTGCGCGAAAACTCGGACGCGCCAGCCACCAGGAACACGTCCAGCCGCTGCCCATGAGCCGCTTGGCTCACGACCATCTCGCGCTGCTCGGGCGCCTTGATGGCCGCTGGCGCCGCAACGGCCCCGTCGGCATCGCCCCAGTCATCGTCGCCCAGATCCGGATCAGGCGCATCGGCCAGGCCCGCTTCGTCGGCACGACCGGGTGGCGTACCGGCAGGCGCCGCGACGGGCGCCTGGGCACTTTGGGGAAAGGACGGGGATGCGGCGGGAGAGCGACGGGCCATGAAGCAAACAAAGCTGGTGGTGAAAGAAAGGTGCCCCGAGCCTTCTATACTGCGGGTTCTGGCGCTGCGAGGCGCAACTGCATGCGGCTCGGTCCGCAACATACACAACGTGAAACTGCTGAAAAACACCTCTTGGCCCGACACCTGGAGCGGATGGACCGGCCCTCGCGCCACCCTGCTGGCTTTGATCGCGACCGCCTTGCTGGCCGCCTGCGACACCACGCCCAAGGATGAGTTTGCCAACATCAGCCCGGACAAATTGTACGCAGACGCCAAGGAAGAACAGGCTGACGGCAATTACGAATCGGCGATCAAGCGCCTGGAAAAGGTCGAAGCCCGCGCTTCGGGCACCTTGCTGGCCCAGCAGGCCCAGATCGACCTGGCCTACGCCTACTACAAGACCGGCGAAAAGGCCCAGGCCCTGGCCAAGCTGGAGCGCTTCATCCGCCTGCACCCCACCAGCCCCGCGCTGGACTACGCCTACTATCTGCAAGGCCTGGTCAACTTCAATGACGACCTGGGCCTGTTCGGCCGCATCGCCAGCCAGGATCTGTCCGAGCGCGACCAGCAGGCTTCGCGCGACGCCTACGAGTCGTTCAAGCAACTGATCGAGCGCTTCCCGAAATCGAAGTACGCCGAAGACGCCCGCCTGCGCATGAACCATGTGGTGAACTCGCTGGCCGCCGGCGAAGTGCACGTGGCGCGCTACTACCTGCGCCGTGGCGCCTACCTGGCCGCGGCCAACCGCGCGCAGCAGGCCGTCAAGGACTACCGCCAATCGCCATCGGTCGAAGAAGCGCTCTACATCATGGCCGAGAGCTACAACCAGCTCGGCCTGACGCAACTGCGTGACGACGCCCTGCGCGTGCTCAAGCAGAGCTTTCCTGAAAGCGGTTACCTGAACGGCCAGACCGGGCCCATGGCCACGGCCAAGAAGCCCTGGTGGCAGCTCTGGTGAGCTGACCGGCTTCAGCCTTCAATCACCACCATTCGCGCCGCCGGTTGTGAAGCCGGTGAGCGTGCCCTGGTCGTGCACGTCGCGGCCCAGCGGCCGGACATCGACCGGCTCGTCGACCGGCGCCACCTCATCCGACCGCGCGTCCTTGCTGCCCTGGATCTTGTGCACGAAGCGCCGCGCCCGGTCGTACGGGAAGACGTCGTGCACATAGCCGGCCTTGATGCGCTCCTTGTGCTGCTGCCAGAAGTCGGCCTCGAGCAGATCCGCATGGTGCTTCATGAAGATCGCGCGCACACGCGGGTCGCCCAGCAGGAAGGGACCGAAGGTTTCCGGGAAGACATCGTGCGGGCCGACCGTGTACCAGACCTCGCCCGACATCTCGTCTTCCTCGTTGCGCGGCTCGGGCACCTTGCGGAAGTTGCAGTCGGTGATGTACTCGATCTCGTCGTAGTCGTAGAACACGACCTTGCCGTTGCGCGTGACGCCGAAGT
The DNA here is from genome assembly GCA_049840915.1 of Aquabacterium sp. Lineage (GTDB taxonomy): Bacteria > Pseudomonadota > Gammaproteobacteria > Burkholderiales > Burkholderiaceae_C > Aquabacterium. The sequence continues at coordinate 26,219 of JASGJC010000021.1, forward strand.
TCTTCCACAGCATGTCGCCGGGGAAGATGTTGGCCGCGACCAGGTCCTTGAGCGCATTGCCGTACTCGATCACGGCATGCTCCAGTGACTCGTCCTTGGCTTCCTGGATGTAGATGTTGAGCGGGACCATGCGGCGCTCGATGTAGAGGTGCTTGAGCACCAGCACCTCGCCGCCCTGCTCTTCTTCCATCACGCTGGGCGAGAACTTCTGGAGCTCGGCGATGAGCTCGTCGTCGAAGCGGTTGCGTGGGAAGGCCACGTTCGTGAACTCGAGCGAATCGGCCATGCGGCCCACGCGGTCGTGCTGCTTGACCAGCAGATACTTGCTCATGATGAGCTGGCGCGTGGTCTCTTTCTGCGGCGGGAAGTAGTCCTTGATGACCTTGAAGACGAACGGGTAGGACGGCAGGTCGAACACGAGCATGACCATGCCCTTGATGCCCGGCGCGATGCGGAACTTGTCGCTCGAGTGCTTGAGGTGGAAGAGGAAGTCGCGGTAGAACAGGTTCTTGCCGTGCTTTTGCAGGCCGATGGCGCTGTAGAGCTCGCCGCGCGGTTTGCGCGGCATCAGCGTGCGCAGGAACTGCACATAGGCCGACGGCACCGGCATGTTGACCATGAAGTAGGCGCGCGCGAAGCTGAACAGCGCCAGCAGGTCGTCCTCGCCGAACAGGGCCGCGTCGATGTAGAGGCGGTTCTTCGAGTTGTGCAGGATGGGGATGGCGAACGGCAAACTGCGGAAGCCGTTGACCACCTTGCCGACGATATATGCGCCCTTGTTGCGAAAGAACAGCGACGACAGCACCTGGATCTGGAAGTTGGTGCGCAGGCGCACTGTGCCGACCTGCTCCATGAGCGCTTCGTAGACAAAGTCGATGTCGCGATCGAGGTCGTCGAAAGGGATGGCCAGCTCGTAGTTGAGCACGACCGTCTTGAGCATCTCGCGCAGCGTGTCCTTGGTCGGGTAGTAGGCGCGGAAGGTCGCGGTGCCGCCTTCATCGTCGTCGATGTACTCGGTCGACACGGCCGGACGCACGAAGATGAAGTCGTTGCTGTAGTAGTTGCGGTGCAAGATCTTGATCGTGACCGAGTTGAAGAAGGTCTCGGCCAGCTCGGGTTGCTTGTGGCCGGTCAGCAGGCCGATGTAGAACAGCTTGATCTGGTGCCAGACCTCCATGGGCAGCGTGCTGGCCTGGTAGTCGGCCTCCAGGCGCTCGACGGCCTCCTCGACACGCAGGTCGTAGAACTCGATGCGCACGCGCTGCGCCAGTTGCTGACCGTGCCAATCGGCCTCTTCAAAACGCTTTTTGGAATCGGCGCTGGTTTCGCTGAAGATCTTGTAGTGACGGTCGAAACCATCCTGCATGGCCCTGGCGATCTCGAAGACACGGGGGTCGGTCAGCTGCTGTGGAAACATCGGGGTCAGGTCCCTGTCGGCGGGTTTGTGGAGGCCAGGTTGTCGTACCGATGGCGCAGCTTGGCCAGGGCCTGCTCATAGGCGCCGGCCAGCGCATCGGCGTTGGCCACGGACATGCGCAAGTCGTTGATCAAACCATTATGCAAGCCGTATACCCAGCCGTGCACCATCACCTCCTGGCCGCGCGCCCAGGCATCCTGCACCACGGTGGTATGGCAGACGTTGAGGCTTTGCTCCAGCACGTTGAGCTCGCACAGCGCGTTCAGGCGCATCTGGCTGTCGGGCAGGCTGTGCAGCCATTGGCTGTGCTGGTTGCGCACGTCCTGCACGTGGCGCAGCCAGTTGTCGGCGATGCCGATGCGCAGGTTCTCCATGGCGGCCCGCACACCACCGCAGCCATAGTGGCCGACCACGATGATGTGCTTGACCTTGAGCGAGTCGATGGCGAATTCCATCACCGAGAGGCAATTGAGGTCGGAGTGCACCACCACGTTCGCCACATTGCGGTGCACGAAGATCTCGCCAGGCAACAGCCCGCAGATTTCATTGGCCGGGACGCGACTGTCGGAACAGCCTATCCACAAATACTCGGGCGATTGCTGCTGCTGCAGGCGCGAGAAGAACCCGGGCGTGCGTTGCTCGATGTCGCGCGCCCAGGCGCGGTTGTTCTCGAAGAGATTGTCCAGGGGGTTGTCTTGGGTCATGGGTGCAAGTGTAGTAAGTTCTGACGCCACGAAGCGCACAATGGTGAGCCATCCGGCACCCCCACGTCCATCCCGCACCTCATGCCCACCACGTCGTCACACCCGCCTTTGACTTACCCGCTGGGCAAACTTCAGCCCGCCGTGGGCGAGATGCTGCCGCTGCGCCCCGGCGTGAATTGGGTGCGCATGCCCATGCCCTTCGCGCTCAACCACATCAACCTGTGGGCGCTGGACGACGGACTCGACGGCCGCGCAGGCTGGACCATCGTGGACGCGGGCGTGGCCACCGAGGACATCCGCAACGCCTGGCAGACGCTGTGGGCGGCGGATTTGTCCAACAAGCCTTTGATCCGCATGCTGGTCACGCACATGCATCCGGATCATGTGGGCAACGCGCAATGGCTGATCGACCAGTTCAGCGCGCCTGGCGCACCGGCCAGGCTGTGGATGAGCGCGGGCGACCATTTCGCGGCGCAGCTGGCGTGTCAATCGACGACGGGCTACGGCGGCCCGCGTTCGGCCGATTTCTTCATGAGCCACGGCCTGACGCAGCCCGACGACGTGGCCAAGATCCGCGCGCGCAGCAATTATTTTTCGACGCTGGTGCCCGAGGTGCCCTACGCCTACCGTCGCTTGAAGAACGACATGGACGTCGTCATCGGCGACCGCACCTGGCGCTGCATCGACGGCTACGGGCATTGCCCCGAGCACATCGCCTTGTTCAACGAGCGCGACGGCCTGCTGATCTCGGGCGACATGCTCCTGCCCAGCATCTCGACCAACGTCAGCGTGATCGACCTCGAGCCCGAAGGCGACGCGCTCGGCCTGTTCCTGGACTCGATCGCGCGCATGAACGCCCTGCCCGCTGACACATTGGCGTTGCCCTCACACGGCCTGCCGTTTACAGGCATCCACGCGCGCATCCAGCAACTGCAGGATCACCACGCGGCCCGCCTAGACGACGTCATGCAGGCCTGCGACGCGCAACCCAGCTCGGCCGCAGACATGCTGCCCGTGCTCTTCAAACGCGAACTCGACCTGCACCAGACGACCTTCGCCATGGGCGAGTCCATCGCGCACCTGAACTACCTGTGGCATCGCGGGCAACTGCGCCGGCACCAGGACGCGCAAGGCGTCTGGCGCTACGAAAAAGCCTGATCCCACTCATCAGCATCACCGCATCCCATGAGCAAGAAACTCTATATCGCCGCTGAAGACATCAAGCCGCTGGCAACGGACCTCGGCACCTGCATCGCCACCGACAAGATCACCGTGCAAGGCCTGCCCGTGCGGTTCATGTACCGCGAAGAACCCATCTACGACACGGACAGCGGCTGGCGCTTTCTGTCGGGCCTGGAAAGCGACGCCTACATGGAGAACGCCAGCAACCAGGGCGCCCATGACGTGAACATCATCGCCAACATCGATCCATCGGTCATACCGCTGCTGACAGCGCCCATCGGCTCGGCCTACGAGAAGACCGAAGAAGACGGCGACTTCGCGGAAGCCGGCGATTGGGAGCCCGACGAGGACTGACGCGAAGCCCGATCAGTCGGGGATGACGGCGTGGCGCAGGTGATCGCGCGGGCCGTCGAACTCGGGCATCACCGAGCGCACCACATCCCAGAAGCGCGGGCTGTGGTTCATCTCGCGCAAGTGGGCCAGCTCGTGCGCCACGACGTAGTCGATGATGTTCAGGCTGAAGTGCACGAGGCGCCAATGCAGGCGGATCGAGCCATCGGCGCTGGCGCTGCCCCAACGCGTCTTGGCTGACGACAGGCGCACCTTGGTCACATTCACGCTCAACTGCTCGGCGTAAATGGGCACGCGGGTCATGAAGATGTCGAGCGCCTCACGCTGCAGCCAGGTCTGCACGGCATCGCGGATCTGGTCGGCGCTGGCGTCCTGCGGCAAGCCCAGGTGCAAGGTGCGCTGCGCCACGCCGGGCAAGGCCGGGTCGGCAGGCGCCTGATCCACGCGCTGCAACACGGCGCCCGACACACGCGGGTCCAGCACCAGCACGACGGACTCGCCCAGATAAGGCACGGTCGCACCCTCGCGCCAGTCGATGCGCGCCGACTGCTGCTTGTGCGCGCGCTCGCGCTGCTCGACCAGCTTGTTGCAGATCCAGCGCTCCTTGGCGCGCAAGGCGGTCTCGATGTCGTTGGACGAGACCCAGCGCGGCGCACGCACGCTCAAGCCCTCGACGCCCACGATCATGCCTATGCTGCTGCGGCGCGCACGCTTGATCTCATAGGACACGACCGCCTTGCCCAGGCGGATTTCGCGCTCGGCCTGCGGATGGCGGAACCACGGCAGGCCGCTGACCGGATGGCGTTCGTACTGAGGCTGGCCGCCCGTGCGCGCCAGTGGAGAAGAGGTCGATGCGGGCTCGTCGTCGGGAACAGGCACGCCTGGGCCACGTGAGGCCAAATCGGGTGCGGACGAAGAGGTACTTTGAGGAGGGGCCGCGAGCGGCGATACAGCAGCAGTCAAAGGATCGGAACGGTAAGGAACGGCGGAAACAGCCGATGCCGGTTCATCACAGAGATCATCTCCCCATAAGCCCAACTGCATCGGCACGTCGAGCTTCAACTGAGCTCTCCCATGTGGGTGGCGACCGGGCTGTCCTCGCCATGCGTCTTGCGGTCGCGCAGGATGAGGAAGTCGGCGAAGGAGGACAAGTCGGGGTGGATGGTGAGGTCGGGCACGCGCTGGCGCAGGTCGATCAGGTCGGCCTCGCTCATCGTGGCGGCCTGGCCGGTGCGCACCAGGTGCGGCTCGCAGCCCACGGACTGCGCGGCCAGCACGTCGCGCGGCAGGTCACCGACCATCGGCACGCCATCGAGGCTGCGGCCAAAGCGCTGGCCGATCATCTGGAAGAGACCGGGCAAAGGCTTGCGGCAAGTGCAATGGTCTTCAGGCGTGTGCGGGCAGAAGAACACGGCCTCGACACGGCCACCCACGCGGGCCAGCAACTGGTTCATCTTGGCGTGCATCGAATTGAGCGCGACCATGTCGAACAGGCCTCGGCCGATGCCCGACTGGTTGGTCGCCACGACCACGTGCCAGCCCGCATGGTTGAGGCGGGCGATGGCTTCGAGCGCCCCGGGCAGCGGCACCCACTCGTCGCTGGACTTGATGTAGTCCTCGCGTTCGTGGTTGATCGTGCCGTCGCGATCGAGGATGACCAGTTTCATGCCCTCTCCGGGGTGGGTGCGTCCAGACAGATCAGGCCGCCAATCTCGAGATGTCGGCGACCTGGTTCATGGCCTTGTGCAGTGTAGCCAGCAAACCCAGGCGGTTGGCCTTCAGGGCGGCGTCTTCGGCATTGACCATGACGCCATCGAAGAAGGCATCGACCGGGGCCTTGAGCACCGCCAGCGCCTGCAAGGATGCAGTGTAGTCACCTTCTTCGAAAGATGCCTGGGCTTTTGGCGCCGCAGCCTTCAGGGCTTCGTAAAGTGCGGCTTCTGCCACTTCTTTCAGCAAGGCGGCATCGACCTTCGCCTCGACCTCGCCTTCGGCCTTCTTGAGGATGTTGCCCACGCGCTTGTTGGCAGCGGCCAGAGAAGCCGCCTCGGGCAAGGCCGCGAAAGCGCGTACGGCGGCCAGGCGACGCGGCACATCGCCCAGACGACGCGGCTGCAACGCCAGCACGGCGTCGACCTCTTGCGCGCTGTAGCCTTGCTCGCGCAGCGACACGGCCAGGCGATCTGAGAAGAAGCCCAGCAAGGCCTCGCTCGGGTCGGTGATCAACTCACCGAAGACACCCACGGCCGCCGAGATCAGGCTTGGCAAATCCAGCGGCAGGTTGTTCTCGACCAGGATGCGGATCACGCCCAGCGCATGGCGGCGCAGCGCGAACGGGTCCTTGTCGCCCGTGGGCAACTGGCCGATGCCGAACAGGCCGACCAGCGTTTCCAGCTTGTCGGCCAGCGCCACGACCGCGCCAGTGTGGTTGCGCGGCAAGGCATCGCCGGCGAAGCGCGGCTTGTAGTGGTCTTCGATGGCGATGGCCACGCCGTCGCGCAGGCCTTCGTGGCGCGCGTAGTAGCCGCCCATGATGCCTTGCAGCTCAGGGAACTCGCCGACCATGTCGGTCAGCAAGTCGGTCTTGGCCAGGCGCGCGGCCTGCTGCACCTTGCTGTCGAGCACGGCGAAGTGGTCCTGCGCCTCGACCGTGAACGGCAGCGTGGCCATGCTCAGCTGCTTGACGATCTCGTGACCGATGCCGCGCACGCGTTCGGCACGCTCGCCTTGCGTGCCCAGCTTGCCGTGGTACACGACCTTGCCCAGGCCCTCGACGCGCGACTCCAGCGTCTTCTTGCGGTCCTGATCGAAGAAGAACTTGGCATCGGCCAGGCGCGGGCGCACCACGCGCTCGTTGCCGCCGATCACGGCGCTCGCATCGGCCGGGCTGATGTTGCTGACGATCAGGAACTGGTTCGTCAACTTGCCGGAGGTATCGAGCAGCGGGAAGTACTTCTGGTTGGCCTTCATCGTGAGGATCAGACACTCCTGCGGTACGGCCAGGAAGGCCTCTTCGAAGCGCCCCGTCAGCACATTCGGGCGCTCGACCAGCGCGGTGACCTCGTCCAGCAAGGCGTCGTCTTCAATGGGCTTGAGGTTGCTGCCCGCCTTGGCCGCAGCGGCATCGAGCTGGCGCACGATCTCGGCACGGCGCTCGGCGAAGCTGGCGATCACGGCGCCATCGTTGCGAAGCTGCTCTGCATAGCTGTCAGCCGACTGCAGGACGACCGGACTCACGCGCGCTTCGAAACGATGGCCCTGCGTGCTGCGGCCGGACTTGAGGCCCAGCACGGACACAGGCACTTCCTGGTCGCCATGCAAAGCCACGAGGCCGTGCGCCGGACGCACGAAGTTGACGCTCGTCCAACCCGGCTTGAAGTCGGCACCTTCGCCCTGCTCCAACTGGTAGGTCATGACCTTCGGGATGGGCAGCTTGGCCAGCGTCTCATCCAGTGCTTTTTGCAGCCCTTCGGCCAACGTGGCACCAGGCTTGACGCTGTCGAAGAACAGCGCTTCGGCCTTGCCATCGGGCGCGCGCTTGAGGCCAGGCACGGCTTCGGCGCCCGCACCCAGCGAGGCCAGCTTCTTGAGCAGCGCGGGCGTGGCGTTGCCCGATGCATCCAGGCCCACGGCCACAGGCATCAGCTTTTGCTGCACGGCCTGATCGGCGGCCTTGTCAGCCACGGCTGTCACATGCACGGCCAGACGACGCGGCGAGGCGTACGAGGTCACGCCTGCATCGGCGCCAGCCAAGCCCTGCGCCTTGAGGCTGTCGGACAAAGTCGTGGCGAAGGCTTCACCCAGCTTCTTGAGCGCCTTGGGCGGCAGCTCTTCCACAAACAGTTCAACCAGCAGGTTGGCCTTTTGATTCGGGGACGTCATGCTCAGGCAGCCTTCTTGTTATTCAGTTGTTCGATCACCTCATCGGCCCAGGCCTTGGGCGCCATCGGGAAGCCCAGGCGCGCGCGGCTGTCGAGGTACGCCGCCGCCACTGCACGCGCCAGATTGCGGATGCGGCCGATGTACGCCGCGCGCTCCGTCACCGAAATGGCACCACGCGCATCCAGCAGGTTGAAGGTGTGCGCGGCCTTGAGCACCTGCTCGTAAGCGGGCAAGGCCAGTTGCTGCGCCATCAAATACTTGGCCTGCGTCTCGTAGTTGGTGAACGCACCCAACAGGAACTCGACGTTGCTGTGCTCGAAGTTGTAGGTCGACTGCTCCACCTCGTTCTGATGGAAGACGTCGCCGTACTTCACGCCCGGCGCATAGACCAGGTCGTACACGCTCTCGACGCCTTGCAGGTACATGGCCAGACGCTCCAGGCCGTAGGTGATCTCGCCCGTGATGGGCTTGCAATCGATGCCGCCCACTTGCTGGAAGTAGGTGAACTGCGTCACTTCCATGCCGTTGAGCCAGACCTCCCAACCCAGGCCCCATGCGCCCAGCGTGGGGTTCTCCCAATCGTCCTCGACGAAGCGGATGTCGTTCTTCTTCAGATCGAAGCCCAGCGCTTCCAACGAGCCCAGATACAGCTCGAGGATGTTGCTTGGTGCCGGCTTGAGCACGACCTGGTACTGGTAGTAGTGCTGCAGACGGTTGGGGTTCTCGCCATAGCGGCCATCCTTGGGGCGGCGGCTGGGCTGCACATAGGCGGCCTTCCAGGGCTCCGGGCCCAGCGCGCGCAGGAAGGTGGCCGTGTGGCTGGTGCCCGCGCCCACTTCCATGTCATAAGGTTGCAGCAGCGCGCAGCCCTGGGCATCCCAGTAGCTTTGCAAACGCAGAATCAGTTGCTGGAAAGTCAGCATCGTGTTGCCTTGTTGGATGTCGGCGCGGGCACTGGCCCGTTGGCCGCGATCGATGAAGATGTTGTTTTGACCGTCGCGGGGCGGCCAGTTCGCCCGCGCGCGCAAAAGCCCGATTCTAGTGAATGGCGCGACCGCCTTCGCCAGACCGCCCGCCGGGCACTTGCCGCGCCCCGCTCAGACCCACACCCAGCATGAGCAAGGCGGCAGCGAACAAAGGCCACAAGCGCCATCGCGAAGCCCACCAGGCAAAGGGCGTGACGCCGCTGCGCCCCTGAACCGTGGCCTGCAAAACGCCCTGCGTGTTGGTCTTGAGCGCGTCCGTGACCCGGCCAGTGTGGTCGATCACGACCGTGTAGCCCGTGTTGGTGGCGCGCAGCGTCGGCAACTGGAATTCGACCGAACGCATGCGCGCGATCTGCAGATGCTGGTAGATCGCGACCTGCTCGCCGAACCAGGCCAGGTTGCTGACATTGGCCAGGATCGTAGGCGCTGCATCCGCATCGCGAAAACGCGCCGCGATCTCCTCGCCATACAAATCTTCGTAGCAGATGTTGGGGCCGACGCGCTGGTCAGCCACCTTGAACGCCGGCGCGGCCACAGGCCCGCGCGTGAAGTCGCCCAAGGGCATGTTCATCATCTCGACGAACCAATGAAAGCCAAACGGAATGACCTCGCCGAACGGCACCAGGTGGTGCTTGTTGTAGCGGTACATACCTTGCGGCGTGGCCATGCTCTCGCCCGACAGCCCCGCCACCGAATTCGTGTACCCCACATCGAAATCGCCTAAAGGCACACCGATCAAGGCATAACGACCGGTTCCGGATGCGAAACCGGACTTGATCCGGTCCCAATACCCCTCGGGCAACTGCGACGGCAGCAAAGGAATCGCCGTTTCAGGCGCGATCACCAACGTGCCCTGCGCGGCCAGCAACTGGCGCGCATGCCAGATCAGCATCGGCACCTGATGATCCGGGATGAATTTTTCATCCTGCGGCACGTTGCCTTGCAGCAAGGTCACGCTCAGCGGCCGGCCATGCGGCGCGTATAGCCGGGCGGCTTCCACAGGGCGCAAGCCAACAGCAGCATGGCCAGCACGCCCGGCACAAGGATGCGCACCGGCAAAGTCGCAGCCGAACGCCACGCGAACACCGCCAGCGCCACCGCACAAGCCCACACGGCCCCCACGCCATAAACGCCCAGCAAAGGCGCCAGCTTCACCAACGGCGACACCAGCATCCCATAGCCGCTCGCCCCCCACGGGAAGCCCGTGAAGATCACGGCACGCGCCATCTCGGCCAGCAGCCACAAGCCAGCGAACAGCAGGCCATCGCGCCACCACAAGCCGCGACGCCAACGCCCCCAAACCCAGCCCACGGCCGCCATGTACAAGGACAAGGCCGCGCACAAGCCCACCACGGCCACGACGGTCAGCCACGCGGGCAGGCCACCATAGCGATGCAGGCTGACATACATCCAGCCCGTCGCACCCACCAGCCAGACCGTGCCATACAGCCACATGCCGGCAGCCACACGGCGATGAGGCAGGCCACGCTCGGACAGCGCAAACAACACACCCATGAGGGCCAGCGTCTGGAGCATGGCCGGCGCCAAAACATGCCAGGCCGCGCACCAGGGTGACAAGGACCACGCATGCAGCGCGCCAAAGCCCATCGCCCAGCCGTACACCCTCTGCCGCCACCACGGGCGGTCGACCTGCTCAGGCATCACGCTCACTGCTCGGCGGTTTCGGCGCTGGGCGGCGTGCGGGTGACCTTGAACCAGCGCACGGAGCCGCCGCGCGCCAGCATCACCCAAAAGCGAAGCCCACCCAGGTCGACATACTCGCCCCGGCGCGGCACACGCCCCAGCTCGTGGGCGACCAGGCCGCCAATGGTGTCGAAATGGTCTTCGGCCAGTTGCGTATGGAAAGTTTCGTTCACCGATTCGATGGACGCATCGCCCGCCACGCGCTGGCTGCCGTCGGCCAATGTGAAGATGCTCGAGGGCGTGTCTTCGTCATCGAATTCGTCCTCGATCTCGCCCACGATTTCTTCGAGCACGTCCTCGATGGTGATCAGGCCGGCCGTCTTGCCGAATTCGTCGATCACGATCGCCATGTGGCTGCGGTTGGAGCGGAACTCGCGCAGCAGCTCGTTCAGCCCTTTCGATTCGGGCACGAACACAGGCTGGCGCAGCAAGGTGCGCAGGTTCAGTTCGGGCGCGCGCTGCAGCTTGAGCAGGTCCTTGGCCATCAGTATGCCGATGATGTTGTCGCGGCCACCCTCGAAAACCGGGAAGCGCGAATGGGCCGTCCCGATCACCTGGGCGAGCAACTCGTCGTAGGGTGCGTCGATGTCCAGCAGGTCAATGCGCCTGACGGCCACCATCACATCGCCGGCCGTCATGCTGGCCATCCGGATCACGCCTTCCAGCATCACGCGGGATTCGGGCTCGATCAGTTCCTTGTGCTCGGCCTCGGCCAGGCTGGCCACCAGTTCGGCTGTCGAATCGGGCCCGGGAGAGATGAATTCCACCAGGCGAACAAACAGGCTGCGTTGGTCACGCTCACGCTTGCGCAGGGCGCCAGAAGGTTTGTCGGCCTTGGCAGGTCGACCAGGAGAAGGTTCGGACACGGCGGGGGTGTCGTGGTTGCGATGCCGCAAGAATACCCCATGGCCGCGTCAAATCAGTCACAGCCCTTGCAACGGAATCCCGACACGGGGCTACACTTGTGCTATGAGCCTGATCCCCGTCACCATCCTTACCGGTTTCCTGGGCAGCGGCAAGACGACGCTGCTCAAGCGCATCCTCACCGAATCACACGGTCAACGCATCGCCGTGATCGAGAACGAGTTCGGCGCGGAAAACATCGACAACGACATCCTCGTGTCCGACACCGAGGAGCAGATCATCCAGATGAACAACGGATGCATCTGCTGCACGATCCGCGAAGACCTGCGCGAAACCCTCTCCGACCTGGCCAAGCAAAAGCGCGCCGGCACACTGAGCTTCGAGCGTGTGGTCATCGAGACCACGGGCGTGGCCGACCCGGGTCCCGTCGCCAGACTTTCTTCATGGACGACGAGATCGCCGAGCTCTACCTGCTCGACGCGATCGTCACGCTGGTCGACGCCAAGCACGCCGAGCAGCAACTGAGCGACCGCCAGGAAGTGCGCCGCCAGATCGGTTTCGCCGACCAGATCTTCCTGAGCAAGACCGATCTCGTCACCGAGGCCGAGGCCGATGCCCTGTCGCACCGCCTCAAGCACATGAACCCGCGCGCGCCCCAGAAGCGCGTGCATTTCGGCGACGTGCCGCTCAAGGAGGTCTTCGACCTCAAGGGCTTCAACCTCAACGCCAAGCTCGACATCGACCCCGACTTCCTCAAGGAAGACGGCGGCCATGGCCACCATCATCATCACGACCACGAGCATGGCGAGCACTGCGACCACCCGCATCACCATGCCCACGACGACGACGTCAAGTCCTTCGTCTACAAGTCCAGCCGCCCGTTCAACCCGACCAAGCTCGAAGACTTCCTCGGCTCCATGGTCCAGATCTACGGCCCGCGCATGCTGCGCTACAAAGGCGTGCTGAACGTGACCGGCATGGACCGCAAGGTGATCTTCCAGGGCGTGCACCAGTTGATGGGCAGCGATGTGGGGCCGAAGTGGGCACCGGGCGAGACCAAGGTCAGCAAACTGGTCTTCATCGGCATCGACCTGCCCCAGGATCTGTTCAAAGCGGGCCTGGACCAGAGTCTGGCCTGAGCGGGTGTAACTCAAATGCACGCCTTGAGGAATACTCTGGTGAAAACGGCGGGCAAGCGTGGCTACAATCCGCGCGCCTCCCGTCGATGCGCAAGCTGCGGCGAGAGGCTCGTTTGAACCTCAGGACGATGGCGCAGTCATGAACCATCCGTCACCGAATCAAGACCTGGTCTGTGCATCACGCATTTTGGGAAGGAGGATCCTGTGACGAAAACATCCGCCTCGTCGAGCAAATCGGCATCTACCGCGACGGCCAAGACCGCAGCGGCCAAGACGACGACTGCCAAGACCGCCAAGCCTGCTCCTTCCGCAGCGGCCAAAACGCTCGCCGCCAAAAAAACAGCGCCCGTACCCGCCGCTCCCACTCCCGCACCAGCCGTCAAGGCAGCCCCTGCCGCCAAATCAGCCAAAATCCCTCCTTCGGCTCCGGCCAAACCAGCCGTGGCTTCTCCCGCTCCCGTGTCAGCCAAATCCGTGGCGCCCGGACGATCGCCGTCAAAAATCAGTACCCCAGACAACATGCCTACCCCTGCTGCCACCAAGGTTGACGCCAAACTTGCCAACGCCTGGAAAACCAAAACAGGCCGCGATCTGAGCGAAGCCGAGTTGCTCGCCATGCCCGAAGCCGAGTACATGAGCGACAAGCAGCTCGACTTCTTCCGCAACCGCCTCGAGGCCCAGAAGGACGACCTGCTCTCCAACGCCGGCGAGACGACCGAGCACCTGCGCGAAGACACGTCCATCGTGCCCGACCCGGCCGACCGCGCCACCATCGAGGAAGAGCACGCCCTGGAGTTGCGCACCCGCGACCGCGAGCGCAAGCTGCTCAAGAAGATCTCCCAGGCGCTGGTGCGCATCGACTCCGGCGAATACGGCTTCTGCGACGAAACCGGCGAGCCCATCGGCCTGGGCCGCCTGCTGGCCCGCCCGACCGCCACGCTGTCGCTCGAAGCGCAGCAGCGCCGCGAGCTCAAGCAAAAGATGTTCGGAGATTGATCATCATCCGAGCCCCCATCATGGCCCTGACACCCTGCACTGACGCGACGCGAACATGAGCAAGGAATCTGGCGGTTTTCTGCGCAAGGTGGCGCGCTTCGTGGCCAATCCGACAACGGACTGGACAGAGCTCGACGCGCCTCGCGCGGACGCTGAAGAAAGCGATTACGCCAAGACAGAGATCAAGGCCATGATCGAGCGCAAGCGCCGCAACGACTTCGTGCGCAAGCGCGAGCTCGACATGCTGCGCAAGATCCGCCGCGAAGGCCTGAGCCCCGATGCGGCCATCGCCCTGAGCAGCCCTTCCAATCTCGATCCCGACTCGCGCCCCCAAAACGGCAGCGCCCGCTCTGACATCGCCGTCAAGGCCAAGATCGACGAGATCGAATTGCAGATGGTGGGCGCGGCCAGCCGCCAGCCCCCGATCACGGTCCAGCCGGCGGCCCTGCCGTCCCGCCCCGGCCGACTGACCGATTCGGCCACCACGGCACCCAATACGCTGACCGCGCCCGCCAGCCTGACCTTCGACGACGACGAGCCGCCGCAGATCTCGCAGGCCGTCATCGATGCCGCCCGCGCGTCCATGCCTCGCATGACGCCATCCAATCCGTCCAGCATCACGGGCAGCCTGCATGGCGAGCTGGATGTGCAGGTCTACGAGATGGCGCACGACCCCGAGCTGGACGAAGCCGTGATCGCCTTTGCGAACGCCGATTTCGACCAGTGCGAACGCTGTCTGCTCGACCTCGTGCAGCCGGGCGCGCCACGCCACGACCAGAGCGAGACCTGGATGGTGCTGTTCGACCTCTACCGCACGCTCGACCTGCCGCAGAAGTTCGACAACCTGGCGATGTCGTTCGCGCAGAAGTTCGGCGTGTCGGCGCCGCAGTGGTACTCGCTGCCGCAAAAGGTCGCCAAATTCCTGGCCCACCAGAGCGGCGAACCGGTCACCCAGCCTGACTCGGCACCCGCCCCGCTGGCCGAGACCGGCCCATCGACCCTGGCCGACGCCCCGACGACCATCGACACGGACACGCTCGAAGGCTGGGTGGCTCCACCCACGCTCGACCAGGACACCATCGCCCAATTGCGCATCGAAGTGCTGCAGATGCCGCGCCCCTGGACGATGGACTGGAGCCACGTCAAGGGCGTCACGCCGATGGGCGCAGCCCAGTTGGGCCTGCTGATGCGCGCCTGGTCGCGCGAAACCCACGACCTGATCTGGATCGGCGTCGACCACCTGCTCGACGTCCTGGGCGACGCCTCCCCCGCTGGTGTCAAGGATGCCGACCCCGCCTTCTGGATGCTGCGCCTGGACATCCTCAAACTGGCCAACCGCCCCGTCCAGTTCGACGAGATCGCCATCGATTACTGCGTGACCTACGAACTGTCGCCGCCGTCATGGGAAGCGGCTGCCTGCAAGGTCCGCCTCCAGACGGACGCCATCAGCCCGCATACCCGGCCACTCTCGCACATCAGCGAGGTCACGACGAGCTTTGTCGAGTCCCAGTTGCACAACGACGAGGTCGAGTTCGTGCAGGTCGCGGCGCTGAACCTGTCCGGCCAACTGGTGGGCGACATCGGCCCGACCCTGAGCCACCTGGACGACCAGTTGAGCGCCAGCGTGACGCTGGAGATCGACTGCGAGCACCTGCTGCGCGTGGACTTCATCGCTGCAGGCGACCTGCTCAACTGGGTGCTGGCACGCCGCGCGGAAGAGCGCCAGGTCGTGTTCAACAAGCCGCACCGCCTGATCGCGCTGTTCTTCGGCGCCATGGGCATCAACGAGCACGCCAAGGTCAAGATCCAGCAGGCTTGATCGGCGCCCTTGAAATCCTTGCGGGCGCCTCGAAGCCGTCGTTACTTCGTGCCAATGCACTTCTCACAAGTAGCGTCATGGATTCCGACTCCTACCACGGCACCACCATCGTCAGCGTTCGCCGCCAGACCCCGAGCGGCTGGCAAGTCGCCATCGGCGGCGATGGACAAGTCACGCTCGGCCACATCGTCGTCAAGGCCAGTGCCCGAAAGGTGCGCAAACTCTACCGCGACCAGGTGCTGGCGGGCTTCGCCGGCGCCACGGCCGATGCCTTTACCCTGTTCGAACGCTTCGAGGCCAAGCTCGAAAAGCACCAGGGCAACCTGACCCGCGCCGCCGTCGAGTTGACACGCGACTGGCGCACCGACCGCGTGCTGCGCAAACTCGAAGCCATGCTCGCCGTGGCCGACCGCGAAACCTCGCTCATCATCACGGGCAACGGCGACGTGCTGGAGCCCGAGCACGGCATCATCGCCATCGGATCGGGCGGCGCCTATGCGCAGGCCGCGGCACGCGCGCTGCAGGCCAACACCGAATTGAGCGCCGCCGACGTGGTCAAGAAATCGCTGGAGATCGCAGGCGACCTGTGCATCTACACCAATCAGAACCACACCATAGAGACTTTGTAACACCCCCTACCGGCTCCGCCGGCCCCCTCAAGGGGGCGCACCCGCAGGAACGGCAAAGCTGGATCCTGGGGCGCCGCTTGGTTGGCACCGCTTCACGCGACAAAGATGCCGTTCAACGGCATGGATGACTGATATGACCATGACCCCGCAAGACATCGTCAACGAACTCGATCGCCACATCGTCGGCCAGAAAGACGCCAAGCGCGCCGTGGCCATCGCCTTGCGCAACCGCTGGCGCCGCCAGCAGGTCGACGACAAGCTGCGCGGCGAGATCACGCCCAAGAACATCCTGATGATCGGCCCGACCGGCGTGGGCAAGACCGAGATCGCGCGCCGCCTGGCCAAGCTGGCCGATGCGCCCTTCATCAAGGTCGAGGCCACCAAGTTCACGGAAGTGGGCTACGTGGGCAAGGACGTCGACACCATCATCCGCGACCTGGTCGAAAGCGCCGTCAAGCAAGAACGCGCGCTGCAGATGCAGGCCCAGCGCGTGAAGGCGCAGGACGCCGCCGAAGAGCGCCTGCTCGATGTGCTCGTGCCGCCGCCCCGCTCCGAGTTCGGCATCACGCACACGCCGCCCGCTGACAACACCGCCCGCCAGGTCATGCGCAAACGCCTGCGCGAAGGCTTGCTCGACGACCGCGAGATCGAGATCGAGCTGGCCGAATCCAAAGGCACGCCCGCCGTCGAAATCATGAGCCCGGCCGGCATGGAAGACATGGCCGAGCAACTGCGCGGCATGTTCTCGCAGTTCGGGCAGCAGCGCAAAAAGGCCTGCAAGGTGACCGTGGCCGAGGCCCGCGCCCAGTTGATCGAGGAAGAAGCCGCCAAGCTGCTCAACGACGACGACATCAAGGCCAAGGCACTCGAGCGCGCCGAGCAGAACGGCATCGTCTTCATCGACGAGATCGACAAGGTCGCCAGCCGCTCGGAAGGCCAAGGTGCCGAGGTGTCGCGGCAAGGCGTGCAGCGCGACCTGCTGCCGCTGGTTGAGGGCACGACGGTCAACACGAAGTACGGCATGGTCAAGACCGACCACATGCTCTTCATCGCCTCAGGCGCCTTCCACCTCAGCCGTCCCAGCGACCTCATCCCTGAGCTGCAGGGCCGCTTCCCGATCCGCGTCGAGCTGTCTTCGCTGTCGGTCGATGACTTCGAGGCCATTCTCACGCAGCCCACGGCCAGCCTGATCAAGCAGTATCAGGCGCTGCTGTCGGCTGAAGGCGTGACACTGAGCTTCACGCCCGAGGCCATTCGCCGCCTCGCGCAGATCGCGTTCGAGGTCAACGAGCGCACCGAGAACATCGGCGCACGGCGCCTGGCCACCGTCATGGAGCGCCTGCTGGACGAGCTCTCGTTCAACGCGCCCGACCTGTCGGGTCAGACGCACACAGTCGATGAGCAGGAGGTCGACCAGCGCCTGACCGAGCTGGCCAAGAACGAAGACCTCTCGCGCTTCATCCTCTGAGGCTCAAGGCGCGGCGCTGTTGGCACCAGACGAAGCCAGCGTGAGCAAACCCTCGAAGATGAGGTTCTCGACCACGCTGACGGGCAGTTCGTCCACATGAGACAAACGTGTCACCGCACCGCCGGACATGATCAGCAGCGGCTCGCACCCCGTGTGCACGCGCAACCGGCGCATGCTGCGCTCAATGGCGCCCGCGATGGCATCGGTGCCGCCGCTCATCAAGGCATCGCTCGTGTTGGTCGGAAAATCCCGGACCTCGCCCGTGGGCACCTTCAGGCCCGCCGTCCCGCTTTCGAGCGCACGGTACATCAGGCCGAAGCCCGGCAGGATCAGACCACCCAGAAATCGCCCGCCCTGGTCAACCGCATCCACTGTGACGGCCGTGCCGACCATGACGGCCAGCACGGGCGGCGGATTCTGAGGCGATTGCTGCAAGGCCCGCTGGCGCGCGCCGATGATGGCCGCCCACCTGTCCGAGCCCAGGCGCTGCGGGTGCTCGTAGCCATTGACCACGCCCCCCGCCTGCTTGCCCGAAGACACCCATTGCGGTTGGATGCCCCAGCCTTCGACGAGTTGCTCCTCGACCCGGCGCTTGATGGCCTCGCCCGCCACCACGCAGCCCAGCATGCCGGTGGGCTTGTGCATCAGGTTCTTCCAGTACAGGTCCCAGAGGTAGTCGATGTCCTCGAGCACCACGGCACCGTGCGCCAGCAAGGCTGCACCGGGCGCGGGCTGGGCATACAAGCCCCACTTCAAACGGGTATTGCCGATATCGATGACCAGAAAAGACATGCGTGAATCCTTGGGTACCGCTCATTTTCGCTTCAATATGGTGGCCCTGCGCCGTCCGCGTCGTTGTCGCGGTGCAGCAATCTCGCCACGAAGTGGCTACAAATCGCGAGCCCTCGCACGCTGATTGCCAAAGATTCAGATATGGTGCAGCCGCAGGGTGCGGCAAGCCATGGAAGACCCACCATCAGGTCAACACACTGCCCCTGTTTCAAGCTGGAGAGCGCAATGAAGACACTTGCACGAAAACTGGTCCTGGCCGCCGGCCTGATGGCACTGCTGCCCGCCTGGGCCGCCGTCGACATCAAAGGCGCCAAATTCGCCGACACCTATCAACTGGGCAACCAGTCGCTGTCACTCAATGGGGCGGGCGTGCGCGTCAAGCTCATCGTCGATGTCTACGCTGCGGGCCTGTACGTGCCCAAGAAGGACCACTCGGCCGCCGTGCTGCTGAGTGAAGCAGGCCCCAAGAGCGTGCAGATCGTGCTGCTGCGCAACCTGACCGGCGAGACCTTCGCCGATGCCATGGTCGCAGGCTTCAAGAAGAACAACAGCGAAGCGGACGTCGCCAAGTTCCAATCCAAGATGGACGAAATCCGCGACATGATGCTGGCCTTCGGCGAGGTCAAGAAGGGCACGGTCATCCACATAGACCACTTGCCTGGCGCGGGCACCCATGTGCTCGTCGATGGCGTTCAAAAGGGTGGCGAGATCGTGGGCGACGAGTTTTTCGCGGCCTTGCTGAAGATCTGGCTGGGCACCTCTCCGGTCGACTCGGATCTGAAGGAAGCCTTGCTGGGCGCACAGTAAGTATTCGTAACCGCACTCCGTGAGCAAATTGGCAAGCCCCCAGGAGAGCCCCGCTTGCCAACATGCCCGAAAGCGCCGATAAGGAGATCATGCGCACTGCCGAGGTGCCCTTAGCATGATCGATACCGCCCTGCCTTCGCTGCAAGCCTGGACCGACGCCATGATGCGCGTCGAGATCCCGATTCTGCCGGGCTCGGCGGCCGAACTGGCCCAGTTGCGCCTCATCGAGGAAGCCAAGGGCACCGTCGATGCCCACACCCTGGCCGAGACCCTTGGTGGTGACCCGCTGATGACGCTGAAGGTGCTCGCGCACGTCTCGCGCTACTGCACCAGCGTGAACGTCGAACCGCCTGGAAACGCTCACCGGCGCCATCGTCATGCAAGGGATCGGGCCGTTTTTCCAGGCCTTCAACCAGGTGCCCACGATCCTGGAGTGGCTGCACGACGAGCCCGACGCCCTGAGCGGCCTGATCAAGGTCATCACCCGTTCGCGGCGCGCGGCCCACTTGGCCATGAACTTCGCGATACGCCGGCAGGACGAAGACGCCACCGTCATCCAGGAAGCGGCCTTGCTGCACGATTTCGCCGAGATGATGCTGTGGTGCCATGCGCCCACGCTGGCACTGCGGATCGCCGAGCAGCTCAAGGCCGACCACACGGCGCGCTCGGCCGATGTGCAGCAAGAGGTGCTGGGCATCCACCTGGGCGACCTGGCGCAGTCCTTGATGCATGCCTGGCAGTTGCCCGACCTGCTCGTGCGCTGCGCCGACGACCACGAAACCCGCGACCCGAAAGTGCGCACGACCATGCTGGCCGTGCGCATCGCCCGGCACACCCAGCACGGCTGGGACGACCCGCACGCGCAGGCGGCCTTGCCCGACGACGTGTCGGCCGTCGCCGAACTGCTCACGCTGTCCGACGCCGCCGCCTTGCGGATGATGATCGCGATGGACGCCTGAGACCGCCTGATCAGCGGATCATGACCGACGAGCGCAAGGCCTGCACGGTGCCCGCGCCGAAAGCCGCGCCGAAACGCTTGGCCAGACGCTCGGCCAGGTTTTCCTTCTGCGTGTAGTCGATGATGTCGTCGGCCTTGACCACATCGCGGGCGATCTGATCGAGGCTACCCAGGTGGTCGGCCAGGCCCAGCTCGACGGCCTGCTGACCGTTCCAGAAGAGGCCGGAGAACGTATCCGGCGTCTCTTTCAGGCGCTTGCCACGGCCTTCCTTGACCACATGGATGAACTGCTCGTGGATCTGGTCGAGCATGGTCTGCGCGAAGCTTTCATGGCGCGGGTTGCGCGGCGAGAAAGGATCGAGCATGCCCTTGTTCTCACCGGAGGTCAGCAGGCGGCGCTCCACGCCCACCTTCTCCATCGTGCCCGTGAAGCCGAAGCCGTCCATCAGCACGCCGATCGAGCCGACCAGCGAGGCCTTGTCGACGTAGATCTGATCGGCCGACACGGCGATGTAGTAGGCCGCCGATGCGCACATCTCTTCGCACACGGCATAGACCTTCTTCTTGTACTGGGCCTTCAGGCGCTTGATCTCGTCATTGACCAGGCCAGCCTGCACCGGGCTGCCACCCGGCGAGTTGATGCGCAGCACGACGGCCTTGGCGCCTTCATCCTCGAAGGCGCTGCGCAGGGCGGCCATCAGGTTGTCGGCATTGCTCGGCGTTTCAGCGCCGATCTCGCCGCGCACCTCGACCAGCGCCGTGTGCGGCGTCGATTGGGACTTGGCCGAAGGCACGTTCTGCAGCGTGGCCCACACGATGGTCACGGCCACGCCCAGCCACACGATGCGCCAGAACCAGCGCCAGCGCTGGTCGCGCCTTTGTTGATCGAGGTAGGCCTTGGCGAACTGGTTGAGCAGCAGGTTCTGGGTCGAGGACACGTTGTCCGACGAGGAAGGGTCGACAGCACTCATGAAGGGGCTCGGTTGGGATGATCAGGCAACAGCGGCTTACAACAGTTTGAACAGCCATCTAGAACAGGGGCTGGAAACGTTCGGAAGGATACCAATACACCTGTCCACCCTGCTCTTTGAGGGCAATGGCCTGCAAGTGTGCACCCGGGCAAGGTCCGCTGACGCATTGACCGTTGGGCGGGTCATACAAAGCGCCGTGCACGGCGCAGATGATGAAGCGCTTGTCCATGTCCCAGAACTTGCCGGGCTGCCAGTCCATTTCGGCGGGTACGTGGGCGCAGCGGTTCAGGTAGGCCACGGCGACGTTGTCGAAACGCACGGCGAAGGCGGGCACGCTCTGGCCCCACTCCAGCACCTCGAAAGTCACGGCGTCGCCGCATTCCGCCAGGGCGGACGCGTCGCACAACAGCTGGGGCTCGAGGTTCAACTCAGGCATGCTGGCTCAGCCAATCGTGCAACTCTGGCATCGAGTGGGCCACGAAACGCGTCGGGTAGTCGGCGAAGGCGGTGGGCTCGTGCGCGCCGAAGCTCACGGCCACGCTGTGCGTGCCGGCATTGACAGCCAGTTGCAGGTCGTGCGTCGTGTCGCCGATCATCAGCGTGCGTTCCGGCTCGACGCCGAATTCGGCGATCAGCTCCTGCAGCATGCGCGGGTGCGGCTTGGAGGCTGTTTCGTCGGCCGTGCGGCTGCCATCGAACAGGCCTTGCAGCTCGACGTGCGCCAGTGCTTCGTTCAGGCCCTGACGCGTCTTGCCTGTGGCCACGGCCAGCCAGTGATTGCGGTTTTTCAAAGCGGCCAGCAAAGGCAGCACGCCCTCGAACAGGCTCAGCTCGTGCTGCGCGTTGAAGTAGTGGTGACGGTAGCGCAGGCCCAGCTCGGGCACGCGCTCCTTGGGCAAGGTCGGCGCCACATGGGCCAGCGCATCGTGCAGCCCCAGGCCGATCACGTAGGACGCCTCATGGCGAGCCGGCACCGGCAAGCCCAGATCGGCGCAGGCGGACTGGATGCAGCGCGCGATCAAGGCGGTGGAATCGTAGAGCGTGCCGTCCCAATCGAACACGACGAGGTCATAGGCGCGCGGGCGCAAGCCGTTATCTGTTGTTTTCAAGCGAACTCCTCGATGCTGTCAGGTACTGTGGCCATGCGTAGGCTGCACTTTACTTGGCCGACGATGACCACGCATCCAGCGAAGCCAGCAAGGTGTCGCATTCAGGTGTCAGCGGCGCTTCGAAAACCAGGTCTTCGCCGGTCGCCGGATGGGCGATGCGCAGATAACGGGCATGCAGGAACATGCGCTCGAAGCGCCCGTCCGGCAGCTTGTGGCGCTGCACCCCGTTCACGGGCTCGTTGACCGAGCCGCGCGCCAGGGCCTTGTTCAAGGCAAAGTCGCCGTACTTGTCGTCGCCCACGATCGGGTGGCCTTCATGGCACAGGTGCACCCGGATCTGGTGCGTGCGGCCGGTCTTGATCGTCACGTCGAGCAGGCTGAACGCCGCGAAACGCTGGACAACCTTGACCAGCGAGATCGACCGCCGGCCGTCATCGTCGTCGTCCTTGACCGCCTTGACGCGGCGCTCGCCATCGGCCGTCAGGAACTTGTGCAAAGCCACGTCGATGATCTTCAGGTGCTGTTCGGATTCTATCGTGTTTCCCGATGGTCCT
>JASGJC010000022.1:0-138372 GCA_049840915.1 Aquabacterium sp.
AGGGTTAATAGGGGAAACACGATAGATCCGAACAGCACCTCCATCCTCGATGCGCTGGGCATCGCGCAGGCCGATGTCTACGGCTTCTCGATGGGCGGGCGCATCGCGCAGTGGCTGGGCATCGACCATGCGCCGCGTGTGCGCGCGCTCGTGCTGGGCGCGACCACGCCAGGCAATGCGCATGGCGTGCGGCGCCCGCCAGAAGCCGATGCCATCCTGGGCGGCGGCCAGCAAAGTGCCTTGCAGGCGCTGCTCGTGTCACCCGAATGGCGCGCGCAACATCCCGAATGGCAGGCCATGATGGCCGAGCGCGCCCGCCATCCGATGCCGCTGTTCGCGCAGCGCCTGCACTTCATGGCCAGCGAGATGCACGAAACCTGGAGCGAGCTGCCGCGCATCACGGCGCCCACGCTCGTCATCCACGGCACGGCGGACCAGATCAACGTGAGCGCCAACGCGCCCTTGCTGGCGCAGCGCATACCGGGCGCGCGACTGCATCTCATCGAGGGCGCGCGGCACGGCTATGTCTGGGAGCACCGCGAGGCGGCCGGCGAAGCGGTCAACCGCTTCCTCAGGACCGCTTGATCGCGTTGAGCTCGAGCAGCTCGGGCGGCAAGGCCACGTCGCCATCGGTCCATTCGACCACGGTCAGGCCTTCATCCTGCCCATCGAAATCCAGGCACTCGAGTTCGGCCAGGGTCAACGCGCCTTGCAGCAGCAGCATGCTGTTGGCCAGGTCGCGGTTGGTGCGCGCCTTCTCGGCATGCGCGATGGCCTCGCCCACGTGGCGCATCAGGTCGGCGTCCTTCCAGGGCTTGAAGAGGTAGCGGTAGACCTCGATCTCGTTGACGGCCTGCTGCACCACATTGAAGTCGCACGAGGCGCTCAGGATCAGGCGCACCACATAAGGCTGGATGGCGCAGGCGGCCTTCAGGAAGCGGATGCCGTCGATGCCGGGCATGCGGTAGTCCGACAGGATGACGTCGAAGGCCACGTCCTGCATGCGGGCCAGCGCCTGGTTCGAATCGGTGAAGGTCTCGATGGCCAGGTTCTCGGCAAACATCGCGCCCAAGGTCGCTTCCAGCGCCTGCACGACCAGGGGGTCATCGTCAACGATCAGTAGTCGATTCATCTCGCCTCCTTGTTGCCACCTCGGGCGCGGGCTGTCTGGCGCCCATGTTCCCACCAAGCCGGCCGAGGCCGGCATTGCGTCCCGTGGCCAGGCATGCGCGCTGGCCGTTCCCGACCCAAGGCACATCGGCACCACGGCTCGGCACGGCAGGCTGGATGGCGGCGTGCACTGCTTCGTGGCATTTCTGCCGGCACCCGTTGACAAATGGCCTGCCCGATGAGCGGATCTTGCGCGCATCGGCCTGGACTGTTAAGAGGAAAAAGCGGTCAAAGGCCGGGCGTTTTGCGCTCTAGTGCACAGTTCCGGCGGCGACCCTCAACAAAATGACGACCCATGATGGCCGAGAAGTGGTCGAGCATGCCATCGGGCAGCCACCGGCCGAGGTGCCGCGCGAGCGCCGTCTGTCCGGCTCCGCGCCCCTTTTCGGGCCTTATGCAGGGCGGGCGGCGCGCTATGGTCTGCGACCATGCCACAGCCCACGCGCCCCGCAGGACCAGCCCTTTCCAGCTTCGGCTGGGCGCTGAGCCTGTCCGTGTGCATCCATGGCGCGTTGCTCGGTGCCTGGCTGCATGCGCGCAGTGATGCGGGCGGGCCGGTCGACGTCGGTCACAAGCGGGGCAACCTGATCGTGCAGTTGCGAAGCTGGACGCCCGCGCGCGCCGCCGCACCCCATGCGGCCCACGCCCCGCAGGCCGCCCAGGCCTCGGCGCGGCCGGCGAAGGCGAGCGTCGCGCCGCCTGGCCCGCTCATGCCGAAGCCCGCACAGCGCGATGCCCACGTGGCACAGGTCCTTTCCAACGCGCCCGCCACGGCCCCTGCCAACGAGCCAGCAGCGCCCACGCCCACGCCGCAACCACAGCAAGCGCAGCCATCGCCTGAAGCGCCTGCCGCAACCGAAGCCACGCCCGCCCAGCCGCCCTCGCCGCCAGCGGCGCAGCCCGGCGCCCGCTTCGCCAACCTCTTCGCGCCCATCATCAGCCGCCCGCTGGGGCGCGGCCACTGGTCCGCGCAACCCGTGAGCATGCCCATGCAGGCCCAGGCCGCCATGCAGCGCGAGCAGGCCATCCAGGGGCTGAGGCAGACCTTGCAACTGCGCACCGATGCGCTGCGCGCCGCGCTGCAGACGCAACCCATGGCGGGCCGATGCGAGGTGCGCATCGCCCTGGAGCGGCAAACCGCGCGCCTCCAGTGCGATCAGGATGCCGATCAGCAGCGCCTCATGGCCATGCTCGGCGATGCCGTCCGCATCCAGCCCGACATGGCGCAAGGCCCGTCGGACAACTGCCTGAGCGTGTCCGAGCGGGCCTTGCAATGGCAGGACTGCGCCCTCACGGCGCGGCCCTGATCGCGCTCACTGCACGATGCCGTCGATGACCGATGGCTTCGCGCTCGCGGGCGTCACTTCGGCGCCCAGCACCGTCTTCGAGTTGATGTCGACCAGCGTCTGGTCCGGCAACTGCAGGCTGCTCATGGCCGACGACGTCAGCGTCAACGAGCCCGACACCGTGTTGCAGCCCACCGTACCCAGGCGCAGCTCACGCTCCAGATACTTCACGAAGTAGTTGCCCGGCGTGCTGTCGGTCACGACCGTGCCATCGAGCATGTCGAAGGCGGGCACCCAGCGCGTCGCGGGTCCGCATTGCGCGGGCGCGTTCGTGTCCTGGTTCACACAGCTGCCAGGGATGCCTTGCAGCTCGCCAAACGCGCTGTATTGCAACTGCACCTTGTTGCCATCGTAGTTGCCGGCCTGCGCGCCCTTGATGTTGTTCAGGCCGCCCGTGTTGCTGGGCGTGTGCACGGCGTTCAGCGTCAGCTGCTTGGGCGGATCGATCGTGATGCCGTTGGCGCCGAAGTACTTGTTCCACTGGTTCGGGCCGGTCTCCCATTGGTAGATGACGTTGGCCTGCTCGACCAGGGCCGAGCAGTAATTGGCGCCGCCTGTATTGGGCGTGCCATTGCTGTCGCAGCGGATGCTGGCCAGGTCCGCATCGGCCACCATCGTGCCGCTGGTCAGGCCCCACTGGTTGGCGCCCATGCCGCTCTTGCTGGCACCCGAGGCATCGGCATCGGCCACGCCATCGTTGATCATGCCGGCGTGGAAGGTGTAGGTGTAGTCGGTCCCGCTCGGGCCCCACACGCCCGAGTCCTTGAAAGGCGCATTGTTCAGGCTGGCGGATGCGACCAGGTTGGTGCCGGTCTTGGGGCACATGCTCACGCAGTTCAGGCCGAAGTCCGCCGTGCTGGGCGAGACCACTTCACGGGTGCGTGACGACACCGTGTCCGTGCCCTGGAAGGCATGGCCGGTCGGCACGTCGATGCTGCCGTTGCCGCCGCCGGCCGGGAAGAACACCGGCAGCGCGCGCACATGGTCCGAGCCCGACAAGGTCGCGGCATTGAGCGCCACGGGCGCGTTCAGCGGATGCGGCGCGCAGCCGTTCTGGTCGCAGACCTGGTAGCCGATGGCGTTGAGATGGCTGCCATCCCATTGCAGCTCGTACTGCGTGTCCTGCGGCGCGGACGTGCTGCCGTTGGTCGTGCCGATGGACGCGTGCGACCAGTACATCATCGAGATGTACTTGTAGTCGTCGAGCGTGCCCACCTGGCGCGTCAGCTTCCACAGCTTGCCGCCCTTCTGGATCGGCGTGATCGTCACGTCCGACGAGCCCACGTGGCGCGTCAGGCTGCCCTGGCTGGCTGCGATGCCCGTCATGGCCGAGTCGGGCAGCCACAGGCCCCAGAAGCTCCAGAAGCCGTAATAGGTGTCGGCCCCGTTCACGTACTTGACCGGGAAGCCCGGATGGCTCACGTCCACGCGGCTGCCATCGCTGTTGTAGGTGCCGTAGCGCCAGGTCGACGAGTCGCCGTTGGCCTGCAGGCGGTCGAAGCACACATCGGCGTTGCCGCCTTCCTGGCGGCGGAAGTTGGCCGAGTCGTAGGCGAACTTGTAGTCGTAGGGCGTGCCGTTGTCCGTGCCCGAGATCTTGCCGATCCCCGCGTCATGCGTGGGATCGCTTTGCAAGCTCAACTGCGTGATGGACGAACCGCCACCGCCCGACTCATCTTCGTAAAAGCGCAAGCCGCCCGCATCGGATTTCAGCGAGCCCTTGAAGATGCACGTGCCCGGCGCGCTGTCCGCCTCACCGCAGAAGTACATCGAGAACAGCCCGTTGGGGTTCGTGCTCGACTTGCCCGCCGTGGCCACGATGTAGGCATAGATCGTCACCTTCTCGGGCGAGCCGTTGTTGTCCTGCTCGTCGTGCAGCCAGGCCTTCATCACCAGCGGGTCGGTCTCCGAAGCCTGCGTGGACACGACCACGCTCGACATGTAGTTCGTCGCGTTGGACGCGCCCGCGCTCGTGCTGGTCGACTTGCTGCTGTCGCCGCGGCCTTCGCACTTGCCCTGGTCGATCAGGGCGATGTAGGGGCCGTGGTTGACCATCGCATCGCCGCGCATGCTGCCGATGATGCACATGATCATGTTGACGGTGCCGATGCGGTCGCCCACACGGTCCTGCACCCAGGTGTTCTGGGCGTCGGTGACGTAGGCGCCGCTGGCCGGTGGCGTGGGCGGCGTGGCATGGGCCATCTGGGCCGCGCCCATGGCCAGCGCGCTCATGGCGAAAGGGATGCTGTGGCGAAGAAGCTTCATGGCCGGCCTCCTGCTCAGTGTGCGGACACCACCTGCACCGACGAGGGCAGGCTGATGCTGGAAGACGTGATCGCCGAACCGCTGCCGCCACCGCCGCCGCCCGCCGATGCGCTGTCAGACCCGCCACCACCGGCGCCACAGGCCGTCAAGCCACACAGTACGGACACCAAACCCAGACACAGCAGAACACGGCGCATAAGGCCTCCTAAAACCGAGAGGGAACCCAAAAATGGGGCAAGGGCAAAACCTTTGCGCTTTCGGTATCCGGGCTTGTCCGCTTAAATGGGTTGCCGCATTTCACGCGTTCGGTCGTGAACTAAAGGCGATATGGCTCATTTATGTTCGACCGCGCTTCCTCATGCGAAAAAATACGCGGCACTTGTTCAGCGCGAGCCGACGCCCAGGTGCTGTGTCCAGCTCAGGTCGATCAAGGGGCTGTCGAGCCCGCCATGCTGGCTGCGGATGCGGCCCAGGCCCAGTTGCAGTTCGCGGCCGCCCGACAAGGCGTAGCCCACATAGGCCATGCCCTGCGCTACGGCGCCGCCTTGCGTGTCCACGCCGCCACCGCCGGCCGCACCGGCCAGCAGCTCGGCCGAAACGCGCAGGCCCTGGCGGGACGCGGGCTGGCTGGTCCAACCCAGGCCCGCCAGCCCCATCGAAAAGGCCCCGGCCTGCCCGCCGAACGCGCTTTGCGCCTGCCCGGTCAGGTAGAAGGTCGTGTCGCCGATGTCGCGCTGCACCTTGATGCCCATGGTCTCCAGCGCCCGCTTGCCGCCGTCCTTGCGGGCCGCGCCGGTCATGCGCTGCAGGCTGGCGGACCAGGCCATGTAGTTCACGCGCGCGGCATCGGGCGCGCCGGGATGGTCGAGCTGCAAGCCCAGCAGGGCCTGCGCGTAATGGGCCTTGTAGCGGCCCTGGTCGCCACCCGACGCGCCGCGCACGACGCCGGCTTCCAAGCCCACGAACGCGTCGCGCCCGAAATCCCACCGCAAGGACGTGGCCGCCTTGCCCAGCGTGCCGCCACCCGTGCGCACGGCGCCGCCACCGCCCATGCCGACGGCCCCTCGCACGCCCACACTCACGCTGCGCATGCCCACCGCGTCCAGCGACGTTTCCAGGCCGCCCGTGGCCAGCAGCTCCATGTAGCCATCGGCGCCGCCATGCGTGGCCGCCGCGGCCTCGATGCCCATATAGCCGTGCCGGCCCACCAGGCGCTCGGCCCGCGCGCCCAGCAGGCGCACCGTGCTGGCCGGGGCCGCCGCGCCGCGCGCATCCGCATGCGCGCCCACGCGCAGCTGCGCCGACGTCAGCATCACGCGGTCCATGCCCAGGCCGGTCCGTTCGGGGTCCGACGCATGGCGGCCCGTACCGCCCACATCGAAGTAGCGCATGCGGCCATCCCAGCTCATCACCAGGCCCCACTGCTGGCTGCCGATCTGGCCGCCGGGCATGTTCACGCGCGACCACGACAGCCCCGTCTGCAGCCCGCCCCAGTCGTACACCAGGCTGGCCGCCGGCTGGAGCAGCAGGCCGCCGCCCACGGGCGCGCCGCCTCCGCCGCCACCGCCCGCCGTCAGGCCCAGCTGCGCGCGCCATTGCTCGGCCAATTGCCAGCGGCGCTGCACCTGCGCGCCCAACACGAAAAAGCCACCGCGCTGCCCGCTCGCCGCGCCGAGCGCCACCGGCCCCATCCACCAGCCCGGCTCCGCCTCGAACAAGAGGCCCGTGCTGACCAGGCCCAAGCGCTCACGCGCCAGGCCATCGTGCGCGCGGATGTGCGCCGGGTCCCAGCGCAGCTCCACGGCCATCGGCACGCTGTGCAGGGCCGGCTCGATGTCCGATGCCGCCGATGCTGTCGATGCGCCGTTCGGCTCATCCCCGCGCACCATGGTCTGGCTCTGGGCCTGCGCGCCACCCAACGCCAGCGCGGCCAGCAGCCCGAAGCCCTGCCGCCCCCATCTGCGCGTGGACATCAGCCCAGCGCCTTCTCGATGTCCGCGACCAGGCCTTTGGGCGTATCGGTGGGCGCGTAACGGCCGAGCACCTGCCCGCCCCGCCCGATCAGGAACTTGGTGAAGTTCCACTTGATCGACTTGGTCCCCAGGATGCCCGGCGCCTCCTTCACCAGCCACTGGTAGAGCGGATGGGCGTTCGGGCCATTGACGTCGACCTTGGCCATCATCGGGAAGCTCACGCCATAGTTGAGCTGGCAGAACGAGGCGATCTCGTCATTGGCGTCCGGGTCCTGGCTGCCGAACTGGTTGCACGGAAAACCCACGATCGCCAGGCCTTTGGGCCCGAGGTCCTGCCAGAGTTTCTCCAGGCCCTCGAACTGCGGCGTGAAACCGCACTTGCTGGCCGTGTTGACGATCAGCAGGACCTTGCCGCGGTACTGGTCGAGTTTCACAGCCTGGCCGGTGATGGTCTGGGCCTCGAAGTCATAGACTGAGCTCATGGGTATGCCGCTTGCCGAGTGTTGAGACGCGACAGCGTAACCCAAGGCGTGGCGGCATTTGTCTTTGCCCGAAGGAGAAATGGCCCGCGAAGTCAAGTGACAAATGAGCCGAACGCGCCTTTTCGATCAACGGATCACACATCTGTGGCGTGCATCGTTTACCCCATGTGAAACCCGTGGCCAAATTGACTGAAAGTGCCTACACTGCCATTTCCCAGGCGCTGGAATCACGTTTTATCGATCCTCGGCGCAGGCTTCTGGTCACACCGAAGCAGGCCATATTGCTGTACTGACTCCGGGTCAAGACACGAGGAGAAACCGCCATGCCAGACATTCGCTCTGCAGACACGGACGAACCCACCTCTCTGCCGCCCGCCGGCATGGCCGAATCGGCCTCCTGGCAATCCGCCAACATACGCCGCTCACTGCCCGTGGGCGTTTCCGACACCATGGCAGACGACGCACAACGACTTCTGGATGAATTGCATCTGCGCCACGATGCATTCGAACAACAAGGCCAGGTCATGCGGCAATTGCAGGCCGCCCTGCAACGCTCCCAGGCCACCAACCAGGAACTGGCCCTCGTGGCCGACCGGGTCACCGACGCCATCATGATCTGCGATGCGCAGCGCTGCATCAGCTGGGTCAACCCGGCCTTCACGCGCCTGACCGGCTTCACGCTGACCGAGTGCCACGGGCAACTGCCCGAAGAGCTGCTCAGCGGCCCGCACACCGATCCCGCCACCATCACGCGCATCAACCAGGTGCTGGCGCAAGGCGGCAGCATCGAGCGTCTCGAGGTCTGCCACCACCGCAAGGATGGCGAGCCCTTCTGGGTGTCGCGCTCCGTGCAGCCGGTGCACGGCCCCGAAGGCCAGATCAACCGCTACATCGAGGTCCTGACCGACGTCAGCGACCGCCGCCGCGCCGACGCCGAGCACGCCAAGCGCCTCGAAGCCGAAGTGGCCCTGGCCACCAAGGTCGACTTCCTCTCTCGCATGAGCCACAGCATGCGCTCGCCGCTCAACGCCATCCTCGGCTTCACGCAGCTGCTGGACATGGTCGACGAGTCGCAGCTGCCCGAGCCGCAGCGCCGCCAGATCGGCCACATCCACACGGCCGGCCAGCAACTGCTCTCGCTGCTCGACCAGGCGCTCGAATACGCCAAGCTCGACGACAAGCCGCTGGGCATCCGCCCGCAGCGCGTCGAGCTGTCGGTGCTGCTGCGCGAAGTGCGCGCCGCCTTGGAAGACGACGCCCTGGCGCAGGACATCACCGTGGTCGTCGACTGCCAATGCCCCGCCGTCTGGGCCGACCCGCAACACACCCGCGCCATCCTGCTCAACCTGATGAGCAACGCCATCAAGTTCAGCCCGCAGGGCTCGACCATCTGGCTGCAAGGCAAGGCCGCGCAAGACGAGCGCATCGCCATCATCGAGGTGCGCGACCAGGGCTTCGGCATCGAGCAGAGCGACCTGCCGCGCCTGTTCCAGCCCTTCACGCGGCTCGATACCGCGCCCGGCAAGCCCACGGGCAACGGCCTGGGCCTGGCCGTGTCGCAGCGCCTGGCCGAGCTGATGCACGGCCGCATCGACGTGACCAGCACGCTGGGCCGCGGCAGCGTGTTCGCCCTGCGCCTGCCGCTGGCCGAAGGCCCCGGCGCCCTGCGCCCCAACGCCGCGCGCGGCAACGAGCCCGCCGTGATGCTGCCGCCGCTGCGCGTCGTGCACATCGAGGACAACGCCCTGAACCGCAGCCTCGTCGAAGCCATGTTCGCGGCCTACCCGCAGGTGCGCCTGTACTCGGCCGAGACGGCCACCGAGGGCCTGGCCAGCGTCGAAGCCACCCACCCCGACGTGGCCCTGGTCGACATCAACCTGCCCGACGGCAGCGGCCTCGACCTGTGCCGCAGGCTGCGCGCCCAACCCGAGTTCAAGCACCTGCCCTTGATCGCACTGAGCGCCGACGCCCTGCCCGACCACATCGCCAAGGCGCTGCAGACCGGCTTCAACCACTACCTGGTCAAGCCCTTGCAGATCAACCGGCTGCTGCAGATCCTGGCGGCCTTGCCCAGCACGCAGGCGGCGCCGCCGACGCGTTGAAGCAATGCATCAAGGCCTCGTGCCCGCACCAACGAAAACGCCCTCTCGACGAGGGCGTTTTTCATGATCGGTTGACCTGTCGCCGGGGGCCGCTCAGCCTGCGCCCAGCCGCTCGGCCGTCCAGCGCAGCAGATCGAGCCACATCTGGCGGATCTCGGCCTCTTGCGGCGTGCGCAAGGCGCTCGGCAGCTCGATGGTCACGACGGGCACCTTCTTGTGCACGCCGCCATAGTTGCCCAGGCTGCCCGGGAAGATGCCGACCTGGTCGAGGTACAGGCGGCCCAGGCGTTGCGGGGCCACGGTCGGGCCGTCGAAATCGAGCAGGCCATAAGGCGCGTGCACCGACACGATCAGGTTGGGCTTCCAGCGCTCCATCTCGTCGAACAGCCACTTCGATTCGGGCTCGGACAAGGCCTTCGGGCCCGGGTAGCGGCGCGGGTCGCTCTTGGTGCGCTGGTTCCAGTAGATGGGCGCTTCCTTGTCCCAGTTGGGCGTGGGGAAGTTGCGGTTCAGGTCGACGCCGTGCGCGTTCATGCGCGTGGGCTTGCTGATCAGCATGCCATCCGGGTTCATCAGGGGCACGAAGCGCCAGTGGATGTTGGACGGCGTCTCCATGGCCGCGCTGATCCAGTGCAGCACCAGCGCCGTCGACGACAGCTCGTCGCCGTGGATGCCGCCGATCACGAGCACGCGCAGGTGCGCCGTGGGCGAGATCACGTCCCGCTGGTAGAGCGGGCGGCCCAATGCCGACTTGGCGCCACCTGCCGTAAGTTGCGCGCGCGCGCACACGGCCTTGGGCACATTGGGCAGGCGTTGCGTCATCTCGTCGCAGAAAGCCTGCGGTGTCGGGATGGGGGCCGACAGCGCGGCCTTGGCCACGGGCTTGTCTGCGGGTTTGGCGGCTTGTTTGCCTGGCTCGGATGCGGCCGCAGGCTTGGTCGGCGCATGCGATGGCGCAGCGCCCTTGGCCGGAGCCTTCGCCGGCGTCGCGGCCCATGCGGGCACCGCCAGCGTCCATGCGGCGCACCACGACAGCGCCACGCGCCCGATGTTGCTGCTGTTCATCAAACCCGGAAAGACAAGATTCAACAAAGACATGGATCCCATGATGCCCTTAAACACACCACATTCAGCGCCCGAACTGGCCTCATCGAGCCAGGGATTTCAGGGCTTGCTTGATGCCATCGCTCACGGATATATCGGGCGGCAAGGCCTTGAGCGCGGCCTGCGCCTCCTTGTCGGAGTAGCCCAGCGCGATCAGGGCCTGCAGGATGTCGGCCTGGTTGTCGCTGGTCGCGGCGAAGCCCGGCGTGGCCAGGTTGGGCGCCAGCTTGCCCTTGAGCTCGAGCAGCAGGCGCTCGGCCGTCTTCTTGCCGATGCCGGGCACCTTGACCAGGCGGCTCGTGTCCTGCGCGGCCACCGCCTGCGCCAACTCGTTCGAGCTCAAGCCCGACAGCAAGGCCAGCGCGATGCGCGGCCCGACGCCGCTGATCTTGATCAACTCACGGAAGGATTCGCGCTCGGCCGCCGTCAAAAAGCCGAACAGCAGCTGCGCATCCTCGCGCACGATGAACTGCGTCAGCAAGGAGACTTTGCCGCCCAGCTCAGGCAGGTTGTAGAAGGTGCTCATGGGCACCTGCACTTCGTAGCCGACGCCGTTCACGTCGACCAGCACATGGGGCGGCGACTTCTCGGCCAGCAGCCCCGTCAGGCGAGAGATCATCTACGGAAGAGCCCCAGACGCTGCGCTTCGAGAGCGGCTTCGGCGCGCGAAGACACATTGAGCTTGCGGTAGATCTGCTTGACATAGTCGGCGATCGTGTGGCGCGACAGGTTCAGTTGCTGGCCGATCTCGGGCAGCGTGAAACCCTTGGCCACGCGCAGCAGCACCTCGTTCTCGCGGTCGGTGAGCTGCACGTGCGGCGTCACCGTGTCGGGCTGGATCGGCTGCTGGCGCGCCTGCGCCGTGAAGTACTGGATCACGCGGCGCGCGATCGAGGGCGACAGCGGCGGCTCGCCCTGGCTGATGCGGTGCAGCTGTTCGGCCAGTTGCTCGCGCGACTGCTCTTTGAGCAGATAACCGAAGGCGCCGGCCTGCAGCGCGGGGAAGAGGTGCTCGTCGTCGTCGTGGATGGTGACCACGACCGATTGCACGTCGGGCTGCTTCTCGCGCAGCGCCTGCACGACCTCGACGCCAGAGCCGTCGGGCAGGCCCAGGTCGACCAGGGCGACGTCGAAACGGATGGCGTTGACCATTTCGAGCGCGTCGTGGATGCGCGCGCTTTCGCTGATCTGCGCACCAGGGAACACCTGAAGGGCCAGGGTCTTGAGCCAGGCGCGGATTTCGGGCAGGTCTTCAAGTAGGAGGATTTGCTTCATGGTCGACGGGCCTCACTTCAGATTGGGAACGATGGGTCAATGTCCACGCGCCATGTTGCGCATGCTAGCAGCGCCAGCGGCGACTGGCGTGGTTGCTTGAAGGACTTGTTGCATGGTGGCGATTTCGAGCGGCAGGGTCAAACGGATCACGGTACCGAAGCCCGGCCCGGATTCGACCAGACACTGGCCGCTGAGCTGCTTGGCGCGGTGCTTCATGCTGGTCATACCGTGGCCGCGGTCGAGGCGGCCGTCGAGCTCCATGGGAATGCCCTTGCCGTTGTCCTGAATGACGAGCACGAAATCGTGCAGATCGAGGTGCACTTCGGCCGAGATGACCACGTGCGATGCCCCGCTGTGCTTGATCACGTTGCTGACCGCTTCACGCAGGATACGCGTGGTCTGCACATAGGTGCGCGAAGACAGCGGCTCTTCGATGATGTCGTTCGGGTTGCGCCATTCGCACTCGATGCCGGCCTGGCCCAGGCGCGAGACGACCTCGGCGCGCCAGTCGGCCAGCGCATCGGACAGCACCATGGGCTTGCCCGTCAGGCCGCGCACGGACAGGCGCATCTCTTCGAGCGCCTCGCGCGCCAGCGTCGAGATGCGGTCGTTGTCGCTCGTGTGCACGATGGTCAGGAGCTTGGCGCCCAGGTCGTCGTGCAGGTCGGCGGCGATGCGCTTGCGCTCTTTCTCGGCGATCTGCTCGACGCGCAGCTCGGCGATCTGGTTGAAGTTGCGCTCGATCTCGCCCGAGATCTCCTGCACGCGGCGCTCGAGCTGCTTGCGCGCGCCCTCGGCCGTCTGCAAGGCCTTGGCGTAGACCTGGATCAGGCGCACGGCCACGGCGGCGTACAGCAACGGCATCACGAAGTGGGTGATGTGCACGCCCCACATGCGCACCAGGCCGCTCTGGAAGGTAAGCTCGATGCCCAGCACGGCCGCCACGACGCCCAGCGCCGCGCTCATCAGCCAGAACTCGGGGCGACGGCCTTTGCCGGCCACCCACAGGAAGAAGCCGATCGTGATGAACAGCTCGATGGCGAACAGGCCGTACCAGATGCGCGCGCCGATGAAGAGGCGGTCCACGCCCATCAGCAGCAGGCTGACCGGCAGCAGCACGCATTGCAGCCACAGCACGGCGTTGATCTGGGTGCGGCGGCGGCCCGTCGTGGCCTGACGCAGGCTCTGCCCGGCATAGCTGAGCAGGAACTTGATCGCGAAGCCCGTCATGGGCGCGAACATCATCGCGATCAGCACCTCGATGCCCGCGTTCGGGATCGGCACTTCGCTCAGCCACATGCGCCCGGTCATCACCGACCAGCCGATGGTCAGCAGGCCGAAGTAGGTGAGGTAATCGAGCCGGCGCACCCAGGCCAGGCCCAGCGCGAACACGCCCAGCACGGCCAGAATGCCACCCAGCACCTGCGAGACGGTCGTCGTCCAGAACTCCTGCTCTTCGTACAGCTCGCGGATCTCTTGCAGCGGGCCCACGCGCACGGCGGCCAGGCCACCGGCGCGCTGGCGGGCGGTGACGCGGTTGATGGGGTAGCCGCCGACCTTGAGGTCGAGCTGGTTGTCGGCGTTGCGCAGCAGGTAGGTCGGCAAAGTGACCACGTGCGAGCGGTAGCAGTTGCGCGCGAAAGGCTCGCTCATGCGGCCGCCGCGGTAGAGCAGCTGGCCGTTGAGGTGCACCTCGACGTTGGAGCAGGCCCGCTCGATGTACACGGCCAGGATCTGCTCGGGCCCGGGCATCTGCCGGGCATCGAAATTGAAGCGGTACCAGACGGTGCCCTGGTAACCGGGGTGGCTTTGCGCCCACTCGTC
Source organism: Aquabacterium sp. (assembly GCA_049840915.1). Taxonomy (GTDB): domain Bacteria; phylum Pseudomonadota; class Gammaproteobacteria; order Burkholderiales; family Burkholderiaceae_C; genus Aquabacterium. The sequence continues at coordinate 13,542 of JASGJC010000022.1, forward strand.
GGGCAGGGCCACCAGCTGCCCCATCTGGCCCGATGGGTACTGGGCGGCGTTGCTCGGCACGGCCCAGGCCTGGTCGAGCGCGCGCACGGCCGACTCGCCCGACATGGCCGCCACGATGGTGGACGGATGGCTCAGGCGCACCGTCTCGCGGTTGAGCGCGACCATCACGTACGCCACGACCATGGCCAGCACGAGCCCGAGGCCGAGCAGCAGCCACAAGCGGCGCGACTGCGGATTGACACGACCGACAGTGTCCAACGGCGACGAAGGTTCTCCGCCATCGGAGTCCGACTCATCTGATCGAGACCTCTGGGCCCAGGACTGCCACCAACGATGCAACATGCTCAATGAAGACTCCAAGCCCCAGTGTGCGCACCTTTGCGCACAAAGACAGCCGATTTTCGCAAGATATGTCACATCATGAAGCCCCGGGCAAGCGACAATTTGCATGCTTTTTCCAGTTTCCAGGGTTTTCATGCAACTGCGGCACAGCTTTTCTCCACCAGACAACACCCGGCTGGCCCATTTGTGCGGTCCGCTGGACGAGCACCTGCGCACCATCGAGGCCGCGTTCGGCGTGACCATGTCGCGGCGCGGCGAGCACTTCCGCATCGAAGGCGCGCGCGGCGTGCCGCAGCAGGTGGTCGAGTTGCTCGACGGCCTGTATGCGCGCAGCGCCAAGCCCATCAGCGCCGACGTGGTGCAACTGGCCATCACATCCAGCCTGGCGACACAGCAGCGCGCGCATCAAGCCGCACAGGCCGCGCACCCAGGCAAGGCCGCCGAGGTCACGCACTTGCCCGATGACGAGCCCGATGGCCCGACGCTGCACACGCGCCGCGCCGACTTGCAGGGCCGCACGCCCAACCAGGTGCAGTACCTGCGGCACATCCTGGCGCACGACCTGAGCTTCGGCATCGGGCCGGCAGGCACGGGCAAGACCTTCCTGGCCGTGGCCTGCGCGGTCGATGCGCTCGAGCGCAGCAGCGTGCAGCGCATCGTGCTGACGCGCCCGGCCGTCGAGGCCGGCGAGCGCCTGGGCTTCTTGCCGGGTGACCTCACGCAAAAGGTCGATCCCTATTTGCGCCCACTGTATGACGCGCTCTACGACCTGATGGGCTTCGACCGCGTCAGCAAGGCCTTCGAGAAAGGCCTGATCGAGATCGCGCCGCTGGCCTTCATGCGTGGGCGCACGCTCAACCACGCCTTCGTCATCCTCGACGAAGCGCAGAACACGACGCCCGAGCAGATGAAGATGTTCCTCACGCGCATCGGCTTCGGCTCGCGCGCCGTGGTCACGGGCGACGTCAGCCAGATCGACCTGCCGCGCGGCGCCAAGAGCGGCCTGATCGACGCCGAGCGCATCCTCAAGCGCGTCAAGGGCGTGGCCTTCACGCGCTTCACGTCGGCCGATGTGGTGCGGCATCCGCTGGTCGCGCGCATCGTCGAAGCCTACGAGGCCGACGTGTCCGCGCAGCCCGAGACGCACCGCGCGGGCGCGCCCGACGCGCCGGGCCGCCGCAGTTCCGACCGCCCCGATACCCGCTCCGATACCCGCCCCGACAGCGATTCCAAGCCCGCATGAAACCGACCCTGAGCCTGAGCCTGCAGTTCGCCGACAAGCGCCACAAGGACACCCTGCCCCGCCACAAGGTGGCCCGCTGGCTCAAGGCCGCGCTCGAGTCCGACGCCGAGCTGGCCGTGCGCCTGGTCGATGCCGAAGAAGGCCGCGCCCTGAACCGCGACTTCCGCAAGAAGGACTACGCCACCAACGTGCTGACCTTCGACTACGCGCAAGAGCCCGTCGTCATGGCCGACCTCATCATCTGCGCGCCTGTGATCGAGCAGGAGGCGCAAGAGCAAGGCAAGACGCTGGAGGCGCACTACGCCCACATGCTCGTGCACGGCGCCCTGCACGCACAAGGCTGGGACCACCTCAAGAAGAAGGAAGCCGAGGCCATGGAAGCCCGCGAGCGCGAGATCATGGCGGCCCTGGGCTTCGACGACCCTTATGGCCACTGACATGGCCGCCGGGATCGACAGGGGCAACGACGCGCACTACCTGCGCCACCTGATCGACCAGGTGCCCGCCATGCTGTCCTATTGGGACAAGCAGCTGCGCTGCCGCTTCGCCAACCGCGCCTATGCGGCCTGGTTCGGCATCGAACCGCAAGATTTGATCGGCAAGGAGCTGGCGAGCCTGCTGGGCACCGAGCTGTTCGAAAAGAACCGGCCACACGTGATGGCCGCGCTCGCCGGCGAGCCGCAGACCTTCGAGCGCATCCTGCAAAGCCGCCACGGCGAGCAGCGGCACAGCCTGGCCAACTACCTGCCCGATGTCGTCGACGGCGAGGTCATCGGCTTTCTGGCGCAGATCACCGACGTGGCGCGCCTCAAGGACACCGAGGCCGCGCTGCGCGCGAGCGAAGCCTTGCTCGACCGCACGGGCCGCATCGCCAGCGTGGGCGGCTGGGAGACCGACCTCGTCACCAAGGTCGTGACCTGGTCGAACCAGACCTGCCGCATCCACGGCGTGCCCAATGGCTACCAGCCCACCGCCCAGGAGGCCTTCGAGTTCGTGGACGAGCACGCGCGCGCGCCCATGCAAGCGGCCGTCGAAGCCAGCATGGAACACGGCACGCACTGGGACATGGAACTGCCCGTGACCACGGTCTCGGGCAGGCGCATCTGGGTGCGTGCGATCGGCGAGGTCGAACGCAAGGACGGCGTGCCTGTCAAGCTCGTCGGCGCCATCCAGGACATCACCGAGCAGGTGCACAACCGCGATGAACTGGCGCGCGAGCAGGCCTTGCGCGCGCAACTCGAGCATCAGGCGCGCGAGCTGCGTGCCCTGCTGAGCGAGCGCAGCGACATGCTCGATGTGCTGGCCCACGAGGTGCGCCAGCCCCTGAACAATGCCTCGTCGGCGCTGCAGAGCGCGCAGGCGGCGCTGGCCAATGTGCACGAGCAGGTGGCCACGCCGCGCCTGGCGCGCGCGCAGGCCGTGATGACGCAGGTGATGGCGAGCATCGACAACACGCTGGCCGTGGCGGCCTTGTTGATCCGCGCCGACCCGATCCACATGCAGGACACGGACATCGACACGCTGGTGGCCGTGGCGATCGGCGACATGTCGGCGGCGGACCGGCCGCGTGTGCAGATCCAGCGCATCACGACCACGCGCACGGCCGCGATGGACATGAGCCTGATGCGCCTGGCCTTGCGCAACCTGCTGGCCAACGCGCTCAAGTACAGCACGGCCGGCTCGCCCGTGGTCGTGCGCCTGTACGACTCGGACGACCCGCTGGCCTTGATCATCGAGGTCGAGAACACGGGCCACCGCATCCCCGAGCAGCTGCTGCCCGTGCTGTTCGAGCGCGGCACGCGCGGGCGCCAGGTGGACAACAGCGGCACCGCGGGCCACGGCCTGGGGCTCTACATCGTCAAGCGGGTGATGGAGCTGCATGGCGGCCGCGTCGAGCTGGCCTACAACACGGATGCCGTGGTGTCGATGCGGCTGGTGGTCGTGCAGACGGACAGCTGAGGCCCGCCGGCTTGTTCAAAGCAGCTTGATCGGCGCGCGGAACACGTAGCCCACGCGTGATTTGGATTGCAGCGGCACGATCGTGGGCGTGGCGCGCTCGATGCGGCGGCGCAGGCGGTAGATGGTGGCGTTCAGGCCATCGGCGGCGTCGTTGTCGTCGCTGCGGCCCAGGCGCTGGCGCAAGGTGTCGCGGCTGACCACGCCGCCATTGGCTTCGACGAAGCATTCGAGCACGGCCAGGTCGGCGTCGCTCAGGTCGACCTGCGCGCCATCGGGCGCCAGCAACTGGCCGGCGCGCGGATCGAGCTTCCACTCGGAGGGCTGCTGGCTGACCACGCCCATGCGGCGGTACACGGCCTGGATGGCCAGCGCCACCTGCTCGAACTGCACGGGCTTGGCCAGGTACATGTCGGCACCGGCGCCGATCACCTGCTGGAACACATCGGGCGCCAGGCGGCCCGACACGACCACGAGGCCGGCCGATGTGCGGCGGCGCAGGATGTCGATCAGGTTGGTGCCGTCGATGCCCGGCAGCATCAGGTCGACGAGGTAGAAGTCGTAGCCATACGGGTCCGCGTGGACCAACAGGTCATTGCTGTCGGCGAACACATCCACCCGGACGCCCTGCCCTTGCAGATACTGCGCGAGGAACTCCGTGTATTCCTTGTCATCGTCAATGAGGGCGAGGGTCTTGGGCAACATATGGATCAACAGCAGTCACATTCCGATCTTATTAAAGCACACGCCCATCTCGTGACAAAACGCTCTGTAGAGGACAAGTAAGACCCCACATTTGCACGAGATCACAAGTTATCGAAAGCGCGGCGCGGTGTGTCATAAAACACTGAAAACCCCCCATGAAAGCGCTCGGCTTTTGGCCCTCATCATGAAATAGTCCACGTTTCGTCTTGTGGTTTCATCAAGCTGGTGTTGCCATTTGTCGATAGCCCTGCGAGAGCAAATACGCAGGAGCTTCGGTTATGAGGATGCAGCTGTCCATGGTTGCCAGCCGCAGGGCCGCCATTTGGCCATTCGCGGGCACCACCTTGCTGGGTGTGGGCGGCATTCAGGCAGGTGCCATGTGGCCCGCCTGGTCGTGGCTGAGCACCCTGCTGTTCGTGGCGCTGGGCGCGCTGTGCTGGTTCGGTTGCCAGGCCTGGGTCGACAAGGCGTCCGCTTCGGGCGCCGCACAGGCGGCGGGCAGCGGCGCGCCGCTCAATGAGTTGTGCGAATCCGTGCTGCCGGTCTGGTCGCGGCAGTTGCAGACCGCGCGCACGCACCTGACGCACGCGATGGACGTGCTGACCATGCGCTTCGCGGGCATGTCGCAGCGCCTGTGCCACACGATGGACCAGTCGTCCGGCCAGGGCGAAGGCAACGGCCTGCTCGGTGCCCTGTCCGAAGCGCAGAACCAGCTCACCCATTTGCTGCAGGAATTGCGCGAGGCCCTGGCCTTGCGCGCGCAGTTGCTCAACGAGGTCGTGACGGTCACGCAGTTCGTCGGGCAGTTGCAGGAGATGGCCACCGAAGTGGGCGCCATCGCGCGGCAGACCAACCTGCTGTCGCTGAACGCGGCCATCGAGGCCGCACGCGCCGGCGAGACAGGCCGCGGCTTCGCGGTCGTGGCCAAGGAAGTGCGCCACCTGTCGACCGAATCGGGCCGCACGGGCGACCGCATCAGCGTGGTCGTCAAGCAGGTGAGCGAGGCCATCGAGCGCACGCGCACCAGCTACGAGACCTTCGCCAGGCACGACAACGAGATGATGGACCGCGCCAGCCACACGATCGAATCGGTGGTCGAGCGCATCCGCGCCACGGCATCCGATGTGGTCAACGGTTCGCAGGCGCTGCTGCAAGAGGGCCAGTCCGTGCGCGCCGAGATCGACGAGGTGCTGGTGGCCGTGCAGTCGCAGGACCGCATCAGCCAGATGCTCGAGCATGCCAGCGCCGATCAGGAGCGCCTGCTGGCCTGCCTGCACGAAGCGGCGGCGCCCGAAGCCGCTCAGAAACTCCAACCCTCCGCGTGGCTCGAGAAGCTCAAGACGACTTACACGACGCCCGAAGAACTGGCCGCACACGATGGTCGCCCTGTGCCTCAGCCCTCTCTCACCGCGACCAGCCAGGTTGTCGAACAAGACACCACTTTCTTTTGACCGGAGCACTGCAACATGCCCAAAACCATATTGGTCGTCGATGACTCGTCTTCACTGCGCATGGCCGTGCGCATCGCCTTGAGCGGTGCGGGCTATGAGGTCGTGGAAGCGGAAGACGGCAAGCAGGCTTTGACCAAGCTCGATGGCCGCAAGTACCACCTCGTGATCAGCGACGTGAACATGCCCAACCTCGATGGCTATGGCTTCGTGACCGCCATGAAGCAGTTGCCCGCCTACAAGTACACGCCCGTCGTGATGCTGACGACGGAAGACAGCGACGACAAGAAGGAGCGCGGCCGCGCGGCCGGCGCCAAGGCCTGGATCGTCAAGCCTTTCCTGCCACCGCAGCTGCTCAACGTCGTCTCCAAGCTGGTGATGCCATGAGCGGGCCGCTGAGCATCGAGGGCGAGCTGACCGTGTTCGCGGTCCACGCCCTGAAGGACCGCATCATGGCGGCGCTGGCCGAGTCCAGCACCTTGCAGATCAACCTGAGCGACGTCTCCGAGGTCGATGGCGCGGGCATCCAGCTGCTGCTGGCCGCCAAGCGCGAAGCCCAACAGCGTGGCGGCACGCTGAGCCTCGTCGGACACCCACCGCCATTCATCGCCGCCCTGGAGTTGACCGATCTCGCGCGCGAGTTCGGCGATCCGCTCGTCCTTGACGTGGAGACAACGGCATGAACCTCGACGAAGCCCTGATGGCCTTCATCACCGAGAGCAGGGACCTGCTCGAGAAGATGGAAGAGGCCCTGCTGCTGATCGAGCAGCAACCCGATGACGCGGAAACGATCAACGCGATTTTCCGCGCGGCCCACACGATCAAAGGCTCCGCGGGCATCTTCGGTCTGCAGGGCATCGTCGCTTTCACGCACGTGGCCGAGAACGTGCTGGACGAGGTCCGCAAGGGCCGCATCCGCTTCGACGCCGACCTGGCGAATCTGTTCCTGGGCGTGGGCGACCACATCCACTCGCTGGTCGAGCTGCTGGCCGCCGGGCAAGAGCCCGACGAGCCCTGCGCCAAGCTCGGCGCCAACCTGATCGCGCGCATGGAAAAGGTGCTGGGCGCAGGCGCTTCGCACGCTTCCACCGCATCGGCCGCCGCGACAGCCGCCACGGCAAACCATGCCGATGAGGCCGAGCTGCAGCGCACGGGCGGCGGCGTGGTCGACACGGACAACTGGCACATCTCGGTGCGCTTCGGCCGCGACACGATGCGCCAGGGCTTCGACCCGCTGAGCTTCGTGCGTTTTCTCACCACGTTCGGCGAGATCGTGCACATCGTCACGCTGGCCGACAACGTGCCCGCGCTGAACGACCTCGACCCCGATGAATGCCATCTGGGCTTCGAGATCAACTTCCGCACCGATGCCGACAAGGCCACCATCGAAGGCGCCTTCGAGTTCATCCGCGACGAGAGCTTCGTGCGCATCCTGTCGCCGCACGGCAAGATCAGCGAGTACAAGGCCCTGATCGCCGAGCTGCCCGAAGCCGACATGCGCCTGGGCGAGATCCTGATCCGCTGCGGCACACTCACACACGCCGAACTCGACGCCGCGCTCGATGACCAGACGGTGTCCGGCCATCAAGGCGAGCCCGTGCCGCCGCTCGGCCACATGCTGGTCGAGCGCGACCAGGTGCACCCCGAGGTCGTGGACGCCGCGCTGGCCAAGCAAAGCAAGGCGCGCGATGCGTCGCGCCAGGGCGAGACCAACCTGCTGCGCGTGGACGCCGCCAAGCTGGACCGCCTGATCGATCTGGTCGGCGAGCTGATCATCGCCGGCGCGGGCGCCCACCTCGTGGCACGCAACCACAAGATCAAGGAACTGACGCAGGCCACATCGGCCGTGACGCGCCTGATGGAAGAGGTGCGCGACTCGGCGCTGAACCTGCGCATGGTGCAGATCGCCGGCACGTTCAACCGCTTCCAGCGTGTGGTGCGCGATGTGAGCCAGGAGCTGGGCAAGGACATCGCCCTGAAGATCAGCGGCGCCGAGACCGAACTCGACAAGACCGTGGTCGAGAAGCTCTCCGACCCGCTGACCCACCTCGTGCGCAACGCCATGGACCATGGCATCGAGAGCGCAGAGCGCCGTGCGCAAGCGGGCAAGCCCGCGCAAGGCACGGTCAGCCTGCATGCCAAGCACGAGGCCGGCCAGATCGTCATCGAAGTGAGCGACGACGGCGGCGGCCTGACCAAAGAACGCATCCTGCGCAAGGGCATCGAGCGTGGCCTGGTTGCACCTGACGCCGTGCTCAGCGACAAGGACATCTTCAACCTCATCTTCCAGCCGGGCTTCTCGACGGCCGAGCAGATCAGCAACCTGTCGGGTCGCGGCGTGGGCATGGACGTGGTCAAGCGCAGCATCCTGGCGCTGCGCGGCTCCATCGACCTGCGCAGCACCGAAGGCGTGGGCACGACCGTGTGCATCCGCCTGCCCTTGACGCTGGCCATCATCGATGGCTTCCTGCTGGGCGTGGGCAAGGCTTCGTATGTGGTGCCGCTGAGCACCGTCATCGAATGCATGGAGTTGTCGCACAAACAGACGACCGAGCGCGACTGGCTGGACCTGCGCGGCGAAGTGCTGCCGCTGGTGCGCCTGCGCGAGCTGTACGACATCGAAGGCGAACCGAGCCGCCGCCAGAACGTGGTGGTGGTGCAGGGCGGCGGCAAGCGCGTCGGCCTGGTGGTCGACACCTTGATGGGCGAGCTGCAGACCGTGATCAAGCCGCTGGGCAAGGTGTTCCAGCAGATCCGCGGCGTCGGCGGCTTCACGATTCTGGGCAGCGGGGCCGTGGCCTTGCTGCTCGATGTCCCGACCCTGGTCACGCAAGTGGCCACCGAGAGCGAGGCTGGTTTTCAGGCGAACCAACATGTCGCTCGACGACCGGCGCTGCACAACTGAACTCGACGTTGCCGCGTCCATCGCCCATAGCCGGGCTCCCTGAAGTCCCATCATTCCGTGAAGGCTGCTCTCCATGAAATCTTTGACCGTTGCTCAAAAGTTCATTCTGTTGGTGCTCTCGGCGCTGGCCGGCATCGCCGTGCTGACCGGCGTCTCGACCATCCAGATGAAGAAGGTCTACGACGCCGCCAACTTCTCGTATGCCAACGTGATGCCCAGCATCCTGATCCTGGACGAAGCCGCTGGCTACATCGCCACGATGCGCACGCGCACCTGGCAGCAGATCGCCGACACGGACAAGGACCGCATCCGCGAGATCGACCAGACCGTGGCCGACCTGGCCAAGAAGACCGAAGAGGCGATGAAGAAATACGATGCGCTGCTCGCCGATGACAAGGACAAGGCACTGCTGGCCGCCGACCGCGCCGCGCTGAGCGATGCCACGGCCGTGTTCCGCGGTACTTCGGAGCTGGTACGTGCGGGCAAGCGTGATGAGGCCGTCGAGTGGCAGATCAAGAACCGCCCGCTGATCGTCAAGCTCGCCACATCGTTTGAAGAGCATCGCCAGTACAACAATGAACTGGCCAAACACGCCTCCGAAGAGGCCATCGTCACGCAGCAGACAGCGAACGTGACCGCGCTGGCCGTGTCGGCCGTGACCCTGATCGTGATCGGCCTGATCGGCTGGACGATCGCGCGCAGCCTGATCAAGCAACTCGGTGGCGAGCCCGCCTATGCCGCCGACGTGGTCAGCCGCATCGCCCAGGGCGACCTGACCGTGCAGGTCGACATCAAGCCCGGCGACAACACCAGCATGCTGGCCGCCATCAAGAGCATGACGGACCGCCTGTCGCAGATCATCGGCGAGGTGCGCTCGTCGTCCAACGCCTTGTCGGCCGCGGCTGAACAAGTGTCGGCCACGGCGCAGAGCATCAGCCAGGGCGCCAGCGAGCAGGCATCGAGCGTGGAAGAGACCTCGGCGTCGATCGAAGAGATGTCCAGCTCCGTGCAGCAGAATGCCGACAACGCCAAGGTCACCGAAGGCATGTCGGGCAAGGCCGCCAAGGAAGCCAATGAAGGCGGCCAGGCCGTGAAAGACACCGTGGTCGCCATGAAGACGATCGCCGACAAGATCAGCATCGTCGACGACATCGCCTACCAGACCAACCTGCTGGCGCTGAACGCCGCCATCGAAGCCGCCCGTGCCGGCGAGCATGGCAAGGGCTTCGCCGTCGTGGCCGACGAGGTGCGCAAGCTGGCCGAACGCAGCCAGGAGGCCGCGCAGGAAATCGGCGAGGTCGCCAAGTCCAGCGTGTCGCTGGCCGAGCGCGCGGGTGAGTTGCTCGACGCCATCGTGCCCACGATCTCCAAGACATCGGACCTCGTGCAGGAGATCGCCTCGGCCTCCGACGAGCAGTCGTCCGGCATCAGCCAGATCAACACGGCCGTGACGCAGCTGTCGCAGCTCACGCAAGAAAATTCGAGCGCCTCCGAAGAGCTGGCCGCCACGGCCGAAGAGATGAGCAGCCAGGCAGAGCAACTGCAAGAGCTGATGACCTTCTTCACGACCGACACGCACAGCCCGACCACAGCCACGGCCAGCCACGTCATCGCGCGTGCGGCCCGTTCCCCGTCCGCGCCGCGCAAGCCCTTGACGAGCAAGCGCAAGCACGACAGCCAGCAGACCTTGAACCCGCAAGAGTTCGTGAAATTCGAGGGGTGACCCATGACCGCACTCGCCTTACCCACCAGCCAGACCAAGCAGCCCGGCATGGTCAGCCAGTACCTGATCTTCAGCCTGGGCGGTGAGCTGTTCGCCGTCGGCACCTTGCGTGTGCGCGAGATCATCGAGTACGGCAACATCACGGCCGTGCCGATGATGCCCGGCTTCATCCGCGGCGTGATCAACCTGCGCGGCGCCGTCGTGCCCGTGATCGACCTGAACGCGCGCTTCGGCCGCGCCAAGACCGACATCTCGCGCCGCACCTGCATCGTCATCCTCGAAGTGCAGTCCGACGAAGACACGCACGTGCTGGGCATCATCGTCGATGCCGTCAGCGCCGTGCGCCAGATCGACGGCAGCAACATCGAGCCCGCGCCGAGCTTCGGCACCCGCATCCGCGCCGACTTCATCGACGGCATGGCCAAGGTCAACGGCACTTTCGTGATCCTGCTGGACCTGGGCAAGGTGTTGTCGGTCGACGAGATCTCGATGCTCCATGGCATGGGCGGCGCCGGCAACCAGGCCCATCACATCGAAGGGTGATGGCAGCATGGTGCCCGCACTGAGCGACAAGGATTTCAAGGGCTTCCGTCAGATGATTTTCGAGCTGGCGGGCATCCACATGAGCGATGCCAAGAAGCCCCTGGTCAGCGGCCGGCTCGCCAAGCGCCTGAGCCATCGCGGCCTGGACAGCTACGCCGACTACCTCAGCCTGATCCACAAAGACCAGGCCGAGCGGCAGATGGCGCTGGACCTGCTGACGACCAACGAAACCTACTTCTTTCGCGAACCCAAGCATTTCGATTTCCTCAGGCGCACCGTGGCCCCATCGCTGGGTCAAAGCGGCCCCATCCGCATCTGGAGCGGCGCCAGCTCGACCGGCGAAGAGCCCTACACGATCGCCATGGTGCTGGCCGAGGCGCTGGGGCACATGCGCTTCGAGATCCTCGCCTCCGACATCAGCTCGCGCGTGCTGAGCACGGCCAGGCGGGCGCTCTACCCGATGGAAGACGCGGCCAACATCCCCGCCCACATGCGCGCCAAGTACTGCCTCAAGGGCATCGGCAACCATGAAGGCTGGTTCCTCATCGACCAGCCCATCCGCGATCGCGTGCAGTTCGATTCAATCAACCTGAGCACCAGGCTGCCCGACATCGGCGCTTTCGACGTGATCTTCCTGCGCAACGTGATGATCTACTTCTCGATGGAAACCAAGCGCGAAGTCGTGTCGCGCATGCTGCCGCTGCTCAAGCCCGGCGGCCATCTCCTCATCAGCCACTCGGAGAGCCTGCACGGCGTCACTGATCAATTGCAGATGATCAAGCCCTCCATCTACTGCAAGCGATCGGACTGATGATGAACAAGCCCATACGTGTGCTGATCGTGGACGACTCCGCCGTCGTGCGCCAGGTGCTGACGCAGCGTCTGACGGCCGACAAGGCCTTCACGGTCATCGGTGCCGCCGCCGACCCCATCTTCGCGATGGAACGCATGGCCAAGGAATGGCCTGACGTGATCGTGCTGGACGTCGAGATGCCGCGCATGGACGGCCTGACCTTTCTGCGCAAGATCATGGCCGAGCGCCCCACGCCGGTCGTGATCTGCTCGACCTTGACAACGCAAGGCGCCGACACGACCATGCAGGCCATGGCCGCGGGCGCCGTCAACATCGTGGCCAAGCCCAAAGTGAACCTCAAACAATATTTGCAAGAAGAATCGGACGACCTGCTGGCCGTGGTCAAGGCCGCCGCGCAAGCCCGCGTGCGGCGCATGACGGGTGCCGCCGCCAGCCGCACCGCGCCCATCCCCGCCAAGCTCTCGGCCGATGCCGTGCTGCCGGGCGCTTCGTCCGTGCAGCGCGCCATGAGCGAGACGACCGACCGCGTGGTCGCGCTGGGCACATCGACAGGCGGCACGCAGGCGCTGGAAGCCGTCCTCAGCGTGCTGCCCGTCGACAGCCCCGGCATCGTCATCGTGCAGCACATGCCCGAGGCCTTCACGGCCGCGTTCGCGCAAAGGCTCAACACGGTCTGCGAGATCGAGGTGCGCGAAGCCAAGAACGGCGACCGCGTGCACACGGGCCTGGCCCTGATCGCGCCGGGCGGCAAGCACCTCGTGCTCGAGCGCAACGGCGCGCAGTACCGCGTGGCCGTGGTCGACGGCCCGCCCGTGAGCCGCCACCGCCCATCAGTCGACGTGCTGTTCAGATCGGTGGCGCGCGCCGCGGGCCGCAACGCCCTGGGCGTGATCATGACCGGCATGGGCGACGACGGCGCGCGCGGCCTCAAGGAGATGCGCGACGCCGGCGCCCGCACGCTCGGCCAGGACGAAGACAGCTGCGTGGTCTACGGCATGCCCAAGGAGGCCATGCGCATGGGCGGGGTCGAGCGCGAGCTGCCGCTCGACGCCATCCCGCAGGCCATCGTCAGAGGGCACTGAGCCCTCTCTTCGACATCACATTCAAGCGGCCTTCAAGCCACTCAGGAAGCCCGTCGTGCCTTCATGCAGGCAACGCGGCTTGTACGCGCGCACGCGCTGCGCGATGGCCGCGATGTGCGCCGGCGTCGTGCCGCAGCAGCCGCCCGCGATGTTCAGGAAGCCCGCCTTGGCGAAGTCCTCGACCAGGCCGCCCGTGATCTCGGGCGTCTCGTCGAAGCCCGTGTCGCTCATCGGGTTGGGCAGGCCCGCGTTCGGGTAGCAGCTCACGAAGGTGTCGCCGGCGATCTTGGCCAGCTCTTCGATGTAGGGGCGCATCAGCGAGGCACCCAGCGCGCAGTTCAGGCCGATGGCCAGTGGGTGCGCATGGCGCACCGAGTGCCAGAAGGCGCTCACGGTCTGGCCCGACAGGATGCGGCCCGAGGCATCTGTCACCGTGCCCGAGATGATGATGGGCAGGCGCTCGCCCGTGTCCTCGAACAGCTGGTCGACCGCGAAGATCGCGGCCTTGGCATTGAGCGTGTCGAAGATGGTCTCGATCAGGATGACGTCGCTGCCGCCTTCGAGCAAGGCCTTGGCCTGCTCGTAGTAGGCCTCGCGCAGGGTGTCGAAATCGACGTTGCGCGCGCCGGGGTCGTTCACGTCGGGGCTGATGCTGGCCGTCTTGGGCGTCGGGCCGATGGCGCCGGCCACGAAGCGCGGCTTGTCGGGCGTGCTGTACTTGTCGCAGGCGGCGCGGGCCAGCTTGGCGGCCTGCACGTTCATCTCGTAGGCCAGCTCGGGCAGGTCGTAGTCTTCCTGCGCCACGGTCGTGGCACCGAAGGTGTTGGTCTCGATCAGGTCGGCGCCGGCCTGGAGATAGCCTTCGTGGATCTCGGTGATCACGTCGGGCCGCGTCAGCTGCAGCAGCTCGTTGTTGCCCTTGAGGTCTTTTCCGTGATCCGCAAAACGGGTGCCGCGGTAGTCGGCCTCGCCCAGCTTGTACTGCTGGATCATCGTGCCCATCGCGCCATCGAGGATCACGATGCGCTGGCGCATGATCTCGGGCAACTGGGCGGCGCGGGTGTAAGGGCGGCGCTCGACGGGCGGGCTGGACACGGAAGGGACGGAGGTGCTCATCCCCGCATTTTAGGCGTTGTCGCTTCGCGCGTCCGAGTCGTCCAGATCGAACCGGGCCTGCTGGAAGTAAGGCCGCCTGGCGGGCAGCTCGTCGCCCGCCGTCCAGGCCAGCAGCTTGGCGGCCGGCATGGGCCTGGCGAACAGGAAGCCCTGCAACTGGTCGCACCCCATGCGCACCAGGATGTCCTGCTGCGCCTCGGTCTCCACGCCCTCGGCCACCACATGCAGGCCCAGCGCGTGCGCCAGCTTGATCACGGCCCGCACGATGGCCTTGGCGTCTTCTTCCTTGTCCATGTCCTGCACGAAGCTGCGGTCGATCTTGAGCTCGCTGGCGGGCAGCTTGCGCAGGTAGCTCAGGCTCGAGTAGCCCGTGCCGAAATCGTCGATCGACAGCGCCACGCCGGTCTGCGCGATGCGCTCGAAAATCCGCAGCGACGCCTGCGCGTCCTCCATCGCGCCCGACTCGGTGATCTCGAAGGTGATCAGCTCGGGTGGCACGCGGTGGCGCTTGAGCGACTCGCGGATGCGGTCCACGAGGTCCGCCTGCCGCAACTGGTGCACGGACAGGTTGATCGCCACATGCAGGGGCAGGCCCGCGTCCAGCCAGAGCCGCACCTGCCGGCAGGCCTCGTCGGTCACCCATTGGCCCAAGGCGCCGATCAGGCCGAAGCGCTCGGCCACGGGGATGAACACGGCCGGGCTGACCATGCCCTTGCCCGGGTGATGCCAGCGCAGCAGGGCCTCGGCTCCGGTCAGTTGGCCGTCGCGCCCGTCGATCTTGGGCTGGTAGTACAGCTCCAGCCCCACGCCGCTTTCGATGGCCGTGCGCAGGTCGCGCTGCAGGTCGATGGCGCTTTCCGCATCGTGCTCCATGCTCGCATCGAAGAAGCAATGCATGTTGCCGCCCGCGTGCTTGGCCGCCATCATGGCCGCGTCGGCCCGCGCGATCAGCTTGCCGCGTGGCCCGTGGTCCGGGAACAGCACGATGCCGATCGAGCACGACAGCCGCACCTCCCGGCCCTCGACCATGTAAGGCCGCTGCAGCTTGTGGCGGATGCGGTCGGCCACCAGTGCCGACGAGGCCCCGTCCGGGTCGCCGTCGAGCAGCATCAGGAATTCATCGGCGCCCATGCGCGCGATCGTGTCGGTCGAGCGGCCCATCGCCTGCAGCCGCAGGCCCACCTCGCGCAGCAGGTTGTCGCCACAGGCATAGCCGAACGAATCGTTGATGGGCTTGAAGCCGTCCAGGTCGATGTAGAGCAAGGCCAGGCGGCGCTGCTTGGCCTCGGCGCGCATCACGGCGGCGGCCAACTGGTCTTCGAGCCACAGGCGCGTGGCCAGGCCGGTCAAAGGGTCCTGCACGTTGTTGCCGCGCGGCTTGCGCCAATCGGCCTGATCCGCGGGCGACACATCGGGCCGGGCGGGCTCATCCTCACTGGGCTGTGAAGCCAGCCAAGAGCGCAGCACCGACATGAACACGGCGACGGCCAGCAAGGCAGCCAACAGCCACCACCATTGGCTCAAAGCCGGCGACACAGGGGTCATGGGTGCGCTGTCTCCATCTCGGTCCATCCATACATGTCGGCGTCATGCTGGGTGACGCGACCGGAGTGGCGGTCCCTGAACAAAGGGGCCACCGTGGTGCCGCGCTGCACCAGCCAGGCCAGGAGGGCGCCCTCGGGCATGGGCTTGGCAAACAGGAAGCCCTGTAGCTCGTCGCACTGCAGCCGCGCCAAGATCCTGGCCTGAGCCTCTGTTTCGACCCCTTCGGCCACCACCTTGAGCCCCAGCGCGTGAGAAAGGCGCACGACCGCCTCGATGATGGCCTGCGCATCGAAGCTGGCCGCCAAATCCCGCACGAAGCTGCGGTCGATCTTGAGCTGGCGCGCGGGCAGGCGGCGCAGGTAGCTCAGGCTCGAATAGCCCGTCCCGAAATCGTCGATCGACAGCTGCACGCCGATGTCGGCCAGCATGTCGAACACGCGCAGCGAGGCCTCGATGTCGTCCATCGTGGCCGACTCCGTGATCTCCAGGATCAGCATGCGCGCCGGCACGCGGTGGCGCTTGAGCACGTCGCGCACACGCAGCTCCAGATCGGGCTGACGCAGCTGGTGCGCCGACAGGTTCACCGCCACGGGGATGTTCAGCCCCGCCTCGTGCCACACCCTGATGTGGCGGCAGGCCTCGTCGAGCACCCACAGCCCCAGCTCGCCGATCAGGCCGAAGCGCTCCGCCACCGGAATGAAGACCCCTGGGCTGACCATGCCGCGCACAGGATGCGTCCAGCGCAACAAGGCCTCGACGCCGGCCAGCGCGTTGTCGTCCGCGCGCAACTTGGGCTGGAAATGCAACGCCAGCTCTCCCCGCGCGATGGCATGGCGCAGGTCGCGCTGCATCTCGATCTGCTCGACGCCGATGCGGTCCATGCCGCGCTCGTAGAAGCAGTACACGCCGCCGCCGGCCTTGCGCGCCGTCAGCATCGCGTCCTGCGAATGGCTGAGCAACTGGTCGGCATGGGTGCTGTCCGGGTAGCAGGCGATGCCGATCGAGCAGCTCAGCGCGATGTCGTGGTCCTGGACCAGGCACGGTTCGTGGATCACCTCGCCCATGCGCTGCGCCAGTTGCGCCACCCCATGCGCGTCCGACAAGCCGCCGCACACCAGCAGGAACTCGCCCGTGTCCGAGCGACACAGCACATCGCCCTCGCGCACCTGGCCCATCAGGCGCCCGGCCAGAAAGCGCACGACCCTGTCTCCCAGGTCATGGCCGAAGGTCTCGACCAAGGTCTTGAAACCATCGAGGTTCAGCCGGAACACGGCCAGGCTCTGCACATCGCCAGCCAGCGTCTTGCGCAAGGCCTGCTCGAAGCCCACGCGGTTGAGCAGGCCGGTGGCCGCATCGTGCTGGGCCGCTTCTTCCAGCGCATCGCGCGCCTGCTTGAGCGACTGCTGCAGGGCCTGCTGACGCGTCTGGTTGCGCTCGTCCTGCACGGTGCCCAGGTGCACGAGCAGCAAGGTGATCAGCGACGAGACGCTCAGGAAGAACCCCAGCGACTCGCCCGACACCCCATGCAGGCTCAGGCACACGGCGCCCATCGGCAAACCCACGGCCATCACGATCAGCATCTGGCTGCCCCGGAACAGCGTGACCACCAACGCCGACACGCTCAGCATGAAGCCATGCTGCAAAGGCTGCACCAGGCTGCGGCGGATCAGCACCGAACCCACGGCGCAGGTCAGCGTCATGCCCACGAAGCTCGCGAACAAGGTGCGCACATCCCAATGGATCTCGGGCCGGATCACGATGGCCGACACGTTGATGAAGGTCAGCAGGCTCATGGCCGCGCTCGTCATCAGGCCGCCCAGCACGCGCACGCGCCACGAGAGCCGCTCCTGGCAATGCATCCAGGTCGAGCCCGCGCTGATCATGACGGCGGGCAGCCACGACGCCAGCACCACCGAGCGCACATAGCCCACCTGGATCGGCCACTGCACGGCCACCACGCCCAGCAGGCTCTCGGCCCAAAAGCCCGTGCCCACGCACAAGGCGCCGCCCAGCAGCCAGCCGTAACCGGCATCGCGGTCGCTGGCGCGCACCCGGCGCACGACCAGGCTTTGCAAATACAGGGCATACACCCCCACCAGCCAGGCCCCCACAAGGACCGGAACCTGGTAGTGCGTCCCCACCATCCAATGAGACATGCACCCATTCCTCGTCCAGGCCCCACCTCCCAGGAGGGCTTGGCTTTACCCGATCATTTGTTCTGATGCGTAATCGGTTTTCGGAGGAGATCCGTGGGCGCTTGAGCGACCGGTCCGCGCAAATACGGCGGAAGCGATCAATGCATCACGACTGGCTGTTGCGCCATGCCGGCGAAACGCTCCAGGTAGGCGTCGAACTCCTCGACGCTGGGCGACGTTTCGATCAGGGCCTCGACGCCTTCCTTGAAGGACTCGGCCAGCGCGCCTTCGATGAACATTTCCTTGCGCGCGAACTTGTCGACAATCTCATAGCCGCCGCGCTTGAGGCTGGACGCGGGGTCCATCAGCAAGACATCGGTGGCAGGCAGCTCGATCTGCACAACGGCATAGCTGTCTGAGTTGTAAAGCATGTGCATGAACGATACTCCGTCGTGGTCCTTCAGGCTTGCCTTCTAGGTAAGGTCAAAACCATCGACCTCAAGCCCATCATGACGTGTCCTTCGGTGCCGTCATCCCCCAACTTGAGGGACGTGCGGGCCGTGCGCCATCCCGACGTGGCTTAATGCACAAGCACCCCCCTATTTAAGTGGGCTGCAGCCCTCCTGTCCGAACTCCCCCTAGGGAAATTGAATTTCGCTATACGCAGGGAGCCTGACAACACCCCCTACAGAGGGATATGGATCGTGTCGGATCCATCTACATTTTTGTCTACGTGCTGTCACACGGAAACAAGGGGAACGAAGACATGGCAAGGAGATGGTCAACCATCATCCCGCCTCCAAAGAGAGCGTTGCATACATCAACAGGGTTTGCGCAGCCCCGCCTTCATGGCGGGGTTTTTTTTGCCTGTTCGATGCCAAGGCCTTCGTCAGGGCTTGGCCGCCAGCAGCTTCTCGATGTCGTCGACCAGCTCGCGGTCCTCGGGCGCCGTCATGCTGCTGTAGACGTTGCCCGGCTTGCCGTCGCGGCCGATCAGGTACTTGTAGAAGTTCCACTTCGGGCGCGTGCCCGTGGCCTTGCGCAGTTCGGCGTGCAGCAGGTTGGCCTCGTCGCCCACCACGTGGCTCTTGGCGAACATCGGGAACTTGACGCCGTAGGTGTTGGCGCAGAAGTCGGCGATCTCCTTGGCGGTGCCGGGCTCCTGGCTGCCGAAGTCGTTGGAGGGAAAGCCCAGCACGACGAGGCCGCGGTCCTTGTACTTGGCATAGAGCGCTTCGAGGCCTTTGTACTGCTTGGTGAAACCGCAGTAGCTGGCCGTGTTGACCACCAGGATGACCTGGCCGCTGTACTGGCACAGCGACTGCGGCTTTTCGTCCTGCAGGCGCGGGAAGGTCTTGTTGAGCAGGGCCGGACAGGCCGGCGCGGCGTCGGCGGCCATCGACATGGCGGGCAGCAGCAGGCTGCCCGTCAGCGCGAGGCGCACCAGGAGAGATGAAGCGAAAGGCGTCTTGGGCATGAGGCGTCTCCGTCACGCAATTGTTGCAAAAGGACTATCAAACCGTCATCAAACCAGCTTAGCCTGAGCCCGCCCTGCCTGGGGCATCTGCTTATCTGGAGAACGCCATGCTATATCCCGAACTGTTCAAGCAACTCGAAGCCGTCCGCTGGAACATGGATACCGATATCCCCTGGGACCGCTTTGACGCCAGCCTGCTCACCGAAGAGCAGGCCCAGACCATCAAGATGAACGCCATCACCGAGTGGGCCGCCCTGCCCGCCACCGAGATGTTCCTGCGCGACAACCGCGACGACAGCGACTTCTCGGCCTTCATGAGCGTGTGGTTCTTCGAGGAGCAGAAGCACTCGCTCGTGCTGATGGAGTACCTCAAGCGCTTCCGCCCCGACCTGGTCCCCACCGAGCAGGAGCTGCACGAGATCCGCTTCGAGTTCGACAAGGCCCCGGCCCTGGAGACCTTGATGTTGCACTTCTGCGGCGAGATCCGTCTGAACCACTGGTATCGCCGCGCCGCCGAATGGCACTCCGAGCCGGTGATCAAGGCCATTTACGAGACCTTGGCCAAGGACGAGGCCCGCCACGGCGGCGCCTACCTGCGCTACATGAAACGCGCGCTCCACAAGTTCGGCGACGAGGCCCGCGCGGCCTTCGCCAAAGTGGGCGTGCTGATGGCCAGCGCCCGCCGCACGGCCCAGGCCCTGCACCCGACCACGCTGCATGTGAGCGAAAAGCTGTTCCCCAGGGACACGATCCAGTCGCGCATGCCCGATCCGCAGTGGCTGGAGCATTGGCTGGACCGCCAGATCCAGTTCGACGCGGTGTGGGAATCGAAGGTGGTCGAGCGCATTTTGCACAACCTGAGCCTGCTGATGGGCCGCAGCTTCGCCAGCGTCCAGGAGCTCAACCGCTTCCGCAAAGAGGTTGGGCAGGCGCTGGAGGCCGCTGCCACCGTGGCCATGGACAAAAGCGCGGCCTGATGTCCTTTTTCATGGGCGGCATGACGCCAGATGATGTTTCAAACGTGTCCATATCGGCATCATCGTGTCGCCATCAATATCATGGCCCTTCACAAAATGGCGAAACCAATATTTTCATTCCGTTTCAGCGCAAGATCAATCGCTGCATTTCCGTTTGAATTAAAAAAGCCGAACCCCTTTTGGAGGCCCGGCTCAACCAAGGACGGATGCAGTGGAGCTTGCAACCTGAATCAGATGATGAACTTGAGCACGTTCACGGTGCCGGTCACCAGGGGGCTTGCCGACGATCACGCCAGCTTGCAGCAGGCCCTTGCCGACGGCGGCGCCGGCCTGGGCGCCAGTCGTCAGAACGCCAGTGATCAGGCCAGCACCGGAAACAACCTTGACTTCTTGGGTTTGCAATGTACGCATGACTTATCTCCAAATAACTAGGTGACGATGATTGGTGAATGTGCTTTCTGTTTGGGCACAGACAAACTTTAATTGCGCCAATCATTCGCTGACACCGGGTAAATACGGCAGACCATTCAATATCATTCAAACGCGGGGCGGCATTAACACCAAACCACTTTAGGGTTACGAACATACTGACTTACAACCTTGTGTTTAAGTAAATACCCATATTTGAAAAAAAACAAACGTTTGAATATATTGCCCCGTGGGAGGCGGCTGCGGGCGGCGTGGGCATCGGCCTACGTTTTCTGGCTAGGGGTAGTCAGGGTAGGCGGCGCAACGGGATCGAGGCGGCCGGCCAACAAAAAGGGCCTGGCAACCGAAGCCGCCAGGCCCTGCAACGCCGACCTTCGCGGTCGGCTCCCCAAAAACGGCTTGTTAATTCACTGGCGACCAGGCTCGCACCTGCGTTGGGCCTGGGCCTTGCCCGGCGGCGAACAGAGGGTGCGCCTGCGCCTCCTGCAAGCTCAGCACGGGCGTCACGCAGGCATCAGCCTGCTCGAAGCGCTCGGCCCAGTGGCTCAAAGGTTGGGACGCGATCAGCGCGGCCACATCCTTCTTCAAGGCCACGCAGTCGGACGAACCGGGCATCTGCCCACGCTGCCAGTGGCGCGCCACCCAGTCGGGCCGCTCGAACACTTCGCAAGCGGCCTTCCAGAACTTGAACTCGAGCGCGCCGACGGCCAGATGGCGGCCGTCCGCCGTCGCATACAGGTTGTAGCAAGGCAGGCAGCCGTTGAGCATGTCTTCGCCGGCGCCGGGCAGGCGGCCGCCCAGCATCGGTGCCAGCAGAGGGCCGGTCGCCTTGGGCATGACCAGGTGCGCGTGCAGGCCGTGGGTCATGCTCACATCGATGTGGCGGCCCTCGCCCGTCTTTTGCGCGTTGAACACGCCGGCCAGGATGGCGATGCAGGCCATGGACGAACCCGCAGCCAGGTCGCCCCACTGCACGTTGGACATGGCCAGTTCGCCCGTGGGCGCCCTCACCTGGTCCAGCACGCCCGAGATCGCCATGAAGTTCAGGTCATGGCCGGCGCGCTGGGCCCAGGGCCCTTGCTGGCCATAGCCCGTGATCGAGACCATCACCAGCTTCGGGTTGATACTTTGCAAGCGCGCCCAGTCCAGCCCCATGGCCTGGAGCACACCGGGCCTGAAGCTGTCGACCATCACGTCGGCAGAAGCGATCCAGTCGCGCAGCTGATCGAGGTCGGCCGCGTTCTTGAAATCGATCTTGCGGCACGCCTTGCCGTGGTTGAGCGCCTCGAACAGGCTGCCCAATGGGCGCGCCGGGTCGCCCTCGGGCGGCTCGACCTTGATGATCTCGGCGCCCAGGTCGGCCAGCATGCGCGTGCCGAAGGGCCCGGGCAGGTTGCGCGTGAGGTCGATCACGCGCAAGCCGCCGAGCAGGTCGGCCAGCGGATGGAGCGGGGCCACGCTCACGCGGCGTCCTCGAAGCGACCGCCTTCTTGCGCCTGCTTCACGATGATGCCCGCGGGCTCGAAGCGCTCGCCGTAGCGCTTGGCCAGCTCGACGCGAACGCGCCACGAACTGCTTGACGCCGACGGCGTTGATGAACTGCAGCACGCCGCCATGGTTGGGCGCGAAGCCCCAGCCGAAGATCGAGCCGATGTTGGTATCGGCCACCGAGTGCACGACGTCTTCTTCGTAGCAGAGGGCCGATTCGTTGGCCTGCACGTAGAGGAGGCGGTCGATGAGCTGCTGCTGCGAAGGCTGCTCGGCCTTGGGCGGGTAGAGCTCGACCAAGCCGGGCCACAGCGACTTCTCCTTGCCGTTGTAGTCGTACAGGCCGTTGCCGGTCTTGCGGCCGACGCGGTCGTGCTTCTGGCCGATGTTGACCAGCACCTCGCGGCCCGGGTGCTCGGGCTAGGTCTTGCCTTCGAGCGCCAGTCGCGGCGCGTGGTCTCGCCGATGTGCAGCGACAGGCTCAGCGAGACCTCGTCTTGCAGCGCCAATGGCGACATGGGCATGCCGGCCTTCAGCGCGGCGACTTCGATCGAGCGCGGGTGCACGCCTTCGCCGAGCATGGCCAGGGCCTCCATGATGTAGAAGCCGAACACGCGCGAGGTGTAGAAGCCGCGGTTGTCGGCGACGACGATCGGGGTCTTGCCGATCTGCAGCACGTAGTCGAAGCCGCGTGCCAGCGTCTCGTCAGACGTTTGGGCGCCGATGATGATCTCGACCAGCGGCATCTTGTCGACCGGCGAGAAGAAGTGCAGGCCGATGAAGTTCTCGGGGCGCGCGCTGGCTTCGGCCAGGCCGGTGATCGGCAGCGTGGATGTGTTCGAGGCGTAGACGGCCGTGGCGGGGATGACGGCCTCGGCCGTCTTGGTGCACTTCGGCCTTGATGTCGCGGTCTTCGAACACGGCCTCGACGATCAGGTCGCAGCCGTCGAGGTCTTCGTACTTGGTCGTGGGCTTGATACGGGTGAGCAGCGCGTCGCGCTTGTCAGGCGTGCTCTTGCCGCGCGCGACGGCCTTGTCCAGCAGGCCTTGCGAATAGGCCTTGCCCTTGTCGGCGCTCTCTTGGGACATGTCGAGCAGCACGACATCGATGCCGACCTTGGCCGACACATACGCGATGCCCGCGCCCATCATGCCCGCGCCCAGAATGCCGACCTTCTTGACCTCGCCTTCGGCGATACCCTTGGGGCGCGACTGGCCCTTCTTGATCGCGTTGAGCTGGTGCCACAGCGTCCCGATCATGTTCTTGCTGGTCTGCGAGATCACGCAGGCGGCGAAGTAGCGCGACTCGACTTGCGAGCGCGGCATCGAAGTCCAGCAGGCCGCCTTCGAACAGGCAGCTCATGATGTGCGTGATGGCCGGGTAGTTGCCATGCGCCTTGGCATTGGCCATCGAGGGCGCGATCGCCAGCATCTGCACCACGGCCGGGCTCTTGCTGTCGCCACCGGGGATGCGGAAGCCCTTGTTGTCCCAGGGCTGCGAAGCCTTCGGGTTGGCCAGGCACCAGGCGCGCGCCTTGGCGAGGAGGTCGTCGCGCGTGGCGGCGATGTCGGTGACCAGGCCCATTTCCTTGGCCTTGGTGGCGTTCACTTCCTTGGCCTGGGTGATGAAGTCCATGGCCTTCTGGATGCCGATCATGCGGGGCACACGCTGCGTGCCGCCGCCGCCGGGCAGCAGGCCCAGCTTGACTTCGGGCAGACCCAGCTTGAGCTTGGGGTCGTCGAGCGCGATGCGGGCGTGGCAGGCCAGGGCCAGCTCCAGGCCGCCACCGAGGGCCGTGCCGTTGAGAGCGGCGACGACGGGCTTGCCGCACTTTTCCATGCGGCGCATCATGCCCTTGAGGTCTTCGCAGAGCTTGTAGGCCTCGTCGGCGCTCGTGATCTTCGTGAGCTGGTCGATGTCGGCGCCGACGATGAAGGTCGACTTGCCGGACGTGATGACCAGGCCCTTGATGGACGCATCGGTCTCCAGCTTGCTGACCAGTTCGGCGAAGGGCTCGACCAGCGTCGGGTTGAGCACGTTCGTCGCGCGACCGGGCATGTCGATGGTGACCAGGCCGATGCCGTCTGCTCGACATCCAAGCTGAATGCCTGAGGATGGGCTTGAGATTGAGTCATTTGGTGTGCCTCTCGGATCAGACGCGTTCGATGATGGTGGCGATGCCCATGCCGGCACCGATGCACAGCGTGGCCAGGGCGGTGGCCTTGCCGGTGCGCTCGAGTTCATCGAGGGCCGTGCCCAGGATGATGGCGCCCGTGGCACCCAGCGGGTGGCCCATGGCGATCGCGCCGCCGTTGACGTTGACGCGGTCCAACGAGACGCCCAGATCCTTCGCGGTCTTCATGGGCACGGTGGCGAAGGCCTCGTTGATTTCCCACAGGTCGATGTCGCTGGCCGTCATGCCGAGCTTGTTCAAGGCCTTCTGGCAAGCCGGTGTCGGGCCGGTCAGCATGATCGTGGGCTCGGAGCCGATGACCGAGCACATGCGCACCTTGGCGCGTGGCTTGAGGCCAGCCTTGATGCCCATCTCTTTGCTGCCCAGCAGGATCAGCGCGGAGCCATCGACGATGCCCGAGGAGTTGCCCGCGTGGTGACGTGGATGACGCTTCTCGATGGTCGTGTACTTGTCGAGCGCGGTCGCGTCGAAGCCCATCGTGCCGATCATCTCGAAGGAAGGCATGAGCTTGGCCAGCGACTCGGGCGAGGTGCCGCGGGCGGATGGTCTCGTCCTTGCCCAGCATCAGCATGCCGTTGATGTCCTTCACGGGCACGACGGAGTTGTCGAAGCGGCCTTCGGCCTGGCGCCAAGGCGGCACGGCGATGCGATTCAGAAGCATAGGCATCGAGGTCCGCGCGCGAGAAGCCTTCGAGCGTGGCGATCAGGTCGGCGCTGATGCCTTGTGGCACGAAAGCCGTGCCGTTGTTGATGCGCGGGTCCATCACCCAGGCGCCGCCGTCCGAGCCCATGGGCCAGCGGCTCATCGACTCGACACCGCCGGCCACGATCATGTCTTCCATGCCCGAGCCGATGCGCTGCGCGGCCTGGTTGATGGCCTCCAGGCCCGATGCGCAGAAGCGCGAGAGCGTCACGCCGGACACGGTCTGTGCCCAGCCGGCGTCGAGCACGGCCGTGCGCGCGATGTCGGCGCCTTGCTCGCCCACGGGCGTCACGCAGCCGAGCACGAGGTCGTCTACCAAAGACGTGTCCAGCTTGTTGCGTTGCTCAAGGGCTTGCAGCAGCGTGCGCAGCAGCCACACGGGCGTGGCCTGGTGCAGGCTGCCGTCTTTCTTGCCCTTGCCGCGCGGCGTGCGCACGGCGTCGAAAATGTAGGCTTCGGTCATGGAAGCTCCTTCTGGTCTGATTGGATTTGTCTGGACTTGGAGATGGCTCACAACAAGCTTCACAGGAAGCGCGAGGCCAGCTCCTTCATGATCTCGTTGGTGCCGCCGTAGATACGCTGCACGCGCGAATCGGCCCACAGGCGCGCGATCGGGTACTCCTTCATGTAGCCGTAGCCACCGAAGAGCTGCAGGCACTCGTCGATCAGCTTGCACTGGTTGTCGGTGATCCAGTACTTGATCAGCGCGGCGCGGTCCACACCCAGCTCGCCCTTGAGGTGCGAGACCATGGCGGCGTCAACGAGCGCGCGCGAGGCCAGCAGCAGCGCCTGGCACTCGGCCAGCTTGAAGCGCGTGTTCTGGAAGCTGAAGATGGGCTTGCCGAAGGCCTTGCGCTCCTTCGTGTACTCGAGCGTGACCTTCATCGCGTATTCCATCGCCGCGATGCCAGCCAGCGCGACCAGCATGCGTTCTTGAGGCAGCTCTTGCATCAATTGGAAGAAGCCCATGCCTTCGTTCTCGCCGATCAGGTTGTGCTTGCTCACGACCACGTCGTCGAAGAACAGCTCGGACGTGTCCTGCGCCTCCATGCCGATCTTGTCGAGGTTGCGGCCACGACGGAAGCCCGGCGCTTCGTCGGTCTCGACCACGAACAGCGAGATGCCTTGCGCGCCCTTGTCCTTGTCGGTCTTGCAGACCACGATGACGAGGTTGGCGAGCTGGCCGTTCGTGATGAAGGTCTTGCTGCCGTTGATCTTGTAGGTCTGGCCGTCTTCGGACTTGAGGGCCAGCGTGCGCACGCCCTGCAGGTCGGAGCCGGTGCCGGGCTCGGTCATGGCGATGGCGCCGATGTACTCGCCCGTGGCCAGCTTGGGCAGCCAGCGCTTCTTCTGCTCTTCGGTGCCGTAGTGGAGGATGTAGGGTGCGACGATGCCCGAGTGCAGCGAGCCACCGAAGCCGCCGATGCCTGCTTCGCCCTGGGCCAGCACGAGCGCGGCCTCGTGGCCGAAATCACCACCGCCGCCGCCGTAGGCTTCAGGCATCGAGGCGCACAGGAAGCCATTGGCGCCCGCGTCTTCCCAGGCCTGGCGGTCCATCATGCCGGCGTGGCGCCAGGCTTCGTCCTTCGGGCCCCACTGTTCGGTCATGAAACGTTTGGCCGAGTCGAACACCATCTGGTGTTCCTCGGTCATCCAGGTGGGGGCAAAGCATTGGATCGGCATGGGGGTGTCTCCTCGGGTCGCTAAGTACTTGATCAGGTCGCTTGATCGCCTGGCCTGCTGGCTCGATAGGTAATTTAAATTACCCATCAATCGATGGTGTCAAAGGCAGCGACCACGACACGTCATAGCGATGTGTCGTGGCCGTTGCCCTTTGAACATGGCGATGCTCACGGATCAGGATATTGACGTTAACGTCAACTTGGCGCAAGTGGATGGCACCGGTTTTTCCGAACGATCGTTCATTTGGTAATTTTCATTACCCAATTGATGGGCACCGTTCACGATGCTGCGGCGCGGCATGGCCGAGCGCAGAGCACCATCCTCTGCCTGAGTTCAATTGACCTCAGTAAGCCGATCAGTTCAAGCGTTGCCGCGCACATGCTTTTGGCAGACTGCCCATGAACCACAATGCGGGAGCCAAGCTGACATGACCTTGCCCGACCCGACGTTCACGTCACAACCTATGGTGTCACGCTTGAACGCGGCCATGCATCAGGGCGCTGCGCGAAAAGTGGCCGTCATGGCTGTTTATCTGTCGATGGCAGGATGCGCCAATGTGCAGGAAGAGCCGGGCATCAAGGCCGACTACTGGACCGAGGAACACGTGCTTATTCAAGCATGCCTGCCAGCCAGGAAGGTCTTTTTCGAAACCATCACCGTGGATGCCGTGGAGTGCCCGCCTTACGCGACCTGCACACAAGAGCAACTCCAAAAAGCGCCCAAGACTGTTCTGCGGATGGCGGACTCGCCCGACCCGCAAGCCATACATCGGGGTTTTCTGGGCTATGGCGAAGTAACGCGCAGCGATGGCGGCTTCAGCGACAGTGCCGACCATATATGGCTGATCGGGCGCACAGCCAAGAACCAGCCCGTGTATGAGCACCCTGCCTGGACTCGCCCTCGGGATTACGTGGCAGTGCATTTGTACGCAGCCGCGAGCGAATCTCCGCAAACACCGTATATCGAGTATTGGTTCAAGCTGCCAAAGCAGTTGTACACAGATCGATTTACCGAATGGCTTCCCCCGGTTTCCAGTGAAAACGAAAGAGCCGCTGACGCGCAGCACGCGACATGGTGGAAGCTCACGCACGGACGGGACATGGATATGAACCCAACACCTGCCAATGCGCCACGAATCCGATTCAAGATATGGCGCGACGAAGACCGGCATGTCCCGCTGGAACAAATGTCTGCCCCCGCGCTGGCTGCGGCGCGTCGCCAATACGGCAAGGCCACGGACATGTATCGGTTGATAGGCATGCAATACGTCCCGATCCCCGATTGCGATTGACCCGCCATCCACAGCGGCAGCCTGAGCCGAGACCGAAAATCAGACTGCGCTCTGATCAACGCACAACTCACGCGCGCTCGAAGGTCATCTCGCAAATCAGCCCCGCATGCCGCGGAAACTTCTCGAGCAGCGCGGCGCGGTCATCCAGCGTGAAGTCCTCGAAATCGAAACCGGGCGCGACCGTGCAGCCGATCAGGCTGAAGCCGCCCGGCACTTCGCAGCGCAAGGCGAACCAGCTGCCGCCCGGGATCACGGTGGAGAACCGCTGGCCGCCATCCAGGTCGCGGCCCAGCACGTGCACCTGCATGGCGCCCGCCGCGTCGATCTCGTAGACGTGCATGGGCTCGCCGTCGTAGAAATGCAGCACCTCGTCCGAGGCCAGCAGGTGGAAGGCGCTGAACTCGCCATGCCGCAGCAGGAAGTAGATGGCCGTGCTGGCGTTGCGATCGCCCTTGTGCGCCGGGCTCAGCGCCGCACGCGGCACCAGCAGGGGTGAGCGGTAGTGTTCCTTGAAGGCACCGCCCTCGATGTGCTCGGTCATGCCCAGCTTGGCGATGTAGTAGTCGGCGTTCTTCATGTGGTGTCCGGCCCAGGGCCCCGTGTGGCGCTCGCCAAATCTCGGTGGATGCGTGAACCTTGGCTTGAACGCGCCGTTGCGCGCACTGCCAGAGGTCTACGACAGCGCGGATGGACCGCTTCGACCTGGTTTGAGCCGCCCACCTCGGCAGGCGGCCCGCGGCCAGGTCAGCGAACCTGACTGCTGTAGTTGACCGGCACCCACACCCAGCCCTTGCCGTCCTTGCGCAGGTGCCCCACGCCAGGGAAGCTGAAGTGGCTGACCGCCACGAGGCTGCCGTCCTTGGCCAGTTGGGCGAAGGTGGCCGCGCGGGCCTTGGCGGCCTTGGCTTGGTCGCTGTCGAAGTTGATGGTGACCTCGGGCGCTTCGAGTTGCACGGACGCGACGTGGATCAGGTCGCCGATGAAGGCGATGCGCTGGCCCTGGCTCTCGAGCACGTAGACCGTATGGCCGGCGGTGTGGCCGTGCGTGGCCTCGGTGCGGATGCCGGGCACGGCTTCGCCGTCCTTGTCGAAGGGCTTGAAGCGGTCGGCCTTGACGTAAGGCGTGAGCGAGGCCATGGCGCCCTGGAAGAAGCCTTTCATCTCGGCGGACGCGGCGTTCATCTTGTCTTCGGAGAGCCAGAAGTCGGCGTCCTGCTTGTCGGCATGCACAGTGGCATTGGGGAAGACGCGCTGGCCATCGACTGCGAGGCCGCCGACGTGGTCAGGGTGCATGTGCGTGATGAGGATGTCGTCGACCTGCTCGGGCTGGTAGCCGGCGGCCTTGATCTGCGCGGCGAGCTTGCCCAGCGTGGGGCCGAAGAGCGTGCCGGCGCCGGTGTCGACGAGCACGAGGCGGTCACCCGTGTTGATGAGGAAGCCATTGACGGAGGTTTCGAGCGGCGCCTTCAGGAAGTTCTCTTTGAGGCCTTTGGCGATGCGGGCCTGCGAGGTATGCAGGAGCTTGTCGACGGGCAGGTCGACCGTGCCGTCGCTGAGGGCCGTGACCTCGGCGCTGCCGACCATGATGCGGTACCAGCCGGGGGCCTGGGTTTTGAGTTGGGGGGCGGCGGCTTGGGCGGTGTCGGGTTGGGCCGTGAGAGCGATGCCTCCGATTGCGAGGGACAGGGCCAGAGCGAATTGGGCGAGTTTGCTGCGTGGGGCTGTGCGGTGTTGGGCAGGAGCGTGCATCGGGTCGTTCTCGTTGTGTTGTGAATGGACGAGGGGCATTGGAGCAGATCTTGGATTGACCTGTGTTGTTGTGCTGTTTTCTTTGTCGTGCTCAGGTGAGGCGGGCGCCTCGCAGGGGCCGCAGCGGGCGCGGTTCACTGTTGCGGTCGGCCCTTCAGGCCGACTGCCCTGCGGTGCTCGCAACGAGGTGGTGCTGGAGAACTCGCTACGTGGCCCTCGGCCACTGCGCTCAAACAGCTCCAGCAAGTCAGTTCACAAAGGCGCTGCGCGTGCGCGCCCCACCTCGTTGCTGCGCTCCTCGGCGCAACAGAGGCCCTTGCCCGCTACCGCCCCTGCGAGGCGCTGGAGATGGAGATGGAGATGGAGATGGAACGTATAGAAAAACCGAAAAATCATTCTCAACTCCATCACTTCAGTAACGCCAAATCGCAGAAGATCTGACGAGAACGTTGGTGTGCAATTTCCGCACAGATCAATGGAACTGCGTCTAACATTAGGTCAACTCATTCACTCTCAATCATTGCATCAGGTCATGGCTACTAGTGCGAAGACGGCGAATACAACTGCAAGCCCTTTCGATTTTCAGGCTGCTGATGTGCCCATCGGGAAAATCTTGCTGGACCCCAACAACTATCGCTTTTGGGATCAAAAGAAATTCAAAAAGAAGGTGGTCACCCGTTTCCATGAAGAAAAAGTCCAGATGGCAACACTGGAAAAGCTTGAACGAGACTATCAACTCGACGAGCTAAAGAACTCCATTCTAACAAATGGATACGTGCCGATGGAACGTATTATCCTTGCCCCATACAAGCATGCGGCCGGTTATTATGTGGTGGTAGAGGGCAACCGTCGTATAGCGTCCCTAAAATCGCTACTCAAAGAATCTAGAGAAGGCGTATTGGCACTCACTACTGAGCAAAAGCGCTCATTTTCCAAAATCCCATGCGCCATCTTGAAATCATCAGGGAAAGATTTACGACACGCCGAACGCGTGATTATGGGCATTCGGCATATTGCAGGCCCCAAAGAGTGGGGCGCTTATCAACAAGCATTGCTTGTTGCTGAACTGAAGGATGAAGAGAATCTCGACTTTAAGGCTATCGGAGGAATGCTGGGAATTTCGTCCGTTGAAGCTGCGCGACGATATAGAGCCGTCGCAGCTCTGAAATACATGGAACAGGACGAGCTTTTTGGAGACAAAGCGGAACCGGAATTTTATCGATTGCTTCATGAAATGGTTTCATCCCCTGAGGTCCGAGAGAAGTTCGGTTGGTCCCATGAAGAAACAACGTTCATTGATGCCGAGTTGGCTCGTCAATTCTTCCAACTTGTTACAGGCGATGCGAAACACGAACCCAAACTAACGACTTATTCTGATGTGCGTAAATTAAAACTCATAGTAAGCAATTCCCATGCTTTCGAGTCGCTATTAGATACAGATCAGAGTCTTTTGGACGCTGTTCGAATCGCAGAAGGAACCAAAGCGGCTGCATCACCGGCGGCAATATTGCAATCAGTACATGATGAGTTGGGGCGCATTGGTGTTGCGCAGGCGGCTTCTTTTGGCGCGAAAGAAATTTCGTTGCTGAGCGACATACTTACGACATTGGAAGGGCTCAAAAGCTTAGTGAAAAAATCCAAATGAGCGAGCAGCTTCAACGAATCGGGGAAGAGGCTTTGGCCTACTTCCTTTGCGAATACTCACCTCAGTCTCCTAAGAAGAAACTTGAAGTCGTCCTCCAAGAGTATTTGGCAAAACACTACTCCTCGGAAGTCATAAGTAATTTTTTTGAAAAAAGACTGCATCAGTTTCGCAGTGACCTAGTTGAAGAATACAACTCCAGGATCGCAACAGATTCATCTATTCGGTTTGATATTGTTGACCCCTTAGGAGAGGGGCATATCGTAACAGGCAGAAAAACAAGCCCAGCCGACAAGCGAATAACCTTTCAAGACGCGTTACAAAGCATTGACCCCAACAAATTCGAAGACCTTGCAGCCATTGTATTAAAACAAATAAATTGTGAAATAGTGTTTAGAACACCCAGATCCCATGATCAAGGTGTCGATGCATTTGGATATCGCGGTGTGGCGCCTGCATTATCAAGAGCCGTATCCCATAAACTTGTGTGGATCGCTCAAGCGAAGCACTACATTACTCACGGAGTTAGTACAAATGCAGTAAGAGAACTGGTAGGCACAAACGAACTCCTTGTAAGCAAAATATTTTCCACAGTAGATGAACGTTATAAAGAGCTTAGACTTCTTCCGTACGCACCAACTGCTCTTTTGCTTATGACCACCCATGAAATGCCAAGCACAGTACGCCGCCTAGCTGAACGCGCCGGAATCTATGTCTTTGAAGCCTCCGACCTATATGATTTGCTAAATGCACGCCTTGCAGGAAAGGGTGATGCCAAAGCCGCTCTTTTGAGACTAATTGACTCTGAGATACTTTCGATTCCGAGTATTTCTTGACCGGGTAAATGCCCGGGGCTGAGGCGGCCTCCGGCGGGGCGCCTTGTTGGCGCCGAGCAGCGCAGTGGCGAGGTGGGCGCGCGCAGCGCGCTTCGTCATCTAGCTTGCTGGAGCTGTTTGAGCGGAGCAGACAAGGTCTGCGTAGCGAGTTCTCCAGCACCACCTCGCCACGAGCAGCGCAGGGCAGTCCCGTGCAGCGGGACCGCCAACAACGAAGCCCGGCCGGAGGCCGCCTCAGCCCTCTCCGCCAAGCACAACAACCAAATCAACCGACCAGGTACTCCCCCACATCCAACACAGCCAAACTCTTCGCATACTGCGAAGCAAACCCCGGGTACATCGTCGCGTTGAAGCCGTCCTCCGTCAGGTACCAGCTCTTGCACCCCGAGTTCCAGTTGGTTCGCCCTAACCGCTGCTGCAACGCCTCGTTGTGCGCCCGCTGCACATCCGCTTTCACATCCAGATAGCGCCTCCCAGGCGCACGCAAAGCCAGCACGGCCTGCACCGCATACCCGATCTGCGCCTCGATGTAGAACAAGGCCGAGTTGTGCCCAGGCCCCGAGTTGGGCCCCAGGATCATCGACAGGTTCGGGTAGCCCGCCACATGCACACTGCGGAAGGCCTGCGCGCCCTTCTGCCATTCATCGGCCAACACACGCCCACCCAGCCCGCGAATCTCGAACGGCGTGCCCTGCTTGGCCACCTCGAAGCCCGTCGCGAACACGATGCAGTCGAGCTGGTGCTCCACGCCTTCGACGGTGCGGATGCCGCCCGGCGCGATGCGGTCGATCGGCCAGCTCAGCAGCTTGCAGTTGGGCTGTTGCAGCGCCGGGTAATACTGGTTCGAGATCAGCACGCGCTTGCAGCCGATGCTGAAGTCGGGCGTGAGCTGGCGCCGCAGCCAGGGCTCCTTCACCTGCTTGCGCAAATGCGCGCGGGCGCGGCTCTCCAGCAGGCGCGACAAAGGCGAGCGCCACACCAGCCCCAACGCCATCGCCTCGTGCCCCCAGAACAGGCTCTGCCGCGTCATGCCATGCGCCCAGCCCGCATCGCCCACCAGGCGCCTGCCCCATGCAGGCATCCGCAAGGGCAGCTTGGGCATCACCCAGGCCGGCGTGCGCTGAAAGACCTTCACGTGCCCCGCCACCTTCACCAGCTCCGGCACGATCTGCACGGCGCTCGCGCCCGTCCCGATCACGCCCACGCGCTTGCCCGTGAAGTCGTAGCCGTGGTCCCAGCGCGCGCTGTGGATGCGGTGCCCTTCGAAGGTCTCCAGGCCCGGGATGTTCGGGAAGCTCGGGTTGGCCAGGCCGCCCGACGCCATGATCACGCTGCGCGCATGCCAGGTGTGGCCGCCCTTCGTGCAGACGGCCCAGCAGCCCGTGGCCTCGTCGAAGACCAGGCTCGTGGCCTCCTGCCCGAAGCGCACACGCGCCTTCACGCCGTGTTGCGCCGCGACCGCCTGCATGTAGGCCCAGATCTCCTTGCTGCCCGCATAGGCCTTGCGCCAATCGTGCTTGGGCGCGAACGAGTACGAGTACAAGGCCGAGGGGATGTCGCAGGCCGCACCGGGGTACTGGTTGTCGCGCCAGGTGCCGCCGATGTCGTCGGCGCGCTCGAGGATCACATAGTTGCTGACGCCGGCCTCTTGCAGCTTGATGGCCGCACCCAGGCCGCCGAAGCCCGCGCCGATGATGAGCACCTCGTAGGTGCCTTGCTGTACTGCTTGCATGGCTTGGTCTCTCGCTTTCTCTTCCACTTAGTCCTTGGTCTTCCAGGTCAGCTCGTAGACCCACCTGGGCACGCCCGGCATCCAGCGCTGCGGGATGCGGTCGATCAGGCGGACCATGGCATCGACAGGCCGGTGGTACCAGCGCTTGCCACGGTTCATCACCAGCAGCGAGTGCATGTGGATGATGCGGAACCACGGGTTGCGGCGGCCTTCGGGCGTGCGCCCGCCGATCTGGCCGAACTTCTTCATCACGTCGTAGAGCTTCTTTTCGGGCAGGCCGAGCTTGACGATGTTGTCGCGCATCTTGTTGAGCAGCGGCAGGTAGATCAGGATGCCGATGAGCAGGCGCGGGTCGATCAGCGGCAGCACCATCTTCATCAGCTGGATCTTGGTCTTGCCGTGGCCCTGCATCTCCATCACATGGAAGCCCACGCCCAGGTGCCGCGCCTCGTCGTTGTTGATCTTGTCGAAGGCCTGGTGGCAGACCGGGTCGTCCACCGTGTCGAGCAGGAACTTGCACAGCGCGCCATCGAGCGCGATCTCGAGCATGGGGATGACGGCGCCCAGCACGTAGAAGGGCATCTTGTCGGCATAGGTATCGAGCCACTCGATGACCAGGCGCAGGTTCTTGCTGGGCTCGGGCAAGTCGGTGCTGGAGTCGAGCATGCCCCAGCGCTTCATGAGCGCCATCTCGGCGTTGGCGTGGCGCTGCTCTTCGGCGTGGAAGTAGGTGTAGATCTCGCGCAGCGTGGCGGTCGGAGCGCTCTTGGCCATGGCCGCGAAACCGCGCGCGCCCACGTGCTCGATCCACATCAGGTCGGCCATGAAGGTCTTGAGCTTGGGCCATTGCTCGGGCGTGATCTTGTCGGCGCCGGGCGCGTCCCAGTCGATGTCGGCCAAGGCCCATTCGCTGGACTTGATCTTGGCGAGCATTTTGTCGAGGTCGATGGTGGCCATGTTGTTGTCTCCTGCGTGTACTGCAAAGTGCTTGACGTAAAGGTCAGGCAAGGAGACTATAATCCGACCAATTGTTCGGATTCAATTCGGATCCTTTGCATTCAAGTTCCTTCGTTCAACCCAGCCCGGAACCCGTCATGCCGCCCAGAAAACCCGTTCAGCAGCGCGCCATCGCCACGGTCGATGCCATCGTCGAGGCCGGTTTCATGGCCGTGGCCGAGCACGGCATGGCGGGCACGACGACGCGGCACATCGCCACGCTGGCCGGCATCAGCGTGGGCTCGCTGTACGAGTACTTCACGAACAAGGAAGAGATCTACGCGGCCATGAACCGCAAGCTGATCGAGGAAGTGATCGGCGTGATCAAGCCTTTGGTGCCACAACTGGTGAGCATGGACATCGCGCCGGCCATCCGCCTGATGCTGCACACGCTGGGCGAGCTTTTGCAGCGCAACGACGGGCGCTATCTGCAGTGCGCGCGGCAAGGCATCCAGACGCAGATGAAGACGGACCTGCACCCCATCAACCGCGTGCTGATCGACCTCATGCTGCAATACGTGATGCGCCATCCGCGCTACACACGGCTGCAGAATCTGCCCACCATGAGCTACATCTTCATCCACGGCGGCATGTTCACGCTGATGCATTTCTTGAACGATCCGAACCCGCCGATCACGTACGAGGCGCTGGTCGACGGGCTGGCGCAGATGGTGGCGCACCACGCCGATCACGAGCTGCAACTGCTGGGCGAGGCCTGAGTCATGCCGACGCGCTTGCCTCCATCCAAAGACGCCGTGCGCGCGGCGCAGCCAGCCGGGCATGACGATGCCGTGCCCTTGGCCAGGTTGGCGCAGATGCGGCCGGACACCAAGGCGCGGCTCGAGAAGGCCGTGCTGCAGCTGTTCTCGACGCAGGACTTCCATGAAGTCGGTCTGATCGACGTGGCGCGCGCGGCCAATGTGTCGCTGCAGACCATCTACAAGTACTTCGGCAGCAAGGAGGCGCTGGTCTACGCGATGCTGGACGTGATGCTGGGCCGCCTGGCCGAGCGCATGATCGACCACCTGCAAGGCATCGACGATGTGCGCGAGCGGCTGCGCAAGACGCTGTGGGTCACGCTCGACTACATGGACAAACACCCGGCCGTGATGATGCTGCTGTTCACGGCCGTGCCCGTTTCGCGCCACCGCAACATCGGCATCTACGAGAGCCCCGACTTGATGAGCGCGTTTCTGGGCGTGTTCAAGGACGGTCAGGCGCGCGGCGTGCTCAACAAGCAGGTGTCGTCGAAGATCCTGCTGGACGTGTTCATGGGCATCATCGGGCGCATCGTGCTGATGCACATCGTGCGGCGCGAGAAGCAGTCGCTGATCGACCAGTTCGATCAGTTGTTCAACATCGTTTGGCGGGCGATGTCGGCGGAGTGATTCAGGCTGCCTGGCTCAGATTAAGATGAATTGAAAACTACTTCCGACAACACGCCAATGGCCGTACCGGATAACACCACCATCTTCGAATTGCTTGCAAAGCTGGATCACTGCGTTGCGGATGACCTGGAAAGCCAGCATTTGGATTTCAAGCCCTGGCAAGGCCCAAAAGAAGACCTCAAAGTAGCTTGCGAATACGCCGTATGCTTTGCCAATGGCGGCGGTGGCGCTGTCGTGTTTGGCGTTGCAGACAAAACCCTCGGTAGAACGCAGGCCATACACGGCGCCAAGGCCTACGACCTTGACACGTTTCGCAGAAGCATTTTCGACGGTACACGCCCCGGCATTGATGCTGAAGTCACCGAACTTGTCGTACCGGAAGGAACTGGACGGCTGCTGATCGTGCGCGTGCTGGATGGCAAGGACAAACCTTACGGCACAGCCGCCGGCCTATTCAAACAACGTGTTGGCAAGAATTGCATGCCTCTTGACCGCATGGCTTTTCAGCATGGCCAGATTCAGACGGCTGCGCTCGATTGGAGCGGAGCCCCTGCGATCGGGGTGCAGCACAGTGATTTGGACCCCTTGCAAATTGAACGCGCAAAACAAATCCTGCGCAGCAAGGCCCCCTCCTCCGGCCTGCTGGCATTACCGGACGTGGCATTTCTGCAAGGACTGGAGGCCATACGCGATGGACAAGTAACGCACACGGGCATGCTGCTGTTCGCGCGGCGCGAGGTATTGGCCAGCCGCTGTCCGCAAGCACAGTTCCATTACGTTCTACATGATGGCGAAACCAGCGTGGCACGCAATGACATCGATCGCCTACCTTTGCTGGAAGCTGTCGAAAGGATGGAACAGGTTTTTCAAGGTCCGCTGAATCCTGAGAAGGAAATCGAGCTGGGTCTCTTCAAACTTCGAATCCCGCAATTCCCGATCGAAGGTGTTCGAGAAGCCATCCTCAATGCCTTGACTCATCGGGACTATCTAAGTCCTGGGGAGATACTCGTTCGACATTCAAGCAAAGAATTGGTAGTCACAAGCCCTGGTGGTTTTGTTGCTGGCATCACACCAGAAAATATCCTGCGCCACGAAGCCGTACCACGCAACCGGACATTGGCCAATGCCATGGTCAAACTGAGGCTCGTTGAATCGTCTGGCATTGGTCGCAGGCGCATATTCCGCTCGGCACTGGTATATGGCAAGCGCCGACCTCAATACAACACCGATGGCCATACCGTCACGCTGCGCCTGTTCAATAGGGAGGCGCATGCGGCTCTGGCGCAGTTAGTAGCGCGCCTTGATGCACAAGGTGCGGAGGTCACGCTTGATCAACTGCTGGTACTCGATGCGTTGATGGATCAGTCGTTCATCGACACGGCACAAGCGGCGCAAGTCTTGCAACTCGCCAAAGACGACACCCGCCACGTGCTGGAAGCGATGTGTTCAGGTTCGTTTGGCTTACTGGAACGCAAGGGGCATACGGCCTCTGCGACATTTCACTTGGCTAAAGGCATTGCCAAAGAATTGAAAGGCAAGGCCGCTTACACACGCAATCGTGGACTGAACCCTGTCAGGTATGCGGAAATGGTCAGGGAATATCTACGTGACCATCAACGTATTCAAAATGCGGAACTACGCGAGTTGCTTGGCCTGGGTGATTCGCCATCGGCTCAAGTAGAAGCCTCTCGCTACTTGAAAAAATGGAGCCAATCCGATGGCTTTCTGGACAAGCATCGGCATGGAAGCCTTCATTACTACACTCTTCGTGAAACCCTTCCGTAAGGGTTTAGCAAGGGTTTAGCAAGCAGACCGTAAACCATACAAATCAACGACTTAGGGATCGTTTTGTTAAGCGCTTGCTAAGCACATTTGGTCACCATCCACAAGGACATGTTGCGATGAAATGCATGATCTGCGGCGCCGACATGGCCTACTTCTTCAGCAAGACCTTCGGCACCTGCGGGCTCGGCCAGGTCGATTACTGGCGCTGCGGGCACTGCGGCTTCGCGGCCTCCAAGACGCACCTGGAGATGAGCGACGAGCGCTGGGCCCAGCTCAATGACGACTTCCACTCGCAGAGCCACTACGACGAAGGCAATCCGTACAACCGCAATCAGCGCTACTTCAACCAGGCGCTGATGCTGTCGCTGATGCGCAAGCAAGGTCTGATCGCAGCACAGGCCAGGCCCTGGCTGGATTGGGGCTGCGGCGTGGGCGCCGTGTCCAAGCTGCTGCAAGGCTATTTCGACACGACGCTGCTGACCTACGACAAGTACTTCACGCCCGAGATCAATGCCATCGATGAGGCGGCCTTGACGCCGCGCGGCTTCGACCTCGTGCTCAACACGGCCGTGTTCGAGCATGTGCGCGGGCGCGAGACGCTGGACGAGATCGAATCGTACGTGTCGCCCACGGGTTGCCTGGCCGTGCACACGCTGGTGCCCGAGCACGTGCCGCAGGACGCGAACTGGATGTACCTGCTGCCCGTGCACTGCGCCTTCCACACCAACCGCAGCATGCAGCTCCTGATGGACCAGTGGGGCTACCGATGCTCGGTCTACAACGAGCATGCCAAGCTGTGGGTGATGTTCCGCGAGGCGCCCGAACAGGTCGAGCCCAAGGTCGCGGCCTTGAACAAGGCGATGGGCTGGTCCTACCTGCACTTCAAGGCGGGCTTCATGGACTACTGGTCATGAAGCCGCAGACCCGGCGATGCGACCGGGCGGGAAGCACCTCGCACGCGCGAGGTGGTGGCCTGCGCGCGCCGCGCTTCAATAACCCAGCGTCTGCTCGGGCCAGCGCTCGTTGACGCCATTGGCCGCGGGCGATGTGATGAGCTGGCAGGCCTCGTCCTTGATGGCCACGATGGTGCAGCGGTCGCGCGATTCCAGGCCGGGCTTGCCGAAGTTCAGATGCGCCGGCGTGAAGCACTCGTACACCGACGAGAAGCCCGCCGCATTGAGCAGGTTGATCAGCGATGGCCGCGTGAACCAGAAGCTGGTCGTGTTGTCCGCCGAGGCCCACAGGTTGCCGGCCTTTTGCTGCGGCGTGGCGTCGTCGGCGTGTTCGCGAAAGAGGCTGCCGCAGTAGGTCTGCCCGTCGAGCGTGACCTGCTGCTGCGCCTGCAAGGCCACATGCGTGTCGATCACGACCACGCGGTCGACCATCGAGGCCATGCGCTTGATCACGTCCGCCGCGTCTTCGGCCGTCAGGTGGTAGAGGATGCCGCTGCACACGATGGCGTCGAAGCGGCCATAGCGCTCGACCGAGATGTTGCGCACATCGTCCTGCGCGAAGGTCAGGTTGGGCAGGCCAATGGCTTCCTTGCAGAACAGGGCCTTCTTGACGTTGGCGTCGCGGATCTCGATGCCCACGGTCTCGGCGCCCTGCTTGGCGAACTCGATCGAGAACAGGCCGTCGAGGCAGGCCAGGTCGAGCACGCGCGATTCGCTCAAAGGCTTGCGCGACAGGTCGCTGACGGTCTGCACGAGCCGCTTGAGCCGCGTGTGCGGCACATGGAGGCCGCCCCGTGTCCACAGGCCGAAAGGCAGCGGGATGTCGTAGGTCCAGTCGCCGAATGCTTGGCGCATGATCTGCAGCGCTTGCTGGATGGACTCTTGTGTGGGCATGGCGGCGATCTCCTGGGCCTGAACGTGACAGATATCACGCTCAGCTTAGAGCGCCGGCCTGCGGCGCGATCCCGCGATATCTGCGCGAAAGAACGGCCTAATCGCCCCGCGCGGCGGCCTCGCGCAGCTTGTCCTTCTTGCTCTTGCGCCGGCCTTTGACGCCGCCGTTGGGGTCGAGGCCTTTGGGCGCGGGCGCCTCGTCATGATCGGCAGGCTGCGGCACGGCATCCGCCGCGGGCTCGAAGCCGCCGATCTGCTCGCGCGGCACGCGCTGGCCCTGGCGCTTTTCGATCAGCCGGAAATGCGCCTCGGAGGCCGCATCGACGAAGCTCACGGCCAGGCCGCTGGCACCCGCCCGGCCCGTGCGGCCGATGCGGTGCACGTGGTCGGCCGGCGAGCGCGGCAGGTCGAAGTTGACGACGACGGGCAGTTCCTTGATGTCGATGCCACGCGCGGCCACGTCGGTGGCCACGAGCACCTGCAGCTCATGGGCCTTGAAAGCGTCGAGCACGGCGCGGCGCGCGCCCTGGCTCAGGTCGCCATGCAAGGCGCCGGCATGGATGCCTGCCCGATGCAGTTTGTGCGCGACCAGCTCGGTGCCGTATTTCGTGGCCGCGAACACGAGCACGCGCGGCCACGCCTGCGTCTGGATCAGGTGCTTGAGCAGCTGCGCGCGCCTGGCCGGCTCGACCACGATGGCGCGTTGCGCGATGTCGGGCACGGTCTCGGGTTCGGCGGCGATCTCGATGCGCACGGGTTCGTACAACAAGGCCTGCGCCAGCACCTGCACGTCGTCAGGAAAAGTGGCGGAGAAGAACAGGCTTTGCCGGTGCGGCGGCAACAGCTCGAGGATGCGCGCGAGCTCGTCGGCAAAACCCATGTCGAGCAGCTTGTCGGCCTCGTCGAGCACGAGCGCGCCGATGTCGGACAGATGCAGCGCGTTGTGATCGATCAGGTCCAGCAGACGGCCGGGCGTGGCCACGACCACGTCGGCGCCGCCGCGCAGGCTCATCATCTGCGGATTGACGGACACGCCGCCGAACGCCACGGCCACCTTGATGGCCCCGGGCAGTTCGTTGGCCATCTCGCGCATCACGTCGCC
This sequence comes from Aquabacterium sp., assembly GCA_049840915.1. Lineage (GTDB taxonomy): Bacteria > Pseudomonadota > Gammaproteobacteria > Burkholderiales > Burkholderiaceae_C > Aquabacterium. The sequence goes on from JASGJC010000022.1 coordinate 54,419, forward strand.
TACTTGCATGGCCAGCTCGCGCGTGGGCACCAGGATCAGCACGCGCACCGCGCCGCGCGCGCGCCGGTTGGCGCGCCGCTCATTGAGCAGGTGTTCGAAAGGGGGAGCGCGAAGGCCGCGGTCTTGCCGGAGCCTGTTTGCGCCAGGCCCAGCACATCGCGGCCGCGAAGCACCGCCGGAATGGCCTGGGCCTGGATGGGAGTGGGGTTTTCAAAGCCCAGCGCCGAGGCGACGCGGGCAAGAGCGGGAGACAGTCCGAGAGCGGCAAAAGGCATGGCGGCAGTGTACGCGCCGGTGCGTGCCACCATCCGGCGAAAAAGTCAGGCGTCGTGCTGCTCGGGCTCGTCGTCCATGCCCATCAGGTCGTCGCTCGCCTCTTCTTGCATCCAGCCCAGCTTGGGCCACCCGCCGGCGTGCATGCTGGCGCCGAAGAGTTGCTGAGGCTGGGCGTATTGAGCTGGGTTCATCGCGTGTTCTCCGTCGTGACAGGTTGAGGGGTAAGGTGATCGTGTGCATGCATGTTGTCACCGGCGACCAGGCCCGTGTGCAGGGCAATCCCCCGGCTTTTTGCTGCAGGCGCACATGGCGTGATCTGCATCACGCGGACGCATCCGCCTATCCGCGGGGGATGGGTCGAACCCTCTCGGCAAAGCCCTTCTCATGGCCCTTTTCACTTGTTTTTTACCCGTGCCGGTCGATATCTTGTGCATGCCGCTTCAGGTGCAGTCATGTCGAAAAGCGAAATGCCTTATCCCACGCCCATCCATGAAGAACAGCGATTGCGCCATCTGCAATCGCACGAGATCGTGAACACGCCGCCCGAAGCCGAATTCGATGCGCTGGCGCGTCTGGCCGCGAGCGTGTGCCATGCGCCCGTGGCCACGCTGAGCCTGGTCGACGCCGACCGCGTCTGGTTCAAGGCCAGCCAGGGCGTGGCGCTGCCTCATGTCGCGCGCAACGATGCACCCGAGGCCCATGCGATCGCCGTGCCGCACGAGGTGCTGGTCGTGACCGACATGCGGCTGGACACGCGCTTCGCGCACAACCCGCTGGTCACGAAGGCGCCGCAGTTGCGCTTTCATGCCAGCGCCGTGATCGCCGATGAGAAGGGGCTGCCGCTGGGCTGCCTGTCCGTGGCCGACACGCGCGTGCGCAGCCTTGATGCCGCGCAGCGTCAGAGCCTCAAGGACCTGGCCACCCTGGCCGCGATGAGCCTGAGCAACCGGGCGCGCGGCCGCGAGCTGTCGCGCATGGCGAAAACCGATCCGCTCACCGGCCTGAGCAACCGCATCCAGTTCCAGCTCGCGCTCGAAGTGGAGCTCGCCCACGCCATGCGCACGGGCGAGGTCTTCACGGCGCTGCGCATGGACCTCGATGGCTTCAAGGACGTCACCGATGGCTTCGGCCATGCGGCCGCCGAAGAGGTGCTGCGCGAGGTCTCGCGCCGCCTCAAGCAGCAGGTGCGCCTGGGCGATGTGCTGGCGCGCTTCGATGGCGACGAGTTCGGCGTGGTCATGCGCCACGGCGGCACGGAGTCGGCCCAGATCCTGGCCAAGCGCATCGTCAAGCAGGTCTCAGCGCCCATCACGCTGCCCAGCGGCGATGTGATCGGCGTGGGCATCTCGGTGGGCATGGCGGCGTACTCGGATGCCGTCGAGTCTGTCGAGACGCTGCTGGCGCAGACCGATCAGGCCTTGTTCGATGCCAAGAAGCAGAACGAGCGCCGCTGGAAGATGTTCGTCGGCATCCGCTGAAGCCCGCTGCGCACAACAAATCGCTCACACAAAAGACAAGGCGCCCCTCATCGAGCGGGCGCCTTTTTCATGGGCGGGTGATCCAGCGGCGATCAGGCCTCGGCGGCTTCCTCTTCCATCGTCTGGGTCGGGGCCCACACGCCGTCGCCGAAGTCGCCATCGCCTTCCTGCAGGCGCAGCCAGCTCACGAGCTGGGCGTGGTTCATCGGGCGGGCGTACAGGTTGCCCTGCATCATCTGACAGCCGGCCTGGCGCAGCCACACGACCTGGTCCAGCGTCTCGACGCCTTCGGCCACGCTCTTGACGCCCAGGCGGTTGGCCAGCGAGATCATCAGTTCCAGCAGCGCCGGATCGAAGCGCGGGTTGCCGATGGCGGCCACGAACACGCGGTCGAACTTGAGCTTGTCGACCTTGAGGTCGAGCAGGCGGCCCATCGATGAGTAGCCCGTGCCGAAATCGTCGATGGCGATGCGGAAACCCAGCTCGGACAGCCTGTTGAGCGTGGCGTTCTCCTGTGCGCTGCGGCCGGCCATGGCCGTGCCTTCGGTGATCTCGAACTCGATGTCGGTCGCGCTCAGGCCGTGCTGGGCCAGCGTGCTCTGCAGGTCGTCGACGAAGTTGGCGTCGGCCAGCTGCTTGAGCGAGAGGTTCACGCTCACATAAGGCAGGGTCAGGCGCTGCGCGCGCAGGGCGACGAGGTCGCGGCAGACCAGATCGAGGATCAGCTTGCCCAAGGGAACGATCAGGCCTGATTGCTCGGCGGCCGAGATGAACTCCTCGGCGTTGATCAGGCCGCGCGTCGGGTGGCGCCAGCGCACCAGCGACTCGACGCCGCGGATGCTGTCGAAGCTGTCGACCTGGGGCTGGTAGACCATGAACATCTGGTTTTCTTGCAGCGCGGTGCGCAGGTCGACCTGCACCTGGGCCCGGCTGCGCGAGGCCTCGTCCATCGACTCCTCGAAGAACACGAGGCGGCCACGACCGGCCTTCTTGGCCTCGTACATGGCGAGGTCGGCGCGGTGCAGCATCTCGCCGACGGACAGCGCGCCGCGCGTCAGCATGAAGGCGCCGATGCTCAAGCCCACCGAGTCCTTGATCGCGTCCATCTGGATGGGCTTGGAAACCTGGTCGATCACCACGCGGCCCATCTGCTCGATCGTGGCCTGCGACGCCACATCGACCAGCAGCACGGCGAACTCGTCGCCGCCCAGGCGCCCGATCGGCACGTCGCTGCCCAGCGTGTAGCGCAGGCGCTTGGCCACGGTCTTGAGCACCTGGTCACCCATGAGGTGGCCGTGCGTGTCGTTGATGATCTTGAAGCGGTCCAGGTCGAAGTACATCAGGCAGCCATCGGTGGTCGAGGGCGAGCCGGTCTTGCGTTCGTTGTGGCGCCGCACGGTCTGCTCGAAGGCGACGCGGTTGAGCAGGCCCGTGAGCGGGTCGCGGTCGGTGGCCTGCTGCACGAGCAAGACGGATTCGGCCTTGTCCTGCTTGAGCCCGCGCGTGGCCTGGTGCCACAGCAACAGCAGGCCGCTGAGCAGCAGCACGGTCACGCCCGCGTCCACGGCGGCCGATTGCGCGCTGGACGCCATGTCGTAGCTCACGCGCACGCTCTCGTTGAGCAGCACGCGCGACGTGGCCAACGCGCACACGGCGGGCCACGAGAAGCCGGGCTCGCACGCGCCCTGCCCCGGCCGCGCATACACGACGGCGCACTGCTTGCCGCTGCAATGGCTGATGGACAGGATGTTGCCGCGCGGCTTCAAGGTGGCCACGAAGGGCGCGGGCAAGGCGGGCTGGATCGCCACGCCGGGCTGCGCGCCGGCCTGCTGCTCCACCAAGGTCAGCACCGCCTGTGCCTCGACATCGGCTTGCTCGTTGGCGTCGTACACCCTGGACAGGATCTGCAGCACGCACAGCAGCAGCATCACGGCGACAGCCATGCGCGTGGGCGTGAGCCAGGTGCCTTTGCGGGCAACCTCACCCTGGACAGGGGCGGGATGGGTAGAAAGACCTGATGCCATTCAGGCCTTATCGGCAGGAGCGGGCCGGTTATTGAGGCGTAAATGCACCCGATTTGCACCCCATATTTCGCGGCCCGGTCCCGTCACGTGAAAAACGCCGATGGCGCGCGCTCAGACCTGCTCGCTGTCGTGGAAGTCTTCGCTGGTTTCGGTCGGCGCCCACACGCCGTCCTCGAAACCGCCGTCGTTCTTTTGCAGGTCCAGCCAGGTCAGCAATTGCGCGCGCGTCATGGGCTGGGCGCAGAAGTCGCCCTGCATCATCTGGCAGCCGGCCTGGCGCAGCCACTTGACCTGCTCGGGCGTCTCGACGCCTTCGGCCACACTCTTGACGCCCAGGCGCTTGGCCAGCGAGATCATGAGCTCGAGCAAGGCCGGATCGAAGCGCGGCTTGCTGATGGCGGCCACGAACACCTTGTCGATCTTGAGCTTGTCGACCTTGAGGTCCAGCAGGCGGCCCATGGATGAATAGCCCGTGCCGAAATCGTCGATGGCGATGCGAAATCCCATCTTGGACAGCTTCTTGAGCGCGGCGCTCTCTTCACCGCCCTGGCCCACCATGGCGGTGCTTTCGATGACCTCGAACTCGATGTCGGTCGCGCTCAGGCGATGGCGCTGCAGCGCAGCCTGCACATCGTCCACGAAACCCGGGGCGGCCAGTTGGCGCAGCGACAGGTTCACGCTCACATAGGGCAAAGGCAGCCCGTGCGTGCGCCAGGCCACCAGGTCGGTGCAGACCAGGTCGATGACAAGTTTGCCCAGAGGCACGATCAAGCCGGTCTGCTCGGCGATCGGGATGAACGCATCGGCCGCGAGCACGCCCTGGGTCGGGTGCTGCCAGCGCACCAGCGACTCGACGCCACGGATCTGGTCCTGGCCGTCGAACTGGGGCTGGTAGACCATGAACATCTGCCGCTCGCGCAAGGCCTTCCACAGGTCCACCTGGATCTGGGCGCGGGTGCGCGAGGCCTTGTCCATCGACTCCTCGAAGAACACGAGGTGGCCGCGCCCGGTGCGCTTGGCTTCGTACATGGCCAGGTCGGCCCGGTGCAGCATGTCGCCGACGGTCAAAGTGTGCTGGCCGAGCATGAAGGCGCCCATGCTCAGCCCGACCGACTCCGAGATCGCACCCATGCGGATGGGCTTGATCACCTGCTCGACGAGCACGCGCCCCACTTGCTCGACCGTGGCCGGGCTCGACACATCGGGCATCAGGATGGCGAACTCGTCGCCGCCCAGGCGCCCGATCAGCACCTCGTTGCCCAGGGCATAGCGCAGGCGCGTGGCCACGGTCCTGAGCACCTGGTCGCCGGCGGTATGGCCGTGGGTGTCGTTGATGATCTTGAAGCGGTCCAGGTCGCAGTACAGCAGGCAGCCGCTGCCTCCCGCATGGGCGCGGGCTTCGTTGTGGCGCTTGAAGGCCGCCTCGAAGGCCACGCGGTTGAGCAGGCCGGTGAGCGGGTCCAGGTCGGCGTTCTGGCCGGTGCCCGACGCCAGCGCCAGGCGCGCGGCCGCGCGGTGGCTCAGGAACAGGACGCCCGCCAGGATCGCCAGGATCGACGCCACGTCCAGCCAGGTCGCCGTGATGGCGCGCAGCATGTCGAAGCGCACCCGCAGCAGGTTGCCGGCATGCGCCGAAGACGCCACCGTCACGCAGGGGTCCAGCCAGGACGCACCGGCCTCGCACAGGGCATTGCCCTGGTTGCGCTCGTACACGGTCGTGCACTGTGCCCCTCGGCAGTAGCGCAGGTTCTCGATGGATTCATGGGGCCTGAGCACAAAGCCCAGCGCATCCTGATGCTGCTCCTCGATCAGCCCCAGGGCGACCGTGCCCTGGATACCGGCCTGCAAGCGCGCCTCGTGCACCCGCAGCAGCACCTGCAGCACGCACAGCAGCAAGGTGGCCGCCAGGGCCAGGCGCAGCACGACGAGCCAGACTCCGTTGAAGGAGGACTCGTTCGGTGAAGGCGCCTGCGCAGAGGAGGAAACTGCTGCCATGGGCCCATATCGGCACGTGGCGGCAAGATATTGAGACAGCACGCGCCTGGCGTGCGCAAGCCAGGGGCGCCAAGGCGACGCGCCCGGGTCTCAGTGGGCCTTACTTGCCCTGGCGCTTGTCTTCCAGCGTCTTGCGGCTGCGCTCGTTGACCACGCGCAGCTCGGCCAGCGAGGCGTCGATCTGGGCGCGCTTGGCCTCCAGCTCGGCGATGGCCTTCTCGGTCTTCTCGATCACGTAGGTGAGCTGCTGGATGCGACCTTCGCCGTGCTGGCCGTACATGTCGAGGTAGTGCTTGATCTCGGAGAGCGGCGAGCCCAGCGACTTGGCGCGCAGGATGCGCTTGAGCCGCGCCCGGTCGATCTTGCTGTAGACGCGCGTGCCGTTGATGCGGCGCGGCGCCAGCAGGCCTTTGGTCTCGTAAAAGCGCAGCGCGCGCGGCGAGACCTTGTAGCGCTCGCACACTTCGGCGATGCCCATGAGCGAATCGGCGGCGTGCTCGTCTTCGTCGGCCTCGAAAGCCCACGAGGCCACGTGCCCCGCTTCTTCACCGAACTCGTCGAGCAGTTCTTGATCAGCTTTGGATTTGACTTGGGACACGGCGGGCAACCAGGTGGCAGATGGCGAAATGATGGGAAAACCAGCGGCAAACCGCTGACCATGGCCCGCATTATCGCCGAAGCATGACGCTCGTCATAGGGGATTTACCCAGCACACAATCAATTGACGTTAACGTCAAGCACGATTACAGTGCGAGCGTGGCCTCATGGCCAACATCCAAAGGCACCCAAAGGATCCGACCCACGATGCCCGCCCTGCGCTCCGCCCTCAACACCAAGTCCGACGCCTTCCGCGCCAACGTCAGCCGCATGACCGAGCGCCTGGAACAGGTCCGCGCCCTCGAAAAGCAGGTGCGCGACGGCTCGGCCGACAAACGCGACAAGTTCGACAAGCGCGGCCAGTTGCTGCCCCGCGAACGCGTGGCGCGCCTGCTCGACCGCGACTCGCCTTTCCTCGAGATCAGCACCTTGGCCGGCCTGGGCATGCACGACGACGACGGCAAGAAGACCGTGCTGGGCGGCGGCACCATCATCGGCATCGGCGTGGTCGCGGGCAAGCGCTGCCTCGTCACGGCCAGCGACAGCGCGCTCAAGGGCGGCACGATCTCGCCGATGGGCCTCAAGAAAGGCCTGCGCGCCCAGGAGATCGCCCGCGAGAACAAGCTGCCGCTGATCGCGCTGGTCGAGTCCGGCGGCGCCAACCTGATGTACCAGGCCGAGATCTTCGTGGATGGCGGCAAGAGCTTCGCGAACCAGGCGCGCCTGTCGGCGATGGGCATCCCGCAGATCGCGGTCGTGCATGGTTCGTCGACGGCGGGCGGGGCCTACCTGCCCGGCTTGTCGGACTACGTGATCTTGGTGAAGGGCCGCTCGAGCATCTATCTGGCCGGGCCGCCTTTGGTGAAGGCCGCCATCGGCGAAGACGCGACGGACGAAGACCTGGGCGGTGCCGAGATGCACGCCAGCGTGACCGGCCTGGGCGAGTACCTCACCGACAACGACGCGCACGCCATCGCCATGTGCCGCGAGGTGCTCGACAAGCTGCAGTGGGACACGGTCGATGGGGCTTCGGCCGGCCGCAAGCCCGTCATCGCGCCTTTGTTCGACGAAGAAGAGCTGCTGGGCTGCGTGCCCGCCGACGACCGCGAGCCCTTCGACACGCGCGAGGTGATCGCCCGCATCGTCGATGGCTCCGACTTCCTCGAGTTCAAGGCCAGCTACGCGCCCGAGACCTTGTGCGGTCATGCGCGCATCAACGGGCACCTGGTCGGCATCCTCGGCAACAACGGCCCGATCCAGCCGCAGGGCTCGACCAAGGCCGCGCAGTTCATCCAGCTGTGCGACCAATCCGGCACACCGCTGGTCTTTTTGCAGAACACGACGGGCTACATGGTGGGCTCGGCAGCCGAGCACGGCGGCGCCATCAAGCATGGCTCGAAGATGATCCAGGCCGTGGCCAATGCGCGCGTGCCGAAGTTCACGATCGTGCTGGGCGGCTCGTTCGGCGCGGGCAACTACGGCATGTGTGGGCGCGGCTTCGACCCGCGCTTCATCTTCAGCTGGCCTTCGGCACGCACGGCTGTGATGGGCGGCGCGCAGGCGGCCAAGGTCATGGAGATCGTGACGCGCGGCAAGATGGAGCGCGCCGGCCTGCCCGTGAACGACGCGATGCTCGAAGGCATGTCCGCCGAGATCAAGAAGCGCCTCGATGTCGAATCGAACGTGCTGTTCGGCACGGCGCGCCTGTGGGACGACGGCGTGATCGACCCGCGCGACACACGCCGCGTGCTGTCGATGTGCCTGGACATGTCCGTTGACGCCGACCAGCGCGCGCTGCGCCCCAACACCTTCGGCGTGGCCCGCCTGTAAGCCACCGCCTCATCCGCTTTTGCCTCACACACTGATCACGAGGAGACCACCATGCACTTCACGCCCGAACACAACCAGCTGCGCGAAACCGTCAAGCGCTTCGTCGAGCAAGAGATCAACCCGCACGTCAAAGAATGGGAAGCCGCCGAGACCTTCCCTGCCCACGAGGTGTTCAAGAAGATGGGCAACCTGGGCCTACTGGGCGTCAAGTACGACACGGCCTACGGCGGCATGGGCCTGGACTTCTCGTACCAAATGGTGGTCAACGAAGAGCTGGGCATGATCGACTGCGGCGGCATCCCGATGGCCATCGGCGTGCAGACCGACATGTGCACGCCCGCGCTGCACCGCTTCGGCACCGATGAGCTCAAGCGCGAGTACCTGGCGCCGTCCATCGCGGGTGACATGGTCGGCAGCATCGCCGTGTCCGAAGCCGGTGGCGGCTCCGACGTGGCCGCGCTCAAGACATCGGCCCGCATCGAGGGCGACGACTACGTCATCAACGGCTCGAAGATGTGGATCACGAACGCCACGCAGGCCGACTGGTGCTGCCTGCTGGCCAACACATCCGAAGGGCCTGTGCACAGCAACAAGTCCATGATCATCGTGCCGATGGACGCCAAGGGCATCACGACGCAGAAGATCAGGAAGATCGGCATGAACGCGTCGGACACGGCGCAGGTCTTCTTCGACAACGTGCGCGTGCCGCGCCGCAACCTGGTCGGCTCGGAAGGCACGGGCTTCATGATGCAGATGATCCAGTTCCAGGAAGAGCGCCTGTGTGCGGCTTCCGGCGCGCTGAAGTCGCTCGACCGTTTGATCGACCTGACGATCGAATACTGCAAGGAGCGCCACACCTTCGGCCAACCGCTCATCAACAACCAGGTGATCCACTTCCGCCTGGCCGAGCTGCGCACCGAAGTCGAGCTGCTGCGCTCGCTGACCTACCGCGCCGTCGAAGAGTACGTGCAAGGCAAGGACGTGACGCGCCTGGCCTCGATGGCCAAGCTCAAGACGGGCCGCCTCTTCCGCGAAGTGAGCGACGCCTGCCTGCAGTACTGGGGCGGCATGGGCTTCACGTACGACAACCCCATCTCGCAGAGCTACCGCGACAGCCGCCTGATCTCGATCGGTGGCGGCGCCGACGAAATCATGCTGGGGATCATCTGCAAGTTCGAAGGCACGCTGCCCAAGAAGCAACGTTGAACGGCCAGCCCACATGACCCCGACCACCATCCAGGTCCGCCAGACCTCAGGCATCTGCACCATCACGCTCAACCGGCCCGAGGTGCGCAATGCCATGTCCCTGGCCATGATCAACGAACTGCTGACCACACTGCGCCAGGCCGAGGAGGACAGCGCCGTGCGCGTGATCGTGCTGCGCGGCGCGGGCGGCCACTTCTGCGCGGGCGGCGACATCGGCGACATGGCCCAGGCCCGCATGAAGCTGGCGGCGCAGCAGGCCGATGCGGGCGCTTCGAATGCGCCGAACCCCGTGGCGGCTGTGAATGCGCAGTTCGGACGCCTGTGTCTGGCGTTTGCGCGCACGCCGCTGCCTGTGATCACCGTGCTCGAAGGCACGGTGATGGGCGGCGGCTTCGGCCTAGCCTGTGTGTCTGACGTGACGCTGGCGCTCGATACCGTGAGCTTCAGGTTGCCCGAGACCTCGCTGGGCATCATCCCCGCGCAGATCGCGCCCTTCCTGGTCGAGCGCCTGGGTTATGCCGAGGCCAAGCGCCTGTCGGTGACCGGCGCCAAGGTCGGGGCGCAGGAGGCCCTGACGATCCGCCTCGTGCACGAGGTGCATGGCGATGCGGCCGCGCTCGACGATGCCTTGAACAAGGTGATCGCCAGCATCCTGGCCTGCGGCCCACAAGCCATCGCCACGACCAAGAACCTGCTGGCCCACGCCCGCCTGTCCACCCCCGAAAGCCTGATCGACGATGCGGCCGCGATGTTCGCGCGCGCTGTGTTGAGCGATGAAGGCCAGGAGGGCACGAGCGCGTTCATGCAAAGGCGCAAACCCGCCTGGGTTCCTCAAGCTGTTTGAGCGGTTGAAGGATTGAGCACCACATCATGTTGAAGAAGATCCTCATTGCCAACCGGGGCGAGATCGCCTGCCGCGTGATCCGCACCGCGCGCAAGCTCGGCTACCGCACCGTGGCCGTGTTCAGCGAAGCCGATGTGCAGGCACCGCATGTGCGCCTGGCCGACGAGGCCGTGTGCATCGGCCCCGCGCCTGCGGCCGAGTCCTACCTCAAGGTCGATGCCTTGCTGGAGGCTTGCCGCAAGACAAGCGCCAACGCCATCCATCCCGGCTACGGCTTTTTGTCCGAGAACGCGGGCTTCGCGCAAGCCTGTGCCGATGCGGGCGTCATCTTCATCGGCCCCTCGCCCGAAGCCATCCGCGTGATGGGCGACAAGGCCGGCGCCAAGCAAGAGATGATCAAGGCGGGCGTGCCCACGGCGCCCGGCTACCTCGGCGCCGACCAGAACGACGAGACGCTGATCGCCGAGGCCAGGAAGCTGGGCTTCCCGCTGCTGGTCAAGGCCGTGAGCGGCGGCGGCGGGCGCGGCATGCGCCTGGTGCATCAGGCAGACGAGCTCGCGCAGGCCATCACGAGCGCGCGCCGCGAAGCGCAGAGCGCCTTCGGCGATGGCACGCTGATGCTCGAGCGCCTCATCCTCGATGGCCGCCACATCGAGATCCAGGTCTTCGCCGACAGCCACGGCAACGCCGTCTACATCGGCGAGCGCGACTGCACGGCGCAGCGTCGCCGCCAGAAGGTCATCGAAGAATCGCCCTCGCCCGTCGTGAGCCCGGCCATGCGCGAGGCCATGGGCCGCGATGCCGTGCTGGCCGCCAAGTCCATTGGTTATTGCGGCGCGGGCACGATCGAGTACATCGTCGACCAGGACCTGAACCACTACTTCCTCGAGATGAACACGCGCCTGCAGGTCGAGCACCCGGTCACCGAGATGATCTCGGGCCTGGACCTCGTCGAGTGGCAGCTGCGCGTGGCCGCCGGCCAGCCGCTGCCCTTGTCGCAAGAGCAGATCACGCTGGGCGGCCACGCCATCGAGGCACGCCTGTACACCGAAGACCCGTACGCCGGCTTCGCGCCGCAGACCGGCCACATCGCGTGGTGGCGCCCCGCGCAGGCCTTGTATGCGGGCGTGCGCATCGACGACGGCATCGTGGAAGGCGGCGACGTGACACCGCACTACGACCCGATGGTCGCCAAGCTCATCGTGCACGGCCACGACCGCGACGACGCCGTCCGCCGCCTCATCGCCACGCTCGACGACGCGCCGCTGCTGGGCCTCAAGCACAATGCCCGCTTCCTGCGCGACCTGGTCGACCACCCGCGCTTTCGCGCCGGCACGATGACGACCACGCTCATCGACCAATGGCAGGCCGACAACGAAGCCGTCCTGCAGCGCCCCGTGGCCAGCGACGAAGCCTGGCTCGTGGCCGCCGCCGTGACGGCCGCGCGCCAACAATCGCGTCAAACAGGCACGCGCGCCCCGGCCCTGCGCGCCGACAGCGTCAGCGGCTTCGATGTGCCCATGGCCTGCGATGCCACCAAGCGCACGCTGCGTGTGCAAGGCCAGCGCGACGGCAGCCTGCTCGTCAGCCTGACACCGACAGACAAGCCGCACGCATTGCGCCTGATCAGCCACGGCGCCAGCGCACAAGGCAACGACGAACGCGGCGGCCCGCTGCGCTACGAGCTCGACGGCGTCCAGCGCAGCCTCTTCGCTGTGTGGTGCGATGGCGCGCAAGGCAGCGAGCTGCACATCGTCGAGCAAGCCGCCACCTTCGTTTTCAGCGAAGTCTCGGCCTGGCCCGATCAAGGCAACGCGCAAGACCCCAGCCGCGCGCTGGCCCCGGTGGCCGGCACGGTCGCCCAAGTGCTGGTCAAGGCGGGCGACGTCGTGGCCGAAGGCCAGCCCCTGCTGAGCATCGAAGCCATGAAGATGGAAATGTGGCTGTCGGCGCAAGCGCCCGGCGTGGTCAAGGCCGTCCATGCGCAGCCCGGCGAACAAGTGCAGGCCAAGGCCCTGCTGATCAACATCGAACTCACAACGAAGGACTCGTGATGGACAAGGCCATTCTGACCTGCGCGCTCACCGGCGTGCTCACCGACCCGGCGCAACACCCCGTGCCCGTCACGGCCGCGCAGATGGCCGCCGCCGCGCGCGAAGCCTTCGATGCCGGCGCCTCGATCATGCACGTGCACTTGCGCCGCCAGGAGCCCGGCATGGGCCGCTTCCCGAGTTGGGACCCACAGGTGGCCGCCGAGATCGACACGGCCATCCGCGCCGCTTGCCCGGGCGTCATCATCAACCTGACGACCGGCGTCGTCGGCCCGGACATCTCCGGCCCGTCGGCCTGCATCCGCGCCGTGCGCCCCGAGATCGCCGCCTGCAACGCGGGCAGCCTCAACTACCTCAAGATCAAGGAAAACGGCCAGTGGGCCTGGCCGCCCATGTTGTTCGACAACCAGGTCGACAAGGTCAAGGCCATGATCGACGTGATGAACGAAACGGGCACGCGCCCCGAGTTCGAATGCTTCGACGTGGGCATCGTGCGCTCGGTCGAGATGTACAAGAAGGCCGGCATGGCCGATTACCTCGAGTACAACTTCGTGATGGGTGTGGCCTCGGGCATGCCGGTCGATGCGGACCTGCTCAAGCTGCTCGTCAAGTACCGCGCACCGGGCACGACCTGGCAGACCACGCTGATCGGCCGCGAAGAGATCTGGGCCGTGCACCAGGCCACGGCCGATCTGGGCGGCATGCTGCGCAGCGGTGTGGAAGACACCTTCTACCTGCCGGGCGGCGAGCGCACGTCGGGCAATGGGCAGTTGATCGAGGCGCTGGCGCAATGCGCACGCCATGCGGGGCGTGAGATCGCATCGCCTGAAGAAGCCCGGCAGATGCTGGGGTTGAAGGCGGCCAGTGAGCATGGCGTACTGGCTTGATTGGTGCGCATGCCCGCTTGCTTCACACTGAGCAGGCCCGACGTCAAACCAATCAGCACCAGGCCTGTCTTTGTGCCTTCAAATCGGCTCGATCGATTTGCTCGGCCAAAGACGTCACATCGGCTGCAGTGACGCCGCAGACCACGAAGTGTGCGCGCCAACCATCGACGATACGCGCCACCATGCGTATATCCTCATGCGCATCTTGCTGGCTCAAACCAAACTGGTTCAGCTCGGACAAGGCATTCTCGATCGATGAGATGGCACCGTCGCGGCCAACACGCATCTGCTGATAACCCAATGCCTGCCCTGTCGGCAGGACATCGAACGCTGGTGACAGTTCATATTCACCGCTGTCGGTCATCAACAAGGCATGATTCTTTTCATGGTCGTCCGTGTTGTCGATCAAGATGTTGAAGACCATTCGGCGAAACAACTCCCGCATGTGGATTTTGCCCACGCCGTCGCGCACCGGGCCGCGGCGCCGAAGCAATTGGGCCAACTCCGGATAACCCATTTCCTCGCCAGTAGCCCTCAGTGCAACATGAGCAGACAGCGCATGCAAGCGCATGTCGGCAATGCGATCAAAGCGCCGCACAGCCACGGCATGTCCGCGCTTCAATGGAATAGGCATGGTCTGGGCCACACGAATACCTGTCAGGCCCGCCAGCGACATGGCCGCATGCTCGATCAAGGGCACATCCGAAGCCTCACCGGGCTCCGAGAATTTAACGACCCACTGCTGGCCGTCAAGGTTGATCAACGCTTTGGGGCGCGCACCACCCATCGTGACACCAGGTGTGATCAATCGCTTGAAACTCTCCGAGACAACCTCTCCGGCTATCACTTTCTGAACAAGGGCCTGTATCTCTTCAACCTCACTGATTTGAGGCAAGGGGCCAAGCCTTCGCGGCACATAAGCCTCTCGCGACAACGAGACACCCAATGCACCAAAGCGATCGTCCCCCGCCAGGAACAAGAACTCCATCAACGATGTGCGGGCAGGCCGATCAATGGACCTGATGACACGTTCACCCCATCTATCGGGGCGTGCATCATCGACCGAACCCACGACAGCGTCCTTGCTCACAGCAACGAACTCTTGATCGATCAACGGCAGGTCCTCGCTCAATGCAAAGCCCTGCTTGATCCAATGAGCGTCGTATTGCAGAGAAACACTGCGCAGCATGCGCACGAACCGCAGATCGCCAATGAGCACCGGCATCTGCGGGCGGCCCAGCCACCACAGATACAGCACATCCTGAGGCGTATAGGAAGTCGGCATGGATGCGGCTGGCATCAGGCGTCCTTGTCCGTCATCGCTTTGGTGCGCAGCTTTTGATCAATGGATGGCCCTCGGCGCACAGAGCGTTGAGCTGCCACGCGCACCTCGGATTCCAAAGCGCCCAGATCCAGTTCAGGCGAGGCCAACTCGGCAATGGCCTGTGCACGCCCGATGAGCCACAGCGCTGTCGCATACGTTCCAAATGCAACGGAAGGATCACCTTTTTCCATCCGCATGAGCGTCGGCTCGGTCACGCCAATGCGCTCAGCCCAAACCTTGCGCGGCTCCTTGCGCCGCTTGCGTGCGATGGTCAGGTTTTCGCCTAGCTGCCTTAGTTGAGACAGCACGATAGGCGGCATGACCGAAAGGGCGCGTGATGGCTTGGGCATGCATAAACATTAGCATATTTGCGAAAAAACAAACATCTATTTATGTGTATCAGTGACCGCAATCACGCCCCAAAAGGCAGAAGGCCGCATGTAGCGGCCTTCTCATTTGGTGCATCTAGGCTAAAAGCCATCAGCTTGTTAGCGTCCAGATCACATATCCCGATGATCTTTGTCGAATACTACCACGAAGGTTCATTCAACCAAAAATCGCCCGGGACAGCACCACCGGCCACTTCAGTCTAGAGATCATCGGGATATGTGATCTGGCCGGAACTAGGAGCCATATTCAAAAATTGCTCCTATTAAGCTTATATTATACTTCAACCTCCTAGGAGCCACGCAATCCATTGCAACCTCTTAGGAGCCAGACTGCCCATTGACTTTACTTTTAATGATCAATACATTGTGGTTCGCCCAAAGAAAGAAGCCTTGATGCACTCACATCAAGGCTTCGGGGGCCAACGTCAGTCGCACAACCGAAAGCTGGCTATCGAGCGCCAGCAGGAGGATAGAAATGTGGCGTGCCACATGACCTTATTACTACCGGCGATGGGTCCCGCAACAAAGCTGCGGGACCCATCGCTCAATTGTGATACAAAATCCTCCGAAGAGAATTGTCATAAAACGGGAGGTACGGCCAATGCCGAACATGCATTATCGACTCGCATTGGATTTGGGCTCAACATCACTTGGCTGGGCCGTACTTCGACTTAGCAACAAGCCCCCCTTTAACACCAATGCCATCGTCAAGGCTGGCGTACGCATCTTTTCAGACGGACGCAACCCAAAAGACGGCACATCTCTGGCTGTGACCCGTCGCAATGCTCGGGCCATGCGACGGCGTCGCGATCGGTTGCTCAAACGCAAAGCCAGGATGATGACTCTGCTCCTGGCCCATGGCTTCTTTCCTCAAGATGAAGCCAAGCGCAAAGAATTGGAAAAGCTCAACCCGTACACCTTGCGGGCCAACGGTTTGGATCACGCCCTCAAGCCAGAGGAATTTGCGCGCGCGCTGTTTCACATCAACCAGCGCCGAGGTTTCTTGAGCAATCGCAAAACAGACAAAAGCGATACCGACAGCGGCGCGCTGAAAACAGCTATCAGCCAGTTGCGCGCTGCATTGAACAATGGCGAAGCGCGCACAGTGGGCGAATTGTTGTTCAAGCGCATGAAGCGCGGCGACTCAGTGCGGGCTCGATACCGAGAAGCCAAAGTGCTCAAATCGGACGGCAAAACGAAGATCGACAAAAGCTACGATCTCTATGTCGAACGGGCCATGATCGAGGCGGAGTTTGATACCCTGTGGTTCACGCAAGCGCAGTTCAATCCAACCCTGTTCAATGAGACCGCTTATCAAGAGCTCAAGGAATGCCTTACCAGGCAAAGACGCCTCAAACCCGTGCGGCCTGGGCGCTGTACTTTCATGCCCGACGAAGAGCGTGCGCCATTGGCTTTGCCCAGTACGCAGCGCTTTCGCATGTACCTCGAGCTCAATCACCTGTACGTTCTCAAAGAAGGCTTGAAAGAAGAATCACTGAGCCTTGCTCAACGAGACAAGTTGGCTGCGGCACTTGAAGCTAATAGCAAAAGAAGCTTTACCCAGATCAAGGCGCTATTGGGCTTCAAAGGTGCCATTCAGTTCAATTTCGAAGACCCCAAACGCCAAGAACTCAAAGGCAACGTGACCAGTGCGATTTTGAGCAAACCTTCGTACTTTGGCGCTGCATGGTTCGATTTTGATGACGCAAAACAAGACGCCATCGTCCTGCAATTGGTTAAAGAAGAAAATGAAGCAGAACTGATCCGCTGGCTTCAAGCAGAAACCGGCGTCAGCGAACCTCAGGCCGAGGCCATTGCCAATGTGGGCTTGCCTGAGGGCTATGGCAGTCTCAGCATCAAAGCCCTTGACAGAATCCTGCCTGAATTAAAACGGGAAGTCATCAGTTACGACAAAGCCGTCATTGCGGCTGGCTTCGATCACCATAGCCATATCAATCCATCGGCAACAGGCGAACAACTTCCAGAGTTGCCCTACTACGGCGAAGCTTTGCAACGTCACGTGAGTTTCGGCACAGGGAATTTGCAAGACCCGGATGAAAAGCGCTTTGGCAAAATCGCCAACCCAACGGTTCACATCGGGCTCAATCAAATACGCTTGGTCGTGAATGCATTGATCAAGCGCTATGGGCATCCAAGCGAAGTCATCATTGAACTGGCTCGCGAGCTCAAACAAAGCCGTCTTCAACGCGAAGAAGCCAATAAGCGCCAAGCCGACAATCAGAAGAGAAACGCGCGAATCCGAGCCGCCATCGCCGCCTTGCAAGGCGGTATCAGCGAGGAAAGAGTCAAGGTCAGCGACATTCAAAAGTGGATTCTTTGGGAGGAGCTGAGCTTCGATCCATTGCATCGCTGCTGCCCCTATACCGGCGAGCCCATCAATGCGGCCAAATTGCTGGCACCGGATGGCGGCGTGGAAATCGAGCACATCCTGCCCTACGCGAGGACGCTGGATGACAGCCTGAACAACAAGACCGTCTCCATGCGATGGGCAAACCGCATCAAAGGCAACTCAACTCCCTACGAGGCTTTTGGAAAGCAATCGGTAGAAGGCTGCGCATACGAAGACATCCTGAAACGTGCGGAGCAAATGCCGAAAGCCAAGCGCTATCGCTTTGGCGAAGATGCCATGGCACGCTGGGACAAAGATGGCAAAGGCTTTCTGGCCAGGGCCCTCAACGACACCCGCTACTTGTCACGCATTGCGACGGAGTACGTCAGCTTGATTTGCCCGCAAAACACGCGCGCCATCCCGGGGCAAATGACCGCCATGCTCAGGCACCAGTTTGGTTTGAATAACGTGCTCGGGCTGCGCGGCGAGAAGAATCGCGACGACCATCGTCACCACGCTGTTGATGCCTGCGTGATTGCGGTCACCGATCAACGGATGCTCAAAGAGCTTTCAGACACCAGCGCCAGAGGACGCGACAAGCAAATCTACGATTGGGCAGAAAATATGCCTGATCCCTGGGAAACCTATCGAAAAGATGTGCAACGGGCGATCTCTCATATCTGGGTCAGCCACAAGCCCGATCACAGCCATGAAGGCGCCATGCACAACGATACGGCTTATAGCTTGCTGGGTGATGGCAAAGTAAGCGTGCGAAAAATTGTTGATGGAAAGCGAACCCTTGTTCAAGACACCACCAAGGTCATTGAGTTCGCTTATGCCAAGGCACCTCACGCCACCAACGCGCCGTGGCACTCATCGGACCACAACCACCGCAGCGAGGCCTACAAAGGCTACAAAGGCGACAGTAACTATTGCATAGAGATTGTGTGCAACGACAAAGGCAAATGGGAAGGTGAAGTAGTCTCGACGTTCGAAGCATATCAACGGGTGCGGCAACAAGGTCAAAAGAGCTTGCGTCACCCCACTTTGAGCATGAGCGGACGGCCGCTGGTCATGCGCCTTTTGCGAAACGACTACGTCCGCTTTGAAGACGAAGGAGTTTTGCGGACCATGCAAGTTGCCAATATTGTGGGCGATGGCCGCATGCGCTTTGCGGAGCACCAAGAAGCAAATGGCAGTGCACGAGATCGCGACAAAAGCGACCCTTTCACCTACACAGTGAAAACGCCTTTGGGTCTACAAAAAGCAAAGGCGCGCCGCATCACGGTATCGCCCATCGGGGAGCTTCGCGACCCCGGTTTTCCGGAGTAAAAATATGATCGGCCGCATTGTTGAAGTGGCCGATGATCGGCGTCATCTGTTTGTCTCGCGCGGCTTCATGGTTGTGCAAGACACGGAAGGCGCCCGCAAAGAATTGGGACAGGTTCCGCTTGATGACATCGCGGCCGTCATTGCCAATGCGCATGGCTTGAGCTACACCAACAACCTGCTTGTGGCGCTGGCCGAGCGTGGTGCGCCTTTTGTACTCTGTGGCGCCAATCACAACGCAATTGGTATGCTGCTGAGCATCGATGGCAACTTTCAACAGGCCAAACGCCTGGATGCGCAAATAGCTGCCAGTAAGCCCACACACAAACGTGTCTGGGCTGATATTGTTCGGTCCAAACTTCAACAGCAGGCTGCGGCCCTCGAAGCCGCCGGAGCGCCCACCGCACCGCTCACCGCACTGATCGGTAAGGTGAAGTCGGGCGATCCTGGCAACGTAGAAGCACAAGGTGCGCGGCGATATTGGGGACTTTTATTTGGCGATGAGTTTCGCCGAGACCAAGATAGCGATGGCCTCAACGGTTTGTTGAACTATGGCTATACAGTGCTCAGAGCAGCAACAGCACGCGCAATTGTCGCGGCAGGCCTGCACCCCACACTTGGTGTTTTTCACAGCAATGAAGGCAATGCCATGCGTCTGGTCGATGATGTCATGGAACCCTTCCGCCCCGTGATCGACCTGAAGGTGTGGCAACTGGCCCGCCAAGGTGAGCAACATGTCACCCCAGATACAAAACGCACGTTGGTACGGACGCTCTACGACGACATGCAAACCAACATTGGCGCTACACCGGTCATGTCGTGCATTCAGAAATTGGCAGTCTCTCTGGCTCAGCTCTATCTGGGCGAGCGCGACAAATTGGATCTTCCTTTTCCGGGCTTGCCGTTGTCGCTTGCTGCCAGCATAGCCGACGACAAATAGCAGTCAGCAACCATGCTCAGCAGCTATCGACTCATGTGGATGATCGTCATGTTTGATCTGCCAGTGGTTGAAAAGGCCGAGAGAAAGGCTGCCACGGCGTTCCGCAATTCGCTGCTCGATATGGGCTTCGAGATGTCACAGTTTTCTGTATACGCGCGTTTTTGCACCAGCCTGTCGCAAGTGGAAACCTATGGCAAAAGAGTTGAGAACCTCTTGCCAGAAGGAGGCAAGGTCAACATACTCACATTCACCGACAAACAGTACGAACGAATCCTGACGTACTACGGCAAAGCCAAACAGCCTGCGCAAAAAGCGCCCGATCAGTTCGATCTTTTCTGATGTTTTGCATCGTTTTTTGCTCTCAAAAAGAGAAAAACCCCTTGACGAATCAAGGGGTTATCTCATTTAGAGTCTAGATCATCGGGATATGAGATCTGGCCGGAACTGGCGCGTTCGGGCGGTCTTGCCCGACCTCGAGTCTAGATCATCGGGATATGAGATCTGGCCGGAACTGGTGGTCGAGCTTGGTGGGGATGACGCGGAGTCTAGATCATCGGGATATGAGATCTGGCCGGAACCTGCTTGTAGAGCTCTTGCTTGAAACGATCAGTCTAGATCATCGGGATATGAGATCTGGCCGGAACAGACGAAAGCGTGCGGTAGGCGCAGGTTGGAGTCTAGATCATCGGGATATAGATATAGCCTAATCAAAAGCCAATTACTCACATGGAATGTTCGCATAGCACATGACCAACTTCAAAAGTGCAAAGCAACTTGCTTACGCCATGCAACAGCAAGCAAGTCTTCCCTTCAATCGCACACACGGCGCCCCCGCACACGGCCTGAGCGCAACCATTTGAAGACCCAGACGCATCTTCTTACCTGCCCGCGCCGTCATCACACTGACACTGCCTCTCCGACAGACCAGCGAGTTGCATTGGCTCGCAGCATTCGAAGGAGCAGTAGACATGAATGACGTTCGCCCCCTGATCTACGCGGGCCATGACTCGGTGATCGTGCGCATGCCCATCGGCCACCGCCTGGTGCGCGCCACCATTTCGCGCGAGGCGCTCGAAAAGCACTTCCAGGCTGGCAATACCAGACAGGACTGGGTCGAGACCTACCTGGCCAACTCGCTCAAGATCGAAGCCGTCGTGCAGGACAAGGTGGCGAAGGCCTGCCCCGAGCCCATCGTGGTCTCCAAATACGATTTCTGATCGACTTCCGATCTTCGGACATCAGAAGGCCAGGCTGAGCGTCAACCGCACGGTGCGCGGCTCGGCCGGGTGCGTGTGGATGTCGCTCACGCCTTCGTCGGGCTCGCCCTGCAGGCGCGATTTGTAGAAGTAGTCGATGTCGCTGGCGTGGCGATCGAAGAGGTTGAACACGTCCAGCGAGACCTTCACGTCGCGGCTCACCTGGTAGCCCACGCGCGCATAAGCCAGCGTCGTGCCTTGCGAGCGCACGCTGTTGTCTTCGATGAGTGGACGCGGCCCGAAGTAGCGCAGCTGGAACTGGCCGAACCACGGCCCGAAGCCGGTGACCGTCGCGCCCAGCGTGGCCACCGTGCGCACGGAGCCCGGGATGCAGCGGCCCATGTTGCCCTCGTCGCCCTGCGCCTGCGTGAAGCGCGCCTGCGAGAAGGCCAGGTCGGCATCGAGCAGCAGCCAGGGCGTGGCCGTGTAGTGGTTGTTGAACTCGACGCCATACCGGCGGCTCGCGCCACTGGCTTCGGTCTCGCCCGCATCGCCCACGAACACGAGCTCCGAGCCGATGGCCAGTTGCCACAGCGACAGCGACGACTGCAAGCCCGGCACGATCTCCGTGCGCACACCGACCTCGCTGCCGCGCGTGCGCACCAGCGCCACGGCCGGGGCCACCGCATCGCGCTCGCCCGTGTCCGGGTTGACCTTGGCCGTGACCGTCGCGTTCACGCCGCGCGCATCGTTGCTGTGAAAGCCCAGGCCCGCGTTGAAGAAGTACTCGGTCTTGTCCCAAGGCCCGAAGATCAATGAGAGCCTGGGGCTGCCGATGTAGGCCGTGCGCCGGCCGCTGTTGCCCTCGACCGAGCTGTCCACGTCGAAGTTGAACTGGTCGCCGCGCACGCCAAGCACGGAACGCAGCCACGGCAGCCAGCGCGTGTCGTTCTGGGCATACACGCCGAGGCTGGTTTCGCGCACGCGGCTTTCTTGCGTGGTGCCGGTGCGCTCGCCATCGGCGGCCGTGTATAGGCCGACAGGGCCGAGGCGGTCATGGCGCACCTGCAGGCCCAGTGTGCTGGTGCTGTCACGGCCCAGCAAGGGGATGTGCCACGCGCGGCTCGCGCCCAGGCCCAGCACGGTGCGGTGCTCGGCCTGCTCGAACTGGTCGCCGTTGACCGGGTCGTCGAGGAAGTAGGTGAAGTTCGAGAACAGGTCCAGGCGCGACTGGATGGCGTAGGCGTTGAGCTTGACCTCGCCGTCGTCCAGCACCTGCAGGCGCTCGTACGAGAGGCTGGTGCGCGCTGTGCTGCCGTGGTCGCTCGGGTCGATGGCGCCGAAGCGGCCGATCAGGCCTTCGTCGACGGCGCGGCGCGGCACCTGGTCCGAGCTGTTCCACCTGGCCGTGTAGGCCATGGCCGTGAGCGACTGGCGCGTGTCACCCTCGGCCAGGCTGTAGCGCAGCACGCCGTTGAAGCGGCGGAAGTTCTCGCCATGGTCCCACGGGCCGCTGTTGTGCGCGGCCTCGACGGCATAGAGCAGCTTGCCGGTCTGCAGGTCGCTGCTGTGGGCCACGAGGGCGCGCGCGTAGTCGTGCTCGCCCAAGGTGAGCGAGGCCAGGCCGCGCGGCAGGCTGTCCGCCAGGCGGATGCGCGCGACGCCGGCCGAGGCGAAGTCACCTTCCGACGCGTCGTACGGCCCCTTGCTGTACTGCATGCTGCTCGCCAGCTCGGGGATGAGCCAGTTCAGGTCGCTGTAGCCCTGCCCATGCGCGTGGCTGGGCATGTTGACGGGCATGCCGTCGACGAAGGTGGCGAAGTCGGTGCCGTGGTCGAGGTTGAAGCCGCGCAGGTAGTACTGGTTGGCCTTGCCGTCGCCGCTGTGCTGCGACACGATCACGCCGGGCACGAACTCGAGCACTTCGGCCGGGCGCAGCGTGGGCCGGCTGGCCAGCAGCTTGGCCGTGACCGTGCCCTGGCTGGCCGCGTCCGATGTGCCGACCGCGTTGTTGTAGTTGCCGGTCACCGAGACGGCCGGCAGCTCGCCCATCGCGAGGGTCTGGTCCGCCTTGTCCGGCGGGGTGGACTGCGCCAGGCAAAGCTGGCAAGCCAGGGCGAGTGTGCTGACAAACAGCGTGGGCACAGCAAAAGAGGACATGGCGAAACAGGTGAACCAGGTCCCCCATCGTGCAAGGTGTTTGCGACTCCTTGCATACGTCCTTTGGCGTACTGGCCACCCACCCAGGGGGTCGTCCCGTCAGGCGCGATCAGGCATGCACGGTGGCCATGCCCGCCGCCGCATAACGCGTGCCAACCACGGGTTGCGCGGCCAGCACCTCGTCGATGCGTGCCATCTCGGCTTCGGTCAGCTCGATGGACGCCGCCTGCGTGTTTTCATCCAGGCGGGCCGTGCTGCGCGTGCCGGGGATGGGCACGATGTCCAGGCCACGGCTGAGCAGCCAGGCCAATGCCAGTTGGGCGGGCGAGCAGCCGCGTTGTCCGGCCAGCGCGGTCACCGCGTCGACCAGGGCCAGGTTGTGCGCGAGGTTCTCGCCCTGAAAGCGCGGGTTGTTGCGGCGCCAGTCATCGGCGGCCAGGCCATCGAGGTTGCGGATCGCCCCGGTCAGGAAGCCGCGTCCCAGCGGGCTGTAAGGCACGAAGCCGATGCCCAGTTCGCGGCAGGTGGGTAGCACGTCTTCTTCGGCATCGCGCGTCCACAGCGAGTACTCGGTCTGCACGGCGGCGATCGGGTGCACGGCCGCCGCGCGGCGGATGGTGTCGGGCGCCGCCTCCGACAAGCCCAGGTGCCGCACCTTGCCCGCGCGCACCAGATCGGCCATCGCACCCACCGTGTCCTCGATGGGCACGTTGCGGTCGACGCGGTGCTGGTAGTAGAGGTCGATGTGGTCCACGCCCAGGCGCTGCAGGCTCGCGTCGCAGGCGCTGCGCACGTACTCGGGCCGGCCGTTGACGCCCAGCATGGCGCCGTCCGGTGCGCGCACATTGCCGAACTTCGTGGCGAGCACGACCTCATGGCGACGCGTCTTGAGCACCTTCGCCAGCAGGCGTTCGTTGGCGCCCACGCCGTACATGTCGGCGGTATCGAGGAAGTTCGCGCCGATGTCGACGGCGTGGTTCAGCACGGCCAGCGAGGCTTGCTCGTCGGCCGGGCCGTAGAAGTCGGACATGCCCATGCAGCCCAGCCCGATGGTGGAGACGGTCAGGCCCTGGCGGCCGAGTTGGCGTTGTGCGATCTTGCTTGTCATGGCGGTGCTCCTTGCGGTTGTCGAGCCGTTCTTGAAAGGGATGCCTTCAGCTTAAGCACCACGTGGCCGGGCGCGTTAGATGGAAGCTCGGCGTTCCTTGCCTGATCCTCCAAGTTCAAGGCACCGGGCCGCGCCGCTTCCCTCGTGAACCGGGCGGCCGCTCAAAACTTTACTTGCCGAATCATCCCTACTGGCAGAAAGCCCAAGCGGGTTTGAGGCATGCTTCATCACACGTGAAGACACCCCCATCAACCCCAAAGCAAGGCGGTCCAGCATGACGGAAGACGAAGTACGTGCCCAGGCATTCGCGATGCCGCTCCACAGCCCGGCCTTCCCGCCCGGGCCTTATCGTTTTGTCAACCGCGAGTACATGATCATCACGTACCGCACCGACCCCGAAGCCCTGCGCAAGCTGATACCGGCGCCGCTGGAGCTGGCAGAGCCCGTTGTCAAGTTCGAGTTCATCGCCATGCCCGACTCGACCGGCTTCGGGCACTACTGCGAGTCAGGTCAGGTCATCCCGGTCAAGTTCGGCAAGGAAACGGGCGGCTTCGTGCTGTCGATGTACCTCAACGACCACCCGCCCATCGCCGCGGGCCGCGAGCTGTGGGGCTTTCCCAAGAAGTGGGGGCAGCCCGAGTTGCGGACGCACACCGACACCCTGGTCGGCACGCTGGACTACAGCGACTTTCGCATCGCCACCGGCACCATGGGCTTCAAGCACCGGGCGCTGGATCCGGACGAGGTCAAGGCGTCCATGGCCTCGCCCAGCTACCTGCTCAAGATCGTGCCGCACGTCGATGGCACGCCGCGCATCTGCGAGCTGGTGAGCTATTGCCTGAGCGACATCCACATCAAGGGCGCCTGGACGGGCCCCGGCGCGCTCGACCTGCATCCGCACGCGCTGGCGCCCATCGCCGACCTGCCCGTGCTGGAGGTCGTGTCCACCGTCCACATCCTGGCTGATCTCACGTTGCCGCTGGGCAGCGTGGTCCATGACTACCTGGCCAAGTAGGCCATTTTTTTCAAACCGGAGCTCCACATGCAACTCAAAGACAAAGTCGCCATCATCACGGGTTCGGCCAGCGGCATCGGCAAAGAGATCGCCTTCGAATACGCCAAGGAAGGCGCCAAGGTCGTCATCGCCGACCTGTCGCTGGAGGCCGCCACGGCCACGGCCAAGGAGATCGAGGCCGCCGGCGGCAAGGCCATGGCCGTCGCCATGAATGTGACCGACGAGGCCCAGGTGGACGCGGGCGTGGCGCAAGTGGTCGCCCAGTTCGGCGGCATCGACGTGCTGATCAGCAACGCCGGCATCCAGATCATCAACGCCATCGTCGACCTCAAGCTCGAAGACTGGCGCAAGCTGCTGGCCATCCACCTCGATGGCGCCTTCCTGACCACGCGCGCCGCCATGCGGGCCATGGTCAAGGGCGGCAAGGGCGGCTCGATCATCTACATGGGCTCGGTGCACTCGCACGAGGCCTCGCCCCTGAAGGCGCCTTACGTCACGGCCAAGCACGGCCTGGTCGGCCTGGCCAAGGTCGTGGCCAAGGAGGGCGCCAAGGACAAGATCCGCGCCAACGTGATCTGCCCGGGCTTCGTGCGCACGCCGCTGGTCGAGAAGCAGATCCCCGAGCAGGCCAAGGAGCTGGGCATCAGCGAGGAAGACGTGATCAAGACCGTGATGCTCAAGGACACCGTCGACGGCGAGTTCACGACCACGCAGGACGTGGCCCAGACCGCCATCTTCCTGGCCGCCTTCAAGAGCAATGCGCTCACGGGCCAGTCGATCACGGTGAGCCATGGCTGGCACATGCAGTGATCGTGTGGTGGCATGAACATGCCATCCGCCGAGCTCATCGACCTGGTCACGCAATTCGCGCCGGGCGATGGGCTGCACGAGACAGCCATCCCCACCCTGCAGCTGATCCGCGCCAGCGCGCCGGCGCAGCGCCTGCCCGCCGTCTACGAACCGGGCGTTGTCGTGGTCATCCAGGGGCGCAAGCAGGCCACGCTGGGCAATGAGGTGCTGGTCTACGACCCGCTGAACTACCTGGTGATCTCGGTGACCATGCTGCCGCAAGGCCAGATCATCGAGGCCTCGCCTGACAAGCCCTATCTGTGCGTGCGCGTCAACATCGACCCACGCGAAGTGGCCAGCCTGATGCTGGAGGCAGGCCGCACCCAGCCAGCCACCATCGGCACGGACATGGGCCGCGGTCTGAACGTGGCGCGCGTGTCCGAGCCTTTGCTCGACGCCGTGCTGCGCCTGCTGCGCTTGTTGCGCACCCCGCAGGATGCCGCCGTGCTGGCGCCGCTGGCCGTGCGCGAGATCTACTACCGCGTCCTCACGGGCGAGCTGGGCCCGCAGTTGCATGCGCTCGCCGTCACGGATGGCCATGCGCAGCGCATCGTGCGCGCCATCGACCTGCTCAAGCGTCGCTATGCCGAGCCCGTGCGCATCGAGGAAGTGGCCGAGGCCGTGCACATGAGCCCATCGAGCCTGCACCAGCACTTCAAGCAGGTGACCTCGATGTCGCCCTTGCAATACCAGAAGCACCTGCGCCTGCACCAGGCCCGTCGCCTCATGCTCACCGATGGGCTCGATGCCGCCACCGCCGGGCACCAGGTCGGCTACGAAAGCCCCTCGCAGTTCAGCCGCGAATACCGCCGGTTGTTCGGCGCGCCGCCGAAGGCCGAGATCCAGGTGCTCAAGGCCAGCAGCCAGGCCGCAGCCCCATCCGGGCAGACCCACCCCTCACCTGGGGTAACCAGCAGGGTCTGCCCTGCCCCGGCGCGACGGGCCGCGTCCGACAATCCCTGTGTTTGATAATCCCGGGCATATAACCATGTCCGCAGGGTTCGTATGCCGCTGTCACCCCAAGCCTCGCCAGAGGCAGACCCTCCTGTGCCCATTCCACTGTCTGCGCCCCAGCAGGCGCAGCCGCCGCAACCCTGGCAGGCGCTGTGCCTGCTCGCGCGCCTGCACCACATCGCCGCCGACCCTGACACGCTCATGCACCAGCGCGGGCTGAGCGCCAACAACCCCGCCTCCGATGCCGAGCTGCTGGGCGCCGCCAAAGAGCTGGGCCTCAAGGCCAAGATCAGCCGCACGGCGGCCACGCGCCTGGCGCTCGCGCCGCTGCCCGCCATGGCGCGTTTGCGCGATGCGCAAGGCCACAGCCGCTGGGTGCTGCTCGCCCAGTGCGACGGCCAGCGCGTGCTGTTCCAGGATCCGAACGTCGAGGGCGGCGGGCGGCCCACGATCGAGCCCATCGAGGCCTTCATCGCGCAATGGGCGCCCGACGGCGGCGGCGACCTGCTGCTGGCCACGAGCCGCGCCAGCCTGGCCGGTGCGCTGGCCAAGTTCGACTTCACCTGGTTCATCCCCAGCATCGTCAAGTACCGCAAGCTGCTGGGCGAAGTGTTGACCGTGTCGCTGTTCCTGCAGCTGTTCGCGCTGATCAGCCCGCTGTTCTTCCAGGTCGTGATGGACAAGGTGCTCGTGCACCACGGCCTGACGACGCTCGATGTGCTGGTCGTCGGCCTGCTCATCGTCGTCACGTTCGAGAGCCTGCTCACGGGCCTGCGCGCCTATGTGTTCAGCCACACGACCAGCCGCATGGACGTCGAACTCGGCTCGCGCCTGTTCAGGCACCTGTTGCAACTGCCCTTGGCCTACTTCCAGGCGCGCCGCGTGGGCGACTCCGTGGCGCGCGTGCGCGAGCTGGAAAACATCCGCAGCTTCCTGACCGGGCAGGCGCTCACGCTCGTGCTCGATGTCGTCTTCTCGATCCTGTTCATCGCCGTGATGTTCCTCTACAGCGTGCCGCTCACGCTCATCGTGATGGTCAGCCTGCCGCTGTATGCCGCGCTCATCCTCAGCGTCGTGCCGATTTTGCGCGGGCGCCTGAACGAGAAGTTCGCGCGCGGCGCCGAGAACCAGGCCATGCTCGTCGAGACCATCACCGGCATCCAGACCGTGAAGGCCAATGCGCTCGAGCCCTCGATGGCGCGCCGCTGGGACAACCAGCTCGCCGGCTATGTGTCGGCCAGCTTCAAGACACAGAACCTCGCCACCTGGGCGCACGAAGGCATCAACCTGATCGGCAAGGTCATCAACGCGGCCACGCTGTGGTTCGGCGCCAAGTTGGTGATGGACCACGAGATGACCGTCGGCCAGTTCGTCGCCTTCAACATGTTCGCCGGCCGCGTGGCCCAGCCCATCATGCGCATGGCCCAGATGTGGACGGACTTCCAGCAGACCGGCATCTCGATGCAGCGCCTGGGCGACATCCTCAACACGCGCACCGAGGTGCCGCCCAGCACGGCCGCGCAACTGCCACCGCTCAAGGGCCGCATCACGCTCGACCAGGTCACCTTCCGCTACCGGCCTGAAGCCGCGCCGGTGCTGCAAGGCGTCGGCATCGACATCCGCCCCGGCGAGATCATCGGCATCGTGGGCCGCTCGGGCTCGGGCAAGAGCACGCTGACCAAGCTCGTGCAGCGCCTGTACGTGCCCGAGCAAGGCCGCGTGCTGATCGACGGCATCGACATCAGCCTCGTGGATGCCGCACAGCTGCGCCGCCAGATCGGTGTCGTGCTGCAGGACAACTTCCTCTTCAACCGCAGCGTGCGCGAGAACATCGCCGTGGCCGACCCGGCCGCGCCCATCGAGGCCGTGATCCACGCGGCCCGGCTGGCCGGCGCGCACGACTTCATCAGCGAGCTGCCCGAAGGCTACGACACGGTCGTGGGCGAGCAAGGCTCCTCATTGAGCGGCGGGCAGCGCCAGCGCGTGGCCATCGCGCGGGCGCTGTTCACGAACCCGCGCGTGCTGATCTTCGACGAGGCCACTTCGGCGCTGGACTATGAAAGCGAAGCCATCATCCAGCGCAACATGGCCCACATCTGCAAGGGCCGCACGGTCATCATCATCGCGCACCGCCTGAGCGCCGTGCGCCACGCCAACCGCATCATCGCGATGGAGCGCGGCCGCATCGTCGAGGCCGGTTCGCACGACGAGCTGGTCGCGCGCCCCAAGGGCCTGTACGCCTACCTCTGGCGCATGCAGCAGGGCAACAACCCGCTGGATGGTCACCCGCAGGAGGGCCAGCCATGAGCGCGCCGATGACCAGCACAGCCGCTGCGCCTCAAGCCCCCAAGCACCCACTGCGCGACCTGCTGCGGCATTACAAGGCCGTCATCCAGGTGGCCTGGCAACATCGGCATGAACTCGCCGGCCCCGATCGCCTGGCCGACGAAGCCGCCTTCCTGCCCGCCGCGCTGAGCCTGCAGGCCACGCCGCCGCACCCGGCACCGCGGCGCGCCATCTGGGCCATCATCGTGTTGTTCACGCTGGCGCTGCTGTGGGCCTGCCTCGGCCAGGTCGACATCGTGGCCGTGGCCTCGGGCCGCATCGTGGTCAGCGACGGCACCAAGCTCATCCAGCCGCTCGAGGCCAGCGTCGTCAAGGCCATCCACGTGCAGGACGGCGACAAGGTCAAGGCCGGCCAGACCCTGATCGAACTCGACCCGACCACGGCGCAGGCAGACAACAGCCGCGTCACGCAAGAGCGTGCCGGCGCGCTGTCCGAAGCGTGGCGCACGGAGGCCTTGATCCTGGCGATGGGCAAGGCCCGGCATGGCCAGCCGCCCGCGCTGCCCCCCCAGGCCACGAAGGCCGACAGCGGCCTCACGCCGACGGACCTCGCCATGACCCAGAGCCAGCTCGAGGCCGAATGGCAGGACACCAAGGCGCAGCAGGCCAAGCTCGAGGCCGACGTCGATGCCAAGCGCGCCGAAGTCGAGACCGTGCGCGAGCAAATCGCCAAGATCAACGCCACGCTGCCCATCCTCAAGAAGCGCGAAAGCGACTACGCCCCGCTGGCCAACGAAGGCCTCGTGAGCCGCCACGACGGCGAAGACCGCGCCCGCGCCCGCCTCGAGATGGAGCAGGACCTGGCCACGCTGCGCGCCCGCCGCGAAGAAACCAAGGCCGCCATCGCGCTGGCCGAGCAGACCTTGTCCGCCTGGCGCACCAACACCCTCAAGACGCTCAACGAGCGCCACGCCAAGGCCGACCTGCAAGCGCGCCAGCTCGTGGCCGAAGGCAGCAAGGCCAGCCAGCGCGAGCGCCTGACCACGCTCAAGGCGCCTGTGGATGGCACCGTGCAGCAACTGGCCGTGCACACGACGGGCGGCGTCGTCACGCCGGCGCAGGTGCTGCTGGTGGTCGTGCCCGACCAAGCCGAAGTGACGGCCGACGTCACGCTCGAGAACAAGGACGTGGGCTTCGTCAACCTGGGCCAGACGGCCGAGATCAAGCTCGAGACCTTCCCCTACACGCGCTACGGCACCATCCCCGCCAAGGTCACGACCATCACGGCCGACGCCGTCATGCAGGACCCGAACAAGCAGTTGCAGGAAAACAAGGACGGCGAGCGGCAACCACCATCAGGCGGCGCCGTCTTCCCGGTTTCGTTGACGCTGTCACAGAACACGGTTGATGTCGACGGCAGGCCGATCCGGCTCATGCCCGGCATGAACGTCACGGCCGAGATCAAGACCGGCAAACGCCGCGTGATCGAGTACCTGCTCAGCCCCGTGCAGACCTACGCCAAGGAAAGCCTGCGCGAGCGTTGAACATGAGTCAAGTCGCCCCGGAACGCATCCTCCTCGTCCATCAGAATTTCCCGGGCCAGTTCCGCCGCATCGGCCACAGCTGGGCGCAAGTGCCGGGCAGGGAGGTCATCGGCCTGGGCAGGCGCACGGCACCCGGCATGCAATCCGTGCGCTGGATACCGTACGACCTGGCACGTGAGCCGGCCAAGGTCCAGCATCCTTATCTGCGGCAGATGGAAGACGCGGTGCTGCACGGCCAGGCCGCGGCCCGCGTGATGCTCAAGCTCAGGCAGCAAGGCTGGCGGCCCGACGCCATCCTGGCGCACCCGGGCTGGGGCGAGACGCTGTACGCCAAGGACATCTTTCCCGATGCGCGGCTGATCCATTTCTGCGAGTGGTTCTACGGCACGCCGGGCAGCGACACGGGCTTCGACCCCGAGTTCCCGATCAACTTCGACGCGCTCACCAAGCTGCGTACCTGGAACGCGCTGCACACGCTCAACCTGACCAACTGCGATGTCGGCGTCAGCCCGACGCAATGGCAGCGCAGCCGACACCCGGGCATCTTCCTGCCCAAGATCCAGCTGGCGCACGAAGGCATCGACACCGAGCTGCTGCGCCCCGACCCGGGCGCGCAGTTCACGCTGCCCAACGGCCATGTCGTCCAGGCCGGCGACCCGGTCATCACCTATGTGGCGCGCAACCTGGAGCCTTACCGCGGCTTTCACATCTTCATGCGCATGCTGGCCATCGTGCAGAAGGCGCATCCGCGCTGCCACGCCATCATCGTGGGCGGCGACGGCGTGAGCTACGGCCACAAGCCCGCCGACGCCGCCAACTGGCGCGAGAAGATGCTCGGCGAAGTGCGGCTCGACGCGGCGCGCACGCACTTCATGGGCAAGGTGCCTTACGAGGCGTACCGCAAGGTCCTGCAGGTCTCGGCGGCGCACGTGTACCTGACCTACCCTTTCGTGCTGTCGTGGTCGATGCTGGAGGCGATGGCGTCGGGCTGCCTCGTGATCGGTTCGCGCACGGGGCCCGTGCAGGAGGTCGTCACCGACCGCGAGAACGGCCTGCTCGTCGACTTCTTCGACACGGCCGCCATGGCCGAGCGCGTGGGCGAGGCCCTGGAGAACCAGGCATCCCTGCAGGCGCTGCGCGCGCGGGCGCGGGCGCATGCCCAGGCGCACTACAGCTTCAAGGCCGGCGAGCAGGCTTACCAAGCGCTGCTGGGGTCATGAGACAAGCGCGCTGAAAGCGTGGCCCAACCGTGACATCCGCACACCCCACTGTAAAGATGGCCGTAAATCACCCGGTTGTTCGAGCTTTAGAAAAAACACGCCCTCCTAGACTGCCTTCACCGGGTTAGCCCTGACGTCAAACGGCCAGGGCGGCCTTCAACCAGAAGGATGGTGCGTGATGGCAAGCAGTATCGATGTGTCCGCGTTGACGAGCGCCCAGATCGTGGCGCTGTCTCCCACGGCGATCGCCGCCTTGAGCACATCGGACATGGGCTGGCTCACGCCTGACGAGTTCGCCTCGTTTTCGGCCAGTCAGATCGCGGCCTTGACCGCCAAGCAACTGGCCGTCATCCCGGTCTCGAACATCGCGGCCATCTCGCCCATGGCCACGGTCGGCTTCACGGCCAAGCAGATCGGCAGCTTCAGCGCCGACCAGCTCAACGGCCTGACCGACAACCAGCTCGGTGTGCTGACCAACACGCAGATCGCCGCCATCACGTCGACGCAGGCACCGGCGCTGGACATCGACCGCGTCAACACGCTGTCGGCCACGCAGATGAACGCCATGAGCGCCTCGGCCGTGTCCGCCCTGAGCGGCGATCAGATCGGCGCGCTGGCCAATGACCATCTGGCCGCGCTCGCCACGCAGGCCGTGGCCGCACTGAAAACGCAGATCGTCGGCCAGCTGACCGTGGACCAGATCGATGTGCTGAGCACGCAGCAGGTCGCCGCGCTGGTCAGCACGCAGGTCGTGAACCTCGGCCATGACCAGCTGAGTTCGCTGAGCGTGGACCAGGTGGCCGCGCTGAACACGGGCGCCGTGCACGCGCTGACCGTGGACCAGATCGGCACGCTGAGCAACGACCAGGTCGGCGCCATGACGGCCAGGCAGACGGCGTCGCTGGTCTCGACGCAGGTCGCGGCCTTGTCGATCGACCAGATCACGTCGCTGACCACGCAAGGCATCGCGTCGCTGACCACGGCCGCCGTGAAGGCCTTGAGCAGCGACGGGCTCAACGCGCTGGCCTCGTCCGCCGAGAACATCCCCCTGACGGCCACGCAGACCGCCGCGCTCACGACCGCGCAGGTGTCCTCGCTGGCGCACGACACGATCACCGTGCTGACGACGGCGCAGGTCGCCGCGCTCACGAGCACGCAGGCCAGCATCCTGAGCACCGACCAGATCTCGGGCCTGAGCGCCAGCAGCGTGGCCGTGCTCAACACGAATGCCGTGCACAGCCTGAGCACGACCCAGCTGCACACGCTGACCAGCGACCAGATCGCCACGATGAGCAGCAGCCAGCTGGCCGCGCTGGGCACGGCGCAGTTCACTTCGCTGGCCACGGACGCCATCGGCGCGCTGCACAGCTCGCAGGCCAATGCGCTGACGTCGAGCCAGCTCGCCATCCTGAGCACGGACCAGATCCAGGCCTTGCCCAACGAGGTCATCGCGGTCCTGAGCACGTCGGCCGTGCATGCCCTGCACACCGACCAGATCGCCTCGCTGGGGCTGGGCCAGATCGCCGCCATGACCTCGCAGCAGCTCGCATCGT
This sequence comes from Aquabacterium sp., assembly GCA_049840915.1. GTDB lineage: Bacteria > Pseudomonadota > Gammaproteobacteria > Burkholderiales > Burkholderiaceae_C > Aquabacterium. Next base: position 87,824 of record JASGJC010000022.1, read on the forward strand.
GGGGCACGACCCAGGTGGGCGCCTTGTCGATCGACCAGCTCACGGCCATCCCGACGAAGGCCTTCGCGGGCTTCAACGCCGTGGTCATCCACACGCTGAGCGGCGACACGCTCAACGCGCTGGCCTCGGCCGAAAGCATCGTGCCGCTGAACACGACGCAGGTCGCCTTGCTGACCACGGCGCAGATCCAAGCGCTGAGCGGCGACACGCTGCAGATGCTGAGCAGCACGCAGGTCGCCAGCCTGACCTCGTCGCAGGCGGCGGCGCTGGGCTCCGACCAGCTGGCCGCGCTGGGCACGGCGGGCATCCCCGCCTTGAGCACGGCCGCCATCCACGCGCTGAGCACGGCCCAGCTCAATGCCCTGGGCGACGACACGCTGAGCTCGCTCACCGGCCGCCAGATCGCGGCGCTGGGCAACGCGCAGATCGCGGCCTTGTCGACCGATGTCATCTCGGCCTTGAGCAGCACGCAGGTGGCGATGCTGACCTCGACGCAGGTCTCGGTCATGCAGACCAGCCAGGTCGCGGCGCTGGCGACCTCGTCGATCACGTCGATGAGCGTGTCGGCCGTGCACGGCCTGACCACCACGCAGATCGGCGCGCTCAGCACCGACCAGACGGCCATGCTCAGCTCGCAGCAACTGGCCACGCTGGGCACGAGCCAGATCGGCGCGCTGTCGGTCGACCAGATCACCTCGCTGCAGCCGCAGGCGCTGGCGGGCCTGAACACCACGTCCGTCAAGGCGCTGAGCGCCGACGTGCTCAACACGCTGGCCGCCGCCGACAGCATCCTGCCGTTGAGCGTGACGCAGCTGGCCGCGCTGACGACCACGCAGGTGCGCGGCCTGAGCGTCGACACGCTGCAGGTGTTCAGCACCGCGCAGGTCTACGCGATCACGTCCAGCCAGATCACCGTGCTGGGCACGGACCAGCTCAACGCGCTGAGCGCGGTGGGGCTGTCGGCGCTGAGCACGGCGGCCGTGCATGCCTTGTCGGCCGCGCAGCTCAATGCCCTGACGCTCGATGAATTCGGCACCTTGACGAGCAAGCAGCTCGCGGCGCTGACCTCGTCGCAGATGTCCTACCTGTCGACCGACGCCATCGCCAGCCTGAGCAGCGCGCAGGTCACGGCGCTCACGTCGACGCAACTCTCGGCCTTGCGCAACGAGCAGATCCAGGTGCTGGCCACGGAGGTCATCGCGGCCTTGAGCACGGCGGCGATCCATGCGCTCGGCACGAGCCAGATCACGGCCTTGAGCGTCGACCAGGTCGGCGCCTTGAGCTACGCCCAGGTCACGGCGCTGGACACGCGGCAGGTCACGGCGCTGAGCGTCGACCAGCTCACGGCCCTGCCCGCCGACAGCATCGCGGGGCTGGGCACGGCGGCCGTGCGCGCGCTGAGCACGGTCGCGCTCAATGCGCTGGTCGAGGTCGACGGCTTCGTGCCGCTGACCGGCGCGCAACTGGCCGCGCTCAGCACCAGGCAGATCGCCTCGCTCTCGAACGACACGCTGCAGGCGCTGAGCACCAGCCAGATCGCCAAGCTCACGTCGTCGCAAGTGATCGCGCTGAGCGTGGACCAGCTCGACACGCTGGGCGGCAGCGGCATCTCGTCGCTGAGCACGACGGCCGTTCGTGCCTTGTCGACGCTGCAGCTCAATGCGCTGACCAATGACGAGATGGCCTCGCTGACCAGCGCCCAGGTCGCCTCGCTGAGTGCCGCGCAACTGGGCGCGCTGTCGACGACGGCCATTGCCAGCCTCAACGACTCGCAGGTCGTGTCGCTCACCGTGCAGCAGGCCGCCGCCCTGAGCACCACGCAGATCCATGCGCTGAGCACGCTGGCCATGTCGGCGCTGAGCACGACGGCCGTGCACGCCCTGAGCACCACGCAGATCAGCGCACTGAGCCTCGACCAGCTGAGCGTGATCTCCAGTTCGCAGGTCGCGGCCCTGACCACGACGCAGCTGGTGCACATGGCCACGCACGTGCTGACCACGCTGGGCACCGACCAGATCGGCGCGCTCACGTCCACGCAGATCCGCGCGCTCACGTCGGCCCAGCTGGCCGACATCTCGCCGGACCACTTCGCGGCCATCAACACCGATGCCATCCGCGCGCTGAGCACGACACAGCTCAACCAGCTCAGCCTCGACGACTTCCTGGCCCTGGGCACCAACCAGGCCGCGGCCCTGAGCTCCACGCAGATCGCAGGCCTGAACACGCTCACGCTCCATGCGCTGCACACCGATGTCATCGCGGCCCTGAGCACGGCGGCATTGCGCGGCCTGAGCGCCTCGCAACTGGCCTCGCTGTCGGGCGACGCGATCGGCGCCTTGACGACCACGCAGATCGGCGCGCTCAGCACGCAGCAGATCCAGTCTCTCGATGCCTCGGTGTTCGGGGCGCTGACCAGCACCCAGGTCGGCACGCTCACGGCCACGCAGGTCAACGTGCTGTCGGGCAACCAGCTCGTCGCGCTCGGCCAGTCCGCGCCGCTGGGCCTGAGCAGCACGGCCATCGCGGCCATGACCACGCAACAGCTCAACAACCTGAGCCTGGGCGAGTTCGCCTCGATGAACACGACACAAGCGGCCGCGCTCACGACCAACCAGGCCAAAAACCTCACGACCATGGCACTGCAGGGCCTGGGCGCCGCCAACGTGGCCGCCCTGAGCACGCAGGACCTGGCCGTGCTCTCGTCGCGCCAGCTCGCCGCGTTGACCAGCAATGAAGTCGGCGCGCTCACCAGCACGCAGATCGCCAGCCTGAGCACGGCGCAGCTCTCGACGCTCAGCGACCAGACGCTGGCCTCGCTGTCGAGCACGCAAGTGGCCGGCCTGAGCACGGGCCAGCTGAGCAACCTCAGCGGCCACCAGCTCGACGTGCTGGGCACGCAAAGCCTGCAGTTCCTGGGCAGCAGCGTGATGAGCGCCCTGAGCACCACGCAACTCACAGGCCTGAGCGTGGCCGAGATCGCCTCGCTCAGCAGCGCCCAGTTCATCGCCCTGACGACCGCGCAACTGGCCGTGCTCAGCGCCGACCAGATCCGCGCCCTCAGCACGGCCGACATCGCCAGCCTCAGCACCACCGGCATCCGCAGCCTGAGCACGGGCATGCTCGCCATCCTCAGCACGGCCGACATCGACGCGCTGACCAGCGCCCAGATCGGCGCGCTCACGAGCACCCAATTCGCCGCGCTCGACGCCGACCGCTTCGCCGCCATCTCCACGGGCGACATGGCCGCGCTCAGCCAGACCATCCTCGCCGGCCTGACCACCGACCAGTTCAGCCACTTCACATCGGCGCAGATCGCCGGCCTCACGGCCAGCCAGTTCGCCGCGCTGAGCACGGCCGACATCGCCACCTTCGACGTGCGCGACATGAAGGCCCTCACGCAGCAGGAGGCCGCCGCTTTCACGACCGACCAGATCGCCGCGCTCACGACCACGCAGATCGCCGCCCTCGGCTCGGCCGACATGGCCGCGCTCAGCGCATCGGCCGTACACGCGCTCTCGGCCGACCAACTCAACGCCGTCATGCGCGCCGACCCGGGCGCGCTCACGGCCGGCCAGATCATGGCCCTGTCGACGCAGCAGATCGCCGCGCTGACCACGGCCGCCATCGCCACGCTCAGCTACGCCGAGGCCACGGCCCTCAACCAGGCCGACATCCTGGCGATGAGCACCAGCCAGCTCGCCGCGCTCTCGCTCGACGCCATCCCCGCGCTCAGCGCCACCGACGTGCAGGCTTTGTCGGCCACGGCCTTCGCCAGCCTGACCACGGCCCAGCTGTCGGACCTGACCGTGCAGCAATCGGCCGTGCTCACCACCTCGCAGCTCAGCGCCCTCAGCCACGACCAGTTCGCCGCGCTCAGCGCCAGCAGCATCGGCTCGCTCTCGCTGGACACCATCCGCCACCTCGACACGACCACGATCGGCGAGCTCGGCCGCCTGCAGGCCATGGCCCTGACCAACAGCCAGATCGCCTCGATGCGCGGCGACGAGATCGCCGCCCTGAGCAACGACGCCATCCGCGGCATCCAGCCCATGGGCATCTACCAGCTCAGCCCGACCCAGCTGGCCGCGATGACGACCTCGCAGATCGCCAACCTCACGCAGCAGCAGATCGCCGCCATCAACGACCAGACCCTCACCGCGATGACCACCACCCAGGCCGCCGCGCTGAGCTACTACCAGGCCGCCGCTCTCACGTCGGACCAGGTCGCCGCGCTGCTGCCCGTGGACATCGCCGCGATGACGACCAGCGCCATCAGCGGCCTGAGCTACGCGCACACCTCGCTGACGACCTCGGTCATCGCCGACCTGCACGACACGGCCATCTCGGCACTGAGCTACGACCAGCTCGCGCTCATGTCGACCGCGCAGATCGCGGCCCTGTCGCCGCAGCAGGTCCACGCGCTGGACGTGCACACCATCCACGCGCTCAGCCCCGACCAGGCGGCCGTCCTCAGCGGCTCGCAACTGGGCGCCATGACCACCGACCAGATCGCCCACCTCAGCGCCAGCAGCGTGGCCGCGCTCAACCCGCAGATCATGGGCTTCATGAGCGCCGACAGCGTCTCGGCCCTGACCGGCAACGACATCGCCGCGATGAGCACGGCCCAGATCGCCGCGCTCTCGGCCACGCAGATCGGCGCCATCTCGCAAGACGGCATCAGCGGCCTGACCGTGGCCCACATCACGGCGATGAGCACGACGCAGGTCGCCGCCTTCACACCCGAGCAGGTCATCGCGCTGAGCACGGCCGACCTGGCCGCGATGTCCGTCGCGCAGCAACAGGTCTTCAGCACGGCCGACCTCGCGGCGCTCTCGCCCGACCAGCTCAACGCCTTCAGCCACGTCACGCCGCTCGTGCTGGATCTGAGCGACACGGGCATCCACACGACCAGCGCCAGCACCCAGGGCGTCTCGTTCGACCTCGCCGGCACCGGCAGCACACCGACCTACGGCTGGACCACGTCCGGCGAAGGCTTCCTCGTGCTCGACCGCAACCACAACGGCATCATCGACAACGGCAGCGAGATGTTCGGCTCGGCCACCGTCCTGTCCGACGGCAGCCACGCCAGCAACGGCTACGCGGCCCTGAGCGACCTCGACACCAACCACGACGGCAAGATCACGGCCGCCGACGCCCTGTTCAACCAGCTCGAAGTCTGGGTCGACGCCAACCACGACGGCAAGACCGACGCGGGCGAACTCAAGACGCTCAGCAGCCTGGGCATCATCGAGCTCGACCTCTCGAGCACGCAGACCAGCACGAGCGACCACGGCAACGTCATCGGCATGGTCTCGAGCTACAAGACCGCCGACGGGCACACGCACGAGATGGCGGACGTGTGGTTCGGCAAGTCCAACACGGGCAGCACGACCACGACCAATCCCGCCGACCTCACGCTGGATGCCACGACCTCGACATCGCACACGACAACGAGCACGGCCACCAGCACAACGAGCGTGACCACGACATCAGACTCGGCGACCACCCACGACGGCGGCCACGACAACCATCACGGTGCGCAAGCCGGCGGCACCACCTCGGTGGGCGTGAGCCTGTCCGACCTGCTCGCCCCGGCCCACACGCCGCTCATCCCGCAGGATGCCTCAGCAATGCTTTCCCAAACACCGCTCACGGGCAACGGCAACCACGCTTTCGACGGCAGCGCCGCCCATCACATCCAGGCGGTGAACAGCGCCTTGCAGCAGGACGAACTCAACAAGCATCAACCCTTGATCTGACGACGGCGCGCCACCCATGTCAGGGCACCCATGCCCAGCACCATCATCGGCAGGGTCGGCGCCTCGGGCACGCTCATCACATGCAAGGCCACATCGAAGGTGAACATGATCTTGTCAACACCGATGCTGCCCGTCTGGAAGTCCATGCAAGTGAGCGACGAGCAATGCACATCGGTGGACGAGGGATAAGCCCAGCGCGCGCCGTCCAGTTGCACGGTCATCCCATAAAACAGCCCTTGCCAGCGCGGGGCGATCGGGATGGGGAGGCCAGCGGCATCGATCAGCGATTGGCCCGTGCTGCCCGGCCCTGCCGTCACCAAGCCGATCTGGTTGAGCCCCAGCACCTTCGTCTCGCGATTCGTGCCCGTCGATGGCGCGGTAGGCGGCACACCATGCCCCCAATAAGACAGGTTGTACTGGCCGTAGGCAGATGCGAACTGCCGGTCACCGGCGGGCGGTGTCTGGGACACGATGTTGACCCCCACCGACCATTTGCCGACGTCCGCCGCAGCCGTACCCCAGATCTGGCCGTTGGGATCGACCAAGGTCGCGGCCGTGCCGAAAACAAGCATCGAGGGCAGTGCCAGCATCTGAGACGTGATGGAGACCGGCTGGCCGCTGGTCGATGCGAACACGACCGACACCTTCATGTCGCCCGTCGGCGCGCAGACCCCACCCGCATCGCACTGCCAGTTGATGGGCGACTCGACCAGCGACACGTTGGTGAAACCCGCCGGCAGCGGATTGGCATCGCCGAGCAAGGTGACTTCCGCGAACTGCCCGTAGAGCGTCGTGTCGTCGGCCATCGCCGGCAGGCTGGCCAGGGTCAGTGCGGCCAAAGCAAGGGAGCGGTTCATCGAGCGCAGCATGGGCGCGTCCTTCCTGAAATGTATGCATCGTGCGGCGCGGCTCGACGCCAGCGCACGCAAAAGGCGATTGTCGATGCGACGCGGCACGGCCGTCTACACCGTCAATGCGGGGATTCGGTTTTTGTCCCATGCCAGTCATGAGAAAAAGAAAAAGCCGGGGACTGCCCCGGCTTGTCATCGAGACATCACAGTGTCCGATCGGCGATCACTCCACCGCCTTGACCATCTCTTCGACCACCTTCTTGGCATCGCCGAAGACCATCATCGTCTTGTCCATGTAGAACAGCTCGTTGTCCAGGCCCGCATAGCCCGAGGCCATCGAGCGCTTGTTCACGATCACGGTCTTGGCCTTGTAGGCTTCGAGGATCGGCATGCCGTAGATGGAGCTGCCCTTCACGTGCGCGGCCGGGTTCACCACGTCGTTGGCGCCCAGGATGATCGCCACGTCGGCCTGGCCGAACTCGCCGTTGATGTCTTCCATCTCGAAGACCTGGTCGTAAGGCACTTCGGCCTCGGCCAGCAGCACGTTCATGTGACCGGGCATGCGACCCGCCACCGGGTGGATCGCGTACTTGACGTTGATGCCCTTCTCGGTGAGCTTGGCCGCCAGCTCCTTCACGGCGTGCTGCGCGCGCGCCACGGCCAGGCCGTAACCGGGCACGATCACCACGGTCTCGGCATTGCCCAGCACGAAGGCCGCGTCGTCGGCCGAACCGCTCTTGACCGGGCGCTGCTGCTGCGCGCCGCCCGTGGCCGCCGCGCCCGCCTCGCCGCCGAAGCCGCCCAGGATCACGTTGAAGAACGAGCGGTTCATGGCCTTGCACATGATGTAGCTCAGGATCGCGCCCGACGAGCCCACCAGCGAACCGGCGATGATCAGCATCGGGTTGTTCAGCGAGAAGCCGATGCCGGCCGCCGCCCAGCCCGAATAGCTGTTGAGCATCGACACGACCACGGGCATGTCCGCGCCGCCAATGGGGATGATGATCAGCACGCCCAGCACGAAGCTCAGCGCCAGCATCGAGAAGAAGGCCGCCCAGCTCTGCGTCATCATGAAGGCGATGCCCAGACCGACCGTGGCCAGCGCCAGCACCAGGTTCAGCATGTGCTGACCGGCGAAGTTCACCGGCGCGCCCTGGAACAGGCGGAACTTGTACTTGCCCGACAGCTTGCCGAACGCGATAACCGAGCCCGAGAAGGTGATCGCGCCGATGGCCGCGCCCAGGAACAGCTCCAGGCGGTTGCCCGTCGGGATCTGCGCGGCTTCGACGACGCGCTCGACGACGGGGCCATGCCCCTCGATGACCACGTTGCCGATGTGCGCCGAGAAGTTGGCCGAATCCACCATCATCTTGGTCTGCACGATCTCGACCAGCCCGAAAGCCGAAGGCTCGGCCACGACCGCCACGGCGATGAACACGGCCGCCAGGCCGATCATGCTGTGCATGAAGGCGACCAGCTCGGGCATCTTCGTCATCTCGACGCGCTGGGCCATCACGGCACCGGCGCCGCCACCCACGATCAGGGCGACCAGCACATAGGCCACGCCCTCACCGAAGTTGACGTTCAGGTTGAGCGCCTGGCCGTGGATCAGGCCGATCGTGGTCAGCACCGCGATCGTCATGCCGATCATGCCGAACAGGTTGCCGCGAATCGACGTGGTCGGGTGGCTCAGACCCTTGAGCGCCTGGATGAAACAGACCGAGGCGAACAGATAGAGCAGTGCGATCAGATTGGCGCTCATTTACTTGGCCCCCGCCTTCTTGTCCTTCTTCTTGAACATCTCCAGCATGCGCCGGGTCACCAGGAAACCGCCGAACACATTGACCGCCGCCAGCGCCACGGCCAGCACGCCCATCGTCTTGCCCAGCGGCGTCACGGTCAGCGCGGCGGCCAGCATGGCGCCCACGATCACGATGGCCGACACGGCGTTCGTCACGGCCATCAGCGGCGTGTGCAGAGCAGGGGTCACCGTCCAGACCACGTGATAGCCCACATAGATGGCCAGCACGAAAATGGTCAGGTTGATGACGACATGGGAAACGGCTTCCATCGTTGTCTCCTGGAGAAGATTGAAAATCAGTCGAACTTGCGGATTGCTTTGATCGCGTTGCCGTCATCGAGCAGCACGACCTTGGGCTTGTAGCCCGACGCCTCGGCATCGGTCATCGGCGCGTAGGTACAGATGATCAGCAGATCGCCCACATGCGCCTTGCGGGCCGCCGCGCCGTTGAGCGAGATCACGCCCGAGCCGCGCGGCGCCTTGATGACGTAGGTCGAGAAGCGCTCGCCGTTGTTGATGTTGTAGAGCTCGATGTACTCGAACTCCTTCATGTCGGCCGCTTCGAGCAGGTCTTCGTCGATGCCGCACGAACCTTCGTAGTTCAGGTCGGCTTCGGTGACGGTGGCACGGTGCAGCTTGGCACGCAGCATGACGCGTTGCATGGCTTTTCTCCTCGGGAAATCGTTCAGGCGCGCAGCTCAGGCACGCAGCAATTGGCCGCCTTGGCACATCAGGCAGGCCTTGACGATGTCGTCTTCCAGATCGACATGGAACTGGCCTTCCTTGTTGATGACCAGCTTCAGGAAGTCGATCACATTGCGGGCGTACAGCGACGAGGCATCGGCCGCGACCAGCGCAGGCAGGTTGGTCTCGCCCACCAGCGTCACGCCATGCTTGACCACGGTCTTGTTGGCCTCGGTCAGCGGGCAGTTGCCGCCTTGCGCCGCGGCCAGGTCGACGATGACCGAGCCGGGCTTCATCGCCTTGACCATCTCTTCGGTGACCAGCACGGGCGCCGCGCGACCCGGGATCAGGGCCGTCGTGATGACGATGTCGGCATTGGCCACGCGCTTGGCGACCTCGGCCTTCTGGCGGTCCAGCCACGACTGGGGCATCGGGCGCGCATAGCCGCCCACGCCTTCGGCCGCTTCCTTTTCTTCGGCCGTTTCGTACGGCACGTCGATGAACTTGGCGCCCAGCGACTCGACCTGCTCCTTCACCGAAGGCCGCACGTCCGAGGCTTCGATGACGGCGCCCAGGCGCTTGGCCGTGGCGATCGCCTGCAGGCCGGCCACGCCCACGCCCAGGATCACCACGCGGGCGGCCTTGACGGTGCCGGCGGCGGTCATCAGCATCGGGAAGATGCGCTGGTATTTGTCGGCGGCGATCATGACGGCCTTGTAGCCCGCCAGGTTGGCCTGCGACGACAGCACGTCCATGCTCTGAGCGCGCGTGGTGCGCGGCGCGGCCTCGAGCGCGAAGGCCGTCAGGTTGGCGGCGGTCAGGGCCTGCAGGCCGTCCTTGTCGAACGGGTTGAGCATGCCGACCAGCACGCCGCCGGCCTTCATCTGCGCGATTTCGTTGGCAAAGGGCGAGCGCACCTTGAGCACCATGTCGGCCCCGAAAGCGCCCGCCGCATCGGTGATCTCGGCGCCGGCCGCCACATAGGCTTCGTCCGTCACGCTGGCGGCCACACCGGCACCAGACTGCACACGCAAGGTGTGGCCTTGCGCCTTCAATTTCTTGACGGTCTCCGGGGTCACGGCCACGCGGGCTTCGCCGACAGTGGTCTCCATGGGTATGCCAATGAGCATACGTGTCTCCTACAGATGGTGGGCCGCCACGCCTTGGAAATCAAACGATCGTTTGACGCCGGGCGGGTCGATGTGAACTTTGCCAAACTCACCAGCATACACAAAGTTAAGGGCTTTCCTGGGGCTGCGGCAGGCCCGTCCGGACGTTTTGCGCCGTCCGGATCGCCCGAACCCCTCGATTTGAGGTGCGATGTTGTCAAATCTGGTCAAGGGCCCGGGCGGGACAAGCCGAGATAAACCGCCGCCATGTGAAAAATGCAACGCGGTGCGGGTATCTCACATGCCACATTGGTCATGCATGCTTCACGACATTAGCGGATAATGCCGGGCTCATGAAGACCGCCGATACGCTTCTGGAGCCCGCTCCCCAGCCCGAGCTTGCCCACGCACCCAAAGTGCGCTGGAAGCCGAACGTCACCGTTGCCGCCCTCATCGAGCGCGACGGGCGCTTCCTGCTGGTCGAGGAAGAAACCTCCGACGGCCTGCTGCTGAACAACCCGGCGGGCCACCTGGACCCGGGCGAATCGCCCATCCAGGGCACCATCCGCGAAACGCTGGAAGAAACCGCGCGCACGTTCACGCCCGAGGGCTTCCTGGGCATGTTCATGTCGCGCTTTCGGCGCACACGCACCGGCGAGGACATCACCTACCTGCGTCTGGCCTTCTTCGGCTCGGTGAGCGAGGCCGACCCCCAACTCGAGCTGGACGAAGGCATCGTGCGCACCGTCTGGATGACGGCCGACGAGATCCGCGCCTGCCCCGAGCGCCACCGCAGCCCGCTGGTGCTCGAGTGCCTGGAGGCCTACCTGGCCGGCGCGCGCTACCCGCTGTCGATCTTGACCGTGCACGAAAGCGTGTTTTCGGCGCCGGCGTACCATCGCGCTTCCTGATTTCTTCTGATTCGTCCCTGCGGTAATTTGTATGCAACAGCGCCAGCGCGTGGTCGTCGGCTTGAGTGGCGGCGTCGATTCGGCCGTGAGCGCCTGGCTGTTGAAGCAGCAGGGGCACGAGGTCATCGGCATCTTCATGAAGAACTGGGAAGACGACGATGACAGCGAATACTGCTCGTCGCGCCAGGACTTCCTCGATGCCGCCTCCGTGGCGGATGTGCTCGGCATCGAGATCGAGCATGTGAACTTCGCGGCCGACTACAAAGACCGTGTCTTCGCCGAGTTCCTGCGCGAGTACCAGGCCGGCCGCACGCCCAACCCGGACGTGCTGTGCAACGCCGAGATCAAGTTCAAGGCCTTTCTCGACCACGCGATGCGGCTGGGCGCCGAGAAGATCGCGACCGGGCACTATGCGCGCGTGCGTTCGGTGGCCGATGCCGCTCATGCACAAGGCCAGCGCTTCGAGCTGCTCAAAGGCCTCGACCCGCTCAAGGACCAGAGCTACTTCCTGCACCGGCTCAATCAAGCGCAACTGAGCAAGACGATGTTCCCGGTCGGCGAGCTGCCCAAGACCGAAGTGCGCCGCATCGCTGATGACATCAAGCTGCCCAACGCCAAGAAAAAGGACTCGACCGGCATCTGCTTCATCGGCGAGCGGCCGTTCCGCGAGTTCCTGAACCGCTACCTGTCGAACGAGCCCGGCCTGATCAAGGACGACCGCGGTCGCAAGCTGGGCGAGCACGTCGGCCTGAGCTTCTACACGCTGGGCCAGCGCAAGGGCATCGGCATCGGCGGCGTGAAAGAGAAAGGCGCCCCGCGCGGCGGCGGCGAGCACGACCCGTGGTTTGTGGCGCGCAAGGACATGGCCAGCAACACGCTGTACGTGGTGCAGGGCCATGATCACCCTTGGCTGCAGCAGCACACGCTGGTCGCCGACGATCTGAGCTGGGTCGATGGCCAAGGGCCTGCGGCAGGCTCGGATGGCATCGGCGCGAAGACGCGCTATCGGCAGGCCGATGCGCCTTGCCTCGTGGACGCGGCCGATGCGACAACGATCAGCCTGCGCTTCCCGCAGGCGCAGTGGGCCGTGACGCCCGGCCAATCGGCCGTGCTGTACCAGGGCGATGTGTGCCTGGGTGGCGGCGTGATCGCCAGCGCGGCATGAGCACGGCTCCCATCGTCATCCTCGACACGAACGCGCTGCTCGACTGGCGCGTGTTCAAGGACCCCGCCGCGCACCCGATCGCGCAAGGCCTGGCCGAAGGGCGTTTTCGCTGGCTGGCCTGCCCGTCGATGGAAAAGGAATGGCACCAGGTGTGGCCGCGCAGCGTGTTCGCGCGCTGGCAGCCCGACCCGGCCTTGACGACCACGGTCTACCAGTTGGCCGAGATGGTCGACGAGCCGCCGCGCGGCCCGCTGCGCTGCAAGGACCCGGACGACCAGGTCTTCATCGACCTGGCGCTGCATGTGGGTGCCACGTGGCTGTTCAGCAAGGATGCGGCCTTGCTCAAGCTGGCGCGGCGCGCGCGGCTGCGTGGCGTGAACGTGCTGAGCTTGCAGGCCTGGGTAGCCGCGCAGGCATAAGCTGCGCCAAGGCCTGCGCGATCCGCGCCACGACCGGCGCCCACTCGCCCGACGCATCCTGCCTGAACAGGCGCATCACGCCGGGGTACCAGGGCGAATCGGTGCGCTCGTTCATCCAGCGCCAGTCGGTCTTGTAGTCCGACAGCAGAACCCACACGGGCACACCTAACGCACCCGCAACGTGGACGATGGACGTGTCCACGCCGATGACCAGATCGAGGTTGGCGACCACGGTGGCCGTGTCAAAGAAATCGCCCAGCGGTTCGGCCAGAGGTTCGAAGTGCAGACCAGTGGGCGGGTTCACGGCCTCGTCGGCGCCCGCACCGCTTTGCAGGCTGATGAAGCGCACGCCGGGCACTTGCCACAGCGGCGCCAGCGCGGCCAATGAAGACAGCGAGCGCTGCGCATCGTTCTCGTGCAAAGGCGTGCCGCGCCAGACCAGGCCGACGCGCAAGGCGCCATCGGGCCTGCGCGCCAGGCCTTGCGCGGCGCGATGGGCCACACGCGTCGGGTCGGCCCGCAGATAGGGCAGGTCGGCGGGGATCGTGTCCAGCGTCGTGCCGCACAGGTGCATCAGGCTGAGCATGGGCACCCAAACGTCCCATTGCGTGGGCGCGAAGGGCTCGTCGAAGGCGAAGTAGGCGTCCACGCCGGGCATGGTCGACAGCCAGCGCTTGAGCGCGCCCTGCCCCCAGATCGCCACGCGGCCCGCGCCCATGGCCTTGAGCAAGGGCACGTAGCGCACCAGGTGGATCAGGTCGCCATGCGCGGCATCGGCGGCGATCAGGATGCTGCGGCCCTCGAGCGCCTCGCCGGCCCAGCGGGTGATGTCCAGCTTGCCCTGCAGGATGCCCGGCCAGAGGCGGCTCTCATTGCACAGCCAGCCCTCGGCCAGCCTGCCTTGGCGCATCCACAGATAGCCCAGGTTGAAGCGGGCCTTGTCGTAATCGGGGTTCAGGCGCAGGGCATGCAGCAGGCAGGCCTGGGCGTCGTCCTCGCGGCGCATGCAGGTCAGCATGGCGCCGAGGTTGGACCACGCGGCCGGGTCATCGGCATGCACCTGGATGGCCGACTTGTAGCAGGCCTCGGCCTCGGCGAAGCGCCTGCGGTTGGCCAGCAGCGTGGCCAGGTTCATGAGCGCCGGGTAGAGTGTGGCGTTCAGCGACAGCGCGCGGACGTAGCTGGCTTCGGCCTCCTTGAACTGGCCCGCGTCCTCCTGCAGCATGCCCAGGTTGGACCAGGCTTCGGCCATGTCGGGCTGCGCGGCGATGGCTTGCCTGAAGCTGGCCTCGGCGGCGGCGGTCTGGCCTTCGGCCTGCAAGGCCACGCCGATGTCGAAGGCGCGCCGGGCCAGCACGCTGGCATGCGGTGCGCTGGCTTCGGTGATGTCGGCGGCCAAGGTCATCATCGTCGTCGAGCAGGTCAAGGGCGTCCGTGACAAACGGCCAGGGATGTGGCGGGTTTCAATGTGGCGGGTCCCATCGAGCTTACAAGGCAGCCCCCGATGCGAGAAGATGAACAGGCTGGTCTTGCCGCCCCTTATGGCCCCTTATGGCTGTTTATGGCCGCATACTTGGCGTTTTGCGCCCTCATGCCTGCCGCCATGCCGTCCTCCACCTCCACACGCTTCATCTGGCGCCGCCGCGCCCTGCTCGCCACTGTCGCCACGGCCGGCCTGCTCGCGGCCTGCGCGAGCCTGCTGGGGCCGCGCACGGTCGAGATCTCGCGCGAGGAGCTGACCGAGAAACTGGGCAAGCAGTTCCCGATCACCAAACGCATCATGGCGATGCTGGACGTGACGGCCGCCCCGCCCCGCCTCGACCTGATCGAAGACAGCAACCGCATCGGCATGACCTTCGATCTGGCGGCCAAGGAGCTGTGGTCCGAGCGCGCGTACAACGGCACCGTGGGTCTGAGCTTCGGGCTGCGCTATGAACCCAGCGACCTCACCATCCGCCTCAAGGATGTGCGGATAGAGCAGGTGCACATCGACGGCATGCCGCCCCAGTTCCAGCGCACGCTGAACAATGTCGGCGGACAGCTGGTGCAGGACCAGTTGCAGGACTACCCCATCCACCACTTCAAGCCAGAAGACCTGCGCAGCGCCGACCGCATGGGTTACCAGGTGGGCGACATCAAGGTGATGAAGAACAGCGTGGGCATCCAGCTGGTGCCACGCCCGTGATGGCGTGATTCAGCGGTGGTCGGCGGCGGCCATCTCGGCCACGCCGTGCTGGCGCTCGCCGAACATGATGGGCAGGTAGGCCAGCTGGCTGCGCCGCCCCATGGTTTGCAGGCGCTCCTTGCCGCCGGGCAGCACGCGATGGGCGCTCGTCCAGAGCAGGCGCGGCACGAAGGTCAGCACGGGGTACCAGGGCAGCGTGGGCGGCAGGCCCAGATGGCGCATGCCTTCGCTGCCGACGAACAGGCGCGCCACGCTCAAATGCCGCGCCTTGTTGAAGCGGCCGCGCAAGGCGCCGCCCCATGGGTAGTGGCGATGCAGGGGTTCGTCCATCAAGGCCTGGCCGAGCGCCGCGCTCGATTCATCGGGCGGGGCCTGGCTGAGGATGTTGTGGTACAGGCCGATGCGGGCCTGCATCTCGTCGTCGTACAGCAGGCCGTCTTCGACGCCCATGAGCCAGCCGATGTAGCGCCACAGGTGCATCATGGCGCGCGCATCGTCGTCGGTCACGAGCACGCCGGTCGACTTGAGCGCGAGCAGGTGGACCACGCTGAAGCCCAGGTACGTGGCCTGCATGTCGACCTGGTTGATGGGCAGGCCCAATGACACCGCATCCCACTGCGGGCGCTGGCTCACATTGCGCCGAACGATGGCGTGCATCACGCGCACGCGCAGCGTGGTCTTGAAGCCTTTGGCCTCGCGCTCCATGCCGCCTTGCGTCGTGCAGTCGATCCACCAGGAGGTGGTCTCGGCCACGCGGCGTTGGGCGCCGCGCTTGAGGGCGCCGGTCATCAGCAATGTCTGGTTGATGGCGGCGGCCTGGTAGCCGGCCATCAAGCCCGCATCGCGCAGGACCAGCATGCCGTGCTGGCCCGTGCTGTGGATGAAGCGGGCGCCCTGGTACATCAAGGCGCGGTCGAGCCAGGCGGGCGCTTGCTCGGTCGTTTCGATGAAGCGGCGCAAGGCGGGCGGCGCATCGGGCACGGCGGCCAGGCCATGTTCGATGGCGCGCTCGAGCTTGGGGCGGGCGGTGTTCATGCCTTCCACGTGCAGCCAGTCGACGACCTCGTCGGCGAGCGGGTCGCCGCGCCACAAGGTGGCGCCGAGGGCATCCCACTGCGCCCCGGTGGGCTCGCATTCGCCGCGAATGGACCAGCGCAGGTTGCGCGCGACGCGCCGCGTGATGGACACGTCCGCGCCATGGCGAAGTGGCGGGGCCTGCGGCTTGTCGGCGGCAGGCGAAGCAAAGGCAGAAGGCGTCATCGGGACATCAGGCATGCGAGGCCATCCAGTACAACAACAGACAGACGAAGAGGACTTGAAGCACGGCTGCATGGTGCGCCGCGCCCTGCCCGCCTGTCACTAGCCGCACGCGCCGGTTGGTTGACCGCAGCACCGCATCGGGCTTTGATCCAAGGGCAATCCCTTGGGTACACTGCCCCTTGTCTGACATTTCCGCCTGTCCTTTCGCATCATGAGTTTCTTTTCCGGCGAGAGCCGCAAAGCCTGGGCCGAAGCCTTCATCTCGGGCATCCCTTACGCCGCCGCTTCGGGCATGAAGGTCACGGACCTGGGGCAAGGGCATGCCAGCCTCTTGCTGCCCGCGCGCGGCATCTGGACGGGCAATGCCGAGCGCCAGACCATCCACACGGGCTGCCTGAGCGTGCTGGCCGACACGGCCTGCGGCCTGGCCGTGGGCGCGGCGCTGGAAGAGCTCGAGCCTTTCGCCACGCTGGATTTGCGGATGGACTACCTGCGGCCAGCGGTGTCCGACACGGATTTGATCTGCCGCGCGGAATGCCACCGCGTGTCGCGCAGCATCGCGTTCGTGCGCGGCGAGTTGTTCCAACCCGGGCAAGCGGAGCCCGTGGCCACCGTGAATGCGACCTTCATGCGGGCGACGGCCAACACGCGTCGCAAGGACACGGGGCCGAGCGCCGCGCCCGCTGCCGCGCCGACGCCTGCGCAGGCCGCGGCCAGCTTGATGTCGCCCGCGAGCGTGGAGCCGAGCCTGATGTTCGTGAGCCAGGCGGCCGATGTGCCCGAGACCTTGGCATTGCCTGTAGGGCGCTCACCTTATGTGGATTTCCTGAACATCCATCAGCAGCCGCAGGTGGATGCAGGGCCTGTGTTCCGGATGCCTTACAAGCCCGAGCTGATCGGCAACCCGGTGCTGCCGGCGCTGCATGGCGGGGTGCTGGCGGGCTTCGGCGAGACGGCGATGATCCTGCACCTGGTGGCGACGAATCCTGGCATCAGCGGCGTACCACGTGGGGTGGACTTCGCGATTGCCTACATGCGGTCGGCCAAGCCTGTCGATACCTTCGTTCAAGGTACGACGGTGCGGCAAGGCAACCGTGTGGCATTGGTGCAGGTGTCGGTCTGGCAGGATGACCCGCAGCGGCCTGTGGCGAATGCGCGGGGGCATTTCTTGATGCCGCGTGAAGAGGCCTGATTGGCCTCATTTGATTTGCTCGGTGCGTTGACGCCCAGCAAGCAAGCACTCACCGCTGGACAGCACCAAAGCGAGCCTCCCCAAACAGATGGCTCACCACATCCCCGGGAAACGCCCAGAACGGCGTCCGCTCACTGGACGTTGAACAATTCGGATAGTCAGGATGCGCAGAAGGCCCGGCCAAGGTCTTCTCCAGCACCATCGAGATGTACTGGTCATTGCTGTTCTCCAGCGTGTTGCCGTTCAGCACAACCTCCATGCCCGTGCGCAAGGCATGCGCCCGCACCGCATTGATCCGCGAGTTGCGCGGCTCATAGGCATCCACGCCCACCCCGTTCTCGCTCGTCACCCGGATGCCATCGGGCACACGCGCCGCCAGCGAGTGGTTGCCCTCGGTGTGCCCCGGGGTGTGCACCAAAGCCAGGCCCGGTCCCAAGCTCACACTGCCATCGAACGGCACCACACGCTCGGCAGCGATGCCATCGATGCCTTGAGGGCAATACCAATCCGCCTGAATCGGCAGCAGTTGCGAAGCCGACGCCCACTCCTGCCGATGCACCAGCAGCTTCGCCTTCGGGAAGTAACCAGGCTGGCGATGCGAGCCCAGCCACTTGCGCACATCCTGTGTGTGCAAGTGGTCGTAGCTGATGTAATCGACCTGATCGGGCCGGATGCCGCATTGCGCCAGCGCGCCCTCCACGGTGTTGTACTGCGGCGCGAACACGTTGTTGAGGCTGCGCGGCACACCCTGCGCCAGCCGCTTGAAGAAAGGCGTCTCGCGATTGGCCTCGTGGTCCGTCGGCGAGAGCATCAGCGTGCGCACCACGCCGTCATGGTCGCGGTACTGCACCACGAACAAGCGGTTGAGCAAGTGCACCAGCGGGAACTTGAAGCCGCGGTGCGCGAACACGCCCGAGAAGGCGTAGCAGGTCGGATACGGCGCGCGGATCAGATCGAAGCTGCGGTAGAACAGCACTTCCGGCTCGGCCATCATGCGGTCGTGCAAGGCCCGCGCGCGGCTGCGCACCTGCGCAAGGCGCTCGGTCGGGCCGCTGGCACAACGCGCCTCGTCGAAATCGTTCAGGGCCTTCATGCCCGTTGGCAACAGGCTGCTCATCATGTTCATGTGCGCGCTCTTGTTTGATAGGTGACGTGAAGCTCAATGCCCGGCCATGCGGGCCGTGACGAAACGGTTGACGGCATCGGGCGAATGCTTGGCCAGCAGCGCGAACAGCTTCGTCTGCCAACCCACCGCCGAATGCACGGGCATGCGCCTTGGCCGCATCTGCGCCAACCGCCACACGGTGCGCGCGATGTCGTCCGCGGACAGCCGCACGCCCAGCGTCTGCACGGTCTTCATCTTGCTGACCTCGTCGCTGACCATGGCCGTGTTCACGAACAAGGGCAGCACGTCGACCACGCGGATGCCGTGGCGCTGCCACTCGATGTCCAGCGCCTCGGTCAGGCTGCGCACGGCGGCCTTCGTGGCCGAGTAGCTGCTGAGCATGGGCTGGCCATACAACGCCGAGGCCGAGCACATGTTGACCACACGCGCACCGGGCGTCTGCTTGAGGTATGTCAGCGCGGCATGGCAGCCGTTGAGCATGCCCTTGAGGTTGATGTCGACGAGGCGATGGTGCCGCGCGATGTCGGCGTCTTCGAAAGGCGCGGTCACGGCGATGCCCGCGTTGTTGAAGAGCACGTCCAGATGCTGGCCCGCCGCACGCCAAAAGGCATCGAGCTGCGGCGCCCAGTCTTCGGCGCGCGACACATCGAGGCGCCCGGCATGGCAACGCGCCGCGCCAAGCTGCATGCGCAAGGCCTGCACGGCCACCTCGTCCACGTCGTAGAGCCCGACGAACCAGCCCGCCTTGGCGAAGCGCTCGGCCGTGGCCCGCCCGATGCCCGCGGCGGCGCCCGTGATGAAGATGCTGCGAACGGCTTGATTGCGCATGAAAACTCCAGGTTGCACGACACGATAGCCGCACCGGTGCCAACGCGTCTTGACTGCGGCGCTCTATTTTTTGACAATTTCGTCCATGCCATCCAGTCCCACCGCCCCTTCTTTGCCATCGCGTCTGTACGAACGCGACACCGTGCAAGGCATGGTCCCGATGACCTTCGTGCGCGTGCTGGCCGAGTACCTGCAAAGCCAGGGCGTGGCGCCGCGCGAGGTGATCCCGCGCAAGCTCAAGCTGGACGATGCGCAGCACTTCGGCCGGCTGCCCGCCGAGGACTACTGCCAGCTGTTGATCAGGTCGGCCGAGCGCCTGCAAGACCCGCTGCTGGGCCTGCACCTCGGCCGAGTCATCCGGCCCACGCACCTGGGCGCGCTGGGCTATGTGCTGCTGGCCTGCGAGAACCTGGGCGCGGCCCTGATGCGCATCCAGCGCTACCACCGGCTCGTCCACGACCTCAATCCCATCGAGCCTTTGGTCATCGGTGACACGCTCGAGCTGCGCTGGGGCGTGACGCGCGGCAAACCCGGCGCGCTGTTCGACGAAGCGGGCGTCACGGGCATCGTGCAGTTCGGCCGCGACCTGTGCAGCCGCAAGATGCCTTTGCGCGCCGTCGATTTCGTCAACCCGGCCCCGCCCGATGTGCGCCCGTATACCGACCACTTCGGTTGCCCCGTGCGCTTCGGCCAGCCCACCACGCGGCTGGTGATCCCGCTGAGCCACCTGGCCGCGCCGTTGCGCAGGCCCGATCCCACCTTGCTCGAGCTGATGGAAGAACAGGTGGACGCGGCCATGGCGCAACTCCCGGAAGCAGGTGACTTGGCCGAAATGAGCCGCCGCGTGATCGCGCACATGGCGCCGCACGGCCTGCCCGAGCTCGAACAGGTGGCGCAGGCCCTGCAGCTCACGCCGCGCATCTACTACCGCCGGCTGGCCGAGCAAGGCCTGAACTTCCGCGCGTTGCGCGAAGCCGCCTTGCAGCAGGTGGCCGAGCTGCACCTGCGCGATGCGCGCCTGACGCTGTCCGAAGTGGGTGCGCTGCTGGGCTACTCGGAGCAGAGTGCCTTCTCAAGGGCCTTCAGGCGCTGGACGGGCGTCTCGCCTCTGCAATGGCGCCACGCGCACACGTCAACCTGAAAATCACCTAACAAACAAGTCAGGTGGCACCCGATGAGCGGCTCAAGGTGCTGTGATGAAAGCCCTGCTTGGCCGCCGCCGCTTGCGCCGCGAACCAGTCCGCCACGGCCTGCCTTTGCTCGGGCGTGTAGTGCAGGCCCAGCTTGCTGCGCCGCCACAGCACGTCGTCGGCCGTCATGGCCCACTCGTTGCGCTTGAGGTAGAAGAGCTCGGCCTCGTACAGATCCGGCGCCACTTCCGCGCCCAGGTCGTCGCGCGAGGCCACGCCATCGAGCAGGCGCAGCACGCGGCTGCCATAAGCACGCGTCCAGCGGCGCATCAGGCCCAGGTCCATCCAGGGGTGGCGCTTGCGCAGGCGGCTCTGGAACTCGGCCATGTCCTCGACCGGGTTGAGCGTCTCTTCGATCAGGTCGCTCAAGGTGCCGCCGGGCAGCACGGCGTCGCCCGTCCAGTGGTGGCGCGGGTCGCCCAGCATCTGGCCCACCTCATCGGCCGCTTCTTGCGACAGCAGGCGGAAGGTCGTGAGCTTGCCGCCCCACACGGTCAGCCAGGGCGCGGGCTTGTGCTGCGCCTGCAGGCGGTAGTCGCGCGTCACGGCGGCGGCCTTGCCGCTGGCATCGTCGAGCAGAGGCCGCACGCCCGCGTAGCTCCACACCACGTCACCCGGCTCGATGGGCCGGCGCAGGTAGCGGCTGAGCTCCT
Source organism: Aquabacterium sp. (assembly GCA_049840915.1). Classification (GTDB taxonomy): domain Bacteria; phylum Pseudomonadota; class Gammaproteobacteria; order Burkholderiales; family Burkholderiaceae_C; genus Aquabacterium. The sequence continues at coordinate 108,957 of JASGJC010000022.1, forward strand.
GGCACAGGTAGAAGGTCTCGTCCGGGTCGATCTGCACATGGCCGGGCACGCCGTGATGCTCGATGTCGGTCGTGCCGATCAGCGTGAAGTCGCGCTCGTACGGGATCGCGAAGATGATGCGCTTGTCGCGCCCCTGGAAGATGTAGGCATGGTCGTGCTGGAACAGGCGCTTGACCACGATGTGGCTGCCCTTGACCAGGCGCAGGCGCTCGGGCAATTCGCTGCCCTTGCCCGGCACGAAAGGCACGCCCATCACGTCGCGCAGCATGTGCTCGGCCCACGGGCCGGCGGCGTTGACCACGGCGCGCGCCTGCACGTTCAGGCGGTGGATGGGCACCTGCGTTGGCGGGTCGAGGTGGACCAGGCTCGCGCGCCAGCCACCCGCAGCGTGTGTCGCGCACCTGCTCGCAGCGCGTGCGCGTGAGCACCTGCGCGCCCTGCTCGGCCGCGTCCATCGCGCACAGGGCCACGAGCCGGGCGTCGTCCACCCAGCCATCCGAATAGACGAAGGCCTTGGTCCAGCCGGGCTTGAGCGGTTGCCCGAAAGGTGTCTTGTCCAAAGCGATCGACTGGCAACCGGCAGGAAGTCGCGCCGGCGCGAGGTTGTCGTACAGCCAAAGGCCCAGGCGGATCATCCACGCCGGCCGCATCGACGGGGTCGTGGGCGGCAGCACGAAGCGCAGCGGCCACATGATGTGCGGCGCCGAGCGCAGCAGCAGCTCGCGCTCCATCAAGGCCTTGCGCACGAGCCCGAACTCGCCGTACTCCAGATAGCGCAGCCCGCCGTGGATCAGCTTGGTCGACGACGACGAGGTGTGGCTGGCCAGGTCCTCCTGCTCGCACAGCACGACGCGCCAGCCGCGCCCGGCCAGGTCCCCGCGCGATGCCCACGCCGTTGATGCCGCCACCGATCACGAGCACATCGCAGTGGTAGTCCGCCTCGGACGTCGGGTCTTCAGGCTGGAGGACGGAATCGGGGCGCTCGGAATGCAAACAACTCTCCTTGAGAGGCACAGGTGGTGTTTTACGACGCATAAGCGTACAGCACAAGCGCGTTTATATTGTTTCGTGATTGTTTTTTTTCGCATACGCTAGGCACAATGCAGAAAATGACGCCAAACGAACAATAGGAGAGCCCTGGCATGTCGCTGGACACCAACTGGAGCCCCAATCCGAGGCAACTGGCCCTGCTCGAAGAGGTCCGCGCGCGCGGCGCCGTGTCCGTCGAGCGCCTGTCATCTCGCCTGGACGTGACCATGCAGACCGTGCGCCGCGACGTGCAGCGCCTGGCCGACGCCGGGCTGCTCGTGCGCTTTCACGGCGGCGTGAGCCTGCCGCGCCAGGCTCCGACCGTTGGCGCCTGGAAAGAACGCCAGGCCCTGCGCGCCGACGCCAAGGCGCGCATCGCGCGCTCGGTGGCCGCCGCCATCCCCGATGGCAGCTCGCTGATGATGGGCATCGGCACGACCGTCGAGGCCGTCGCGCGCGAGCTGCTCAAAAAACCCGGCCTGCGCGTGATCACGCACAACCTGCACGTGGCCAGCCTGCTGAGCGAACACAGCGACTGCAAGGTGCACGTGGCCGGCGGTGTGCTGCGCTCGCGCGACAGCGCGCTCGAAGGCGACAGCGCGGTGGCCTTCCTCAAGCAGTTCAAGGTCGACATCACGATCATGAGCACGATGGGCATCGACCCCGACGGCACCCTGCGCGACCAGGACCTGCGCGAATACCCCGTCGCGCAGACCATGGTCGAGCAGGCGCGCGAAAGCTGGCTCGTCGCCGACGTCAGCAAGTTCAGCGAGGCCGAGCTGGCCAAGGTCGGGCACCTGCAGAACATGAAGCGTGTCTTCACCGAAGCCCTGCCGCCCTCGCCCTACCCGAAGATGCTGCACGAATGGGATGTGGCACTGACCATCGCTTCCTGAGCACCTCCACGCATCACGACATGGCACTCATCCTTTCGCTCGACCAAGGCACCTCCAGCTCGCGCAGCGTCGTGTTCGATGAACAAGGCCGCATCCTGGCCAGCGCGCAACTGGAGATCCGCCAGCACTATCCGCAGCCCGGCTGGGTCGAGCACGATGCGCTCGAACTCTGGGCCACGCAGCGCGACACGGCCCACGCGGCCATGGCCCAACTGCATGCACAAGGGCTGGACCTGCGCCAGTTGCGCGGCATCGGCATCACCAACCAGCGCGAAACCACCGTGCTGTGGCGCCGCGACACCGGCCAGCCCGTGGCCCGCGCCATCGTCTGGCAGGACCGCCGCACCGAGGCCCGTTGCGCGCAGTGGCGCGAGCAAGGCCTGGGCGACATGATCCGCGCCAAGACCGGCCTGGTCATCGACCCGTATTTCTCGGGCAGCAAGCTGCAATGGCTGCTCGACAACGTGGACGGCGCGCGCGCGGCCGCCGAGCGCGGCGAGCTCGCCTTCGGCACGGTCGACAGCTGGCTGCTGTGGAACCTCACGGGCGGCCGGGTGCACGCCACCGATGTCAGCAACGCCTCGCGCACCATGCTGTTCAACATCCACACGAACGACTGGGACGACGAGCTGCTCGCGCTGCTGCGCATCCCGCGTTCGGTGCTGCCTGCCGTCCAGCCATCGAGTCATGTGTTTGGCGAAGCGGCGCCGCAGGTGTGGGGCTCGCACACGGCCCTGCCGCAACTGCCTGCGCTGCCCGTGGGCGGCATCGCCGGCGACCAGCAGGCCGCGCTGTTCGGCCAGGCGGGCTTCGAAGCCGGGCTGGCCAAGAACACCTACGGCACCGGCTGCTTCCTGCTGATGCACACGGGCGCCGAGGTGCGCACATCCGCCAACGGGCTGCTGTCGACCTCGGCGGCGCAGTTGCCGGGCCAGCGCGCCTATGCGCTCGAAGGCAGCGTGTTCATCGGCGGCGCGGTCGTGCAGTGGCTGCGCGACGGGCTGCAGGCGATCAAGGCGGCCAGCGAGGTGCAGTCGCTGGCCGAGAGCGTGCCCGATGCGGGCGGCGTGATGTTCGTGCCCGCCTTCACGGGTCTGGGGGCGCCCTACTGGCAGAGCGACGCGCGCGGCGCCATCGTGGGGCTGACGCGCGGCAGCACCGTGGCGCACATCGCGCGGGCGGCGCTCGAATCCATCGCGTTTCAGAGTGCGGCGCTGCTGCAGGCCATGAGCCGCGACGCGGCGGCGGCGGGTGGCCGGCCCGTGAGCGAGCTGCGGGTCGATGGCGGCGCCTGCGTCAACAACCTGCTGATGCAGTTCCAGGCCGACCTGCTGGGCATCCCGGTCGTGCGGCCCGAAGTGGTCGAGACCACGGCGCTGGGCGCCGCCTACCTGGCGGGCCTGTCCACCGGCGTCTACGCCGACACGGCCGCCATCGCCAGCCTCTGGCGCGCCGAGCGCACCTTCTACCCGACGCTCTCGCGCGAACGCGCCGACGCGCTCATGTCGCAATGGGAAAAAGCGGTACGCCAGACCTGCGTGCACTGACGAATCCAGGGCGTATGTCACCAAAGCGCATTGGATCCTAACGCGACACGTTAATCAAAATCCGTATTAACCCGAAGATGGCGTGTCCGTTCAGCGACGTCTGGACACAAATTTCCGCCCCCTGTCGCCATCCAGACCCCTAAAACTAGGGGGAGACCGCCACCAAGCTCCGCATAGATTGGTCCCCGGCAGATTGTCAAGCATCTGTCATTTGATATTTAACATTTACCAAATGGAGCTTATATGCGTACTCTCTCGCAAAAAGAAGTGGCTGTCGTCAATGGTGGCAGCGCCCTGTCGGACTTCCTGGCCGCCGTCGGCAAGACCCTGGTCGACGTGAAGGTCGTGGGCAAGCCCTCCGGCTCGACCGACGTGACCGTCCACAACAACCTGGTCGACGTGCTGGTCAACGTCGTTTGGGGCAAGAAGTAATTTCTTGCTGAAGTCCAGCTGCTCGGAGGCGGCCTCAAGGGCTAACCCTCTGAGCAGTTGCACCTCCCACACGCACCTGCAGGGCACTTATCATGCGCACAATGAATTCCCAAGAGGTCGCTCAGGTCGCTGGCGGCAAGCCTCAGATCGTGGTGGACGTCAACGTCCCTGCCAAGTATGTTCACGTCAATCTCATGGAAGATGGTCAACTCGTCAAGACGCTCTTCAATTTTGACTGGAGCAAGCTGGGTCAACCCACAGCCTGAACTGCCGATATCGATCTGTGCAGTCTGGCGGGGCCACCCGGTCCTGCCGCTTCCTAGGCCGCGCAAGCGGCCTTTGTTTTGATCGCCACGACCGTGATATCGCCTTCTGCCCGCTGGGCACGTTCCGCGCCGTACCTCTCTGCTTTGGCCGTGCTGGCCGGCCAGCACGCGTTCTGCGCCACGGCGGCCGTGGACGACAGCGCCTCGCTGCGGCTGTCCAACAGCCTGATGGTCGTGCCGCAGTTCGCGCAGCCCACGGAGCCATCGACCGTCACGCCCCTGGTGAAGCTACTGACAGCGGCCATGCAGCAGGCCGCTTCCGTGCGCGCCGCCGATGCCCAGAGCGTGGCCGCCCGCGCGCAAGAGAAACAGGCCTGGGCCCGCGCCTGGATGCCGACGCTGGAGCTGAACGCCAGCAAGAGCCGGCAGCAGCAGACCTACAACGACAGCACCGACCTGAAGGTGCCGGCCTCGGACATCAAGCTGACGGCCGCCCTGCCCGTCTGGCGGGCCGGTGACCGCGCCGATGCCAAGGCGAAAGACGCCGCGGCCGAACAGAACAACTGGGCCGCCAGGGCGCAGCGCGGCAGTGTCGGGCGCGACCTGGGCCTGGCCTACGTGGCCGCCGCCGAAGCCGCCGAGCAGCGCCGCCTGGCCGATGCGCAGATCGAGCTGCTGCAGACCCAACTGGGCATCAACGACCGCCGTCTGCAAGGCGGCATGGGCACCGTGCTGGACCAGCTCGAAACCCGCACGCGCCTGGACCAGGTCCGCGCCAACAGCCGCGAGCAGGCCATGCGCGCGGCCACGCAGCGCCTGGCCATGGAGCGCGTCTCGGGCGTGGCCATCGTGCTGCCTTCGGGCTTCAATGCGCGGCAGACGGATCTGCCCGATCAGTTGCCCAGCCTGAACGAAGCCCTGCAGGCGGCCGCCACGGCCAACCCGCAGCTGCTCGGCGCGCAGGCGGACGTGGCGGCGGCCAAGGCCACGGTCTCCGCACGCGATGCCGATTTCTGGCAGCCCACGCTGGACATGCAGGTCTGGACCGAGCGCTCGCGCCAGACCCAGCACTTCGACGGGCTCAGCGATCCGCAGAACATCAACACGCACTCGGCCGTCGGCGTGCTGCTGAACTGGCCGATCTTTTCGGGCGGCTTCCAGCACGGCCGCACGCAAGAGGCCACCGCGATGCTGACGCGCTCGCAGGCCAACCAGGATGACGCAGTCTCGACCGTGCAGACCGGCCTGCGCGATGCCTACCAGAGCCTGGCCCAGGCGCGCGCCATGATCACGACGCACCACGACGTCGAGCAATCGGCCATCGCCTCGTTCGAGGCCACGCGCAAGGCCTTCGCCGCCGGCCTGCGCACCAACCTCGATCTGCTGGACGCGCAGCAGCGCATCTACACGGCGCGCCAGAACCAGGTCGCCGCGCGCGTGACGGCGCTCACGGCCTACATCAACATCCTGGCCCTGCTCGACCAGTTGGACGAGCAGCACGTGGCGCCTCTCGCCGCGCAATTCGACGCGGCCGCCATGCCCGAATAAAGCCATCGCCCCATGAGCAGCGCAGACGATCCGCAATCCCTGTTCCGACAAGAGGTGCTGGCCGCCCAGGCCGACAACAGCTCGGGCGCCGCGCTGCACATCAGGCCCGTGGGCGCGAGCCGCCTGACGGCCTTCTTCGGGCTGATGGTCGCGATCGTGCTGTGCGTGCTGGTCTTCGGCGCGTACACCAAGAAGGAGCGCGTGCAGGGCGTGATCCAGGCCCGCGACGGCCTGGCGATGATCGTGCCGCCCGAGGCCGGGCTGGTCAAGAAGGTGCTGGTCAAGGAAGGGCAAGTGGTCAAGGCAGGCGACGTGATCGCCGAGATCGGCAACGAACGCTTCACCGATGCCGGCAGCACGCAGACCCTGCTCGAAGGCAACCTCAAGGGCCAGCGCCAGCAGGTGATGAACCAGGCGCAAGGCCAGGACGAGGCCAACGCCGCCGCGCTCGGCGGCCTGGAGCAGCGCATCTCGCAAGGCCAGCGCGACGAGCAGTCGCTGGGCGAAGAGATCGCGCTGCAAAAGCAGCAGATCAAGTCCGCCCGCAAGCTGCTCGACCAGCTCAAGCCCTTGCTGGTCGACCACATCGTCTCCGAGATGCAGTACGAGCAGCAGAACCAGGCCCTGCTCGAGCAAACGGCCAAGCTGCAATCCCTGCAACGCCAGCGCAGCGCCGTGCAGAACGACATGGCCCAGGCCCGCGACGAACGTGCCAAGCTCAAGGCCCAGCACCGCGTGACCCGCGCCGGCCTCGACCGCGACCTGCTCAACTTGCAGCAGGAAGAAGTGCAGCGCCGCGGCGCCCGCGTGACCTTGCTCAAGGCGCCCGTCGACGGCACCGTGTCGGGGCTCGTGGCCTCGGTCGGGCAGAGCGTGCCGGCCGGCACCACGCTGGCCTCGATCGTGCCCGCCAACTCGCCGATGGAGGCCGTGCTCTATGTGCCCAGCACGGCCATCGGCTTCATCAAGGCGGGCCAGGGCGTGCGCCTGAGCTACGACGCCTTCCCCTATCAACGCTTCGGGCAGTACCACGGCGTCGTGCAGAGCGTGTCGCAGACCGATGTGCCCGTGAACACCGGCCGCAACAGCGAAGACCGCCGCGCCTTCTTCATGGTCCGCGTGACGCTGGACAGCTCGACGGTCAAGGCCTATGGCGCGCAGGTGGCGCTGCGCCCCGGCCACACGCTCACCGCCGACATCGAGATCGACCGCCGCAAGCTGATCCGCTGGATGCTCGACCCGCTGTTCGCCTTCAGCGGCAAGCTCTGACCCGGCCCGACGAGAAACGCCCATGTCCACTTCCAGCGTCAACCTCCTGTCACTGTGGCCGCGTCAGAGCGTGCCCTTGATCCTGCAATCGGAAGCGGCCGAATGCGGGCTGGCCTGCCTGGCCATGGTCGCCTGCGCGCACGGCCACGACACCGACCTGCTGACGCTGCGCCGGCGCTTCGAGCTCTCGTCGCGCGGGGCCACGCTGGCGCGCCTGATGGAGATCGCCGAGCAGATGGGCTTCTCGAACCGGGCCGTGCGCCTGGAGCTCGAAGAGCTGCCGCAACTGCAGACGCCCTGCCTGCTGCATTGGGACCTGAACCACTTCGTCGTGCTGGCCAAGGCCGACGACCAGCGCATCACCATCCTCGATCCGGCCGTGGGCGAGCGCACGATGACGCTCAAGGAAGCCAGCCCGCACTTCACGGGCGTGGCGCTCGAACTCGCGCCCAGCCCCGGCTTCGAGAAGAAGAAGGACAAGACGCCCTTCGATCTGCGCGTGCTGTTCACGGGCCAGAAAGGCCTGTGGCGCGCCTTCGGGCAGATGGCCGCGCTGTCCATCGTGATGGAAGTGTTCGGCATCCTGATGCCGATGCTGAGCCAGTGGATCATCGACGACGTGGTCGTGACGCGCGACGCGCCGCTGCTGACCGTGCTGGCGCTGGGCACTTTCCTGCTGGCCGCGATGAGCCTGGGCACGAAGCTGCTGCGCAGCTGGGTCGTGCTGGGCGCGAGCCTGTCGTGGAAGATCTCGTCGAGCACGAACGTGTTCCGCTACATGCTCAAGCTGCCGCTGTCCTACTTCGACAAGCGCCACACGGGCGATGTGATGTCGCGCTTCTCGTCGGTCGACAACATCCAGGACACGATCACCAGCCACCTGATCGAGACCGTGCTCGATGGCGTCGTCAGCCTGGTCACGCTGGGCCTGATGTTCATGTACAGCCCGATGCTGGCGGGCATCGTGCTGCTCGTGGCCGCGCTCAGCATGGCCGTGCGCTTCGCCGTGTTCAACCCGTATCGCCAGGCGGCCGAAGAGCTGATCGTGCGACAAGCCAATGCGCAAACGTTTTTGATGGAGACGCTGCGCGGCGTGTCAGCCATCAAGTTCTTCGCCAAGCCCAACTGGCGCGTGGGCGGCTGGATGAACCAGCAGGCAGCCATGGTCAACGCGCACGTCAAGCAAGAGCGCATCAGCATCCTGTACCAGGGCGTGAACGGCCTGATCAGCGCGGTCGAGCAATCACTCGTGCTGTACCTGGCCGCGCAGATGATCATCGCCGACAAGTTCTCGATCGGCATGCTCGTGGCCTTCCTGGCCTACAAGAGCCAGTTCCTGCAGCGCGCGGCCGAGCTGCTCGAGCGCATCATCAACCTGCGCCTGCTCAAGCTGCAGGGCGAGCGCCTGGCCGACATCGTGCTGTCCGAGCCCGAGGCCGTTTCGCCGGCGCATGCGGCCTCGTCACTGCAGACCAGCGAGCCGATGACGCTGGAAGTGCGCAACGTGACCTTCCGCTACGCGGCCGGCGAAGAACCCGTGCTCAACGACATCTCGCTGAGCGTGCGCACCGGCCAGGCCGTGGCCATCGTGGGGCCGTCGGGCTGCGGCAAGTCGACATTGCTCAAGGTGCTGTCGGGCCAGGTGATACCGGAGTCGGGCGAGGTGCTGCTCAACGGCGTGTCGATCCAGCGGCTGGGCTCGGAGGCCTTCCGCACGGTGCTGGGCACGGTCTTCCAGGACGATCAATTGTTCTCGTGCTCGGTCTACGACAACATCGCGATGAACGACACGCAGGCCACGCCCGAGAAGGTGGCCGAGGCCGCGCAACGGGCCTGCGTGCACGACGACATCATGCGCATGCCCATGGGCTACCAGACGCTCGTCGGCGGCATGGGTGCCACGCTGTCGGGCGGTCAGAAGCAGCGTGTGCTGCTGGCGCGCGCGCTCTATAAGAAGCCGCGCTTCCTGCTGCTCGACGAGTACACCAGCCACCTCGACTTCAACACCGAAGCGCACGTGCAGAACTCGATCAACGCGCTGGGCTGCGGCCGCTTCATCATCACGCACAGGCAACATTCGCTGAGCGAGGGCGACGAGGTGCACATCCTCTTCAACGGCAAGCTGCTGACGCAGGCTGAAGTGCAGGCCTTGCAGCAGCAGGCGCTGACCGAACAGGAAGCGGCGCAGGTGGCGGATGCCCACGCCGAGCCGCCGCGCCTGGACGGCTGATACCCTCGCCGCATGCAGGGCCCTCTACGCAAAGTCTTCCACGCTGTCTTGTTCGAACTCATCGCCATCGTCATCGTGACGCTGGCCTTGCAGTGGATCTCGGACAAAGGCGCCGAACAATCGGGCGGTCTGGCCCTGTCCACCTCGCTGATGGCGCTGGGCTGGAACATGCTCTTCAACACGCTGTTCGAGCGCTGGGAGCGGCGTCAGGCCAGCCGCGCGCGCACGGTGCGCCGCCGCATCGCCCACGCCGTCCTGTTCGAAGGCGGGCTGGTCGTGACGACCGTGCCTTTGATCATGTGGTGGCTGGACATGGGCTGGTGGGAGGCCATCGTCACCGACATGGGGCTGGTGGGGTTCTTTCTGGTTTATGGTTTTTGCTTCAACTGGGTGTTCGATCTTGTGTTCGGACTGCCGGATTCGGTACGCAAAGTCCAATAGGCTGCTGAACTACCTTGACTCCAAACAAAGCGACCTCACCATTTGGGGGCGCGGTGATGGGAAACAGATACTTTCCGGCGTGATCTATGGAGCTAGGAACGAGTGAGTCTCCAACGCCATCGGGCTGCCACTCCCTGTCTTGGAGCATTCAATGGTGGGCCCTGTGCAGACGCATAACTGCATGGCCAACCACCAAACACAATGATCACGAGAGTAACCGCACACCTGGGTTGCACTGTCCCGCCGTCCGAACGCACTTCACCCCCTCCAATGAGGGGGTGGCAAGATGGAAGCCCCCCATTGAACGCAATGGCTATGGCAATCTTTAAGCAAGGCTCTGTTCGAAGGACGCGCTAAGAATCCGAAATCATCGTCGGCCAACTGCCCGAAAGAGCACCAAATGCCGGAGAGAGCCTTACATCATTAAATACCGCTAAATCATCAGTGCCGCCGCCAGGAATGGTGAATCAAAACAACTTTCAAAAATCAAGCGCATGTTTGAAAAAATAAAAGGGATTTTCTCCAAGCATTCATCATTGATCGCAGCAGGCATTTATCTTGCGTTGAGCGCGGAAAGAATGGCCGCCTATTTGCATGACGGACGATTTTGGGCTGAAGAAGGGAAGTACTATTTTTCAGCCATTAGCCAAATGTCGTTCATTGGCGGCTTATTTTTTGAGCGAAATGGGCACGTTGAGTTTTTAACAAATTTAGTGATAGCGATTTCTGCGCTTGCCCCATTAAAATATGCACCTCTTGTCAGCACCTACTTGTCGTTCGCGCTTCAGTGTATACCGGTGTTTTATTTAATAAAATATCATCACCGCATAGGTTTGACAAAAATTGCCTTGTGTGCGCTCATGATCATTGCGGTAGGGCTTCCGCAGGCCGCTGAAATCTGGGCCAACAGCATCAACCTTCACTTTCATTTTGCACTGCTAGCAGCCCTTATTGCCGTATTGCCTGCAAGCTCAGAGTATCGTCCCGCACATACTCTGCCACTATTGGTCATGGCTGGCTTAAGCGGTATTCCAGCCAATTTCATGACGCCTGTTTTTTTGTGGCTTGCCTTGCGTGAGAAAAATTCACTCCGCTGGATGCAATTTTCAGCACTGCTTATAACAAGCATCGCTCAGTTTTGTATTCTGTATACAAATGATTTTAACGCTGGCCCTCGTGATATGGGCGCCAATCCAGCAATATACTGGTTGGCCATGCTATCACATCAAATAATTTCACCTTTTTTGGAGTACCCTGAGGCAAAATGGTGCACAAACTTGCTGCGCCAAGTATTGACATGGGATGCTTGGGCTGTCACATTTGCTGCAATCTGCTCAACTCCCATTTTGTTATTATTAAGAAATGCCATCATCACAAAAGATACGCAGCAAAAAACCATCTTGCTCTCTTCGTTTACGTTGGGCGTACTGAGCATATTGGGGTCGCTTGGTGAGCGATGGATGTATATAGCGCCAATATCTGGCGGTAGATATTTTTATGCTGCAAATGTATTGTTGGCAATTTATCTGTTTAAGACTTTGTGGCTATGCCGACCATTTTTCTACAAGGCAATCTTAGTGTGGCTGGTTGCATTTTCCTTCATGCACACCGAGCACAACATGGGGGGGCCTGATTGGTTGGTTTCATACAAGCAAGCCATCATGTTCAATGATAAAACTATTCATATCTGGCCGGGCGGAGATGAATGGACCATTCCGAATTTTGAATACATAAAAGATGCGCTGCATGAATGATTTGAGTCATTCGTGGGTGCAAACTATCTTGCAGCTTCATTCCCCTGATAAGAAAGGGGTGGCGTGGGTCATACGGCAGGTGGTGAATTTTGGCCTCCTGCCCCCTATAAGAAGGAGTTGAAGTGCGTTCGGACTGCTGGGACAGTGTGGGCTAATCAACAAAAGGGACATTGGCATCTGCGCCTGCCGTCCTTTGATGAACAAACGAATGGATGACGGGGGAGGCGCGGTGATCACACGCCTCGTAGCGAACCGCCTGCGGGCGGCTTTTTTGTGTCTGGCTATGGGCTTGAGTGGCTGCAGTGTTGCGCTGGCCGCACAGCCGCCAGAAGCCGCGTCAGCGGCCAAGCTCTCCAGTACCGCTCCTGCGCAGATCCTGGTCAACTTGCGCGCACGCCTGAAGCAGTGGTCCAAGATCGATGAGGTGCTGCCCGCGCCTTGATGTCCGAACGGGAAATCTTCGAGTCGGACATGATTGGATTTGGCCGCATGGCTTTGCATGGCTTGCCCGATCTGACCTAGTCGGATGGGGTCTTACTTCAGCTTTGCCCAGGATTTTTAAACCAGGAAATTGCCTGTCCTCCTGACAGGGGAGCTTACGCGCCAAGGGCCAGCCTGCCCGTCACCCCCGGTAACAACCTCCACGTGAACGGGGCTTCCCGGCCCGTTGAACGTGATGCAGAGTCTGGGCAGGCGCCCTGTCAGCGCGCCACATCAAACCCCAGGAGCTTTCGTCATGACCCCCAAGCTGAAATCATTCGCCGCGACGGCCCTGCTGGCCCTCGGTGGCCTCGCCAGCGCCCAGAACGTCACCTTCACCCAGGGCGACAACCTGAACCCGAACACCCAGCTTCAGTTCGCGGCGTCCTATGACTTCGTGAACGTGCTGGGTCTCACGGCCAGCCAGTTCGCCAGCGTGGGGCCCGCCACGGTCTCGACCAGCGTCGACAACGAGGGCTTCCTGGACACCACCAGGGTCACGGCGCCGTTGTCCTCCCTGACCGGGCAGGGCTCCTATGCCAGCTTCGAAACCCAGTCCTTGACCACGCGAGGCGGCCTGCTGCTCAACGTGCCGTCCCAGAAGAGCGTCAGCACGGGCGGCGCGCTCGCCATCACCAACATCAGTCTGGACCTGGCCAGCAAGCAGGTCTACGCGGACCTGGACGGCGCGAATGGCGTCGGCTCGCTCACCCATTTCCATCTGTGGGACATCGGCACGATTTCGGGTGACCTGCAGTTCAGCATCCTGGCGATAGCGGTCGGCTGCACCATCAATTCGTGCGTACCTTACGGCGCCCCGGCCGTGCCGCTGTCCTTCACGGCGGGCGACCTGACACTGGCCGCAGGGTCCTTCAACGTCATCGCGCAATCCCTGGGGCTGAGCGCACTGGGCAAGACCGCGCTGGCCAGCGTCAGCGATTTCGGCACCTTGACCGCCGGCCCGGTGCCCGAAGCCTCCAGCGGCCTGATGATGGCGCTCGGCCTGATCGGTGTGGCAGGCGCCACACTGTCGCGCAGATTCCCTTCCTGTCGCCATTCGTCATTGGCATGAAATCATCCGGTGGTCTAGCATGCGAGACCCTCATCGCATGCTGTACCCATGACCGCCGCTCCTTCATCGTCCTTCGAGGTCCGAGGCCCGCACGGCGCCTTGCGCGTCCAACGCTGGGGCCGCCCCGATGCGCCGGTCGTGGTGCTCGTGCACGGCTATCCGGACAACCGCAGCAAGTGGGCGCCCGTGGCCCAGGCCCTGTGCGACCGCTACCAGGTCATCGCGTATGACGTGCGCGGCGCGGGCGACTCGTTCAAGCCCACGCGCCGCGCCGACTACCGCCTCGAGCACCTCACCGCCGACTTCACGGCCGTGATCGACGCCGTCAGCCCCGGCCGCCCCGTGCACCTCGTCACGCACGACTGGGGTTCCGTGCAAGGCTGGGAGTTTGCCACCGAGCCCGCGCTCAAAGGCCGCATCGCCTCGTTCACATCGTGCTCGGGCCCCTGCCTCGACCACTTCGGCTACTGGCTGCGCGACAGCCTGAGCCACCCCACGCCACGCAACCTGTGGCGCGTCACGATGCAGATGTTCAAGTCCTGGTACGTGTACATGTTCCAGTTGCCGTGGCTGCCAGAGGCCTTGTGGCGCACGGCCATCGGCCCCAACTGGCCGCGCCTGATGCGCGTGCTCGAGGCCACCGACATCAAGCCCCGGCCCACGCAGACGTCGGACGGCGTCCACGGCGTCGGCCTGTACCGCGCCAATGTGTTCCAGCGCATGATGCGGCCTCGTGAGCGCTTCGCCCACGCGCCCGTGCAGGTGCTCGTGCCCACCAAGGACCACTTCGTGAGCCCCTGGCTGAGCGAGAACCTGTCGCGCTGGGTGCCGCAGCTGACGCGGCATGAAATCCCCGCCGGCCATTGGGTGACGCTCAAGCAGCCCGAGCTGTTCGCGCGGCACGTCAAGGCCTTCATCGACACCTTTCCCGTCCAGCCAGCAGGGCCCCAGCCATGAGCAAGACCGTCGTCGTCACAGGTGGCAACTCCGGCATCGGCCTGGCCATCGCGCATGACCTGGCCAAGCGCGGCGCCACCGTGTGCCTGGCCTGCCGCGACCAGGTCAAGGCCACCGCGGCCCGCGCCGAGATCCTGCGCAGCACGCCCGGCGCCACGGTCGAGCTGTACGAGCTCGATCTCGCCTCGTTCGACAAGATCCGCGCCTTCGTGGCCAACTTCGCCAGCCGCCACGACCGGCTCGACGCGCTCATCAACAACGCGGGGGCCGTTCCCACGCGCCAGCAGTTCACGGCCGAGGGCTTCGAGCTGCAGTTCGGCGGCAACTACCTCGGGCCTTTCCTGCTGACGCACTTGCTGATGCCTTTGCTGCAAGTGGCCGCCGACGAAGGCGGACCGGGCAAGGGTGATGCGCGCATCGTGCACATGGCGTCCATCGCGCACACGATCGGCCGCATCGACCTGGACACGGCCAAGGGCCGCAAGCCTTACTGGGTGCTGCCCGCCTACGCGCAATCGAAGCTGGCCAACCTGATGTTCAGCATGGCGCTGGCCCGCAAGCTGCCCAAAGGCATCACCTCGCAGGCCATGCACCCGGGCGCAGTGGCCTCGCCGCTGTACCGCGACCTCCCCGCCTGGCAGTACGCCGTCATCAAGCCCCTTTTCTTCATGATCGGGCCGGAGCGCGCAGGCAAGCTGGCCGGCGAGCTGGCGCTCGACCCCAAACGCCAAGGCGAGACTGGCGGCTATTTCTCGATCCAGCAGCCGCGCATCCTCTCGGCCACGGCCCGCAACCGCGCGCTGCAGGATGTGCTCTATCAGCAAAGCTGCGAATGGACAGGCGTGACGCCGCTGACCGGTGTGGCGGTGACGCGTCAGGCCGCCTGAACCAGACGGCCACGATGCAAGCCTGCTGACAGCACGTTGTCAGCAGGGGGCGCGCACGATGAAGGCTCTTTCAACAAGGAGCCCATCGATGAGCCAAGCCAAGCAAGCACCCGTTCAACACGCCATCCACTGGTTCGAGATACCCGTCAGCGACATCGACCGCAGCGTCGCCTTCTACGAGCGCCTGCTGGGCGTGACGCTGCGTCGCGAGGTCGTGGCCGGCATGGCGCTGGCCATCTTCCCGGCAGACCAGGACAACGGCGTCAAAGGCTGCCTGATGTCGGTCGAGAAGGTCGCCCCGCACACCGACGGCGTGCTGATCTACCTGGACGCGGGCAAATCGCTCAACGCCGTGCTCGAGCGCCTGCCCGCCTGTGGCGGCACACTGATCACGCCGCGCGTCGTGCTGCCCGACGGCATGGGCTGCTTCGCCCATTTCGCCGATCCGGACGGCCAGCGCATCGGCCTGCACGCGCTGGACTGATCCGATCGACGCGCCGCCGCTGATGCCACACTGCCGACATGCGCCGCGCCGACCGCCTCTTCCAACTGCTGCAACTCATCCGCGGACGCCGCCTCTCGACGGCCGCCTGGCTGGCCCAGCGCATGGACGTGTCGGTCCGCACCGTCTACCGCGACGTGGCCGCCTTGCAGGCGCAGGGTGTGCCCATCGAAGGCGAGGCAGGCGTGGGCTACCGCATCGGACGCGACTACAGCCTACCGCCGCTCATGTTCACGCCCGAGCAAGCCCAGGCCCTGGTCGCCTCGGTGCGCATTGCCAGCAACCGGCTCGACCCGGCCCTGGCGGCGCACGCCGAAGAGGCCTTGAGCAAGATCCTGAGCGTGCTGCCGCCAAGCAGCCGCGCCGCCGCCGACGCCCTGCCCCTGCACGCCCCGGCCCGCCCGCATGACGACGCGGTGCTCGAACGCCTGGGCCAGTTGCGCCGCGCCATTGAAAGCCGCCAGGTGATCGTGATCGACTACCAGGACGTCAACGGCAGCCCCAGCCAGCGCAGCCTTCGGCCGCTGATCTGCCTGTACTGGGACGCCGTGTGGACGCTGTCCGCATGGTGCGAACTGCGGCAGGATTTCCGGCAGTTCAGGCTCGACCGCATGCTACAGCTGGCCCTGAGCGAACGCCGTTTCGCGGACGAGCCGGGCAAGACGCTGGCCGATCTGCTGCGGCAGATCAAATTGCCGCAGCATCAATAGGAGTCGGATTAGATGACACAGCGAACCATGGGCCTCATGTCACGCACCTTGGTAAATGACTGTTGTTTATCCATCTCATTGATGTGAATTCAGAACTAATTTAGCGCGCGCATGGAGCGCCATGAAAGGATGTGCCTCCCTTTTACATGGAGAAAAGCCGTGCGTCCGAATTTCTTTCATCAAACCCGTTTGAAGCGGCTTGCCAGTGCCTTGCTGATGGGGGCTTTCTGCGCCGCTACGGGCGGCAATGCTTGGGCTGATGCGTCATCGTGGGTTTCAACAACAGCACCGGATATTTCACCGGACCCAGGCGCCGCAGGTGCCTTGAGTACTTATGAACTCGAGTATTCAGTCGATGCAGACAGCACCACGATCGGCAAGCACGGTATTTTGGTAGGTCCAGCGGATGCTTTTGGCGCCCAGGAGGCGACCAAAAGGCCCGTGATCGTGTTCCTTCATGGCCAACATGCCACTTGCCTGACGGGCACCGCAACCTCGCCGGTACCGTCCGTTCCAAGTCCGTACGTCAGTTGTCCACCAGCCAATCGGGTCCCGAGCTACAAGGGCTATCTGGGCATACAGCGACGCCTGGCAACACGTGGCTATATATCCATCTCCATTGACGCCAACGAAATATTGGATAATGCCACGCTTCTGCAGGCGGCACCTGAGCAACATTTGGCGCTGCTAAAAAGCTGGACAAATTCGGCCGTGGCACCCAACTTGTTTTTATTCGGAGTTGCTCAAAATACTGACTTCAGCAAAGTGGTTCTGGTTGGTCACTCGGTGGGTGCCCCCGCTGTCAACGATGCCGCTTACCAAAATAGGACAAGCACGTCCGCTCCATTTTGGAAAGCCGTAGGACAGGTTCAGATCTCGGGCGCTTCTTATTTGACCAATGCGTCGGACGCAGGCGTTCACACATTGGTCTGGTTATCCGAATGCGACAACATCAATGCATCAACACAAGCGAATCTAGACCTGAACATACACCACGACTATGTGACGCTGCGGTCGGCCGTATTGGTGCGTGGCGCGAATCACAACTATTCGAACAGCGTCTGGACAGACGATGATGATGACTATGGCTCGAAGGATGCTCCTGAAAAAACTGGCCTGGAATGCCGGACCAAGGATGCCAACAAGCAACCAGTTGCCAATCCCATCCGATTGTCACTGAATGATCAGCAAACCATCATCAAGTCTTATATAACGGCTGCCGTGAGCGCGTTTGTATCTGACGATGCAACGGCCTGGAAGGCAATTGATGGTTCGCCGTGGCATCTCCCTTCTTCAGGCGCAGCCGGCACTTCGGGACCGGAAATCAGAGTGTCTGGAAAGGGTCGTCGCAGAAGTGATTTCGTTCAAATCTCGGCTGACACATTGAATATCGCGACGTCCAATACCGGCGTCATGACGGCCAATCTCTGCAACTACTCTTCATGCCCTGTCAGTGCCGGCATGACAGGTGCACAGAAAGCGCAATTTTGGATTGCCTACAATTCAGCTGTGGCGGTTTCCGTGAAATGGTCTGCACTGGGCTCCACCGTATCGTTGACGCACAAACCCACCGTCGACGGCGGCCTTCTTGGTGTACTGCTCCCACGTCGTCAAGTGGGCCTGCGCATTGGGCAATTGCCGTCCACTGCCGCATCTGCACAAGGCCCCGTTTCCATGAACGTCAAACTGCGGGATATCAATAGCAATACGCTGGATCTGGGCGATGTCACCATCAACCCCTTGGTCAGCTTGGCCGTTGTCGGCCCGGTCTGGGCGCAAGAAGTCCGTCTTCCCTTGCCCACCGCCACCAACTTTGATCTGACTTCGGTCGTCAGCCTGGATCTGACACCCAAATCGCCATCCAGCGGCCAAATCTGGGTGGCCGACACGTTCAGTTATTTCCCCTGACTGATCTCAGGGAGGGCATCGCGCGGGCACCCGCGCGACCCTTTCTATAATCCGTGGATCGATCCATCCTTGCCCGACGCCCTTCCAGGCGCCGGGCCTCTTGTTTTTCCGGCGCTCCATGACCTCCTCCACCTCTCAACACGCCAACGCCGACCAGCAGACCTACGACCCCCGATCGGTCGAAGCCCGCGCGCAGTCGCACTGGCAGGAGCGCGACGCCTACCGCGTCACCGAATCCAAGGATAAAAAGGCCTTCTACGCCTGCTCGATGCTGCCCTACCCCTCGGGCAAGCTGCACATGGGCCACGTGCGCAACTACACGATCAACGACATGCTCACGCGCTACCTGCGCATGAACGGTCACAACGTGCTGATGCCGATGGGCTGGGACGCCTTCGGCCTGCCCGCCGAGAACGCCGCGCTCAAGAACAAGGTGCCGCCCGCGAAGTGGACCTACGAGAACATCGCCTACATGAAGAAGCAGATGAAGGCGATGGGCTTGGCGATCGACTGGTCGCGCGAGATCGCCACCTGCCAGCCCGACTACTACAAGTGGAACCAGTGGCTCTTCATCAAGATGCTGGAAGCGGGCGTGTGCGAGCGCCGCACGCAGACGGTGAACTGGGACCCGGTCGACCAGACCGTGCTGGCCAATGAGCAGGTGATCGACGGCAAGGGCTGGCGCTCGGGCGCGCCCGTCGAGAAGCGCGAGATCCCTGGCTACTACCTGAACATCACGAAGTACGCCGACGAGCTGCTCAGCGCCGTCGCCAACCCCGAAGACCCGAATTACCTGAGCGGCTGGCCCGAACGCGTGCGCCTGATGCAGGAGAACTGGATCGGCAAGAGCGAGGGCGTGCGCTTCGCCTTCGCGCACGACATCGCGGGCAGCGATGGGCACAAGATCGGCAACGGCCAGCTGTGGGTCTTCACCACGCGCGCCGACACGGTCATGGGCGTGACCTTCTGCGCCGTGGCGCCGGAGCATCCGCTGGCCATGCATGCGGCGGCCTCGCAGCCCAAGGTGCAGGCCTTCATCGAAGAGTGCAAGACCGGCGGCACGACCGAGGCCGAGCTGGCCACGCAAGAGAAAAAGGGCGTGCCCACCAGCCTGTTCGTGACGCACCCGATCACGGGCGCGCAGGTCGAGGTCTGGGTCGGCAACTACGTGTTGATGTCGTATGGCGACGGGGCCGTGATGGGCGTGCCCGCGCACGATGAGCGCGACTTCGCCTTCGCCAAGAAATACGGCATCGCGATCAAGCAGGTCATCGCGGTCGATGGCGAAAGCTTCAGCACAGACGCATGGCAGGAGTGGTATGGCGACAAGCAGCGCGGCGCCTGCGTCAACAGCGGTGCCTTGAACGGCCTGGGCCACAAGGATGCGGTTAGCAAGGTCGCCGAGATCCTCGCCGGCAAGGGCATCGGCGAGAAGAAAACCACCTGGCGCCTGCGCGACTGGGGCATCAGCCGCCAGCGCTACTGGGGCACCCCCATCCCCATCATCCACTGCGCCGACTGCGGCCCTGTGTCCGTGCCCGAGCAGGACCTGCCCGTCGTCCTGCCCGAAGACGTCGTGCCCGATGGCAGCGGCAATCCCTTGAAGCTGCGCCCCGACTTCCTGAACGTGGGCTGCCCCAAGTGCGGCAAGCCCGCCCAGCGCGAGACCGACACGATGGACACGTTCGTCGATTCGAGCTGGTACTTCATGCGCTACACCTGCGCCGACAACGCGCAGGCGATGGTCGACGAGCGCACCAACTACTGGATGGGCGCGGCCAACGCGGCGGGCAACCGGGGCATGGACCAGTACATCGGCGGCATCGAACACGCCATCCTGCACCTGCTGTATGCGCGCTTCTGGACCAAGGTCATGCGCGACCTGGGCCTGGTCAAGGTCGACGAGCCCTTCAAGAAGCTGCTCACGCAGGGCATGGTGCTCAACCACATCTACTCGCGCAAGACGGCGCAAGGCGGCATCGAGTACTTCTGGCCGCACGAGGTCGAGAACACCTTCGATGCCAACGGCAAGGTCAATGGCGCCAGGCTCAAGGCCGATGGTTCGGCCATCGAGTACGGCGGCGTGGGCACCATGTCAAAGTCCAAGAACAACGGCGTCGACCCGCAGGAGCTGATCGACACGATGGGCGCCGACACGGCCCGCCTGTTCACCATGTTCGCCTCGCCGCCCGAGCAGACGCTGGAGTGGAGCGCCGCCGGCGTGGAAGGCGCGCACCGCTTCGTCAAGCGCGTGTGGGGCTTCGGCGCCAAGAACGCCGATGCTTTGAAAACCGCCGGTCAGGTCGTGCAGGCCGAGTTGAGCGCGGAGGCCAAGGCGCTGCGCCGCGAGGTCTACGTCGTGCTCAAGCAGATCAGCTACGACTACGAGCGCATGCAGTACAACACCGTGGCCTCGGGCGCGATGAAGCTGCTCAACGCGCTCGAAGCGCACAAGGCCACGACACCGCAGGACGCGGCCGTGCTGCGCGAAGGCTATGGCATCTTGCTGCGCGGCCTGTACCCGGCCTGCCCGCACCTCACGCACGTGCTGTGGGAGGACCTGGGCTATGCCGCGCAAGACAACATGGGCCGTCCATTCGGCGATTTGCTCGATGCGCCCTGGCCGCAAGTGGTCGACGAGGCGCTCGTGCAGGACGAGGTCGAGCTGATGCTGCAGGTCAATGGCAAGCTGCGCGGCGCGATCAAGGTCAGCCCCAGCGCCGACAAGGCCGCCATCGAAGTCGCCGCGCTGGCCAATGAAGAGTTCATCCGGTTCAGCGAAGGCAAGGCGCCCAAGAAGGTCATCATCGTGCCGGGTCGCCTGGTCAACGTGGTGGTGTGAGCATGCGCAGCCCACGCTCATCCACACGCCGTCACTGGCTGACGCAGGCCACGCACCTGGCGATGGCCGCCACATCGTCGGCCCTGCTGCTGGGCGCCGGCGGCTGCGGCTTCAAGCTGCGCCACGGCTACGACATGGCCTTCAAGACCGTGCAGCTCACGGGCTTCGCGGGCAACTCGCCTTTGGCGGCCGAGCTGGCGCGGGCGCTGGAGGCCTCCGGCGTGCGCGTGGTCGACAGCACGCTGGAAGCCACGCAGGCGGCATCGGCCGTGTCGGTGCCGAAGAGCCACGTGGTGCTCGATGGCCTCGAAGACAAGCGCGACACGCTCGCCTCGGCCATCACGGCCTATGGCCAGGTCCGCAACATGACCGCGCGCATCGAGATGCGCTTTCAGGTCAAGCGTGGCGATGGCACCGTGCTGCTGGCGCCGACCGTCGTGGGCCTGTCGCGCGACATGACCTACAACGAAAAGGACGCGCTGGCCAAGCAGGACGAGTCCGTCGCGCTGCAGCGCGCGATGCAGTCCGACATCGTCAACCAGGTGATGCGCCGGCTCGCCGCCATCACGCCCGCGCAGCTGGTCGCGCCACCGGCCCCGCCAGTGCCCGCAGCCGTGCATGCCGCATCCGCGCCCTGAGCCGCACCATCACGCACGCCCATGCAACTGCGCCTGGACCAACTCAACGCCCACCTGCAGAAAGCGGCCGGTGCGCTCAAGCCCGTCTACACCTTGTACGGCGACGAGGCGCTGCTGGTGCAGGAAGGCGGCGACGCGATCCGCCAGGCGGCGCGCGCGGCGGGCTACACCGAGCGACAGGTGCACACGGTCACGGGCGCGTACTTCGATTGGTCCAGCCTGTTGGGCGCGGCCAGCGAGATGTCGCTGTTCGGCGACCGCCAGTTCATCGAGATCCGCGTCCCCTCGGGCAAGCCGGGCAAGGATGGTTCTCAGGCCCTGCAGCAGTACTGCGAAACGGCGCAGGGCAACGACGGCGTCGTCACTTTGGTGACCTTGCCCAGGCTGGACAAGACCCAGCAGGGCAGCGCCTGGTTCACGGCGCTCGACGGCGTGGGCATGACCCTGCGCTGCGACCCGATCGAACGGCAAGCACTGCCGCTGTGGATCGCGCAAAGGCTGTCGGCGCAAGGCCAGCAGGTCGAGCCGGGCGAAGCGGGTCAGCGCACGCTGGCCTTCTTCGCCGACCGCGTCGAAGGCAACCTGCTCGCGGCGCACCAGGAGATCGTCAAGCTCGGCCTGCTGCACCCGCCGGGCACGCTCACCATCGAGCAAATCGAAGAGGCCGTGGTCGACGTGGCGCGCTTCAATGTGTTCAAGCTGAGCGAGGCCGTGCTGTCGGGCCAGGTCGAGCGCACGCTGCGCATGATCGACGGCCTGGAGGCCGAAGGCGAAGCCGCCGTGCTCGTGCACTGGGCGCTGGCCGAAGACATCCTGGCGCTGCACCGCGCGCGCATCGGCATCGACGGCGGCGAGCTTGCCGATGGTCTTGCGCGAACAGCGCGTGTGGGGGCCGCGCGAGCGCCTGTTCGAGCGCATCCTGCCGCGCGCCAAGGCCAATGTGCTGGCACGGCTCGTGGCCTCGGCCAGCACGGTCGACGGCATCGTCAAGGGCCTGCGTCACCCGCAGTGGCCCGAGGACCCGTGGGAAGCGCTGCGACGGCTGGCGCTTCAGCTGGCCAAGGTCGCCAGCGCCTGAGCCACATCACCGTGCCATGCCCACGAAAAAGCCCCGACTCGCACGTGGCGAGCCGGGGCTTGATCAAGATCGCCTCCGCACGGCAAAGGCGATGCGTCCGCTTACTCGAACTTCGTGGTGAGATACCGGAAGCTGCTCGAAGACGTGGTCACGCCGCCAACCAGGTTCGCGTTGGACGTGAACACCCAGTCCGTCGAATTGACGGATGTCGAAGACACGTTGTTGAAGCTGGCCTGCACGGCGCTGCCCCCATCGGCCTGCACGGTGATCGACCAGGGGCTGCCAGCCTTCTGCACTTGCGAGATGGTCACGGTTGTCCAGGTATTGGTCGGAATGGTCGCGATGACCGTGCCGTTCGGCGCCTTCACCTTCACCGAGCTCGCGCCGTCACCAGCGAAACTCACCTGCGGGCCCACGATCGACCATTCGGCATCTGCTCTTGCGCCAGGTGTGGGTGATCACTGCATTGGCATCGAACTTGGCCTTGAACGACATGGTGACCTTGCCGCCCGCGAGCGTGTTGCCCACCAGCTCCAGAACCGGCTTGGGATTGCCCAGCTCGTCCTTCAAGGTCAGGTATTCGTTGTGATCGGTCTCGCGGTTCGGCAGGAGTTGTGCGATGTTGGTCACACCCCAATACTCGGCATCCAGCGATGACCCGATCCTGACGTTGTTGCTGCCCGTTTGCAGGTCGACCCGGTTGGGTGCGTCATCCCAATTGCCCGCCCACATGGCGTAAGACGGCAAGGGAACGGCAGACAAGACCAGGCCGCTCGTAATCCGCCCGGCTGCATGAAATCGGTCGTGTCGAAGCCACTCGGATAGGTCACCCCTGTCAGCACGGGCACGGCAGGGAAGGCGCCGGCAGTCAGCGTCATCGAAGCGTTCTCGCTGCAATCGCACTGGGCCTTGAACACGTAGCCTGTCGACAAGGACAGCCATGGGACATTGTTCAACGACACGACGTTGCCACTGACGCTGACGGCAGCGCTTCCTCCCGCCCAGGCGCCATTGGCCATGATCGACGTATCGGTCGGCGGCACCACGATGCTGCTCTTGGGAAAGAACCAGTTTTGCAGCACCGTCAGAGGCACAGCACTGCTGTTGCTGGTATCCCGCTGCTGCACGAAAAAGGCCGATGCGCCGTAATACACCGCGTTGTATTTGACCGTGTTGCCGTAGCCGAAGTGCTGCCCGATACCCTTGGAATCAATATCGACCAGGAAATTGGCATTGGCCGTGATGCCCGAACTGTTCTATCCAGATAGATTCCGCGGCCCCCCCTGTCATAGGCATTGACAGCGCGAACGGTGTTGCCGGTGATCTTCGTGTTGGGCGAATACCCGAGTGTGTAAATACCACCCAGGTCGGACAAACCACCTGCCCCGATGTTGTACACATAGTTATCAAAAATGATATTGTTGGAATGCGCATTTGGGTAGCTGCTGGCACTCGCGCCCCACCAGCCTACAGAAATACCGGAATGAACAATATCCTTGATGACATTGGAATATATTTTATTCGTATTGGCATGACCGATCCATATACCATGACCACTGGGGTTTCTGGCACCAATATTGTGAATCCTGTTACCCTGGACCAAAATATTGTTGGTGAGTTTCCCGGCAGCGATATCCAGTGCCTCTAAAGAGCCGCTCAGGCCAAGATCCGGATTGGCGCCAACCAGAACGCCGCCTGCACCAATGTCATATATTTCGCTGGACCTGAGTACGCCATTAGCGACTCGCCGATTGAATCGAATCCCGCTTCCGCCGACATGCGAAACTTCGCAATGATCGAATTCCACACGCTCTGCGAATGACACGTCGATGGCTGCGGGTGTTGTATAGGCCGCCTGTTGGAAAATAGCGCCCACCCCGTCGGTCTGAGGGCCTTTCGCGTACCTGAACTTCAAATTGGAAAATTTCACGTCGGTGACATTGCCCCCGCTTGCCGTGCCCGCCATCGTCATCAGGGAGCTTGCCTGCGGAACCTCGAATTGCAGCGAGGTTTGGCCAGCCTCCGGCTTGTAGGTCAGTGTGCCGGCCCTGGCGCCCGTCGACTTGAAATACCATTCCCTCGGCGCATCCAGGGCCTCGGCATAGTTTTCCAGGAAATAGCGGCTGTTGGGCTGGATGGGGAAAGCATTTGGAACGGGCGTTGGCATGGGTTGCGTCAAAGCCATTTGCCCACTGCTGTTCAAAGCTGAAACCGGGTGCCGCGTCACGAAATCCGTGCTGAAGAGGACCACTTCGCTCTGGGGCGAAGCCAGGGCCGTCGTGAAATCGGCTGCTTGCTCGGTGTATGGTTTGATGCCGACATTGGCGGGTCGCCCATTGGCGTCCGGTGCGCCCATCCAGGGCTGATCGACGTAGTAATAGGACCCCACGTTTGGCGTCCGGGCCCGTACCAGACGCCCCGACTGCTTGGTCCACAACTGATCGAATGGGTCAATCCCGGTCAGGTTGAGCACGATATTGGCGCCCGTGGTCGTGCCCACAAAGCGCTTGGATCCGACGAAAACCACTTCACCGGTATCGTATTTTTCCAGAACGATGCAATAGCTGTTATGCCCCGACACCTCGGGGCCCCATTGCCACCCGGTGGCCATTTCATATTCGCCTGCCTTGAATTTGATGCGCAAATTGTTGGCCGCTGTTTTGTTTTTGACCCATGCGTACTGCGCCAGTCCCTTGGGCAGCTGGTCAATTTTGGTCACATTGACGATGGCGCCATTTTCTGTATAAGACAGATTGACGGGGTTGTTGTTTTTATCTTTGATATAGATCAGGCTGCGATCCAGCGTCGGGTCCGTGACGCTCGTGGGATTTTGCAGCGAAATAACCAGCACATCGTCGTTCGGTGCTTCTACGGGAATCGATTGCGCCGTCGCCCGCTCCGCTGTATTTTTCGAACCATCAGCCCCTGGCTGCCCTCCATCGCCGCCCCCACATGCCGCCAAGGAAAGCGCCGCCGACAAGGCCATCAGGCCTTTGATATTTCTTCTCATGTGAACCTCACTGAATGAATGATGCGCATTTGCGCAATAAGTGACGGCACAAAAGGTGATCACGCAGCGACTGTGACGGTTGCTGGCGTGATGATGGCGACGCAAAATGGCCCCTGCATGGCTCACTCGCTCCCTTTTGTATATTTGCCGGATTTTTCAACGGCCAAAATGCTGGCAAATCTCTACATGCAGGGCAAACGGCGCGTCAATGACCGTCTTGAGCATTCAAGTCGGCCCGCAGGTCGGGCCCTTCGCGCCGTCGGATAGGCACAGGTGGCGGCCGAGTGCGTGGGTTTGTGCACGGCGCCGTGCTCCAAGCCGACGAGGCGGTCGGCGTGCAGGATGTGGGTGGCTGGCCCTGGCTCAGGGTTCGTTTCCCGATCGGCTGGATGGCCCTCATCGTGCGGCGCCCAAAACCGCACAGTCGGCACTCATTCGAATCCCCGTATCAGGGCCAGCGGGGAAAGTCCTGCCTGTCGCGGCGCAGCCCCTCACGGACAATCTCGAGCGACGTTTAACATGGCCGAATGACCGATGCCCACCAACCACCCCTTGATTTTTGTCCTGGCCCGAGGCCCTGGCGTTCTGGACCGTGCTCGCGTGGGTCGTATTTGATGGAAGCGCGCCAGCTCCAGCGCAAGCGCAAGCTGTCGGGCGGCTATGAGGGCGACGACCGCTACTCCGGCCTCGTGATCTCGGTCGGCTCCAGCCTGCTGCAGCTGGGCGCGCTGGCCCTGGCCTACTACCAACCTTTGTCGGGGTAGGAGAACCTGCACACGGCCTTCTATGCCGGCCTGGTCGTCACGGTCAGCGGCACGCTGCTGCGCATGCACTGCTGGAAGGCGCTGGGCGAGTTCTTCACGCACACGGTCACCATCGCGAAAGACCAGCACGTGGTCAACATCGGCGCTTACCGCTTCCTGCGCCACCCCGCCTACCTGGGCGGCTGGCTCAACCTGATCGGCCTGGGTTTGATCCTGGGCAACTATGGCAGCGTGGCCCTCATCACCATCGGCGTGTTCGGCATCTTCCACTACCGCATCGAGGTCGAAGAAAAGGCCCTCGAAAATGGCCTGGGCGCGATGACGAACTCGCGGTAGCCCTTCAGACTCGACAGCTCCGCTCGAGCGCGGTCAGACTGTCGACGGCAATACGGTTCGGGTTGAAGTCGGTGATGGCGTGCTTGATGGCAATCAGATGATCCTCGAGCCCTTGCGCCTCAGGGTAGACGCAGATGACCTTCAAACGGCCCTGGCGTTCTAGCGAAGCGAAATCGAGGCCCCAGGCGCGCGCATTGCGGAACAACTGATCGCGGCTTTCTTCGAAGGCAAGCAGCAGGCTCCGTTCGTCCGGGTGCGTGAACCCGGCCATGAACTGGCTGGCAATCAAAGTCTTGCCAGACCCGGTGGCTCCCGAAACGAGGACGATGGAATTCTGGAAGAAGCCGCCGCCACATAGGGCGTCCAGTTCCGGAAGGCCGGAGGTGACGCGGTGGTCCGATGACTTCTCAGTCAGTTCCAGCGCCGAAGGGGGAATCACCACCATGCCTTCGGCAGGACGAACGGTGAAGGGAAACTCGCCTTTCTGATGGGTTGCGCCACGGAACTTCAGAATTTCGATCGTGCGCCGGCGCCGTTGCTCTTCGAGGCTATTGCGCAGGACGATGACATTGTCCGCGACGAATTCTTCCACCCCAAAGCGGCTGATTTCCGTACCGCCTTCCGTTCTCTCGGCCGTAATCACGGTCGTCACGCCGAGATCTTTTAGCCTTTCGCTCAAGCGGAACATCTCGCGCCTCACCACGGACGCGTCTGGAAATTGCGTAAACGCGGCGCCGATCGAATCCATGGCGATCCGCTTCGCTCCCACCTTTGCGATGGCGTGCTCCACGCGCGCCATCAGCGCGCCCAAGTCGTAGTTTCCGGCGATGATGCTCTGATCCGGGTGCGGCGAGGCATCAACGAAAGCCCATTTGGCTTCACGCTCCCAGCCAGGAATGTCCCATTGCAGGCTGGCCGCATTGGCGCGAATGTCCCGGGCGGACTCTTCGAACGTGACGAACACGCCGTTCGCACCGCCGCGAATCCCTTCCGCCAGAAATTGCGCGGCGAAAACGGTTTTGGCGCTGCCGGCCGAACCGGCCACCAGCGTGGTTCGGCCCTTTGGAATGCCGCCCTCCGCGATGAGGTCCACACCAGGGATGCCGGTAGGAAGCTTCTCGAGTTTCATTACACCTTTTGCCTATGGTTCCTCCCCGTTCACTGCGGAGCCGTGATTTCGAGCCCCACGATCACTTTGTCTCGATCGGACAAATCCCCGATAATCCGGCGCAGCGGCGGGGGTAACTCACGGATCAGCGTCGGAGTCGCGAATATTCTTTGTCTTCCGCGGCCTGCGGCCGCTCGAGTATGTCGATGATGGCGATCTGATACTTCTCGGGAAACTGAGTTTCACAGACAGAACGAAGATTGGAAATCGCCGCGATCGAGTTCGGAGTGTTCCCGCTGATATAGAGCTTCAGCAGGATCTTTCTCTTTTTCATGGCGCTGCACCTCCTTTCGAGAGGGCTGACAAAACGGTGCTGCCGGTGCCGAAGACCGAGCTTGAATCGGACGCGAGGCCCGCGACAGGCGCCTCGAACGCACTGACACTCACGCCGGATGAACCCTCACAGCGCCATGCCGTCATCCTGAACCGGATGGTGGCAGTTATCCAGATATTCGATCTGGTTACTTAAACTGCAAATCGTATCATCATACGGCCAGTGCCCAATCCACCCCACATTTAGACGGGTTCCAAAATTCTTCAAACCTGATAGACTGTGCGGCAGCAAACCAGGGGGTTTTGATGCCATGTTGAAGAGTTTCGCGCTCATCGTGTTGAGTGCCGCTACTGCTTTTGCCCAATTGGGGAGCACTGGCACCTTGAAAGGTAACCGTGACGGACGCCTCGGGAGCCGTTGTTCCGGGAGCCACCATCACCGCCACCCACGTGCAGACCGGGGTGGAAAACAAACGCCAATCCACCGACGCAGGACTGTTCGTCGTCGCCCCGTTGCCGCCGGGCGCGTACCAAGTGAATATCAGTGCCAGCGGATTTCGGCCGTATCTCCAGAAAGAAGTGATCATCGACGCCCTGGGCACGGTGGAAATGACGGTGAAACTCGAAGTGGGCGCCACCTCGGATAGCGTGACGGTGAATGACACGCCGCCGGAACTGAATACGGCGGATCCTCGCATGGGGCAGACGGTGCGCAACGAGATGTACACCGCGCTGCCGCTGGCCATGGGTGGAGGCAGTCCGCGGAACCCGGCCGCGTTCATCTACCTGATGCCAGGTGTGCAGGAAGGCGGCACGTTCGGCTTCATCAATGGCGGCCAGAGCTTTCTAGGACGTCTACATCGAGGGTCTGCCGGTGACCGATGCCGTTCGCCAGGGTGAGAGCCGCGCGGTGAACTTCGCCGTGTCGGTGGAATCGGTGGAGCAGTTCCAGGTGGAGACCAGCGGCCAGTCAGTGGAGTTCAACGGGCAGGGCTCGGAGAATTACACGGTGAAGTCAGGCACGAATCAGTTCCACGGCTCACTGTATGAGTATTCTCAACACCAAGCTCTGACGCGCGCGGGTTCTTCGCGCCCAAGCGACCGCAGCAGAATCAAAACCAATACGGCTTTACGTTCGGCGGTCCCATCAAACGCAACAAGCTGTTCTTCTTCGGCGCTTACGATGGCTACAAATACCGTGTCGCCACCGACTATCAATTCGTGACGATCCCGACATTGCGCATGCGCACCGGCGATTTCGGGGAGCTGAGCGCCGGCGTCTTCGATCCGAATTCGACCAACTGTCCCGCTGGAGTGAATTGCACACGCACGGTGTTCCAGGTGCTGTTCGGATTCTATCGTGTTTCCCTATTAACCTT
>JASGJC010000023.1:0-15790 GCA_049840915.1 Aquabacterium sp.
AGCCCGAGCAGCGCATGCCAGTTGTCGCTCCACGCAAGCGGCATGCCGTCCTCCGCCTTGACGGTCAGCAGCCAGCCATGAGGCTGGATCGCGCCCGGCACGCGGATCGGCTCACTGGCGCAATCGACGATGCCGGGGGAGAGCGCTGTGGGGAACGACGTCATGCCAGCAGCGGCTCGAACGTGGCGATCAAGGCCGAGAAGGTCTGACCCGCGGCGTGGCAGGCAGCGTGCCGCCGAGCCGGGTCGGCACCGATTTCCGCCACCGCGCGCTGGCGGAAATCCAGCCACATGGCGCCGGTGCGCTCGCCATGCCCATGGAAATAACTGGCGCCCTGGCCTGGCACCAAGCCCATGTCGCGCGCCAGCCGGGGCACGATGACCTGGCCGCCGAGCGCCGAGCCTTCGATCACATACAAGGAGCCAAATACCGAAGCGAGGCTGTCGTCAGGCAGCCCCCCGGCCGCCGCAACCGACGGGGCGGGCGACATGGGCACCGTGTCACCCATGTCGTTCAGATAAGCCAGATCCGCCTGAGCGAAACGGGCACGACCACGCGCGGCGAACCACCCGTGCAAGCGTGCCGGCAACGCCGCGCCGATCTCCTGCTCCCAGCGGACCAGAAAACCATGGAAGCCCGCAATGATCGCGCGGTAGCGTTGCAATGGCATCGCGCCATCCAGGGCCAGCAAAGCCTCTATCCGGTCATGCAGCGGGCGGGTAGAGGCTCGCAACGCGGCGAGGACGGATTCATCACGAGGCGGCCGGGATGGCACGTCGTGCTCGATAACCTGTTCATTCATTGACGGCCATTATGCAGCCGAGTGCCCTGTTCGGAGAAAGGACTTCACGCCCGGATGGCCATCAGCCGATGCCATCGCGCTTGAGCGCCTCACGCAGCGCCTTCAACTCGCGCTTGGGCGCCGTGATGTGCAGGTCCATGCCGCCGTCTTTTTCGGGCGTGGGCACGGCCATCAGCATGCGGAACATCACCGGGCAGATGTCGTACCAATCGGGCGTGCCTTTGCCCAGGTCGATGTCGTACATCGGAAAGGGCGTGCAGTTGTTCAGGATCATGCCGCCGGACAGCGTCTCCTTGGCGGGCTTGAAGAACAGCCGCCAGATGGCCTGACGCTGCCGGTACTGCTCCATCAAGGTCAACAGCTTGAACAGGCTCTCGGTGCTCACCTGCTCGGCCTGCGGGCGGCACTTCTCGGCCAGCACGGGCATGCTCTGCGTCGCCAGTTCCTGCTCGGTGTAGAAGGCCTCGCCGTAGCACAGCGCATTGCCGAAGTAATCGCGCGGGATGCGCAGGCGGCGCTTGTGCCGCAGATCGAGCACGATGCCCACGCTGCGCGGCACGCCACGCGGCATCAGGGGCGAGAACACCTTCATGCAATAGGCCGTGATCAGCTCGACCGTGCTCACGCCTGCCGATCCGGGCAGCTCGGCCTTGACCTGCTCCTTCCACTGCTGCACGGTGCCTGCGGGGATGCGGAACACGTCCTTGCGCATGTCTGTCGCGAAGTTCCACAGCAGCCTGGCGAACATGCCCAGGCGCGAGCCCATGGTCGGGTCGTAGACGAGGTCGTAGCCCGCCGGGTCGACACCCGTGAGACCCGCCTTGATCACTTCATCGCGGTCGAACGATTGGCCCTTGATCTCCTCGCCCTTCATCGCCCTCGACCAGTCCGCCATGAAGCCCCAGAAGGCCGCGCCGTCGAACAGCGAGTGCGGCCCGTAGAACGACATGACCACGCCGCCGTCCGCGTACTGGTAGATGTTGATCTTGAGCAGCGGCATGTCCTTGAAGACCTGCCACAGGTAGAGCATCTTGTAGAACTGGTGGATGTCCGAGCCCAGCGGGTTGTGCGGGCCGTAAGGCAGCGGGCCTTCGGCGCGGTGCACGTTGAACTCGATGCCCGCGTCATTGCTGTCGACGAAGGCGTGGCCCTCGGCATCCTTGCGGTAGCGGCCGCAGATGATCGGGTAGCGCTTGAGCGTCTCGACCAGCGCCTGCTCGGCACTGGCCAGGTCGATGCCGTTTTTGTAGACCAGGATGATCGGGATGCCGACGTGGCCGTTGAAGATGTCCAGCCCGGTCAGGTACTGCTTGCCTGCCGTCACGCCACATTGAAGACGCTTGCCGGTGAGCAAGGTGGAACGCAATTTGGCCATATGCCCCGCGATCGGTGAACGGTCAGTAGACGAAGGGGATCAGTCGCTTGCGGGACTGCTTGAAGCGGGCGTACGACTCGCCCAGCGCCGACTCTAGCGCAGCTTCTTCCACCTCGATGCGGTAGACATAGATGGCGAGGGAGCCGAGCAACAGCATGGTCGCCAGCACCTGGCTGCCCAAGGCCACGCCCAGGCCGCCCAGCGTCATCAGCGCCCCCAGATAAGACGGGTGACGCAGCCACTTGTAGGCGCCCTGGTCGACCACGCGGTGGTCGTCGGCGATGGTGACCGTGTGCGTGAAGAAGGCCCCGAGCACGCGCCAGCAGTGCATGCGCAGCAGCATGCCCGCGACGATCAGCGCCAGCCCGGCCGCGAACATCGGCATCTGCTGCGCTGGGTCCTGCCAGGGCACATAAAAGGATGCGATAAAGGCCAGCAGTTGCAAGCCGCCATTGCCGACGGAGATCACGAGGCCCGAGTAGCGGTCCGCCCCGTCGTGCCCGGCCGAGCGCGACATCTTGCGCTTGATCTGCAGGCTCTCCATGGCGTAGCCCCACACGGCCACGGCCCAGAACGCCGCAGCGTAGGGCAGCTTGAAGGCAAGGGGGGCGGCGAGTTCCATGGTGACAACAGCGGGTTCCGGATCGAGGGGATTTTTCCAGATACCCCCCGCCCGCTCCGGCAGGACTTTCCCACCCCATGAAGATGGGGGACGGTCACATGGCCGGTGCCCAGCCCAGGTCGGTGTCTTCCTGCGGCTCGCGCCACTTGATCGAGCAGCCCATGCTGGCATGCTGCTCGCCCGGCCCATAGCCGTAGTGCGCGATCAGGCGCATGGCGTCGAACAGCTCACGCGGCGTGTCATCGGGCACGGGGTCCTTGCGGCCTTCGTCGAGGCGGCCGCGGTACTGCAGGCGCAGGTCGGCGTCCAGGCCGAAGAAGTCGGGCGTGCAGACGGCGTCGTAGGCGCGCGCCACGTCCTGCGTGTCGTCGTGCAGGTAGTGGAAAGGCAGGTCCCACGCCTTGGCCAGCAGCTTCATGTTGGCGAAGCTGTCGTCCGGGTAGGCGCGCGCGTCGTTGGCATTGATGGCGATCATGTGCACGCCCATGGCTTTCAACTCGCGCGCATCGCGGATCAGGCGCGGCATGATGGCCTTCACATACGGGCAGTGGTTGCACATGAAGACCACGACCGTGCCGCGTGGCCCGGCGAGCTGCTTGAGCGTGTGGTGATGGCCGTCCACGCCCTTGAGGCGGAAGGCGGCGGCTTGCCAGCCGATGTCGGCGATGGGTGTACTGACGGCCATGGAGCGCTCCTTTCGGGTTGGGAGGGAATCACTGCATCTGCGCCCGGCGGATCTCCATCAGCCGCAGGATCATCGGTGTCAGGATCAGCTGCATCGCCAGGTCCATCTTGCCGCCGGGCACGACGATGGTATTGGCGCGCGACATGAACGAGTCCGGGATCATCGACAGCAGATAAGGGAAGTCGATGCCGCGCGGGTTCTTGAAGCGGATCACGGTCATGCTCTCGCCGGCCGTCGGGATGTCGCGCGCGATGAAAGGGTTGGACGTGTCGACCACGGGCACGCGCTGGAAGTTGATGTCCGTCTCGCCGAACTGCGGGCAGATGTAGTGCACATAGTCGTGCATGCGCCGCAGGATGGTGTCGGACACGGCCTCTTTCGAGTAGCCGCGCGACTTGGTGTCGCGGTGGATCTTCTGGATCCACTCCAGGTTGATGATGGGCACGACGCCGATCTTCAAATCCACATGGCGGCTCACATCGACCTTGTCGGTCTTCACGCAGCCGTGCAAGCCTTCGTAGAACAGCACGTCCGTGTCGACGGGCGTGTCGACCCAGGCCGTGAAGGTGCCGGGCTCTTGCGCATACGGCGCGGCCTCGGCCTCGTTGTGCAGGTAGTAGCGCGTGCGGCAGCGGCCCGTTTCGCCATAGGCGCGGAACTGCTGTTCCAGCTCGCCCCACTCGTTGGCATCGGGGCTGAAGTGGCTGAAGTTGCGCTGCTCCTTCTCGGCCTGTGACATGGCCAGCTTCATCTCCGAGCGGCTGTAGCGATGGAAGGCATCACCCTCGATCACGGCGGCGGTCACGCCCTCGCGTCGGAAGATGGCATCGAAAGTCGTCTTGACCGTGGTCGTGCCAGCCCCGCTGGAGCCCGTGACCACGATGATCGGATGGCGTCTGGACATGCTGATCCTTCAGGCCTGTGGTTGCACGAACAGCGAGCGCGTCTTGAACAGCTGCCAGGACACATTCTCATGCGGATCCGCATGGTAGCTGACGATGCGCTCGATCTCGTCGCGCGAACCGAGGATGACGGGCACGCGCTGGTGCAGCGTGTCGGGCACGAGGTCGAGCATGTCGCTCGTGCCATTGACGGCACGGCCGCCCGCCTGCTCGACCAGCATGGCCATGGGCGCGGCCTCGTACATCAGGCGCAGGCGGCCGGGCTTGCGCGGCTCGCGCGTATCACGCGGGTACATGAAGACGCCACCGCGCGTCATGATGCGGTGCACTTCGGCGACCATCGAGGCCACCCAGCGCATGTTGAAGTCCTTCATGCGCGGGCCGCTCTCGCCGGCCACGCACTCGGCCACGTAGCGCTGCACGGGCTTTTCCCAGAAGCGCTGGTTCGACATGTTGATGGCGAACTCTTTGGTCTGCGGGGGGATGCGGACCTGCTCCTGCGTGAGCAGCCAGCGCGCAGGCGCGCCATCGGCGCCGCTGCGGCGATCGAGCGTGAACATCATGACGCCGCGCCCACAGGTCAGCACCATGATCGTGGCCGGGCCGTACAGCACATAGCCCGCCGCCAGTTGGGCGCGGCCGGGCTGCATGTAGCTCGAATCGGTCGGGTCGACGCCGCGGTAGGTGTGCGGCAACACCGAGAAGATCGTGCCGATCGAGATGTTGGCCTCGATGTTGGACGAGCCATCGAGCGGGTCGAACACAACCAGATAGCGCCCTTTGCGCGCATGCGCGGGCGACAGTTGCTGGCGCTCATGCTCCTCGCTGGCCCAACCGGCCACATGCGGACACGCCGACAAATGGCGCGACATCAGCTCGTCGGACAGCACATCGAGCTTCTTTTGCGCCTCGCCTTGCGAGTTGTCGCTGTCGGCCAGGCCATGCGCGTTGGCCAGCGCACCTTGCTCGGCCACCTCGCTGATGCGCGCACAGGCCTGCGCCACGGCCTCCAGCGTCTCCAGCATGGCCAGCGCATCGTGCGGCGTGGCATCGCGCAGATGCTGCGACAGTGCGTCTTGCAAGGTGATGTGGTCCATCGGCTGACTTCCTGGTTGGATTGTTCGTTCTGATTGATGTGTTCTTCAAGGATGCGGTCGGGCCACCGCGATCAGGCCACCGCGAACAAGCGGCTGGCGCGGATGTCCTGGGCCTCGATGGTCGTCAGCTCTTCGGCCGTCAGCACCTTGTCGCGGTCCGCGAACAAGCGGCTGGCCTGGCGCAGGCGCGCGCGGTCCAGCGCGTTGCGCACGCTGCGGGCGTTGGCGAAATGCGGCTGCTGCACACGGCGTTGCAGGTAGTCTTCGAAGGCGGCTTGCGCGCCCTCGCCGAAGCGGTAGTGCTGGTTCGTCAGCATGCCATCGCCGATCTGCAGCAGCTCGTCCACCGCGTAATCCGGGAAGGACAGGTGGTGCGCGATGCGCGACGACATGCCCGGGTTGCTCTGGAAGAAGGTGTCCATGCGGTCGGCATAACCGGCCAGGATCACGACGAGGTCGTCGCGCTGGTTCTCCATCACCTGCAGCAGGATCTCGATGGCCTCCTGCCCGTAATCGCGCTCGTTCTCGGGGCGGTACAGGTAGTAGGCCTCGTCGATGAAGAGCACGCCGCCCATCGCCTTCTTGAGCACCTCGCGCGTCTTGGGCGCCGTGTGGCCGATGTACTGGCCGACCAGGTCGTCGCGTGTCACGGCCACGAGGTGGCCTTTGCGGATGTAGCCCAGCCGATGCAGGATCTGCGCCATGCGCATGGCCACGGTCGTCTTGCCCGTGCCCGGGTTGCCCGTGAAGCACATGTGCAGGCTCGGGCTTTGCGCGGCCAGGCCGTGCGCGGCGCGCAGCCTGTCGATCACGAGCAAGGCGGCGATGTCGCGGATGCGCGTCTTGACCGGGGCCAGGCCGACGAGGTCGCGGTCCAGCTCGTCCATCACGGCCTCGACCTGGCTTTGCGCCAGCACGTCGGCCACGGAGCGCGGCACCGCCGCAGGTGCGCTCGCCGTGTCGTCCTGAGGCGCAAAAGCAGAGGCCGCCGAGGCGCCCTGCTCCGCAGCGCCACTACCCGGGATGCGATAGAGGGCACTCATGCATCACCCCTTGTAGCGTTCGCCTTCGGGCTGGCCGGCCGCGTACGAGCGCGTGCTGTAGCGCATGTTGCGCCCGCCCATCTCGATGCGCTCCAGCGTGAAGCCGGGCTCGGTGGCCGGGCGGTTCACGATGAAGTTCATGACCACGCTTTCCACGCCGCGCGTCGAGTCGAACGCCAGCAAGCGGATGTAGTGGTTGGGGAAGGCCTTGCGGCATTCCTTGAGCTCCATCAGCACGCCGGCCGGGTCTTCCAGGTCGAACATGGGGTGGCCATGCATGTCCCAGTAGGTGTTGCGCGGGTGCGGGTCGTCGGTGTACTCGACGCTCCAGGCAAAGCCCTTCTTGAGGCCGTACTCGATCTGCTTGAGGATCTCTTCGTCCGTCAGGTCGGGCAGGAAGCTGAACTGGCCTTGCGTGAGGCGGCCGGTAGGGTTGGTCATCATGATGTTTCTCCTTGGCCCCCAAGACGCCTTCGGCGTCGCCCCCCCGAGGGGGAGCGTTCGCCTTGGGGCGGCCCGGCGGCGAACCTTTCTGCTTTGAAAATTTACATGCCGACCGAAGGCGTCACGGCGTAATCGCTGCTGTCCGTCGGTGCATAGTTGAAGGTGATGTCGCCCCAGGTGTCGAGTGCCGACTTGAGGGGAGCACAGAAACGCGCGGCCGTGGCCAGGATGTCGCGGCCTTCGTTGAGCAGGTCGCGGCCTTCGTTGCGGGCCTTGACCATGGCTTCGAGCGCCACGCGGTTGGCCACCGCACCGGCCTGGATGCCTTGCGGGTGGCCGATGGTGCCGCCGCCGAACTGCAGGATCACGTCGTCACCGAAAAGGTCGAGCAGTTGGTGCATTTGCCCTGCGTGGATGCCGCCCGATGCAACCGGCATCACCTTCTTCATGTCGGCCCAGTCCTGATCGAAGTGCAGGCCGCGCTGCAGGTCGCGGTGCGTGAAGCTGTCGCGGCAGACGTTGTAGTAGCCCTGCACGGTCATCGGGTCGCCTTCGAGCTTGCCCACGGCCGTGCCGGCGTGCAGGTGGTCGCAGCCGGCCAGGCGCAGCCACTTGGCCATCACGCGGAAGCTCACGCCATGGTTCTTCTGACGCGTGTAGGTGCCATGACCGGCGCGGTGCATGTGCAGGACCATGTCGTTCTTGCGGCACCAGTTGGCCATCGACTGGATCGCCGTCCAGCCGATCACCAGGTCGATCATGATCACGACCGAGCCCAGCTCCTTGGCGAACTCGGCGCGCTCGTACATGTCTTCCATCGTCGCGGCGGTGACGTTCAGGTACGAGCCCTTCACCTCGCCCGTCATGGCCTGCGCCTTGTTGACGGCGTCCATCACGAAGAGGAAGCGGTCGCGCCAGTGCATGAAGGGCTGCGAGTTGATGTTCTCGTCGTCCTTCATGAAGTCGAGGCCGCCCTTGAGGCCTTCATAGATCACGCGACCGTAGTTGCGGCCCGACAGACCCAGCTTGGGCTTGGTCGTGGCGCCCAGCAGCGGACGGCCGAACTTGTCCAGGCGCTCGCGCTCGACCACCATGCCGGTGGGCGGCCCCTTGAAGGTCTTGACGTAGGCCACGGGGATCTTGATGTCCTCCAGGCGGCAGGCCTTGAGCGGCTTGAAGCTGAACACGTTGCCGATGAGGGACGCCGTCATGTTGGCGATCGAGCCTTCTTCGAACAGGATCAGGTCGTAGGCCACCCAGGCGAAATACTGGCCCGGCGTGTTGGGCACCTGCTCGACCTTGAAGGCCTTGGCGCGGTAGCTGTCGCAGGCGGTGAGGCGGTCGGTCCAGACCACGGTCCATGTCGCGGTGGACGACTCGCCGGCCACGGCGGCGGCGGCCTCGATCGGGTCCACGCCCTCTTGCGGCGTGATGCGGAACAGGCAGACGACGTCGGTGTCCTTGGGCACGTAGTCTTCGGCCCAGTAACCCATCTGACGGTACTTCAGAACACCCGCGCTGTAGCGCTTCTTCGCGTCGGTGATGACGCCTTCTTCCACCGGTTTGTTCATGGCTGTGCTCGCAAAAGTGAGTTCGACAAAATGACCTGAAAACAATGTAGAACCGGACACAACTAAGGTAAATTAAGAAATTCTTTGCGGTCAGTTCAGGTTTTACTGAATGAGAAACGTTACTTTTCGGCAATTGAGGGTCTTCACCGAGGTCGCCAAGCACCTGAGCTTCAGCCGCGCGGCCGAAGCGCTGCACCTCACGCCGCCCGCCGTGACCATGCAGGTCAAGGAGCTGGAGGGCCATGTCGGCCTGCCGCTGTTTGAACGCCAGGGCCGCCAGGTGCAGCTCACCATGGGGGGCGAGTACTTTCTCGTCTACGCGAAGCGCTTGCTGTCGACCTTGAAGGACGCCGACAATGTGATGGCGCGTTTCAAACGCGTCGAGACAGGCGTGCTGACGATCGGCCTGTTGAGCACGGCCGGCTACTTCCTGCCTTCCCTGCTCGCGCGCTTCCAGAACGAGCATCCGGGCGTGGATGTGCGACTGGATGTAACCAGAGACCTGACCAAATTGCTCGACAGGCTGCACAGCAACGAGATCGACCTGGCCGTGATGGGCCGCCCGCCCAAAGAGTACGCGCTGCGCTCGGAGCCTTTCGCGGCGCACCCGATGGTCTTCATCTGCCCGCCCGGCCATCCTTTGCTGGGGATGGGCCATCCGCCGCAGGACGCGCTGGTGCACTACCCGCTGGTCGCGCGCGAGCTGGGCTCGGAGGTGCGGCACGCGCTGGACAACTACCTGCGCGACAACCGCCTGGCGCCGCGCATCGCGATGGAGATCCCGAGCAACGAGACGGTCAAGGCCGCCGTGATGGCCGGCCTGGGCATCGGCTTCATCTCGCGGCATGCCGTGTCGGCCGAGCTGCGCGGCGGGCAGCTGCACACGGTCGACTTCGAAGGCACGCCCATCGTGCGCACCTGGAACCTCGTGCACGAGGCATCGAAGGTGCTGTCACCGGCGGCGGAGGCCTTTCGCTACCTGATGCTGGAGCATGGCGAGGACCTGATCGCGGCGCAAAGCCGCAGTCCCTGACGGACACCGCGCCGTGGGGCGACAATCGGCCTCATAATTTGACAATTGCCCGTATCAGAATCATCCCTCCTCTCCCCTTCGCTTCGCTTCAAAGGAACAGACATGACACGTGAAGTCGTCTTCGTGGGCGCCGCCCGCACCGCCATCGGTACCTTCGGTGGCTCGCTCAAAGATGTTCCGCCCGCACAGTTGGGCGCCCTGGTGATCAAGACGGCGCTGGAGCGCGCGGGCGTGGCACCCAAGGATGTCGGCCACGTCGTGCTGGGCAATGTGATCCCGACCGTGCCGCAAGATGCCTACATCAGCCGCGTGGCCGCACTGGACGCGGGCGTGCCGCAAGAGGCGCCCGCCTTCAACGTGAACCGCCTGTGCGGCTCGGGCCTGCAGGCCGTCGTGTCGGCCGCGCAATCGATCCTGCTGGGCGACTGCGATGTGGCCATCGGCGCCGGTGCCGAATCCATGAGCCGTGGCGCCTACCTCGTCACCAGCAACCGCTGGGGCGCGCGCATGGGCGACGTCAAGATGCTGGACTTCATGCTCGGCGCCCTGCACGACCCGCGCAAGCACATCCACATGGGCATCACGGCCGAGAACGTGGCCGCCCGCTACGACATCACGCGCGAGCAGCAGGATGCCTACGCCGCGCAGAGCCAGCAGCGCGCCGCCGCCGCCATCGAGGCGGGCTACTTCAAGGAGCAGATCGTCCCTGTCGAGCTGCAAAGCCGCAAGGGCGTGACGCTGTTCGACACCGATGAGCACGTCAAGGGCGACACGACCGCCGATGTGCTGGCCAAGATGAAGCCCGCCTTCAAGAAGGAAGAAGGCACCGTGACCGCGGGCAACGCCTCCGGCCTGAACGATGGCGCCGCCGCCGTGGTCATGGCCAGCGCCGAAAAGGCCAAGGCTCTGGGC
Organism: Aquabacterium sp.; assembly: GCA_049840915.1. Taxonomy (GTDB): domain Bacteria; phylum Pseudomonadota; class Gammaproteobacteria; order Burkholderiales; family Burkholderiaceae_C; genus Aquabacterium. The sequence goes on from JASGJC010000023.1 coordinate 10,487, forward strand.
CTCAAGCCGCTGGCCCGCCTGGTGTCCTACGGCCATGCCGGCGTCGACCCCGAGTACATGGGCATCGGCCCCGTGCCCGCATCGAAGCTGGCTCTGGAAAAAGCCGGCCTGAAGGTGTCCGATCTGGACGTGATCGAATCCAACGAAGCCTTCGCCGCGCAGGCCTGCGCCGTGTCCAAGGAAATGGGCTTCCCGAACGAGAAGACCAACCCCAACGGCTCGGGCATCTCGCTGGGCCACCCGGTCGGTGCCACGGGCGCCATCCTCGTGACCAAGGCCTTGTACGAGCTGCAGCGCATCAAGGGCCGCTATGCCCTGATCACGATGTGCATCGGCGGCGGCCAGGGCATCGCCATGGTCATCGAGCGCGTCTGATCAGTGATCTGACCGTTGCGTCGAGGGCTCCTGCGGGGGCCCTTTCTGTTTGTGCACGTGGTCCTGTGTGCTCCAATCCCGCATGGCCGATTCACATGCCTCATCCCTTGTTCAAGCCTTGCCCGCGCCGCAAGGCAGCCTGCTGTGGCTGATCGACCTGCAGCACGAGCCCGAACCCGCGCACTGGGCCGCCTGCGATGCCGATGAACAGGCGCGCGCGGGGCGCTTTCGCTTCGAAGTGCATGCGCGGCGCTACCGTGCGGCCCATGCGGCCATGCGCCAGATCATGGGCGCGCAGCTGGGCGTGCATGCGGCCAGCCTGCGTTGGCGCATCGGTGCGCGCGACAAGCCGCATCTGCAGGACCATGCCGGGTGGCACTTCAACCTCAGCCACAGCGGCGACTGGGCCTTGCTGGGCATGAGCCCTTCTTTACCCATCGGGGTCGACATCGAGTGCCACAAGGAGATGCGCGACATGGCGGGCATCGTCGGCCATCAGTTCAGCGCCGTCGAACAGGCGGCCTATGCGCGCTTGCACAGCGGTGATCAAACCGATTGGTTCTTCAGCATGTGGAGCCGCAAGGAGGCTTGCCTCAAGGCGCTGGGCAGCGGCCTGAGCGTGTCGTCGCAAACCTTCGATGTCGACGCTTCGCAGGCCTGTGTCGACACGGCCGTGCCGGTCAATGGTCAGCTGTGCGCCATGACCGTGCACGACGTGCCCTTGCCCGCGCACATCGAGGCCAAGGCGGCCGTCGCGCTCGTGCACGCTGGCTCGCATCACCTGGCAAACGCCTTCTGATCCCGGCCCATGAGACCGCGCCACGCCGCCTCGCCTTTCATCATGCTGACCGTGCTGCTGGACGCCGTGTCCATCGGGGTCGTGGTGCCTGTGCTGCCCAAGCTGATCGAGACGCTGACGGGACACGCGTCCGTCACGGCCTGGGGCTTCGGCGCCATGCAGCTGGCCTTCGCCCTGGCGCAGTTCTTCAGCGCGCCCATCCTCGGTGCCCTGGCCGACCATCATGGGCGCCGCCCCGTGCTGTTGATGGGCATGCTGAGCATGGCGGCCAGCTTCATGGCGGCGGCATTGACCGACCAGTTCTGGGTGCTGCTGCTGTTTCGCGCGCTCAGTGGCGCGGCCTGCGCCAACATGGCCGTGGCCAATGCCTATGTGGCCGATGTGACCAAACCCGAGGACATGCCGCGCCAGTACGGCCTGCTCAGCGCCATGTTCGGGCTGGGCTTCATCCTCGGCCCGGCGCTGGGCGGCCTGCTGGGCGACCACCATGTGCGCTGGCCCTTCTGGCTGGCCGGTGGCCTGACGCTGGCCAACTTCGTCTACGGCTGCCTGATCCTGCCCGAGTCGCTGCCGCCTGAAAAACGCCGGCCCTTGCGCGTGCCCTCGCCTTTCGCTTCGATGGCTTACCTGCGGCGGCTCAAGGGCGTGGCGCCTTTGCTGTGGGTGCTGGCCGCGGCCTCATTGGTGCAGGCGGCGGTCGAGACCTGCTGGATGCTCTACACGGCCTTCCGCTTCAACTGGACGCCGGGCGACAACGGGCTGTCGCTGTTGGCGCTCGGTGTGGTCGCCGTGCTCTCGCAGGGCGTGTTCATGCGGCCCGTGCAGAAGCTGCTGTCGGCCCGGGCCATGGTCGTGTGGGGGCAGGCCTCGTTCATCGCTTGCCTGGTCGCGTGGGGCCTGGCCACCGAGAGCTGGATGATGTATGCCGTGTCGGCCGCCAATGTACTGGGCTACCTGCTCTACCCGAGCGTGCAGAGCCTGATCGCCGGCCAGATCGACAAGGGCCAGCATGGCGAGAGCATGGGCGCGCTGTCGTCCATCGTCAGTGTCACGGCCGTGATCGGGCCTGCATTGGCCGCGCCCTTGATGGCCGTGGTCGCCAACTGGCCCAAGACCAGTTGGCAAGTCGGGCTGCCCTTCTTCGCATCGGCCGCCGTGTTGTGCGTGGCGGCCGCTGTGTCGGTGCCGGCCCTGCTCAGGCCGACGCGCCCTGGTGCGCCCGACGCAACAGGCGCCCGGTCAGGTTGATCAGGTCGTCCAAGAACGTGAACACGACCGGGATCACGAGCAGGCTCAGGAAGGTCGAGGTGATCAGGCCGCCGATCACCACGATCGCCATCGGTGCGCGGAAGCTCGGATCCACACCCAGGCCGAGCGCGATCGGCAGCATGCCCGCGCCCATCGCGATCGTCGTCATGATGATCGGGCGGGCGCGCTTGTGGCAGGCGTCGACCACGGCGTCCCAGCGCGACAGGCCATGCGCGTTGCGCGCGATCAGCACGTAGTCGACCAGCAGGATCGAGTTCTTCGTCGCGATGCCCATCAGCATGACCAGGCCGATCATCGAGGGCATCGACAGCGCCGTGTGCGTCACGAACAAGGCCACGAACGCACCGGGGATGGACAGCACGAGCGCCGCCAGGATCGTCAGCGGCTGCACGAAGCCCTTGAACAGCAGCACCAGCACGATGTAGATGCACAGCACGCCCGTGAGCATGGCCAGGCCGAAGCTGGCGAACAGCTCGCCCATGGCCTCGGCATCGCCGATGGCGGACTGCGTCACGCCCGGCGGCAGGTTGCGCACGCTCGGCAAGGCCTTGGCCGCCTTTTCGACTTCGCCCAGCGGCTGCTGGTTCAGCTCGATCTCGAAGTTGATGTTGCGCAGGCGGTCATAGCGGTCGATCTGGGCGGGGCCGCTGTCCATCGACAGCCTGGCCACGTTGCCCAGCGGCACGGCGCCGCGCGCCCCCGGCACGGGCAGGCGCGCGATCAGGTCGAGGTTCGTGCGGGCCTCGTCGGGCAGGCGCACGACCACGGGCACCTGGCGCTGCGACAGGTTCAGCTTGGGCAGGTCCTGGTCGTAGTCGCCCATCGTGGCGATGCGCAGCGTGTCGGCGATCGTGGCCGTGTTGACGCCCAGGTCGGCCGCGCGCGCGATGTCCGGCCGCACGATCAGCTCGGGCCGCACGAGGCTCGATGTGGACATCACGCTGCCGATGCCGGGAATCGTGCGCAGCTCGCGTGCCACCACTTCGGCGTGGGCCGACAGGACATCACCGTCCTCGCCCGAGAGCACGAGGATGTACTTCTCGGCCGAGCCGCCGAAGCCCACGTTCACGCGCACGCCGGGCAAGGCTTCGAGTGCATGGCGCAGCTCGCCTTCGATGGCCTGCTTGCTGACGCCCGGCCTGTTCTTGCGGTGCGTGAGGTTCAAGGTCAAGGTGGCCTTGCGGACCTCGGACGCACCGGCCGACATGAACGGGTCGCCGCCCGCCGCGCCACCGCCGATGGCCGTGTAGACCAGCTTGACGTGCTGGTTGCGCTGCACGATCTCGCGGGCCTCTTCGGCGATCTTGTAGGTCTGCGGCAGGGTGCTGCCCGGCGGCAGCGACAGGTAGACCTGCGTCTGCGACAGGTCATCTGGCGGGATGAAACCCTGGGCAGCAGGCCTGCCAACAAGAACGAGCCGACCACGAAGCCCAGCACGGCCAGCATCGTCCACCAGCGGTGCCTGAGGCACCAGCGCGCCCAGCCCAGGTACAGGCGCATCCAGCCGGGCTCGGCATGCTCGCGCTTGGGCGCCCTGAGCACGTAGGCCGCCATCATCGGCGTGAGCATGCGCGCCACGACCAGCGAGAAGAACACGGCGATCGCCGCCGTCCAGCCGAATTGCACGAAGAACTTGCCCGGCACGCCGCCCATGAAGGCGGTCGGCAGGAACACGGCGATCAGCGTGAACGTGGTGGCGATCACGGCCAGGCCGATCTCGTCGGCGGCCTCCATCGCGGCCTGCAAGGGCGTCTTGCCCATGGCCAGGTGGCGCATGATGTTCTCGATCTCGACGATGGCATCGTCCACCAGGATGCCGACCACGAGCGACATCGACAGCAGCGTCACGATGTTGACCGTGAAGCCCAGCAGGTGCATCACGCCGAACGCCGGGATCACCGACAAAGGCAAGGCCGCCGCCGACACGAGCGTGGCGCGCCAGTCGCGCAGGAACAAGAACACGACGATCACGGCCAGGATGGCACCTTCGTACAGCAGGTACATCGAGCCGTGGAGCTTCTCTTCGACCGGGTCGACGAAGTTGAAGGCCTCCGTGATGACGATGTCCGGGTGCCGTGCCTTGAGCTGTGTGAGCATGGCCCGCACGCCCTGCGCCACCTCGACTTCGCCCGCGCCGCGCGAGCGCGTGATCTCGAAGCCCACGACCGGCTGGCCATTGAGCAAAGCCGCGCTGCGGCGTTCGGCCACCGTGTCGCTCACCGTGGCGACCTGGTCGAGGCGCACATGGCGGCCGTCGGACAAGGTCACGTCCATCGCCGCCAGCTCTTCGGCCGACTGCACCGTGGCCACGGTGCGCACGGACTGCTCGCCGCCACCCACATCGACGCGACCGCCCGATGCCTCCTGTTGCAGGCTGCGCAACTGGCGCGACACATCGGCCGCCGAGGCATTGAGCGCCAGCAGCCGCGCCGGGTCGAGCTCGACGCGCACCTCGCGCGTGACGCCGCCCACGCGCGAGACCGCGCCCACACCCTTGACGGACAACATCGCCTTGGCCACGTCGTGGTCGACGAACCAGGACAAGGCCTCGTCGTCCATGCGCCTGGACGCGACCGTGTACGTGAGGATGGGCATGCCCGACAGGTTCATCTTCGAGATGACCGGATCGCGCAGGTCGCCAGGCAGGTCGGCGCGCACGCGCGAGATGGCGTCGCGCACATCGTCGACAGCTTCCTGCGTGGGCTTTTCGAGGCGAAACTCGACCGTCACGATCACGCTGCCGTCCTGCACCTTCGTGTAGATGTGCTTGATGCCTTGCAGCGTGGCGATCGAGTTCTCGAGCTTGCGCGCCACTTCGGTCTCGAGCTGCGCGGGCGAGGCGCCGGGCAGCGAGGCCGTCA
>JASGJC010000024.1:0-7136 GCA_049840915.1 Aquabacterium sp.
TGATGGTGATGGTGCTGATGGGCCATCTCGTAGCGCGGGCTCTCACCGGGCAGGGCCACCATTTCGATGGTGTCTTCTTCGAGCAGCGCCTTCACATTGCGGTAGACCGTCGCGATGCCCATGGCCGGCACATCCACCTGCGAGGCCTCGAGGATCTCCTGCGCCGAAAGCGGGCGCCCGGCCGCTTCGATCACGTGGCGGATGGCGGTTCGCTGGCGTGTCGATCGTTCCATGGCATGCGGATGCGGTGCGGGCGCTCGTCGTGAGCAGGGTCATCGTTGAATTGATAATGATAGTGCATTATTGATGGCGGACCCGCCATGCAACCTCCTGGCCTTGGGATGAAAAGAGGCCTGAGCGGCATGCGCGGGACAGCACGAGGCAGCGGGCACGTCGATTGCCGCGAGCTGCTTGTCGCATCGACTGTGTTTGGAGTAGATCGCCCATGCTTGTCTTGTCTCACCGGATCACCCTGCTCGTGGCCGGCGCATGCCTGGTTTCTTCGGCATGGGCGCAGTCGGACGACCCGCCGTCCGTCGTCGCCTGGCTCGGCCAGACCCAGGGCGGCGTGAGTTTCGCGCCAGCCGGCACGGACACCTGGGCCTACGCCTCGCCCAACCGGCCTTTGACCACGGGCGACCAGCTCTGGGTGGACAAGGGGGGCAGGGCCGAGCTGCACGTCGGCTCGACGGCCTTGCGCCTGGGCGCGCAAAGCGAAGTGGCCGTCACATCCCTGAGCGACAGCAACATGCAATGGCGCGTGTCGCAGGGCAGCGTGCAATTGCGCATCCGCACGCTCTACCCCGACCAGCGCGTCGAGATCGACACACCCAACCTGGCCTTCGTGCCCAGCAGTCCGGGCAATTACCGCATCGATGTGGACCCAGCCTCGGGCACCACGCGCATCACGAACTGGTCCGGCGGCGGCACGGTTTACGGCAATACCGGCACGAGCGAGGCCATTCCTGCGCCCGACCGCGTCACCTACAGCGGCACCGGCCTGGACCGGCGCGACGCGAGCCCGACCCCTTCCGCCGACGAGCTGGACCGCTGGGCCCAGGCCCGCGATGACGCGGAGTCGCGCTCGGCCACGGCCAGGTACGTCTCGCGTGAAACGACAGGCTATGCCGCCCTCGACGGCAACGGCACCTGGACCAACGACCCGGCCTACGGCGCGGTCTGGGTGCCCACAGCCGTGGCCACGGACTGGGCGCCTTACCACTACGGCCACTGGGCCTGGATCGACCCCTGGGGCTGGACCTGGGTGGACGATGCGCCCTGGGGCTTCGCGCCGTTCCACTATGGCCGCTGGGCCTGGTTGCCGGGGCGCTCGCACTGGGGCTGGGTGCCCGGGCCGGTCGCCGTGGCGCGGCCCGTCTACGCGCCGGCTCTGGTCGCTTTCGTGTCGGGCGGCGGTGGCGGCACGCATTGGGGGGGGGGCGCTGAGCAGCGGCGCGCCGGGCGTGGCCTGGCTGCCTTTGGGGCCCGGCGAGGCCTACACGCCGGGCTACCACGTGAGCCCGCGCTATGTGACGCGCATCAACCAGACCATCGTCGTGCGCAACACGACCGTGAACAACGTGTACGTGAACCAGCAGGCCCCGCATGCCGTGGCGGCCGTGCCCGCCAATGCCTTCGTGCGCGGGCAGCACATCCGTGGCTCGGAAGGCAACGTGCCGGCGGACGTGATCAGGCATGCGCATTTCGTGCAAACGGCGGCCATCGCGCCTGCCGCGCAGAGCCGCCTGGGCGAGGCCCGCAGGGCGCCTTCGCATCCCGCTGTCAATCCGGCCGTGGTGCAGGCGCGGCCTTCGGCGGCGCCGCAAGCCGCAACCCCGCCCGTGGCGCATCCTGACGCACATCAGCCGGACCCACGTCAAGCCAATCGCCCTGAGGTGAACCCGGCGGCAGCGGCCAAGGTCGTTCAGCCGCCGCATCTGCCTCAAGCCACAGGCCCAGGTGCGCAACCGCCTCAATTGCCGCAACCGCCGCAGCAGGAACATCGTCATGAGGTGCCACATCCGCCGCCCGCCGCGGCCTTCGAGGCCCGCCCCCCGGCCGAGCCGCAGCCAGCGCAGCCCAGGCCCGTACCGCATCCGCCATCGGCGTCGCCAGCCCCGAACACCGTGCAGCGGTTCGACGAGCATGCGGTGAGACCTAACGAGGATATTCACCGGACGATGGAGCGACAAGAGCGGCAAGAACGTCAGGAAAGACTGGAGCGACAGGTGCCGCCACCTCATCCGCCGCAGCCGCAGCCGCGACAAGAAGCCCCGGTCAGGCAGCAGCCCGAGCCACAACCGCAACGCCACGAGCCGGCCGCGCCAGTGCCCCAGCCGCCTCAAGCGGCACCGCCATCAGAGTCTCATCCCGCCCACGAAAAGCAGGAGCACCGGCCGCACAAGGAGCACGAGCCAGCGCAATGAAGCACGCCCCGTCAAGGCGAGGGCGGCGCCACCTCGCGCCGGCCATACATCGCCCAGCTCTCGATCGTCATCACGACCTCGTCGCGCTGGTTCACGACCTCCCACAGGTTGTGAACCAGGCCCACGTGCGGCTTGCTCTTCATGGGTCGCTTGCCCAGCACGCGCAGGCGCGCCCGGATCTCGTCGCCGACCATCACGGGCTTGAGCCATTTGAGGCTCTCCAGCCCCGGCGAGCCCAGGCTGCTCGAGTTCAGGATGAAGCCATCGCACATCATGCGCATGACCATGCTCGCCGTGTGCCAGCCACTGGCCGCCAGCCCGCCGAACAGCGATGCCTTGCCCGCCTCCTCGCTCAGGTGGAAGGGCTGCGGGTCGAAATCCGTGGCGAAGCGGATCACTTCTTCGCGCTCAACCTTCTTGGGGCCGAACTCCATCATCTGGCCGTCGAAAAAATCTTCCCAGTACCAGCGGATATCGCGGGGGGCGTCGGGGGCAGGGGTGCTCATGAAGGTCTCCTTGTCAACTGCGGGCCGCTTGCAGATCGGAGGCGGCCGGCTTCATGGGGGCGGGTGGATGCGCCGGGCTCCGGTTGGACAACCAGGTGCCCAGCAGGATGATGCCCGTGCTGAGCAGCATCAGCGGCGTCACGCGCTCATGCAGGAAGAGCGTGCCCCACAGCATGCCGAAAGCCGGGATCAGGAAGGTGACCGTCAGCGCGCGGCTCGCACCGATGCGGTCGATCAGGCGGTAGAAGACCACGTAGGCGACGCCCGTGCACAAAACGGTCAGCGCGCCCAGTGCCGACCACACGGTCGTCGGGACCTGGGCCCACGTGGATGGCGCGTTCTCGATGGCCTGCGATGGTTGCGGCCCGATCCAGAAAGCCGGCCCGCTCAGCAGCACGGCCGACACGGCCAGCGTGCCCGCGCTCACGCCTAGCGGGCTCATGCCGCGCAAAAACTTCTTGTTGTAGTGCACGGCGAAGGCGTACATCAAGGTCGAGCCCAGGGTCAGCGCCACGGCGCCGTAGGCATGGGTGCTCTGCAGCTGGTTGCCATGGGTGGCCAGCAAGGCCACGCCCGTGAAGCCGGTCGCCAGGCCGATGGCACGCATGCCGGCCAGCCGCTCGCCCGCCCACAGCCAGCCGACGAGCGCACCCCACATCGGCGTGGTCGCGTTCAGGATCGACAGCAGTCCGGCAGGCAGGCTGCGCGAAGCCTGGCTCAGGCCCAGGAAGGGCAGGATGCTCGACAGCAGGGCCGCGCCGATCAAGGGACGCCACTTGCGCCGTACCGCGCCCAGCTCGCCGCGCATGGCCACCAACGGCAGCAGCATCAAGGTCGCGCCCGTGACCCGGAACGCCGCCAGGCCCAGCGGCCCGACCACCGGCGAAGCCACCCGCAAGAACAAGAAAGAGGCGCCCCAGACGGCCGCCAGCATCAGCAGATCGAACATGTCCCTGGTTTTCATGTGACGCATCCTACCGGGATCGCCAATTGCTTACCGGGTACCTCTATTCGCGGGGCCCAGGAATCGCTTGTGGCGTCAATTCCTCACCCGTCTCGTCAACTGTCACCCTGGCATCCGTAAAATCAGGGTTTTGCAGAAGTACCAACCTCTCCCAGATTAAGGATCACCATGCAAGTCGCCGCTTCCATCTTCAAGGCCTACGATATCCGGGGCATCGTCGGGCAGACCTTGAACGAGGCCGTGGCCGAACACCTGGGCCGCGCATTCGGCACCGAAGCCCTGAGGCTGGGTGAAAAGGCCGTGGCCATCGGCCGTGACGGTCGCCTGTCGGGCCCGTCGCTGAGCGGCGCGCTGATCCGCGGCCTGCGCGCCACGGGCATCAACGTGATCGACATCGGTGCCGTGACCACGCCCATGCTCTACTACGTGGCCGCCACGCGCGACGCCCAGGGCTGCCACAGCGGCATCCAGGTGACCGGCAGCCACAACCCCAAGGACTACAACGGCTTCAAGATGGTGCTGGCCGGCCGCGCCATCTACGGCGACGACATCCAGGGCCTGCGCCAGCGCATCGAGCAGGAAGACTACACGACCGGCAACGGCGGCCTGACCGAGCTGAACATCCTCGACGAGTACACCAAGCGCATCGCCGGCGACTGCAAGCTGGCCCGCCCCATGAAGATCGTGGTCGACTCGGGCAACGGCATCCCCGGCGCTTCGGCGCCCGGCATCCTGCGCGCGCTGGGCTGCGAGGTGATCGAGCTGTACTCCGAGGTCGATGGCGACTTCCCCAATCACCATCCCGATCCCTCCAAGCCCGAGAACCTGGTCGACCTGATCAATGCCGTGAAGGCCAACGGCGCCGAGCTGGGCCTGGCCTTCGACGGCGATGGCGACCGCCTGGGCGTGGTCACCAAGGACGGCAACAACATCTTCCCCGATCGCCAGATCATGCTGTTCGCGCAGGACGTGCTCTCGCGCGTGCCCGGCGCCCCGATCATCTTCGACGTCAAGTGCAGCCAGCGCCTGGCCGTCGCGATCCGCGAAGCCGGCGGCGTGCCCACGATGTACAAGACGGGCCACTCGCTGGTCAAGGCCAAGCTCAAGGAGCTGAACTCGCCCTTCGCCGGCGAGATGAGCGGCCACATCTTCTTCGGCGAGCGTTGGTATGGCTTCGATGACGCCACCTACACGGCCGGCCGCCTGCTCGAGATCCTCAGCAAGGTCGCCGACCCCAGCGCCGTGCTCGATGCCTTGCCCACCAGCTTCAGCACGCCCGAGCTGAACGTGTCGTGCGCCGAAGGCGAGCACCATGCCGTCATCGAGAAGCTGCGCCAGACCGCGACCTTCGACGGCGCCGAGCTGACCACCATCGACGGCCTGCGCGCCGACTACCCCGATGGCTTCGGCCTCGTGCGCGCCTCGAACACGACGCCCGTGCTCGTGCTGCGCTTCGAAGGCCACACGCCCGAGGCGCTCGAGCGCATCCAGAAGCACTTCATGGCGCAGATCCTGGCCGTCAAGCCTGACGCGCACGTGGGCGCTTCGGCACACTGACTTGGCGTCGGCAGCGTTCAAGTCCTGGCTGGCGCGGCAGGTCTACAGCCTGCTCTTGCGGCTGGGGACGCCCGCCTACCTGTGGCGGATCTGGTCGCGCGGCCGCATCGAGCCGGGCTACCGCGAGGCCTGGGCGCAGCGCCTGGGCTTCTATAGCGCGGCTTACCGGCGTGTCTGGCAGGAAGGGGCGGGTCAGCGCCGGCCCGTGCTGTGGCTGCATGCGGTCTCGTTGGGCGAGGCGCGCGCGGCCGCGCCCTTGATTCAAGCCCTGCGTGCCCAACGGCCGCAGATGCGCCTGCTCTTGACCCACGGCACGGCCACGGGCCGCGAGGCGGGCAAGGCCTTGCTGCAGCCGGGCGATGCGCAGACCTGGTTCCCGTTCGACATGCCGGGCGCGGTCAGGCGCTTCCTGAAGACGCACCAGCCCGATGTGGGCGTGCTGATGGAAACCGAGGTCTGGCCCAATGTGCAGCATGTGGCGCGCGAGCGGCATGTGCCCATGGTGCTGGCCAATGCGCGCCTGAGCGACAAGAGCCTGCGCCAGGGCCGGCGCTTCGCCGCCCTGATGCGGCCCGCCGCGCAAGCCCTGGCGATGGCCCTGGCCCAGACCGCCGCCGACGCCCGCAGGCTGACCGAGATGGGCGCGCCGAAGGTGCAGGTCTGCGGCAACGTCAAGTTCGACATGACGCCGGCCGAGACGCTGCTGGCCCAAGGCGCTTCCTGGCGCCATGCGTCGGGCAGGCCGATCGTGCTGGCCGCCAGCACCCGCGAGGGCGAAGAGCCCGGCCTGCTGCAAGCCTGGCAGGCCTTGCGCTCTGGTTCGGCGTGGCCTGTCGATCAAGCCGCGTCGCCGCGCCTGTTCATCGTGCCGCGCCACCCGCAGCGCTTCGACGAGGTCGCCGCGCTGGTCACGGCGCAGGGCTTGACGCTCTCGCGCCGCAACCAATGGCCCGCCGGCATGCCCGATGACGCGGCCTTGCGCGCCGACGTGTGGCTGGGCGACTCCATGGGCGAGATGCCCGCCTATTACGCATCGGCCTGCGTGGCCCTGCTGGGCGGCAGCTTCGCGCCCCTGGGCGGACAGAACCTGATCGAAGCGGCCGCCTGCGGCTGCCCCGTGATCATGGGGGGCTCCACCTACAACTTCGCAGACGCCGCTCAACTCAGCGAGGCGGCGGGCGCGGCGTTCCGGGTGCAAAACTGGCCCGAAGGCGTACAAAAAGCATTGGATTTTTGTCATGCGCAAGAAAGCGGGCGTTACAGCCGCCAAGCGCTGGATTTCGCCCAGGCGCACCGTGGCGCCGCCCACGCCATGGCATCCATCATTTGGGGGATCGTCTCCCCGTGAGCAAGGGATAACTTTTGGAAACATCTGCCCGCACAATTGCGACATCCGTTAACCAGTGAGCTACCTCATGCAGTTGTCAACTCGTATCGCTTCCGTCGCGCTGGCCCTGGCCGCAGTGGCTTCGCAGTCGCAGGCTGCAAACTTCAACCTGGGCACGCTCACCTCGACGGGCACGACCTTCGGTAACAGTTTCTCCGCCGACACGTCCTCGTTCACCGACTACTACACCTTCACCATCGCCGCAGCCGGCGACGTGTCGGGTACCACGACGGACACGAACTACTCATTCCTGGTCAGCAAGGACGTCATCCTGAACTCCCTGACGCTGACCACGA
>JASGJC010000025.1:0-153503 GCA_049840915.1 Aquabacterium sp.
ACCAGCTACCTCAGTGTGGTCGGCGCCAGCCACGTCGCTCAGCAACCAGCGCAGCGCCGTGCTGCTGCGCCGCAGCCAACTGACCGCGAGCGTCAACCTGATCACGGCCATGGGCGGCGGCTGGCATGCCGATGACAACAGCCCTGCCGACACACCTTCCGCGCCATCTTCCGCTGCATCCACCCCGATGCGAAAGCCGACAACATGAACACCCACCCCATCCCTCAACGCCTGCGCCAACGTACCACCTGGATCGTGGTCGGCACATTGAGCCTGAGCGCAATCGCGGGCATCTGGCTGATGCAACGCCAGGCGCAAGCAGCCGATGCCAAGCCACACGGCAACAACGGCCTCGTGGCCGCCACAACAGCCACGGTCAAACAGCAGGACGTGCCGCTCTACCGCGCCGGCATCGGCACCGTCACGGCCACACAGAGCGTGACGGTCAAGACCCGCGTCGATGGCCAGCTCGACCAGATCGGCTTCACGGAAGGCCAGGACGTGAAGGCCGGCCAGGTGCTGGCGCGCATCGACCCACGCGCGCTGCAAGCGCAGCTGGCCCAGGCGCAGGCGCTCAAGGCCAAGGACCAGGCCAAGCTCGACAACGCCCGCGTCGATCTGCGCGCTACACCAGGCTCATCACCGATGACGCCGCCACCAGCAGCAGCTCGACACGCAGAAGGCGCTCGTCGCGCAGCTCGAGGCCGCCATCCAGACCGACGAAGCGCAGATCGCCTATGCGCAGGTGCAACTGAGCTTCACGACCATCACGGCCCCGATCGGCGGCCGCTCGGGCGCGCGCCTGGTCGACGTGGGCAACATCGTGCACGCCGCCGATTCCAACGGCCTGGTCGTGATCAACCAGATCGATCCGATCACGCGTGGTCTTCACGCTGCCCGAAGAGGCCTTCCAGGACGATCAACCGCGCGCTCCAGGCCAGCCGCCAGCCGCTGGGCGTGCAGGCCTACCCGCGCAATGGCAATGAGCTGCTCGGCGACGGCAAGCTCGTGCTGCTCAACAACCAGATCGACACGACCAGCGGCACCGTGCAGCTCAAGGCCAGCTTCGCCAACCCGCCACAAGCTGTGGCCGGGCCAGTACGTCAATGTGCGCCTGGTAGCTGGGCACACGCCGGCACGCGCTGACGATCCCGGCCGCCGCCGTGCAGCGCAGCCAGGACGGCACCTATGTCTACGCCGTCGAGCCCGACGGCAAGACCGTGCAGACGCAGGCCATCAAGGTCGCGCAGATCCAGGATGGCGTCGCCCGTATCGACAAGGGCCTGACCGCCGGCCAGCGCATCGTGGTCGACGGCCAGTACAAGCTCAAGCCCGGTGCCACGATCCGAAGCGGGCGCGTCGCCACACGCGCAGCCAGGCCAGCGAGGGGCAGACGATGAGCATGTCCGCCGGGTTCATCAAACGCCCGATCGGCACCACCCTGCTGGCCATTGGCCATCCTGCTGGTCGGCGTCGGCGGTGTTCCCGCTGCTGCCGGTCGCGCCCTTGCCGCAGGTCGACTTCCCGACCATCCAGGTCTCGGCCAACCTGCCCGGCGGCAGCCCCGAGACCATGGCGTCGAACGTGGCGCAGCCGCTGGAACGCCAGTTCTCGCTGATCGCCGGTCTCTCGCAGATGACCTCGCATCAGCGGCCTGGGCTCCACGCAGATCACGCTGCAGTTCGACCTCGACCGCGGCATCGACGCCGCCGCGCTCGACGTGCAGTCGGCCATCAACGCCGCCACCGGCCAGTTGCCCGCCAACCTGCCCAGCCCGCCGAGTTACCGCAAGATCAACCCGGCCGACTCGCCCATCCTGCTGCTGTCCGTGCAGTCCAAGACACTGCCGCTGATCGAGGTCAACGACTACGCCGACAACATCCTCGCGCAACAGATCTCGCAGATCACGGGCGTGGGCCTCGTCAACCTGGGCGGCCAGCAAAAGCCCGCCGTGCGCATTCAGGTCGACCCGGCCAAGATCGCCGCGCTCGGCCTGAGCCTCGAAGACGTGCGCACCGTCGTGCGCCAGCGCCTCCGTCAACCAGCCCAAGGGCACGCTCGACGGCAAGGACCAGAGCTTCACCGTCTACACGAACGACCAGCTCATCAAGGCCGCGCCCTGGAACGACGTGATCCTGGCCTACAAGAACGGCGCGCCGATCCGCGTGCGCGACATCGGCGTGGCCGTGGACGCGGCCGAGAACACGAAGATCGCCGGCTGGGCCTTCGCCGGCGCGGGCGCGGCGCCCGGCGGCACGCAGCTCAACGGCCGCGGCATCATCCTCGCCATCACCAAGCAGCCCGGCGCCAACGTGATCGAGACGGTCGACCGCATCAAAGAGCCGCCTTGCCGCAGCCTGCAAGGCCTCGATCCCGCCGACCGTCGAGGTCAATACCCTGATCGACCGCACGCAGACCATCCGCGCCTCGGTGCGCGATGTCGAGTTCACGCTCATGCTCACGATCGCTTTGGTCGTGATGGTCATCTTCGTGTTCCTGCGCAACGTCCCGGCCACGCTCATCCCGAGCGTCACGGTGCCGCTGGCTTTGTGCGGCACAGCCGGCGCCATGTACGTGGCCGGCTTCAGCCTGGACAACCTCTCGCTGATGGCGCTTGACCATCTCGGTCGGCTTCGTCGTCGACGACGCCATCGTGATGCTCGGAGAACATCTACCGCCATGTCGAAGAAGGCATCTCGCCGATGGAGGCCGCGCTCAAGGGCGCCGGCGAAATCGGCTTCACGATCATCTCGATCTCGGTCTCGCTGGTGGCCGTGTTCATCCCGCTGCTGCTGATGGGCGGCATCGTCGGTCGCCTGTTCCGCGAGTTCGCCGTCACCGTGACCATGACCATCTTCGTGTCGGTGCTGATCTCGCTGACGCTCACGCCGATGCTATGTTCGCGCTTCCTGAAGAACGAACACGCCGCGCAGCACGGCCGCCTCTACCAGCGCTTCGAGCGCGGCTTCGACTGGATGCTCGCCGGCTACAAGCGCGGCCTGGACGTCGTGCTTCAAGCACCAGTTCGCCACGCTGGTCATGTTCATCCTCACGGTGATGGCCACGGTCGCCCTGTTCGTGTTCATCCCCAAAGGCTTCTTCCCGCAGCAGGACACCGGCTTCATCTCCGGCTGCGCCGAAACGGCCCAGGACTCGTCCTTCGCCGCGATGAACCGGCGCATGCTGCAACTGGCCGACGTGGTCAGGCAAGACCCCGACGTCACCGGCTTCGGCATGAACGGCAGCTCATCGACCTACAACACGGGCAACTTCTTCATCAGCCTGCGCGCGCTCGAAGACGGCCGCACCGCTACCGCCGACGAGGTCATCGCGCGGCTGCGCCCCAAGCTGGCCAAGGTGCAAGGCGCCAACCTGTTCTTGCAGGCGGGGCAGGACATCCGCGTCGGTGGCCGTTCCTCGCGCACGCAATACCAGTACACGCTCACCGATGCCAACCTCGATGAGCTCAACGAATGGGCGCCCAAGCTGCTCGCGCGCTTCAAGCAGTTGCCGCAACTCACCGACCTGGCCACCGACCTGCAAAACAGCGCCGCCACGGCCACGCTCACCATCGACCGCGACCGCGCCTCCAGCCTGGGCATCTCGCCCGCCCTGATCGATGCGACCATCTACGACGCCATCGGCCAGCGCCAGATCGCGCAGTTCTACACGCAGATCAACAGCTACCACGTCGTGCTCGAGGTCACGCCCGAGCTGCAGCAAGACCCGGCCTTGTTCAGCAAGCTCTACCTCACTTCGCCGCATCACGGGCCAACAGGTGCCGCTGTCGACCTTCGTCAAGATCGACACGAACAAGACCGCCTACCTCTCCATCAGCCACCAGGGCCAGTTCCCGGCCGTGACCATCTCCTTCAACCTCGCGCCCGGCGCAGCCGCTGGGCGATGCGGTCGACGCGATCAACAAGGCACAGGCCGAGATGGGCCTGCCGCAATCGCTCACCGGCTCCTTCCAGGGCACGGCCCAGGCGTTCCAGAGACTCGCTCTCATCGCAGCCCTACCTGATCGCCGCCGCGCTGATCGCCGTCTACATCGTGCTGGGCCTGCTCTACGAGAGCTACATCCACCCGCTGACGATCCTCTCGACCCTGCCCTCGGCCGGCGTGGGCGCCCTGCTGATCCTGATGGCCGGTCGGCTATGAGCTGACCGTGATCGCGCTGATCGGCATCATCCTGCTGATCGGCATCGTCAAGAAGAACGGCATCATGATGGTCGACTTCGCCCTGACCGCCGAGCGCGAACAAGGCATGGCACCGCAAGAAGCCATCTACCAGGCCTGCCTGCTGCGCTTTCGGCCCATCATGATGACCACGATGTGCGCCCTGCTCAGCGGCCTGCCGCTGATGCTCGGCCACGGTTCCGGCTCCGAGCTGCGCCGCCCGCTCGGGCTACGCGATGGTCGGCGGCCTGATCCTGTCGCAGATCCTCACACTGTTCACGACGCCGGTCATCTACCTCTACCTGGACCGGGCACACTACTGGTACGAACAGCGCAAAGCCGCGCGTGTGGCCCGCCCCGCTGCGCACCACCTGACTCAAGCCATGAAGCTGCTGATCGTCAGAAGACGAGCTCAAGACCGCCGAGTACCTGCGCAAGGGCCTGACCGAGCAAGGCTGCGCGGTCGACATCGCGCACAACGGCATCGACGGTCAGCACCTGGCGCTCACGCACGACTACGAAGTCATCGTGCTCGACGTGATGCTGCCAGGCGTCGACGGCTTCGACCCTCCTGCGCGCGCTGCGCCGCACCAAGCAGACGCCCGGTCATCATGCTGACCGCGCGCGACCGCGTCGAAGACCGCGTGCGCGGCCTGCAGCGACGGCGCCGACGACTACCTCGTCAAGCCCTTCTCGTTCCTCGAACTGCTCGCCCGCCTGCAGGCCCTGCAACGACGCGGCCGCAGCCAGGAGCCGACGCAGTTGCGCATGGCCGACCTGCAGGTCGACATGATGGCCCGCAAGGCCTGGCGCGGCGGCACGCGCATCGACCTGACCGCCAAGGAGTTCGCGCTGCTGGCGGTGCTGGCGCGGCCGTCAGGGCGAGATCCTCTCGAAAACCGCCATCGCCGAACTGGTGTGGGACATGAACTTCGACAGCAACACCAACGTGGTCGAAGTCGCCATCAAGCGGCTGCGCGCCAAGATCGACGCGGCCTACAGCCCGAAGCTGCTGCACACCATCCGCGGCATGGGCTATGTGATGGAAGTGCGCGAAGACGCGCCTCCATCGCCTTGAATGACGTTGCCATGAAGCCATGAAACACGCCATCACCACGCGCCTGGTCGCGATGTTCGCGCTCGCCGCCCTGCTGACCTTCGCCCTGATCGGCGCCGCGCTCTACGAGGTGCTGGCCCACGAACTGAAGCGCCACCAGGACGAAGACCTCGCCACCAACCTGCACAACATCGGCTACTTCGATCGAACGCGCCGGCGACCTCGAGCGCTGGGGCCGCGTCCAGACCCGCATGGACACGCTCACCCCCACGGACGGCCGCATGCGCTTCTGGGTCCTCAGCGACGACCCGCGCTTTCAATACGGCAAGGGCATCGATGCCTTCGAGCGCATCGTCCAGCACGCCGACGGCCAAGGCACCATCAGCATGCCGCAACATGGCCAGAGCTTTCGCACCCATTCGCAGCACATCGCGCCGCTGGGCCAGCGACCGGCCGTGCGCCTGATCGTCGGCGTCGACATCGCGCCGTTCGAGCACACCCTGCACGCCTTCCTGATCGCCCTCGCCTTGCTCTTCTTCAGCGCCATGCTCGCTGCGTGATGTTGCTCGGCTACTGGATCGCCCGCGTGGGCCTGGCACCGCTCAAGCGCCTGTCGGCCGAAGCGCGCAACCTGCATCCCAAGGCCTTGTCGCAGCGCCTGCAGGTCACGGCGCTCCCGGTCGAGCTCTCCGACCTCGCCACGTCCTTCAATGGCGCCCTGGGCCGGCTCGAAGACGCGTATCAACAGCTCGAAGCCTTCAACGCCGATGTCGCGCACGAACTGCGCACGCCGCTAACGAACATGATAGGCGGCACTCAGGTCGTGCTCGCCCGCCGCGCGACACACCGCAATTGCAGGAAGCGCTCGAATCGAACCTCGAAGAGCTGGAACGCCTGCGCGCCATCGTCAACGACATGCTGTTCCTGGCACGCGCTGACCAAGGCGAAGCGGCCACTGGTCAGGTCGACACCCTCGTCGCGCAAGAAGTCGACAAGACCATCGAGTTCTTCGAGTTCGTGCTCGATGAAAGCGGCGCCAAGGTCGACATCGAAGGCCAGACCGAGCTGCACGCGCCGATCGAACATGGCACTGTTTCGCCGCGCCCTGTCCAACCTGCTGCAAAACGCGCATGGAACACGCCCTGCCCGGCAGCAGCCTGGTGGTCAACATCGCGCGCCAATCCAGCATGGTCTGGATCAGCGTGAGCAACACGGGGCACGGCATCGCGGCCGAACACCTGCCACGCCTCTTCGACCGCTTCTACCGCGTCGAGGCCGCACGCCACGGCAAAGGCGAGCATCACGGCCACGGCCTGGGCCTGGCCATCGTCAAGGCTGTGGCCCACATGCATGGCGGCAGCGTCTCCGCAACCAGCGTGGATGGCCTCACGACCATCGCGTTCAGCGTGCCCCTCAGCGTACAAGCGACCTGATCGGGCCAAAGCACAACAGCCCTCGCATGCGAACCCAGAAACGAAAAATGGACCACCTGGGTCCATTTCTCTAGCAATACTGGAGCGGGATAAGAGGCTCGAACTCTCGACCTATACCTTGGCAAGGTATCGCTCTACCAACTGAGCTAATCCCGCATTTGCCGACAACTTGCGCTGTACAGCGGAATCGCTTGACACAGATGCTCTGAGGTTGCCCTCTGCTTTGCTGTATCGATCACCGTTGGTCACACTTGTCTCTCGATGTCGTGTGCAGTGATCAGCGAAGACTTGAACTATACACCATTTTTCGCGATTTCCGGCGCACAGCCCAATCTTCGTGCATTTTCAGTGCTTCATCACGTCCGTGCTCGAAGCGGGTGCCGCGGCCGCCGCTTCCGGCTTGGCCTCGACCTTCGCTTCTTCGTCCGGCAAGGCCTCCGGCTGACGCTCCAGCGCGACTTCCAGCACCTTGTCGATCCACTTCACAGGCACGATCTCGATCTGGCTCTTGACGTTCTCGGGGATGTCCTGCAGATCCTTGACGTTTTCCTCAGGGATCAAGACCGTCTTGATGCCGCCACGGTGCGCGGCCAGCAGCTTTTCTTTCAAGCCGCCGATGGCCGTGACCTCGCCACGCAGGGTGATCTCACCCGTCATGGCCACGTCCGCACGCACCGGGATGCCTGTCAGCGCCGACACGAAAGCCGTGGTCATCGCAGCACCCGCGCTCGGGCCGTCCTTGGGCGTGGCGCCATCGGGCACGTGGATGTGGATGTCGCGCTTCTCGAACAACTCGTCCTTGATGCCCAGGCGCGCGGCCCGGCTGCGCACCACCGAACGAGCGGCCTCGACCGACTCCTTCATCACGTCGCCCAATTGGCCGGTGCGGATGATGGTGCCCTTGCCAGGCATCATGGCCGCTTCGATGGTCAGCAAGTCGCCGCCCACTTCCGTCCATGCCAGACCCACGACCTGACCGACCTGGTTTTCCTTCGTGGCTTCGCCGTAGCTGTACTTGCGCACGCCCAGGAAGTCATTGAGGTTCTCGTCGGTCACGACGACCTTGCCTTCGTACGCCTTCAGAGCGATGCCCTTGACCACCTTGCGGCAGATCTTGGAGACCTCGCGCTCGAGCGAACGCACACCGGCTTCACGGGTGTAGTAGCGGATGATGCCGCGGATGGCGCTCTCGGCGACTTCCATTTCATCGTCCTTCACGCCGTTGTTCTTGCGCTGCTTGGGCAGCAAGTACGTCTGCGCGATGTTGACCTTCTCGTCTTCGGTGTAGCCGGCCAGGCGGATCACTTCCATCCGGTCCAGCAGCGCCGGCGGGATGTTCAGCGAGTTCGAGGTCGCCACGAACATCACATCCGACAGGTCGAAGTCGACCTCGATGTAATGGTCGCCGAAAGTGTGGTTCTGCTCGGGGTCGAGCACTTCCAGCAGCGCCGACGAAGGGTCGCCACGGAAGTCCATGCCCAGCTTGTCGATCTCGTCGAGCAAGAACAGCGGGTTGCGCACGCCGACCTTGCCCAGGCTCTGCAGCACCTTGCCCGGCATCGAGCCGATGTAGGTGCGGCGGTGGCCGCGGATCTCGGCTTCGTCACGCACGCCGCCCAGGGCCATGCGCACGAACTTGCGGCCGGTCGCACGCGCGATCGACTGACCGAGCGAGGTCTTGCCCACGCCAGGAGGGCCGACCAGGCACAGGATGGGCGCCTTGACCTTGTCCACGCGCTGTTGCACGGCAAGGTACTCGAGGATGCGTTCCTTGACCTTGTCCAGGCCGTAGTGCTCTTCGTTGAGCACGCCTTCGGCGAAAGTCAGGTCGTGCTTGACCTTGGACTTCTTGCTCCAGGGCAGGCTCACCAGCGTGTCGATGTAGTTGCGCACCACGGTGGCCTCGGCCGACATGGGCGACATCAGGCGCAGCTTCTTGAGCTCGGCCTCGGCCTTCTTGCGTGCCTCCTTGGGCATGCGCGCGGCTTCGACCTTCTTGGCGAGTTCTTCGAGGTCGGCGCCCTCTTCGCCTTCACCCAACTCCTTCTGGATAGCCTTGACCTGCTCGTTGAGGTAATACTCGCGCTGCGACTTCTCCATCTGGCGCTTGACGCGGCCACGGATGCGCTTTTCGACCTGCAGGATGTCGACCTCGTGCTCGAGTTGCTCGAGCAGCTTCTCGAGACGACTGGACACCGAGAACAGGTCCAGCACCGACTGCTTGGCTTCGAGCTTCAGCGGCAGATGCGCGGCGATCGTGTCGGCCAGGCGGCCGGCGTCGTCGATGCCGGAAATGGACGTGAGGATCTCGGGCGGGATCTTCTTGTTGAGCTTGACGTACTGGTCGAACTGCTGCGTCACGGCGCGGCGCAGGGCCTCGACCTCGGGCGTGATGCTGCCCTCGGGCTGTACCGGCACCACGTCAGCGGTGAAGTACTCGTTTTCGTCGTGGATGGTCGACGTGTTGGCACGCTGCACGCCTTCGACCAGCACCTTCACGGTGCCGTCAGGCAGCTTCAGCATCTGCAAGATGCTCGAGACGCAACCGACGTCGAACATGTCTTCCGCCTTGGGCTCATCCTTGCCTGCGGCCTTCTGGGCCACCAGCATGATTTGCCGGCCAGCTTCCATCGCGGCTTCGAGGGCCTTGATGGACTTGGGGCGTCCCACGAACAGCGGGATCACCATGTGCGGAAAGACCACGACATCGCGCAGCGGCAGCAGCGGCAGGGTGATGGGGTCAGAAGGAAGAATGGGGTGTCCAGACATATTTGGGCTCACTTTCTCTGATGCCCACTTGGGGCCTCATCGATGAAACACAAGGGCACCGCGAAAAACCTTTGGAAAGGGTTCTCAGCGGTGCCCATCAGAGCGTACCTATGGCGAATTTGCGAATAGGTTGCTCAAGCACTGGCCTTAGCCTGTTCCCGATACACCAACAAGGGCTTGGCGTTCTCTTCGATGGTGGACTCATCCAGGACCACCTTTTGCACTCCTTCCTGGGTAGGCAATTCAAACATCGTGTCCAGCAAAGACTGTTCCAGGATGGAGCGCAAGCCCCGCGCGCCGGTCTTGCGGGCCAGGGCCTTGCGGGCGATGGCGGCAAGCGCAGGCTGGCGGATTTCGAGTTCGACCCCGTCCATGCCCAGAAGTTGCTGGTACTGCTTGACGAGTGCGTTTTTCGGTTCGGTCAGGATACGCACCAGCGCATCCTCGGTCAATTCACCCAAAGTGGCGACCACGGGCAGGCGGCCCACCAGCTCGGGAATGATGCCGAACTTGATCAGATCCTCGGGCTCGACCTCGCGGAACACCTCGGAGAGTTTCTTCTCTTCCTTGCTCTGCACGGCGGCACCGAAGCCGATGCCCGACTTCACGGAGCGGTTTTGGATGACCTTCTCGAGGCCGTCGAACGCGCCGCCGCAAATGAACAGGATGTTGGTCGTGTCGATCTGCAGGAAGTCCTGATTGCGGGTGCTTGCGGCCGCCTTGCGGGGGCACCGAGGCCATCGTGCCTTCGATCAGCTTGAGCAGGGCCTGCTGCACGCCTTCGCCCGACACATCGCGCGTGATGGAGGGGTTGTCGGACTTGCGCGAGATCTTGTCGATTTCGTCGATGTAGACGATGCCGCGCTGGGCCTTCTCGACCTCGTAGTTGCAGTTCTGCAGGAGCTTCTGGATGATGTTCTCGACGTCTTCGCCGACGTAGCCGGCTTCGGTCAGCGTGGTGGCGTCGGCGATCACGAAGGGCACGTTCAGCAGGCGGGCCAGGGTCTGGGCCAGCAGCGTCTTGCCAGAGCCCGTGGGCCCGATCAAGAGGATGTTGCTCTTGGCCAGCTCGACGTCGGGCTTCTTGCCCTCGCCCGAGCCCATGTGCTTGAGGCGCTTGTAGTGGTTGTACACGGCCACCGACAGCGTGCGCTTGGCGGTGTCCTGCCCGATCACGTACTGATCGAGGCTGGATTTGATTTCGGACGGCGTGGGCAGATCACTGCGCGTGGGACGTGACTGTTCGGCTTCGGCGGCGACCTCATCGCGGATGATGTCGTTGCAAAGTTCGATGCACTCGTCGCAGATGAAGACCGACGGGCCGGCGATGAGCTTCTTCACCTCGTGCTGGCTCTTTCCGCAGAAGGAGCAGTACAAGATTTTTTCGCTGGAGGAGCCTTTTTTCTCGGGCATGGTGCAGGCCTGTCAAAGAGTCGGCAAGGGGGTTTCAAACATGATAAGACAAATGCCCTGGCGCCGATCCCCGTGAACTGCCCCACCTTGGCGCGGCATTTTCACCACTTTCAGGGGGTATTTACGGGGTACCCGGGCTGTGTCTCGTCACTGACGTTTGTCCAGCACCTTGTCGATGAGTCCGTAAGTGGCGGCCTCGTCGGCCGACATGTAGTAATCGCGTTCGGTATCGGCCTGGATTTTTTCCAGGGGCTGGCCCGAACGCTCGGCCAGGATGCGGTTGAGTTGCTCGCGGGTCTTGAGGATCTCGCGGGCGTGGATTTCGATGTCCGTGGCCTGGCCCTGGGTACCGCCCAGAGGCTGGTGGATCATGATCTTGGAGTTGGGCAGCGCGAAACGCTTGTTCTTGGCGCCAGCGGCCAACAGGAAAGCGCCCATCGAGGCGGCCATGCCCATGCACAGCGTGGAAACGTCCGGCTTGATGAACTGCATCGTGTCGAAGATCGACATGCCCGCGCTCACGCTGCCGCCGGGCGAGTTGATGTAGAAGGAAATGTCCTTGTCAGGGTTTTCGCTTTCCAAAAACAGCAACTGCGCCACAACCAGGTTGGCCGAAGCGTCATTGACCGGGCCGACCAGAAAGACGACCCGCTCGCGCAAGAGACGGCTGTAGATGTCGTAGGCGCGTTCGCCACGGCCGGATTGCTCGATGACCATGGGCACCAGGCCCAGGTTCTGAATGTCCATTGCGCTCATGTGCTTCCTTCAAAAGAGACACCGCAAAAATGGTGTCGCCAATGTGTGTGTGAATTGATTATGACGCGCGAAAAGCCTGCATCGAACGCCGAAAAAAGCGCACGACTACCTTGGTCGTCTTTCCGTTGTTTGCGCGCACAGCCCTGCGCTGTTCAAACAAGGTTGCACAAAACAAAAGGCACCTGCTTCCACTCGGGATTGCAGGTGCCTTTTCACGTGCCTGTCATGCATGCCCGACTTGCGGTCGGGCTGCTTCAGGCGATCAGGCCTGTTGCTGCTGGCCCATCAGCTCTTCAAAGCTCATGGCCTTGTCGGTGACCTTGGCTTTGGACAGCACGAAGTCGGCCACGTTGCCTTCGATGACGACGGCTTCGACTTCAGCCATGCGCTGACGGTCGCTCATGTACCACGCGACGACCTGGGCGGGCTGCTCGTAGCTCTGCGACAGCTCTTGGATGTGGGCTTGCAGTTGCTCGGGCTTGGCGTGCAGGCTGTTGGCCTTGACCAGTTCTGCCACGGTCAGGCCCAGGCGCACACGGCGCTCAGCCTGGGGCGTGAACATTTCGGCGGGGATCGGAGCCTTGTCGGCGTCCTTGATGCCACGTGCCTTCAGGTCTTCGCGGGCGCCTTCGACCAGGCGGTCGGACTCGGCGGCCACCAGCGACTGAGGCAGATCGAAGTCGACCAGCTTGAGCAGGGCTTCCATGGCGGCGCCCTTGTTGCGGGCGGCCACGCGGAACTTCACTTCGCGCTCGAGGTTGCGCTTGATGTCGGCGCGCAGGGCGTCCATCGAGCCTTCGGCCAGGCCCAGGCCCTTGATGAAGTCTTCGTTCAGCTCAGGCAGGTTCTGCGACTCGACCTTCTTGACCGTGACCAGGAAGTCGGCTTCCTTGCCGGCGACGTCCTTGCCGTGGTAGTCGTCAGGGAACTTCAGAGGGAAAGTCTTGGAGTCGCCGGTCTTCATGCCGCGCACGGCCTTTTCGAAAGCCTCGAGCATCTGACCTTCGCCGACCAGGAACTGGAAGCCCTCGGCCTTGCCGCCGTCGAACGGGACGCCGTCGATCTTGCCTTCGAAGTCGATGGTGACGCGGTCGCCTTCAGCGGCGCCTTCGGCAGCGGGACGCTGGGCGAAAGTGCGGCGCTGCTTGCGCAGGATCTCGATCGTGCGGTCGATGGCTGCGTCGTTGACTTCGGCGCTCACGCGTTCGACTTCGACACCGGCCAGATCGCCGATCTTCACTTCGGGGTAGACCTCGAAAGTGGCATCGAATTGCAGTTGGCCTTCAACCGGACCGCCCTCTTTTTCGGAGATGCGGGGCTGACCGGCGACGCGCAGGGCGGCTTCTTGGGCGGCCTTGGCGAAGGCTTCGCCCAGCTTGTCGTTGACGACTTCGTATTGCACGGAGTAGCCATAGCGCTGCGCGACGACGTTCATCGGCACCTTGCCGGGGCGGAAGCCGTCGGCCTTGACGGTGCGGGCCAGCTTCTTGAGGCGGGCATCGACTTCGCTTTGCAGAACTTCAGCGGGCAGCGACAGCGTGATGCGGCGCTCCAGCTTGTCGAGGGTCTCCACGGTGATCGCCATGATGTGATCTCTCAGTATGGGTAAATAGAAACAGTGTCTGGTGCGCGGGGGGGACTCGAACCCCCACACCATCGCTGGCGTCAGGACCTAAACCTGGTGCGTCTACCAATTTCGCCACCCGCGCATAAACAGACTGTGAAAAACCCACCCGAAAACCCGGGCAGGCTGACTTATTTGGTCCGAACCGTAGATTCTAGCGCGGCTCAGACCTGGATTTCACACTCAGGCATGCGAAGCCGGGGGACGGGGAACCCGGAACCAGGCCGCGTACATGGCGGGCAAGGCCAGCAAGGTGAGCAAAGTGGCGACGATCAGGCCGCCCATGATGGCCACGGCCATCGGGCCCCAGAAGGCGCTGCGGCTGAGCGGGATCATCGCCAGCACGGCGGCGGCGGCCGTCAGCACGATCGGGCGGAAACGGCGCACGGCCGCCCCGACGATGGCCTCCCAGGCGGGGACGCCCCGGGCGCGGTCCTGCTCGATCTGGTCGATCAGGATCACCGAGTTGCGCATGATCATGCCCATCAGCGCGATCACGCCCAGCAAGGCCACGAACCCGAACGGACGGTTGGATACCAGCAGGGCCAGGGCCACGCCCGTGATCCCCATCGGGCCGGTCAGGAAGACCAGCATCGCCCGCGAGAAGCTTTGCAGCTGCAGCATCAGAAGCGTGAAGATGATGAACAGCATCACCGGCACGTTGGCGAAGATCGAGCCCTGGCCCTTGCTGCTTTCTTCGGCCGTGCCGGCCAGTTGCACGTGGTAGCCCCCGGGCATCCTGGCCTCCAGCGCCTGCATCTTGGGCCACAAGGCCGCGCTCACGGTCGGGCCCTGGATGCCCTCGCGCACGTCGCCCTGCACGGTGATGGCGAAGTGCCGCCCTTCACGCCAGAGCACGCCCGGCTCCCATACGAGCTTGGGCCTGGCCACCTGCAGCACGGGCACCATGCGGCCCGAAGCCGTGGGCACGTAGGCGTTGTCCAGCGCGCCCAGGGTCGTGCGCTCGGCCTGGGGTGAACGCAGCGTGATGTCGATCAGGCGGTCATCCTCGCGGTACTGGCCCACCACCGAGCCGGAGGTCAGCACGCGGCTGGCCTGCGCGATCGATTGCGTGGTCACGCCCAGCGCACGGGCCTTGTCCTGGTCGATGAACAGGCGGATGGCCTTGACCGACTCGTTCCAGTTGTCGTTGACGCCGAGCATGTCGGGGTGCGCCCGCATCATGGTTTTGGCTTCTTCGGCCCACTGGCGCAGCACGGTCACGTCATCGCCCACGATGCGGAATTGCACGGGGTACGGCACGGGCGGCCCGTTAGGCAGCAGCTTGACGCGCGTGCGCACCTCGGGGAACTCGGCGGCCAGCAACTCGGGCAGCTTGCGACGCAACGCTTCGCGGGCCGTGGCATCGACCGGCAGCACGACGAACTGGCTCACGTTGCTCTGCGGGAAGATCTGGTCCATCGGCAGGTAAAAGCGCGGCAGGCCCGAACCGATCCAGGAACTGACGGTCTCGACGCCGGGCTCCTTGAGCATGCGCGCCTCGAAGCGCTTGGCGATGGCTTCGGTGCTGTCGAAGCTGCTGCCTTCGGGCAGCCAGAGGTCGACGATGATTTCGCGGCGGCTGGAGTCTGGGAAGAACTGCTGCTGCACCTTGCCCATGCCCACGAAGCCCATGAACAACGCCAGCAGTGTGATGGCGATGGTGACCCAGCGGTGGTCGACGCACCAGTTCACCGTGGCCTTGAAGCGCTTGTAGAACGGCGTGTCGTACAGGTCATGGCCATGGGCGCCCTGCCCGCCTTGCCCCTCTTCGCCGCGATGGACCTTGGGCCGCGTCTTGAGCAGCCACTGCCCCAGATAGGGCACGAAGTAGACCGACACGACCCACGAGATCAGCAGCGCGGCAGCCGTCACGGCGAAGATGGCGAAGGTGTACTCGCCCACGGCCGAATTGGCCATGCCGATGGGCAGGAAGCCCGTGGCCGTGATCAGCGTGCCAGTCAGCATGGGCATGGCCGTGATGTCGTAGGCGGCCGTGGCCGCGCTCATCTTGTCGTAGCCCTCTTCGAGCTTGTGGACCATCATCTCGACCGCGATGATCGCGTCGTCGACCAGCAGGCCCAGCGCGATGATCAAGGCCCCCAGCGAGATCTTGTGCAGCCCCACACCCCAGATGTCCATGATCAGGAAGGTCACGGCCAGCACGAGCGGGATCGTGATCGCCACGACCAGGCCAGGCCAGATGTCAAGCCGCAGCGGCCTGGTGTGCAGGCCCAGGCTGACGAAACTCACGGCCAGCACGACCACGACGGCCTCGACCAGCGAGTGCACGAACTCGCCCACCGATGTGGCCACGGCCTTGGGCTGGTTCTGCACCTGGTCGAGGTCGATGCCGATGGGCAGATCGGCCTTGATGCGCTCGGTGGCCTCGCCCAGGCTCTTGCCCAGCGCGATGATGTCGCCGCCCTTGGCCATCGAGATGCCCAGCGCGATCACGCTTTTGCCTTGATGGCGCACCTTGGTCACGGGCGGGTCTTCATAGCCACGGCGGATCGTGGCGATGTCGCCCAGGCGGAAGGTGCGCGCCTGGCCCGTGGCCGGATTGACGAGGCGCACGGGCAACTGCTTGATCTGATCGACCGTCTGGAACGCGCCCGTCACGCGCATCTGGATGTTGTTCTGCTCGCCCGCATACACACCCGCACCTTCGATGCCGTTCTGCGCATTGAGCTGCCCGATGAGCTGGTTCAGATCGAGCCCGATCTGGGCGAGCTTGCTGTGCGGGATCTCGATGAAGATCTTCTCGGGCTGCACGCCGAACAGATCGACCTTGGCCACGCTCGGCACGCGCAGCAATTCGGAGCGCGCGCGCTCGGCGAACTGGCGCAGCTCTTCATCGGAGAAGCCATCGGCCGACAAGGCGTAGATGGAGCCGTAGACATCGCCGAATTCGTCGTTGAAGAACGGGCCGACCACGCCTTGCGGCAAGGTCGCGCGCATGTCGCCGATCTTCTTGCGCACCTGGTACCAAAGGTTGGGTATCTCTTTCGGCGGCGAAGAATCCTTGACCTGCATCAGCGTGAACGATTCGCCCGGCTTGGTGTAGGACTGGATCTTGTCCGCGTAAGGCACCTCTTGCAGTGTGCGCTCGATCTTGTCGGTCACCTGCTCGGCCATCTGCTGCGCCGTGGTGCCAGGCCAGTAGGCGCGCACCACCATCAGGCGGAAGGCGAACGGCGGGTCTTCGTCCTGGCCGAGCTGGAAGTAGGCGGCCAGGCCCAGCAGCATCAGCACGATCATCAGGTAGCGCGTCAGCGCCGGGTGCTCGAGGGCCCAGCGCGACACGTTGAAATGCTGCTTGGGCGCAGGCGACGGCAGCGCCTCTTGCGAGGAATCAGGCTTGTTGCTCAAGTCGGGCTCCTCGGCGATCAGGACTTGGCGCCAGCCGTGGCCGACGCACCGGGCGCCGCGCCATCAGGCAGATAGCGACGCACTTTCTGACCCGGGCTCAAGGCGTGGACGCCCGCCGTGACGATTTCCTGACCTGGCGTGATGCCCTTGGCGATCAGCACCACATTGCCCGTGATGTCGCCCGTGAACACGGTCTGGGGCTGCACCGTCATGGCCTTGGCATCGAGCACCCACACGACCGATTGCCCATTGCGCTCGGCCAGGGCGTTGAGCGGAATGCGCACACCGCCCGTGACTTTCACAGGTGTGTTGAAGGCCACGCTGGCCGACTGCCCCAGCTCGAAGCCGGCCTTGCCGACATCGGCCTTGACCAGGTAGGTACGCGTGGTGGGATCGGCCGCGGCGGCCACTTCGCGCACGGTGGCGGGCGCCCAGTCGCTGGTGCCCCAACGGCGCACCTTGATGGCGCCGGGCTTGTTCACGAACGCGCGGACGGCCTGGCCCATGTCTTCAGGCACCGCGAACACGGCGTCGCGCGGGCCGTCCTGGGCCAGTGTCAACACGGGCAAGCCGGCACTCACCACCTGGCCCGGCTCGAGATCGACCGCCGTGATCACACCCGAGACATCGGCCACCAAAGCGGCATAGCTGGTCTGGTTGCCCTGCACACCGGCCTGGGCGCGCGCCTGACGCAAGGCCGCGTCGGCGGCGCGCTGCGCCGTGTTGTGGCGATCGAGCTCGGCCTCGCTGATGAAGCCTTGCGCCTTCAACTCGGTGAAGCGCTTCAAGTCGGCATTGGCCTGCGTGGCGTTGGCCTCGGCGGAAGCCAGGCCCGCGCGCGCGGCATCTTGCTGCAAACGAAGGTCTTGTGGATCGAGTTGCGCCAGCACCTGCCCCGCCCGCACGGCCTGCCCCAACTCGACCAGACGGCGCGCCACCTTGCCCGGCACGCGAAAACCCAGGCGGGATTCGGTGCGGGCGCGGATTTCAGCGGCAAACTCACGCTCGATCACACCGCCCGTTTCCGACACCATCAGGGTACGCACGGCCCTGATGGGCGTCGGGGCCGCCGCCTCCTGGCTGCAGGCGCTCAGCAACAGGGCCGAAACGAGCGTCACAAGCGGAATCGATGTCCAGCGCACAGTCAATTTCATCATTTGATATCAATCAATTCTCAAAGTGGTGCGCAAGCCTGTCGCGCTCGAGCGAAGGCAGACACCAATGCGAGCAGAATAACTGACTCGCGGGTCAGTAATGTAGTCAGTGATTTCCTGATCTGTCAATTCGGCTGTTGAGACAATACGACCCGTCTCTCGCCTCCCACCATGAATTCAGCCATCTCATCGCCTCCCCTCAAAGATGCCGACGTGTTTCCTCGTTATGGCAGCAGTCTGCACTATGTTTTGTCGATCACGCCCAACGCACAGCGATCTTCTCTGAAACTGTGGCTGCAGTGGTGGCATGAAACCGCCTGCGTCCCTCTGAACGTGAATGATCCGGGTGTGGCGGAAACCAAACTGCGCTGGTGGCAACAGGCCGTGCATGACGCGGCCCATGGCCGAACGCAGCACCCGCTGTTGAAGGCTTTGCTGGCCGATGGCGCCATCGCTGCACCCGGCCGTCTGCCCGACTGGCCGATCTGGCAGAGCCAGTTGGATGGCCTGATCACCTTGATCCACCAGACACGCTGGCTGGACGAAGCCAGCCTGCAGCGCCACGCCAGCATGACGACCGGCGCCGCCTGCGAAGGCGCGTCCTGCATCCTGGGCGCGCCAAGCGATGCCGCCAGATGCGCCGCGCGCCAGATCGGCCTGGGGGTGCGCCTGGCCCATCAGCTGGCAAGGCTCGGGCAAGATGCCCGCGCCGGCTGGGTGAATGTGGCCATCGACGTGTTGCAGCAGCATCAGGTCAGGGCACACCAACTCAGCAAACCCGCTGCGGCGCAGGTACCGGAGGGCTGGTCCGGTTTGGTCGCTCATCTGCACGCGCAGGCATCAGGCGCCTTGCAGGAAGGCCTCGCGCAACGCCGGCACCTGCCACGGGACGAAGCGCAAGCGCTCAAGCCCTTGGTCGCGCTGGCCCACGTCCACCTGCAGCAGATCGATGCCGTCATCAGCCAGGGCGACCGCATCCTGCACGAACGCATCGTGCTGACGCCGCTGCGCAAGTGGTGGATCAGCCAGCGCGTGCGCTGGGGTCTGCTCGCATAGTCACGAAGTCACCGAGTCACTGGCGCGCGAACGGCGCGGCCAGCGGTTCGCCGATGAACAAGCCCTGCTGCGGCCACACCACGCTCTTCCAGTAGGCTTCGAGCGCGGTGGCGCCCTGTACATAGAACAACAGCAGTGCCTGCGGGTTCGGGAACTTCTGCAGGTGCGCGCAGGGCTCGCTGGTCGTGCCGTAGCTGGCCGTGGCGCCGGCATCGATCCAAGACAGCGCGGTCATCTGGCCGTGGGGCTTGTCGAAGATGCCGCCATACGAGGTCAGGTGATCGGCCAGCGCGCCGGGCACGAAGTTGACCGTATCGAGCCCGTCCACGGACGCCCTGCCCGTCATGTAGATCAGGACCCGGTCCGCGTACTTGACCGCTTCGGTCTCGTCCAGCGCCACATTGATGCCGTACTTGGGCACAGGCCCCGCTGGCGGGAAGAACAACTGCCGCTGGCTACGGATCTTGTCGGACGTGGTCACGAAATGCGCCGTGACCGGCAAGGCACCTCGCAGCCCCAAGGTGCCATCGGCGTGTACGCCACGGTCGATCAGGGCCTTGGCCGATTCCACGTCCTTCGATGCCAGCAGCATGCCCAGGCGCATGTGGTGGTCCTTGTACGGATTGGTGGACATCGACGCGAAATACGACGACTGCCTGCTGTGCGCGCAGGTGTCGCTGCACAGCTTGGGGTCGTAGCCGAGGGCCAGCGCGCCCGTGATCGAATTGCAGTCGACGCCATAAGGCAGGCGCCACGCCAGCGCCAGGCCCTGCACACGTGCGCCATAGAACGCATCGAGCCGCTTGGCGAAAACCTCGAACTCCTGCGGTGTCAGCACGCCCTTGACCGGCAGGCTGACATGCAGGATCTGGTTGTCCGGAATATGCCGCGCCTTGGCATAGTACTCGCCCACCTGCACCGAGTACGGGTCTTCGTCGTTGATGACCAGCCCGATGTCCTTGGCCGTCAGATGCCCGTACACGCGCGGGACCGACAACCATTTGCGCACCGGCACGGCGGGCTCGGAAGCCACCTGCTGGGCCCCCGATGCCGCCGACGCGCCCTGTTCTGGCGCGTTGGGTTGCGCCATGGCGATCTGGGCGGCAGCCCCCATGAAAACCGCAGCCAAAGCCCGGCTCACACTTTGAAACGGTCGTTTGCAAACCGTGAAAAGTAGCGCTTGTAGTCTGGAATTGTGCATAGGTGTTATGAAATGCCGAAATCGACAGGACGGACCGGGGGAAATGCGCTCAAGCCACGGATTATTTCGCCGATTGATGGGGGATCTCACCTTCCAAAATGCCTTCTCACGGAGGAAAACCCCGATGAGCGACTCCAAATCCGCATCCACTTCGATCCAGGTTCTCAGCAGAATGTTCAGTCTGTTGGACACATTGGCCCATGAGGGGGATGCCGTTTCCCTCAAATTCGTCAGCGAGCAGACCGGTCTGCACCCGTCGACCGCACACCGCATCCTCAACGACCTGGCCGTTGGCGGCATGGTCGAGCGATCGGGCCCCGGCTCTTATCGGCTGGGCCTGCGCCTGCTGGAGTTGGGCAACCTCGTGCGAGCCCGCCTGGACGTGCGCGAACTGGCCGTGCGCCCCATGCAGGAGCTGCACCGCCTGACCGGCCACTCCGTGTCGCTGTTCATCCGCCAGGATGACGATGCCTTGTGCATCGAACGGACCGTGACCGAACGCAACGGCGTGCAAGTGACCCGCGTGATGGGCTTGCGCGTGCCGCTGATCAGCAGCGCCGCCGGCAAGGTCCTGATCCTGCACGAGACAGGCACCGTGCTCAACGCCCTGACGGCCGGCCCAGGTGTGCGCGCCGACCACCTGCACAACGAGTTGACCCAGATCCGCCAAGCCGGTGTGGCGCAAGACGCCGACCATCAGGACCCCGCCCTGCAACTGGCCGCCGCCCCGATCTGGGATGACCAAGGCCGCGTCGCCGCCAGCCTGGCGCTCAACGCCCCGGCCTCGCGCATGAGCCCCGAGTGGGCCGAGGCCCTGAAAGCCACGGCGCAACGCGTCTCGACCAGCCTGGGCGCGCCGCACGCCTGATACCGCCGCACCCCACACAGGCACAACACAGCCCCAAAAGCAAGAGCCTCCCGAGGGAGGCTCTTTCCATTGGCGAGACCTGAGCAAGATCAGGAAGTGACCTTGTTGTGAGGCAGGCTGCTGAGCGCGCCCTTTTGCGTGGCCGACTCGATCCAGCGGCGCACACGCTCCGCATCGGCCTGACGCGAGTACTTGCCGGCCGAATCCAGGAACACCATGATGAACTTGCGGCCGGCCATCTTGGCCTGCAGCACCAGGCAACGGCCGGCCTCGACGATGTAGCCGGTCTTTTGCAGGCCGATGTCCCACGAGGGGTTGCGCACCAGGCTGTTGGTGTTGTGGAACTGCAGTTGACGCGAGCCCACGCGCACGGCGTACTCATGCGATGTGGACAGCTCGCGGATCAAAGGCTGCTGGTAGGCAGACTTGACCAGCGCGGCCAGGTCCTTGGCGCTGGACTGGTTGCCGCTGTTCAAGCCGGTCGGGTCGACATAGCGCGTGTCGGCCATGCCCAGCATGCGGGCCTTGGCGTTCATGGCGGCCACGAAAGCAGGCAGGCCGCCAGGATAGGAACGGCCCAAGGCGTGCGCGGCACGGTTTTCGGAGGCCATCAGGGCCAAGTGCAGCAATTCGCCACGCGTCAAGGTGGCGCCGACGGCCAGACGCGAGCTGCTGTTCTTCTCGGTGTCGACGTCATCGGACGTGATGGTGATCGCATCTTCGAGCGGCAGGTTGGCTTCGACCATGACCGTCGCCGTCATCAGCTTGGTCAGAGAAGCGATGGGCAACACGGCCTCGGAATTCTTGGCGAACAGGACTTCGTTGGTGTCCTGGTCCATCACCAGGGCCACGCTGGACTTCAGGTCCAGTGGATCCTGCGTGTGATGCAGGCCGTACAGCTGACCGAAGGACGCACCAGATGCGCCCGAGGCGGCAGCCATGTTGGGCGACAGCTTGCCAGCGAAAGGCGCGGCGCTCACCGACACAGGCGTGAACTTGACGGGTTCGGCATGGGCCACGGCCGAGGACGCGGTCGTGTGCGAATGGCCGCGGTGCGCCACATGCTTGGCCGATTTCGATGCCTTGGTCGACTTGTGCTTGTGCGACTTGGCGTGGGTGGTCGAGGCTGCGTGAACCGTCGTTCCGACAGAGAAAGAAAGCACGGAAACCAGTGCGATGGCGAGCCAGTTTTTCTTCATTTTAGAGCACAACACAGTACAGCCCTTTCGTCTTCACGCAAGTGTAATAAAAAAACGCGCAAGATCAAAGACTTACGCGCCTTTTATCAAGTGATCTGATGAATATGACCACCGCCATGCGTATCAACCCTGAGCCGCCACCCTCTCCGACTTGCTGAAAAGCTTGTTCAAAGCGGAGAGATAGGCCTTGGCTGATGCCACCACGATGTCCGGATCAGACCCGACGCCGTTGACGACTCGCCCGCTATGCTGCAGACGGACGGTCACCTCGCCTTGAGATTCTGTGCTTCCGGACGTGATGGCATTCACGGAGTACAGGACGATTTCCGCCCCACTTTGCACGACGGCCTCGATGGCCTTCAGGCTGGCGTCGACCGGACCGTTGCCGTCGCTCTCGGAACGGTGCTCCTGGTCGCCGGCCGCGAACACGATGTTGGCGTGCGGGCGCTCGCCGGTTTCCGAGTGCTGCGACAGGGCGACCAGGCGGTAGTGGTCCTGCTCGCTGGCCACGCCGTCGTTGCCGACCAGGGCGATGATGTCCTCGTCGAAGATCTCGCTCTTGCGGTCGGCCAGTTCCTTGAACCTGGCGAAGGCCGCGTTGACGTCGGCTTCGGAGTCGAGGTCGATGCCGAGCTCCTGCAGACGCTGCTTGAAGGCGTTGCGGCCCGAGAGCTTGCCCAGCACGATCTTGTTGGCGGCCCAGCCCACGTCTTCGGCGCGCATGATCTCGTAGGTGTCGCGGGCCTTGAGGACGCCGTCCTGGTGGATGCCGGAGGCGTGCGCGAAGGCGTTGGCGCCCACGACGGCCTTGTTGGGCTGCACGACTAAGCCGGTGGTCTGCGAAACGAGGCGCGAGGCCGGCATGATCTGCTGGGTGTCGATGCCCACTTCGAGGCCGAAGTAGTCGCGGCGCGTCTTGACCGACATCACGACCTCTTCGAGCGCGCAGTTGCCCGCGCGCTCGCCCAGGCCGTTGATCGTGCACTCGATCTGGCGCGCGCCGCCGATCTTCACGCCGGCCAGCGAGTTGGCCACGGCCATGCCCAGGTCGTTGTGGCAGTGCACGGACCAGATGGCCTTGTCGGAGTTGGGTACCTTCTCGCGCAGGGTCTTGAGGAAGTGGCCGTAGAGCTCGGGAATGGCGTAGCCCACCGTGTCGGGGACGTTGATGGTGGTCGCGCCCTCCTTGATGACGGCCTCGCACACGCGGGCGAGGTAGTCGATGTCGGAGCGGTAGCCGTCTTCGGCCGAGAACTCGACGTCGGCCGTGAGGTTGCGGGCGAAGCGCACCGACTGGATGGCCTGCTCGAGCACCTGCTCGGGCGACATGCGCAGCTTCTTTTCCATGTGCAGCGCGCTGGTGGCGATGAAGGTGTGGATGCGCCAGGAATTGGCGCCCTTCAGGGCCTCGGCGGCGCGGGCGATGTCGCGGTCGTTGGCGCGGGCCAGCGAGCACACGGTCGAGTCCTTGATCGCGTCGGCGATGGACTTGATGGCCTCGAAATCGCCATTGGACGAGGCGGCGAAACCGGCTTCGATCACGTCGACCTTCAGACGCTCGAGCTGGCGGGCGATGCGCAGCTTTTCTTCACGCGTCATGGACGCGCCGGGCGACTGCTCGCCATCGCGCAAGGTGGTGTCGAAAATGATGAGCTTGTCGGTCATGATGGTCTTTCGTGGGACAGAAGTCGGTCAGATCGGTTGGGTGGCCGCTTTGCGCGCTGGCTGCATTGCTGGCCTGCCCGGATCAACTTCCTTCAATCCAAACAAAACGGCCCGCAAGAAGCGCTTGGCGGGCCGTGATGCAAAGGGGTACTGGTGTACAGACGTCAGCGATCAACGCGCCCGGGGCACTCCTAGGGGTAGTAGCAGCGATGCGTTGAAGGTCGTCATGGCTTTGAATATAACACGCGGGGTTCGGGCCTGGACCGCGCACTTATCCTGAAAAGGCCTGGAAAAACCTATCGGCAAGATAGATTCAGCGGTGCAGGCCCGCCTCTTCGGGCTCGTCGGTCGAGGTCGAGATCACGCTGACGCGTTTGCCCTGCATGCGCTTCCAGACGTAGACGCCATAGCCCGACAGGCCGTAGAACACGAAGATGCCGAACAGCACGATGGGCGGATGGATCGTGATGACGGCGATGCCCAGTGCAATGGCCACGATCGAGATGAAAGGCACCGTGCGGCGGAAGTTGACGTCCTTGAAGCTGTAGAACGGGATGTTCGTGACCATGGTCAGCCCCGCGTACAGCGTGAAGCCGCAGGCCAGCCAGACCATCCAGTGCATGCTCTGGGCGCTTTCGCCCAGGTCGGTCACGACCCAGATCAGGCCCATGACCAAGGCCGCGGCTGCCGGGCTGGGCAGGCCCTGGAAGAAGCGCTTGTCGACCACGGCGATGTTGGTGTTGAAGCGCGCCAGGCGCAGTGCGGCGCCCGAGCAGTACACGAAGGCGGCGATCCAGCCGAGCTTGCCCATGTCCTTGAGCGCCCATTCGTAGACGATCAGGGCGGGCGCGGCCCCGAACGAGACCATGTCGGACAGGCTGTCCATCTGCTCGCCGAAAGCGCTTTGCGTGTTGGTCATGCGGGCCACGCGGCCGTCGAGGCTGTCGAGCACCATGGCGCAGAAGATGCCGACCGCGGCCTGGTCGAAGTGCCCGTTCATGGCCATGACGATGGCGTAGAAGCCGCCGAACAAGGCGGCCAGCGTGAACAGGTTGGGCAGGATGTAGATGCCCTTGCGGCGCGGGCGCGGCGCCTCTTCGTCGGCGTCCTCGAGGCTCGCGTCCAGGGCTGGATCGACGTCTTTGGGGGCGTCTGAGGGAGAAACAGGTTGCACAGTCAAGCCTTGTTCAAGGTTGCCAGGATGGTCGTGGTGGCCGAAACCTTGTCGCCCGGGGCGACTTTGGGAATGGCGTGCGGCGGCAGGTAGATGTCGACACGGGCGCCGAAGCGGATCGCGCCATAGCGCTGGCCGCGTGTCAGCGTGTCGCCGGGCTTGACGCGGCACAGGATGCGCCGCGCGATCAGGCCGGCCACCTGCACGAGCGTGACGATCTGTCCGTTGGATTCGATGACCAGGGCATTGCGCTCGTGGTGCCGGGAAGCCGTGTCCAGGTCGGCGTTGACGAACTGGCCAGGGATGTAGTGAACCTGCCGGACCACGCCGTCGACGCTGGCGCGGTTGGCGTGCAGGTTGAACAGGCTCATGAACACGCTGATGCGCAGGGCGTCGCGGTCGGCGTAGGGGT
Source organism: Aquabacterium sp. (assembly GCA_049840915.1). Lineage (GTDB taxonomy): Bacteria > Pseudomonadota > Gammaproteobacteria > Burkholderiales > Burkholderiaceae_C > Aquabacterium. The sequence goes on from JASGJC010000025.1 coordinate 25,333, forward strand.
CGCGCGTTTTTTCGATGCGCACGACGCGGCCATCGGCGGGCGAGAGCACGGCGCCGGCCTGCGCGGGGATGGTCCGCGGCGGGTCACGGAAGAAGACGAAGTGGCTGACCAATGCTGCCAGCGCGAGCAGGCTGACCGTCCAGGGCCCCAGCCACATGGTGGCCAGCGCGCAAACCAACAGGAAAAAGCCCAGGACGGGCCAGCTCTCCCGTGTCGGCAAGAGAAAGGGATGACTCATGGGCGCGGAGGATACCTCAAGCCGCACTTCAGGCCGAAGCGGCCGGGCGCACGACGCGTTGTGGGTAGGGAATTTCGACTTTCAGGCGATCGAGCGTGCTCAAAATGGCGAGATTGACCGCGGAACGGGCGCTCAACTGGCCATTTTCAGGATCGGCGATCCAGAAAGCGATGGTGAGCTCCAACCCGTCGGAGGCGAAGGCCGACAGGTACACGGACGGCAGAGGCTCGACCAGCACGCGTGACGCGCTCGCCACGGCCTCCTTGAGTTGCGGCATCAGCCAAGCCAGATCGGTGCCGTAGGCCACCTGCACGACCGTGGTCAGCATGAGCCGGGTGTCGGCCAGCGAGGCGTTCTCGACGCGCTGCGCGATCAGCATCTCGTTGGGCACGATGGATTCGCGCCCCGCCGACGAGCGCAGCACCGTATAGCGCGTGTTGATGTCGGTGATGCGGCCCTCGAAGTTGTCGACCTTGACCAGATCGCCGATGCGCAGGCTGCGCTCGGCCAGGATGACGAAGCCGCTGACGTAGTTGGCCGCCAGCTTCTGCAGGCCGAAACCGACGCCCACACCGATCGCGCCGCCCAGCACGGACAGCGCCGTCAGGTCGATGCCCGCCGCCGACAAGGCCATGATCAGGCCCAGCGACAGCAGGATCGCGCGGATGGCGTTGGCCGCGATCTTGCGCAGCGAGAGGTTCTCGGTCGCGCCCTTGAGCAAACGGGATTCGATGGCCGACGACAGCGACAGAGACAAGATCAGCACGAGCACGGCGCTGAGCGAGCCTTCCAGCAGGTTGCGCAGGCTCACCTGCGTGTTGCCGACCTTCCAGGTGATCTCTTCCATCTCCTGCAGGATCATCGGCATGACGCCTGTGACCCACAGCACGGTGACGATCCAGGCCAGCCAGGACACGGTCCGCTCGACCACGCGGACGGTCTTGGAACTGGGGAACGCCACCTTCAGCACTTTGACGGTCAGGCGGATCACGGCCAGCGAAGCCAGCACGGGGATAACCAGCCGGAACACGGTCAAGGGCAGTTCGCCCAGGAGCAGGCGGCGCGCGCCAATGGCCAGCAACAGCGCCAGCACGGGGAACAGCACGCCATCGACGACGTACCTGCCGAACCAGATGGACTGGGCTTGCGCTTCGGCGCCACGCCACAGGCGCACCATCAGCCACGACAGGCCCAGGCACGCCACCAGCACGGCGGCTTCGGAGAGCGCCGAGCGCTGCTGCAACTGGTTGACGATGTCGAGCAGCTCGGCGGCGCTGAGCGGATGGGCGACTTGGACGGAACTGACGGACATGGGATGCGGCTTCAGCCTTCGATCAGGGTTCGGACGTGCGCGGCCACGCTGCGCCCCAGGGCGCTGAGGTTGTAGCCGCCTTCCAGGCAGGAGACGATGCGCCCTTTGGCGTGGCGTTTGGCCATGTCCACGATTTTCGCCGTGATCCAGGCGTAATCTGCCTCGACCAGACCCAGGCCGCCAAGATCGTCTTCGCGGTGGGCGTCGAAGCCGGCCGAAATGAAGATCATTTCGGGCTTGAAGTCTTCGAGGCGATGCAGCCAGTAGCTCTGGACCACGTCGCGGACGAGCTTGCCGTCGCTGCGGGCCGGTACCGGGATGTTGACCATGTTGGCCGCCGTGCTGTCCGCGCCCGAATAGGGGTAGAAGGGATGCTGGAAGAGCCCGACCATCAGCACGCGGTCGTCGTTGGCGAGGATGTCTTCGGTGCCGTTGCCGTGGTGCACGTCGAAATCGACGATGGCCACGCGCTGCAAGCCGCGCACATCGAGCGCATGCCGGGCGGCCACGGCCACGTTGTTGAAGAAGCAAAAGCCCATCGTCTGGTTGTGCGTGGCGTGGTGACCGGGCGGGCGGATGGCGCAGAAGGCGTTGTCGAGCGTGCCGTCGATCACCGCGTCAGTGGCGGCGATGGCCGCGCCGGCCGCGCGCCAGGTGGCCGCGCGAGTGCCGGGGCAGGCCCAGGTGTCGGGGTCGAGCGCGCGCGTGTCGCCGGTGGCTTCGAGGTGCTGCAGAAAGTCGTCAAGCGTGAGCACGTAATTGAGATCGTGCGCCAGCGCCAGGTCGGCGTTGCTGGCCAGCGGCACCTCGGGCGTCACCATCAGCGCATCCAGGCCCAAGGCCCGCAACTGGTCGTCGATCGCATGCAGGCGCTGGGGGCATTCCGGGTGCCCCGCCCCCATGTCGTGCGACAAACAGTCTGGATGTGAGAAATAACCGGTCGCCATGGGTCAGCTTTGGTCAGCCCGCAGCGCGGGATTGGGTTAATGTCGTGGTCATGCTCCGAAACGACTCGAACCTTGCCATGCCCACTGGCGCCGCCACGTCGATCAAAGGGTCCCCGATCAGTCAGCTCATCGATCAGGTTAGCACGATCATTGTGGGCAAGCGCGAGCAGGTGACGCTCAGCGTGATCTGCCTGCTGTCGGGCGGCCACCTGCTGATCGAGGACGTGCCCGGCGTGGGCAAAACCACGCTGTCACAGGCCCTGGCGCGCAGCCTGGGCCTGAGCTTCTCGCGCATCCAGTTCACGTCCGACCTGCTGCCTTCCGACCTCGTCGGCGTGAGCGTGTACGAACGGCAGAAGGAGGTCTTCGTGTTCCACCCGGGGCCGGTGTTCGCGCAGGTGCTGCTCGCCGATGAAATCAACCGGGCCGGCCCGCGCACGCAAAGCGCGCTGCTCGAGGCCATGGAAGAGCGTCAGGTCTCCGTCGAAGGCGAGACGCGCGCCCTGCCCTCGCCCTTTTTCGTGATCGCCACGCAGAACCCGTCCGAGCAGTTGGGCACCCATCCGCTGCCCGAATCGCAACTGGACCGCTTCGCCATGCGCCTGTCGCTCGGCTACCCCGATCCGGCCGCCGAGCGCGCGCTGCTGATCGGCGAAGACCGGCGCACGGCCCTGCACGCGCTGCAGTCCGTGATACCGCCGGACGACTGGGCGCAATGGCAGTCGCGCGTGGACCAGATCCATGTGGCCGACAGCCTGCTCGAGTACCTGCAGACGCTGATCACGGCCACGCGGGACGGCCGCTGGTTCGCGCTGGGCCTGAGCCCGCGCGCGGGGCTGTCATTGCTGCGTCTGGCGCGTGCCCGCGCTTTGGTGCTGGGCCGCAACCATGTCTCGCCCGAAGACATCCAGGTCTTGTGGGTGCCCGCCGTGGCGCACCGGTTGCTGGCCTTGCCGCAATCGGGCCGCAGCGCCGCCGCGCAGGCACGTGCCCTGCTGGAGGCCACGCGCGTTCCATGATGAACGGGCCGAAGCTGCCTTCGTCCGTCGTCGCCAGAGCCAGACGCTTTGGATGGCTTCGGCAACGCTGGGTCGATTGGTGGGATGCACGCCTGCAGCGCCGCGATCAGCTGACGCTCAACCAGCGCAATCTCTACATCCTGCCGACGCGGGCGGGTTGGAGCTTCGGCGCCGTGTTCCTGGTGCTGTTGCTGGCGTCCATCAACGAGCAGATCAACCTGGGCTATGCGCTGAGCTTCCTGCTGGGCGGCACGGCCATGGCGGCGCTCTACCAGACGCACGGCAACCTGCACGGCGTGAGCCTGCGCCTGCTGACCATGCGCAGCGTGCATGCCGGGCAGGTGCTGCGCATCGGCGTCACGCTGACCAACGAGCATCGTCAACTGGGGCGCTACGGCCTGCAGGTCACGGCCGGCCCGAAGGCGCCCGAAGGCACGACGGAAGGTCCGGGCTGCCCGCAAGATGCCGAGTTGGCACCCGGCAGCGACTACACGGTCGAACTGGACGTGACCACGACCACGCGCGGCTGGCTGACTCTGCCACGCATCACGATCGACACGCGCTTCCCGCTGGGGCTGTTCCGCTCATGGGCCTACTGGCGACCGGTCAGCAAAATCCTGATCTGGCCTGCCCTCGACCCGCTCGCGCCCGCTCTGCCCACGCAACATGGCCACAGCGCGGACCAGCACACCAACCGCCCGATGGCCATCAGCACCGACATGCCGGAAGGCCTGCGGGACTACCGCCGAGGCGACCCTCTGCGCTGGATCGCCTGGAAAAAATCCAGCCATGCCCTGGCTTCGGGCACGGGCCTGATCAGCCGTGAACCCGCGCATGGCTTGTCGCCCGACGTCTGGCTCGATTACGAGCAGAGCCCCGGCATGCACGGGCTGGATGCCGAAGCACGCCTGAGCCGTCTGGCCAGTTGGCTCATCCAGGCCGAGCAGCAGGCCTCGGCACAAGGGCCTTTGTATGGCTTGCGCCTGCCCGGCCTGAACGTACCTTGCGCGGCGGGCAACCAGCACCTCAGGCACTGCCTCGACAGCCTGGCGACCTGGTCCGACCCGCACCAGCACAAAGGCCAGGCATGAGCGCCCTGCCCCGCTCCACGCTCACCCGCGAGAGCCGCGACACCCTGTGGCTGCTGGCCGTGCTGACCCTCAGCGTGGCCCCTCACCTCATGCGCCTGCCGCTGTGGTGCGCCATCAGCACGGCGGCGGCCATTCTCTGGCGTGCTCGCGTGGCCTGGCGTGATTCGGCCTTGCCGCCCCGGGTCTTGCTGCTGCTCTGCCTGGCCGCGAGCCTGGCCGCCACCGTGCTGACCTTCCACTCCCTGTTCGGCCGTGAGGCGGGCATCACGATGGTGACGCTGCTGGCCGCCTTGAAGACCCTGGAATTGCGCGCCCGCCGCGACGCCTTCGTCATCACATCGCTGGGCTTCTTCCTGATCCTCACGCAGTTCCTGTATTCACAGACCCTGCCCATGGCGGCGTTGATGTTCATGGTGCTGATGGGCCTGCTGACCTCTTTGGTGCTGGCGCAAAGGCCGACCGGGCGTCCCACCATCTGGTCGGCCGTCAAGGTGGCCAGCCGCAGCGTGCTGATGGGCATCCCCGTGATGGTCGCGCTTTTCGTGCTGTTCCCGCGCTTGGGGCCCCTGTGGAGCGTGCCGGCCGATGCGGGCCAGCACACGGGCCTGTCCGACCAGATCAACCTGGGCAACGTGGCCGAGCTGGCGCAGGACGACTCGATCGCCCTGCGCGTGCGCTTCACCCATGGCGTGCCCAAGGCGCATGACCTGTATTTCAGAGGCCCCGTGTTGGACACCTTCGACGGACGCACCTGGCAATCGCAGCCTGCCACGGCCGCCACTCAACGCGAGCAGCCCGATCTCGACCCCGTGCGCCCGCACGGCGAGGCCATCGATTACCAGATCACGCTGGAACCCAGCCGCGTGGCCGTTGTGCCGTTGCTGGAAGGCACCCTGATGGCCAGGCCGACGCCCCCATCCACGGAGCCTCAACTGCGCCGACAGGGCCTGAACTGGCAGGCCAACTCACCGCTGACCGACCGCTCGCAAATCGACGCGCAGGCCTGGCCAGGGGTTCGCCATGGCCCCGAGCAGGCGGTGCCGCAGTTGCGTGTCTGGCTGCAATTGCCGCTGGGCTTTAACCCACGCACCATCCAATGGGCGCGAAGCTTGCGCGCCCAGGCCGACATGAGCCAGGCCGACCCGCGCGCCTTGTCCATGCGGGTGCTGCAGCACATCCGGCAAGGCGGCTACACCTATACGCTCGCACCGACCAACGACGGGCTGGACACGGACGGCAACCCCGAGGTCCACCTGATCGACCAGTTCTGGATGGACCGCAAGACCGGCTTTTGCGAACACTTCGCCACCGCCTACGTGGTCGTGATGCGCGCCATGGGCATCCCCAGCCGGGTCATCACGGGCTACCAGGGCGCCGTGCTCAACCCCGTGGATGGCCTGTTCGTGGTCCGCAACAGCGACGCGCACGCCTGGGCCGAATTCTGGCAACCCGGTGAAGGCTGGGTGCGCGTCGACCCCACGGCGGCCGTCGCGCCCGACCGCATCGAGCGCCCCAGGCCCAGCTACCGCGAACGCCGCGGCCTGCCCGGCCCGCTCTCCAGCATCAGCCCGGCCACCTGGGGCAAGCTGCGCGACTACATCGACGCGGGCAACAACCGCTGGAATGTGTGGGTGCTGCAGTACTCGCGCAACAAGCAGATGAACATGCTCAAGAACTGGGGCTTTGCTTCGCCAGATTGGCTCGACCTCGTCCGCCTGTGCGGCGCCGTGCTGGTGAGCATCAGCCTGCTGGGCCTGGGATGGCTGTGGTGGACACGCCCCCGTCTGCGCAAGACGCCATGGCGCAGGCCGCTGCAGCGCATCCATCGCGCCTTGCTGGCTGCGGGCCTGCCGCAACCGACCGGCAGCCCGGCACCCGCGCCAGCCATCAGCTGGGTTCATTCATTGGACCAAGTCAAGACAAGCCCAAGGCAGGCCGAGCTGACGCAGCAGTTGAAAGAAGCCCTGACGCAGATGGACGCGCTGCGCTATGCCGCCCATACCGGCACCAGGCAACAGGCGCGGCGACTGCGAGCCGATCTGGTTCAACGTATCGAGCAACTGGCGCAACAGTGGCGCATCGCGCGCAAACAAGATAGGGCAAACTAGGCCGCCCTCTCCTTTGCGACCCACACACCCGCGAACCCCAATGTCGCCAGCGCCTTCCGTCTTGAAACCCGCCACATCGACCCGACCGGGACTGGCACTCTGCACCCTCGGCCTCGCCTGCATCGTGCTGGCGGGCTGCGCCACCCGATCATCGCCCCCGACCGTCGCCCCGGTACCCGCACCTCAAGCCGCCAGCAGCGCCACAGACAAGCTCACCGACGCGCCCACGGCCACGCCCGTTCAAGTCAGCACCCTGCCCGCCATCCGCCCCTTGACCGGCAACCCGTTGCCAGACAGCTACGCCTACCGCGAAGACGCGCGCCAGCTGGCCGCCGACCTCGCACAAAGATGTCGCTCGACCCGCTGTGGGTCTGGGACGCCCTGTCCAAAGCCCGCGTCAAGGACAACGCCGCCAAGCTGATGCTGCCCGCCCCCGTGCCCACGGCCAAGAACTGGGCGGCTTACCGAAGCCGTTTCGTCGAGCCCATCCGCATCCGCGCGGGCGTCAACTTCTGGCGCCTGTACGAAGCCGATCTGAAGCGCGCCGAAGCGCAGTTCGGCGTGCCCGCGGCCATCATCGCGGGCGTATTGGGCGTGGAAACGATCTACGGCAAGAACACGGGCAACTTCAGGGTGCTGGATGTGCTGACCATGCTCACGCTCGACTTCCCCAAGGGGCGCAGCGACCGCAGCGCGTTCTTCAAGGACGAGCTTGCCGAGTACCTCAAGCTCTGCCAGGAGCAGAACATCGAGCCCGACAGCATGATGGGCTCATACGCAGGGGCGGTGGGCCTGCCGCAATTCATGCCCAGCTCGATCCGGCGGTATGCCATCGATTTCGACGGCGACGGCCATATCGACCTGATGCGCAGCCCTGTCGACGCCATCGGCAGCGTGGCCCATTACCTGGCCGAACACGGCTGGCAGACCAGCCAGCCCGCTTATTACGATATCGCCCCGCCCAAAGACGCGGGCGCGCTGGCCAAATTGCTCGCACCCGATATCCTGCCCAGTTTCTCGGCCAAGGAGATGCAGGACCTCGGCGCAAACCTGCCGCAGGCCGCGCAAAACCACCCGGGCCCGCTGGCGCTGGTTCAATTGTTCAACGGCCCGGACGCGCCCACGATGATTGCGGGCACGGCCAATTTCTACGCCATCACCAGATACAACCAATCGAGCTATTACGCGCTGGCCGTGATTCAGCTGGGAGACGCGGTGTCACGCGAGGCCACCCGCCAAAATAACGCAAACCCTTGACCGAGAATGCCAGCTTTGCGGGCTCAATCACTTTGGCTGGCGCGAACTGCCCCCCTGATTTTGGTGATGATATAAGGCACATTCAGGCACGATTCCAATGCCGAATCGATAACGGCATTTGCAATTGGTTTTATTTTGTGTTTAGAATTCGCCTACGTTGATACGGGCAGGCACAAGAACTTAAAAGCCAAGCTCGGCAACCAATGGCTTCACCAATAAGTATTCTCGCCCTGGAGACCAGGGTTAAGGCAAAGGACACCACATGAGCAACTACCAAACCCTTCTTGCACAAAAAGCAGCCCTCGAAAAGCAGACCGCCGAACTGGAAAAGCAATTGCTCGACGCCCGCCGTGCCGAGCGTGCCGGCGTGATCAACCAGATCAAGTCCTTGCTGAGCGAACACGGCCTGACCGTGGCTGATTTGGGCTTGAAGGCTGGTAAGGCTTCCGGCGGCAGTGCTTCCGCTGGCCGCAAGGTCGCCCCCAAGTACCGCAACAACGCCACGGGCGAGACCTGGACTGGTCGCGGTCTGCAACCCAAGTGGGTTCAAGCCGCTGTGGCGTCCGGCAAGAAACTCGAAGATTTCGCGATTTGAATTTCAGATTGAAACAAAAAAGCCGGTGTGTAACGCACCGGCTTTTTTATTGCCCATACCCGTCACCCATACCTTCCGGGGAATATGCAGCCGTCCTCCTTCGGCGACGGCCGCATCGCCATGGTCAGTGCATCAAGGCTTGCCGGGCTTGAAATCACCTGCCAGGCCCAGCACAAACTGATCTGGCTTGAGGTAGCGCTTCAAGGCCTGGTTGACCTGCTCCAGCGTCAAGGTCTCCAGCGCGGCATCCACCTTCGCTGCGACCGCATATGTGCGGTCCAGGTATAAATTAGTTGCCCAACCCGCTGCCAGACGCGCGTCCTGCGCACGGCTCAATCGGCGGAAATTGAGCAAACCACGTTTGCCCGCATCGAACTCGGCTTGGGTAAACCCCTTCTCGAGCGCCTTGTTCACTTCTTCGCGAAATGCGGTCTCGACTTTGTCGCGATTCTGAGGCGCGAAGATCGCGGCCGCCACCCAGCGCGAGTTCTGCTCGATGGGATTCCATTGCACGCTGCTGTATACGTTATATGAAAGGCCTTCGCGCTCGCGAATGCGGTTCCACAAGCGTGAATCACCACCAGCGCCCAACAAATGATTGGCCAGCATGAGTGCCGGGTAATCGGCATCCGTGTCATTCAAAGGCACGGGCAACGCGACGGACATCGCGGCATTTTGCTTGTCGGGCGTCGGCAGGACCAAGCGCGTTGGCGGCAACTTGACCAAAGGCTGCGGCACGCGCGCATAAGGCTGCTGGCCGCGCCAGTCGCCGAAGGCCGCTTCGAGTGCCTGCTTGACGGCCGCCGCGTCCAGATCGCCCACGATGCCCACTTGCGCGTGGTTCGCAGCCAGGAAGGTGTCGTGGAATGCGCGCACACGCTCGATCTTCACGCCCTTCCAATCGGCTTCGGTTTCGGCGAAGGTCGGTGCGTAGCGCACATCGCCCACGGGATACGGGTTGCCATGGCGGGCGATGGCTTCTTCAAGCACGGCCTCGGGCTCTTTGCTCTGCTCTTCCAGCGACGCCAGGGCCTGCTGGCGCACCTCTTCCAACGCGTCAGCGGGCAAAGCGGGGTGGCGCAGCACGTCGCCCAACAGCGCGATCAAGGCCGGCACATGCTCTTTGCGCGTGGACCAGCTCACGTTCAACTGCCCGGCTGCCGCCGAGAAACCCACCTCGGCCTGCAAGGCATCGAGCTTGTCCTGCAACTGCTGGCGGCTCAGGTTGGCCGTGCCCTTGTCCAGCAAGGCCGCCAGGGCCGATGGCACCTCGCCCCAGTTGGCCAGCGATTTTTCATCGCCGTAGCGCAAGGTCAAGGTGCCATGCACGGCCTGGCCCCGCGTGGACTTGGGCAGCAAGGCCACCTTCATGCCCGAAGCCAGTTGGAAGCGTTGCGTGCGCGCATCGATGTTGGCGGGGCTGGCATCGAAGGTTTCGGCCTTGGCCTGGGCGGCCTGCGCCTTGAAGTCCTTGAACATCGAGGCGACGTCGACACGCTCGGGCTTGGGCGCGCGCTCCGGCGCGGGCGTGGGCACGTACTGGCCGAGCGTGCGGTTGGAGGAGACGAAGTCCTCCTGCGCCACACGCTGCACATCGGCCAGCGTGGCCGCCTTGATGCGGTCGCGCGTCAGGAAGAACAGGCGCCAGTCGCCCTGCGCCACCGACTCGGACAAGGCGACGCCCACACGCTGCGGGTCGGCGAAGCCCATGTCCCAGGCCTTGAGCCACTTGGCCTTGGCGCGGTCCAGCTCTTCCTGCGTGATCGGTTGCTGCTTGATCGACTCGATCACATCCAGCATGGTCTTGGCGCTCATGGCCGGGTCTTGCTTGGGCTGCAGCTGTGCGCCGAAGAGCATGAAGCCGGGGTCGGCCAGGCCTTCGGAGAACGCGAACACGTTGGCGGCCAGTTGCTTCTCGGTCATGGCCTTGTGCAGGCGGCCCGATGGCGTGTCGCCCAGGATGTAGGACAGCAGCTCGATGGCCGCGTAATCAGGGTGCGCGCCCGGCACCACGTGGTAGCCGGCGTACAGCAAGGGCACGCCGCCCACGCGGCGCAGCGTCACCGCGCGCTCGCCGTCTTGAACAGGGTCCAGCGTGTAGAGCTGAGGCAAGGTGCGCCGCGGCTTGGGGATCGCGCCGAAGGCTTGCTGCACCCAGGCCAGCACCTTGGCCTGGTCGAACTTGCCCGACACGATCAACGTGGCGTTGTCGGGCTGGTAGTAGCGATGGTAGAAGTCCTGCAGACGGCCGATGTCGACGCCTTCGACGTCGGTGCGCGCGCCGATGGTCGACTTGCCGTAGTTGTGCCACTGGTACATGGCCGCCACGGTCTTTTCCATGAGGATGCGGCCGGGGTCGTTCTCGCCCATCTCCATCTCGTTGCGCACGACCGTCATCTCGCTGTCGAGGTCCTTGCGCGCGATGAAGCTGTGGACCATCGCATCGGCCTGCCATTGCAGGTACCAGTGCAGGTTCTCGTCGTTGGCCGCGAAGCTGGCGAAGTAGTTGGTGCGGTCGTACCAGGTGCTGCCGTTGGCGCTGAAGCCGCGCTTGTTGAACTCGGCCCAGACCTGCGGGTAACGCGGCGAGCCCTTGAACATCAGGTGCTCGAGCAAGTGCGCCATGCCGGTTTCGCCGTAGTTCTCGAACCTCGAGCCGACCCGGTAGGTCACGTTCACGGTCGTCGTGGGCTTGGAGTCATCGGGGATCAGCAGGATCTGCAAGCCATTGGGCAGGCGGTACTCGCTGATGCCTTCCACGGCGGTCACGGCGACAGGCGCGGCGGTGACGCTGAGCTGCTTGCCCGGTACGCTGGACACGGGGGGCGCGGCCAACACGGCGCCACCCCAGATGGTCGCCATCAGCGCCGTCAACAGGCTCACGGCGAATCGGTTGGAACGGCTGGTGCGGGCAAAAGCTGGATTCATCATGGCGAAACACTCTCTGATTGAATAAGGACCCATCGCGTCGCAGCAGGCACAGCAGACAAAGCGCGATCCGGCGTCACCGCTGGCGGGCATCCACCGGCGGCACTCGAAAAACCAGTCGGGGTTACTTCACCTGCACAGGCGCGGGCACGGGTGTCGGTGCCGGTGTACCCGCAGGCGTGACGATCTTGGGCGCCAACATCAGGCGCGTCTTGCCGCCTGTCGTCACCAGGATCACGGGGTCGCCCGGGTTGAAGGTTTCATTGCCCTTGGCCTGTACGATGGAGCGGCGCGTGCCATTGGCCATCTGCAGCAGGATTTCCAGCGCATCCTCGCGCGTGCCGAAACGCTCGGCCGCATTGCCCACGATGCCGCCCACGACAGCGCCGGCCACACCGATGATGGCCGAACTGCGGCTGTTGCTCGACGCGCCCACGCCGGCCACGCCACCCAGCACGGCACCCGTGGCACCGCCCAGACCGCTCTGGCTGCCTTCCACGACAACTGGGCGGACATTGAGCACCACGGCGTCTTCGACCTGGGACAGGCGCTGGGCATCGCCGGGCTTGATCACATCGGGGCTGGTGGTCGAGCAGGCCGCCACCGCGCACAGAGACGCCACCACGGCCAGCTTGACCGCGGCCCCGGCCGACATCCGCAACACTTGCTTCATGAAATCCTCGCTTCGAAACACGAACGGGACCCCTCTTGGAGCCCGTGTCGTGTCACTGTAGCGCAGACCCGATGACCCGTTTGCTTCCCTGTGTAAAGCAAGCGTCAGTCACCGGTATTCAGTCGTCGATGCCCAGTTCCTGGATCTTGCGCGTGATCGTGTTACGCCCGATGCCCAGCTTCTGCGCGGCCTCGATGCGCCGGCCGCGCGTCAGGTCGAGCGCCGTGTGGATCAGGCTGGCCTCGAACTGGCGCGTCAGGGCGTCCCACACATCGGTCTGGCCCGCTTCGAGGCGCACGCGAGCGTCGCGCTCGAGGTCTTTCAGCCAGGTGGGTGATGCTGCCGTCGTAGCGGGTGCCGCAGTGCCGATGGATGCTGGCGCCGAGGCCAGTGGGATCGGGTGGGGGTTCGACACGAACTCGGGCGGCAGGCCATTGCGCCAGGCATCGGCCACGGGGCGCACGGGCACCTCGGCCCGGGATGGCAGATCGGCCTGTGGCAATTCCGCCGTTGCGGCGCTGGCAGGCGCCAACGCGGCACCCGATTCGCACGAGGTCAAGGCCGGAATACCGCCCCCGCGCGCATCGAGCAACTCGGGCGGCAAGTCCTTCGTTTCGATGACCTGCGCCGGCGCCATCACCGTCAGCCAGTGGCAGATGTTTTCGAGCTGCCGCACGTTGCCAGGGAAATCGAACGCGGCCAGCTTGGCCAGCGCCGCCTCGGAGATGCGCTTGGCTTCGACGCCCAGGTCCTTGGCGCTCTTTTGCAAGAAGAAGCGCGCCAGGGTCTGGATGTCTTCGCGGCGCTCGCGCAAGGCCGGCAGGCGCAGGCGGATCACGTTGAGGCGGTGGAACAAGTCCTCGCGGAACACGCCGTGGCGCACGCGGTCTTCGAGGTTCTGGTGGGTCGCCGCGATCACGCGCACATTGCTCTTGAGCGGATGGTGGCCGCCCACGCGGTAGAACTGGCCATCGCTGAGCACGCGCAACAAGCGGGTCTGCAGGTCGAAGGGCATGTCGCCGATTTCATCGAGGAACAAGGTGCCGCCGTCGGCCTGCTCGAAGCGCCCGCGCCGCATGGTCTGCGCGCCCGTGAAGGCACCGCGCTCATGACCGAACAGCTCGGACTCCAGCAGGTCCTTCGGGATCGCCGCCGTGTTGATCGCCACGAAAGGCCCGTTGCCACGCGGGCTGTGCTTGTGCAGCGCGCGCGCCACCAGTTCCTTGCCCGCGCCCGACTCGCCCGTGATCAGCACCGTCACATTGCTCTGGCTCAGGCGGCCGATCGCACGGAACACGTCCTGCATCGCGGGCGCCTGGCCCAGCATCTCGGGCATCTGCGTCACACGCTCGTCGATCACCTCTTCGCGCACGCTCTCGTCCACCGCGCGGCGGATCAACTCGACGGCCTTGGGCAAGTCGAAAGGCTTGGGCAGGTACTCGAAAGCGCCGCCCTGGAAGGCCGACACGGCGCTGTCCAGATCGGAGTAGGCCGTCATGATGATGACGGGCAGACCGGGCAGACGCGCCTTGACCTTGCTCAGCAGGTCGATACCCGAGCCGCCGGGCATGCGGATGTCCGACACGAGCACCTGCGGCTCGTCGTCGTCGAGCGCCGCCAGCACATCGCGCGGGTTGGTGAACACACGGACCGGCAGGTCCTCGCGGGTCAGTGCCTTTTCAAGCACGAAGCGGATGGATTGGTCGTCGTCAACGATCCAGATGGGTTTCATGCTGGCCTAATGTGGTTGGCATCCCGAACCGGACACGTCGCGCGGGCCGGCTTCACGGTAGCGGTATCAGTATCTTGAATACCGTGTGTCCCGGCTCGCTTTCGCATTCGATGGTGCCTTGATGCTGTTGAACGAAGGTTTGCGCCAAAGTCAGACCCAGGCCGGAGCCACCCTCGCGCCCCGATACCAGCGGGTAAAAAATGCGATCGCGGATGGCTTGCGGAATGCCTGGGCCGTTGTCCTCGATATGCAAGACCAGTGCCAGCCGATGAAGATGCCGGTTGATCGTGACACGGCGTGCGACGCGCGTGCGCAGCGTGAGCATGGCGTCGCCCGTCGCGATGCGCTCGGACAAGGCCTGCGCCGCGTTGTGCGCGATGTTCAACACGGCCTGGATGAGCTGCTCGCGGTCGCCGCGGAACTCGGGCAGCGACGTGTCGTAGTCCCGCCAGACCTTCAGTCCCTTGGGAAATTCCGCCAGGATCAGGGAACGCACACGCTCGCACACCTCGTGGATGTTCACGTCGCTCACCAGATGCGGCCTGCGGTGCGGCGCCAGCAGCCGGTCGACCAGCGCCTGCAGCCGGTCCGCCTCGTGGATGATGACCTGCGTGTACTCGGTCAGCGACTTGGACTCCAGCTCCATCTGCAGCAACTGCGCCGCGCCACGGATGCCGCCCAGCGGGTTCTTGATCTCGTGGGCCAGGTTGCGGATCAGCTCCTTGTTGGCCTGGGCCTGGTCGAGCGCACGCTCTTCGCGCTCCTGCTTGGTCTGCTGCTCGACCTCGACCAGCTCGATCAGCACCTGGTGCGCATGGTCCAGGCGGGTCACGATCACCTGCACAGGCAGCGGGTCGCCCGCCGACACATGCAGATGGCGCTTGAGCTCGGCCTGCAGGCGGCTGGTGGCGAACTCATTTCGGGCCACGGCCGCCACGATGTCCTTGAGCAAGAGCGCATCGACGAACCAGTCGAAGATCGACTCGCGCATCACGCTGCGACGCGACAGCCCCAGCACCTCTTCGAACGCCGCATTGGCGAACAGGCACAGTCCGTCTGGCTCGACCACGGCGACCATCGTGGCCAGGTGATCGAACGTCTCCAGCCCGGCGGGCAACTCATGCTCGGGTTGCCGCGCGCGCGCGCTCCCCTTTTTCAACGCGGATGCGGCCTTGGCCATGCGCCACCTTCTTTGTCTTTACTTGGCGGCGAACTTGGCCAGCTCACGCTTGAGGGCCGCGACATCGGACTCCTTGCGGGTCAACGCCGCCTTCATCTCGTTGACGCGGTCCTGGTACTTTTGGTAGTTGCGCTCGTCGCCCTGGCGCTCGGGCTGCCCGTTGTTGTAGGCCTTTTGCAAGGCGGCCAGGGCATCTTCTTCCTTCTTGAGCTCGGACTCGAGGATGCGCTTGGCATCGGCGTCGCGGGCCTTCTGATCCTCGGCACCGACCTTGGCACCTGCGCCGCCATCCGACTTGGGCGCGCCCGCATTGCCGCGCGGCAACGTCGACTGGATCACCGTGATCGGGGCGCCATCCAGCGTCTTGCAGCCCCTGCCCTGGGCTTCCTTGGCGCTCAGGGCATCTGTGTAAAGATTGCCCGGACAGCGGTAGACGGGCTTGTCATCGGCCTGGGCCACGCCCTGCAACAAGGTCAGGGATGCCGCCACCAGCCATGGCCGCCAGCGAAGACCTTGGGCCGAAGCTCGGGGATCGTGAGATGCCAGATCTGTCATGGTGATCATCGAAGTGATGGATTCGGGAAACGCGCCGAACGCCGCTGCAGCAGTATGCCCTCAAGGTGGGGCATGGCGTCAACTTCGCAAGAACGCTTAAACCCTGCCACCGCACGCGGCAGGGCAGAAAACAACAAAGGGCGACTTTCGCCGCCCTTTGGTTATCGGAGCCTCGCGGCCCCCACTTGAATCCCGAAGGATTACAGCGCGTAGTACATGTCGAACTCGACAGGGTGCGTGGCCATGCGGAAACGCGTCACTTCCTGCATCTTCAGGTCGATGTAGGCGTCGAGGTAGGCATCGGTGAACACGCCACCCTTGGTCAGGAAGGCACGGTCCTTGTCCAGGTATTCCAGAGCCTGGTCCAGGCTGTGGCAGACGGTCGGGATCAGCGCGTCTTCTTCGGGAGGCAGGTGGTACAGGTCCTTCGTGGCGGCTTCGCCCGGATGGATCTTGTTTTCCACGCCGTCCAGACCAGCCATCATCAGGGCCGAGAAGGCCAGATAGGGGTTGGCCGAAGGATCGGGGAAGCGCGCTTCGATGCGGCGGCCCTTGGGGTTCGCGACGTAAGGAATGCGGATCGAGGCCGAGCGGTTCTTGGCCGAGTAGGCCAGCTTCACGGGGGCTTCGAAGCCAGGCACCAGACGCTTGTACGAGTTCGTACCGGGATTGGTGATGGCGTTCAGGGCGCGCGCGTGCTTGATGATGCCGCCGATGTAGTACAGGGCGAATTCGCTCAGGCCGGCGTAGCCTTCGCCTGCGAACAGGTTCTTGCCGTCCTTCCAGATCGACTGGTGAACGTGCATGCCGGAGCCGTTGTCGCCAACGATGGGCTTGGGCATGAAAGTGGCGGTCTTGCCGTAGGCATGGGCCACGTTCGTGATCACGTACTTTTGCAGTTGCAGCCAGTCGGCGCGTTGGGTCAGCGTGCTGAAGCGCGTGCCGATTTCCATCTGGCCGGCGTTGGCCACTTCGTGGTGGTGCACTTCGACGGGGATGCCCAGCGATTCGAGGATCAGGCTCATTTCGGAGCGCATGTCCTGGAAGCTGTCGACGGGTGGCACGGGGAAGTAGCCGCCCTTCACGGTGGGGCGGTAGCCGCTGTTGCCGTGCTCGTATTCCTTGGACGTGGACCAGGCGCCTTCTTCCGATTCGATCTTGAAGAAGCTGCCGGACATCTCGTTGCCCCAGCGGACCGAGTCGAACACGAAGAATTCGGGCTCGGGACCGAAGAAGGCGGTGTCGCCCAGGCCCGAGGACTTCAGGTAGGCTTCAGCGCGCTTGGCCAGCGAGCGGGGATCGCGCTCATAGGCCTTGCCGTCCGTCGGATCGATGACGTCGCAGGTCAGGATCAGGGTGGGCTCTTCGAAGAAAGGGTCGATGTTGGCCGTGTTAGGGTCAGGCATCAGTTGCATGTCGGAGGCTTCGATGCCCTTCCAACCAGCGATGGACGAACCGTCGAAGGCATGGCCCGAGGTGAATTTGTCTTCGTCAAAGTGAGAGACAGGCACGGAGACGTGCTGCTCTTTGCCACGGGTATCGGTGAAACGGAAATCAACGAATTTGACTTCGTTGTCCTTCACCAACTTCATCACGTCGGCGACGGTCTTGTTGGCCATCAGGTGCTCCTAGCAAGAGGCGTAATTGAATGCGAGAAGAGAATTTGACTCTGTTTCCAGATCAGAAACAGCGCGCAGTGTAATAGCAGAAAGCATGCCTCACGCTGGCGCCGGCACGTGCTTTGCGCCGCGCCCCTGGGGAAAGCCCCGTACTTTCAAGACACCCCTCGCACCGAAGCGAGTCATTTCAGACACCGGCCAGTGCACCTGAACGCGCCAGCTTGCGAATCGCGCAACAGAAAAAGCGGGGTTGAAAAGGCTTCAGCCCTCAATACGCACCAATGATGTGCATCAATGTAAGTGCGCTCATGGTCGCACCGAAATTGGGCCCAATGATGCACCAATCTTGGTCAGGCCATCCAGCAGGTACGCGAACGCCTGTCCGGCCAGCTCGGGTGCGCCTTTGACACCCAGATCGATGTGGCGCCCGTGCAGCGGATGATCTTCGCTGGGCAGGCTGAACACCTTGGCAGGCGCGAAGCGGGCTTCGACGTCCAGCATGAGCGGCGTCAGCACCGATTCGATGCCCCGGTACACCACGATGGATTTTTCGAGCAGGCGCGCCGAGCCGTGCAGATCGGCATGCAGGGTGTCGAGCACCCAGGCCATCATCGGCCACGCCATCACCGGGAAGCCAGGCACGAAATGCACGCGCCCCAGCATCGTGAAACCAGGGATCTGGTTGTAGGGGTTGGGGATGATGCTGGCGCCCTGCGGGAACATGCCCATCTGCAGGCGGCGCCAGCTGTTCTCGGAATCGGGATCGAAAGAATCGCCGGCCTGCTCGGCCATCTGCCTGCCGCGTTCAAGGATCAGGGCCTTGGCTTCTGGATGCAGCGCCAGTTCACAACCCAGTGCTTGCGCCGCGCAGGCCCGGGTGTGGTCGTCGGGCGTGGCGCCGATGCCACCGAACGAGAACACGAGGTCGCCGCTGTCGAAGGCATGGCGCAGGTCGGCCGTGATGCGGGCCGGGTCGTCACCCACGTAGCGCACCCATGAGACGGCCATGCCGCGTTCGGACAGCAGCTCGATGGCCTTGGCCAAGTGCTTGTCCTGCCGGCGGCCGCTGAGGATCTCGTCACCGATGATGATCAGGCCGGTCATGGCTGATCCTGCGCCACGTTCTCGATCACGTCGGGCCGCGCAGTATGAGCCGTTTCGCCCTGGCGCACAGCCTGCAGCGCGGGCAGCAGGTAGTGCGCGAACCAGAGGCTCGAGAACGCGAACACGAGCGTGTAGGCCCACACCGAAGCCACGATCAGCAAAGGCGCCAGCACGACCGTCCAGGCGCCCAGCGCCCACAAGGCGGCGGGCGCGGCGCCCATGTAGCCGCACACCACGCCCATCACCAGCAAGGTGCCGCGATGCTGCTTGAGCACCTGCTGACGCTCTTGCGACGTGGCCAGATCGGCCAGCGTATCGAAGGCCATGACGCGGTAGGTGAGCCAGCCCCAGATCAAAGGCGGCAGGAGCACCGCCATCACGGGCAGCAGCCACAGCGGCAGGCTCGCCAGCAGCATCAGCATGGCCAGCACGGACGCGCCCAGCGACCACAGCAGCGATGCCCACCAGGGCGTGGTCTGCGAGCCCTGCAGGGCCGGGAAGCGCCGCGCCCTGACCAGCTTGACCAGCGCGGGCGTCATCAGGCCGGCGACCAGCAGCAGGCACACGATGATCACGACGGGTACCGTCATGATCACGAGCAGCAAAGGCACCAGGGCGGCGCGCAAGGCACTCAGCCCTGCCCGGTCGAGCCATTGCAGCAGGTCGTGGCTGATGCCCCAGTTGTCGAGCCCGGCGCGCACAGCGGCCACGCCATCCGACCAGCCCCACCAGCTGAGCACGCCCAGCGAGACCGCCGCCAGCAGCAAGGGCAGCACCGACAGCCAGATCACGCGTGGGTGCAGGCAATAGGCCAGCGCGCGCCAGGCGGCCTCCAGCATCAGGCCCCATTGCATCGGCTTTTGCATCGGCTTGAGGTCGGTATCAGGCATCAGCTCAGCAGGCGCTTGAAACCCAGCCATTGCTGGGCCCAGAAGCCCTGGCCGTAATCGCGGCCGCCATGCTCGGGCAACTGGTCGCGGATGCCCGTGGCCACGAAGGCTTTGTCGAAGCGGGCCGTGCGGAACACGATGTCCCAGATCGGAAAGAGCACGGCGAAGTTGCAGCCGCCCAGCGTGCCGGGCTTGTCGCCCTCGTGCCCGATGCCGATGCCGTGGTGCGTGCGGTGAAAGCGTGGGCTGACCAGCAGGCGCTCGCCCAGCCAGCCGAAGCTCACGCGGGCGTTGACGTGCGAGAGGTTCTCGACCAGTTGCGTGAAGGCGACCACGGCCACGAACTGCCCTGGCGGCACGCCGATGGCGCGGGCCGTGAAGGCGATGATCACGTCGCGGATGGCATCGTCGAGCAGGTGGTTGCGGTTGTCGCTCCACATCGTCATGTGCTGCTGGCTGTGGTGGACGGCGTGCAGCGCCCACCAGCGGTTGTAGCGGTGCTGGCCGCGGTGGATCCAGTAGTCGAGCAGGTCGAAGGCCAGCAGGTACAGCACGAAGCTGGCCCAGGCCGTATCGGTGATGCCGGGCCACAGTGGGCCCATCAAGGCATCGAGCTGGATGCCGTCGAAACCGCTCAGCCGCGCCGCGCCGAAGGTGTAGTCCAGCACCGGGTCGACCGAGAAAAACATCGCCACGCGGAACAGGCCCAGGCGGTGGATCAGCGTGTAGATGACATCGACCAGCACAGGGCCGCGCGGCGCATGCGACTCGATCGGCCGCCAGCGCTGCAGGGGCCCGATCAGGCAAAGCATGACCAGCAACTGGATGCCACCGACCAGCAGCCAGCCCGTGCCGTCGTAGGCGTCTTCGAGGAAATTGCCCAACCCCAACCCGAACGCGACGGGCTGCACGACGGATTCGAACAACCACTGCTGGACTTGCCCGAAGGCGTCCGTCAAAAGGGTGATCAGGTTCTGATCGATCATGTCAGGGTGTGAGGGGCGCGGGCCCGATCGAGGCGTAGTCTGGGTGCGTCTTCAAGGTGGCGAAACACATGCCGCGGGCCTTGAGGCCGACGATCAGGGGTTCGAGTACGGCGGGCGCCCAAGGTTCCTTGCGAGACCATATCCCAAGATGCATGAGCAGGATGTCGCCAGGGCGAATGCGTTGCAGGGCCTGGTCGAGCAGGCGCTGGTTGGGGTAGCGGTCGCTGGGCAGCTCATCGCCCAGGAAACCCGCCGCCGACCACGGCACGTGGTGCCAGCCGCAGGCCTTGGCCGCCGCCAGCAAGGCGGGCGATATTTTGCCGCCGGGCGCCCGGAACAGCGCCCGCATGGGCTGGCCGGTCATCTGCTGGAAACGCCGCGCGGGCTCGGCGAGTTGCTCGCAATACTGCTTCGCCGTGAGCGACTGCATCTTGCCTGCCAGCGGCCCCATCGAGCCCTTGAACTGGAAGCCCGTGGGCGTATCGGCCTTCCAGGTGACGTGGTCCCAGGTGTGGGAGCCGAAATCGTGGCCCTGCGCGGCCAGCTCCTTCCACCAGGGCGCCCAGTGGGCATCGAGCGTCATGCCCTCGGGGCGCGCGCCGACGGCCTGCGTGCGCTCGTTGGCCAGGAAGAAGGTGGCCTTGACCTGCTGGCGCTTGAGCACGTCCACGATCAGGGGCGCGACGCCCATGTGGCCCGTGTCGATGGTCAGGTAGACGGGCTGGCTGCAGGGCTTGTCAGGCTGTGCGGCCTGGTTGCCTGCAGCACTGGCCGGCGTCCACGGCAGTGCGCACATCGCCGACAAACTCAGCAGCACGCCGACCCGCAGCCGGGCTCGGCGTGTGCGGTGCGGGAAACCCTCAGCGGCGCGGCGCATGGTCCAGTGTCCACACGCCATGTGGCGAGCGCCCGACCGGGATCTGGCGTATCACCTTCGCGCCGACCGTGTCGATGAAGGTGAGCTTGCGGGCCCAGCGCGAGGTCACGAGGATGGTCTTGCCATCGCTCAGGATGTCCATGCAATCGGGGCCGCCGGGCGCCGGGTAGGTGGCCACGACGGTCATGGTCTGCATGTCGATCTTGCTGATCGTGTTGGCCACGCGGTTGCTGATCAGCACATGGCGCCTGTCGCCCCAGGCCCGGAAGGCGTGGGCGCCCTCGCCCGTCTTGATGCGCTTGGTCAACACGGGCTTGGGGCCGGTGATGTCGTAGACCTCGACGAAGCTGTCGCCCGTCAGGCCGAGCATCAACTGCTTGTCGTCGGGTGTGAGGAAGATGTCCGCGGGCAGCTTGCCCACGGGGATCTTCCAGCGCGGCGTCTGCGTGGCCAGGTCGATGGCGATCATCTCGTCACTGTCCTGCATGGACACGTAGGCCACGGCACTCTTGCTGTCGATGTTGATGTGGCTGGGCGTTTTGCCGGAGGGCACGCGCTTGGCCAGAGCCAGGTCGACGCCGCCGCCCGGGCGCTGCGTAGCGCGGTAGATGTCGACGTGATCGAGCCGGTTCGAGGCGATCACGAGCCACTTCATGTCGGGCGAGAAACGCAGTTGATACGGGTCGGCGATGTTCTCGATGACGCGCTGAACCTGGCCGGTCTTCGGGTCGAGCAGCGTCAGCGAATCGGCCAGCGCGTTGGCGATCATCAGCGACTTCTCGTCGGGCGTCAGGTAAAGGTGGTGCGGCTCCTTGCCCGTGGGCACACGGCGCGTTTCCTTGAAGCTGACCGGATCGATGATGCTGATGGACGCGTCCAGCGAGTTGAGGACGAAGATCGGATTCGTACCGGCAGCCCCCGTTTGCGCCCAGACTGATGTGGCCATCAAGCCCACGGCCAGGGCGCCAAACAGCCGCCGAGCCCATGCAAAACGGAGCGGCTGTAACAAGGAATCTGTGGATTTCATCGGGTCTGTGCCTGCGGTCAAGCTTTCAAGTGTAAGCGCCTGACCTGGAGGCCCGACTGCGGCATGTCAATCGAAGCACAGGCGCAGTGGCGAGGCCTCGCATTTGCGCAACACCCATGCAGCCGGCATGGCAGGCATTCACTCGTCGCCACCCAGGATCGAGCCGACCGAGCCCAGCAGACCGCCCGCGCCCAGGCTGGTGAACAAGCCGCCCTCTTCGCGGCTGCGGCCGCCTGTCTGAGGCGCCGCGGCAAAGATACGTGAAGCCAGGCGCGAGAACGGCAGGCTCTGCAGCCAGACATGGCCGGGACCCGTCAACTTGGCCAGGAACAGGCCCTCGCCACCGAACAGCGCCGTCTTGATCTTGCCCACGTACTGGATGTCGAAATCGACCTGCTGGGTGTAGGCCACCACGCACCCCGTGTCGACCAGCAGGGATTCGCCCGCCTTCAGCTCGCGGCGCACGACCGTGCCGCCCGCATGGATGAAGGCCAGGCCGTCGCCGTCGAGCCGCTGCATGATGAAGCCTTCGCCGCCGAAAAAGCCCGTGCCCAGGCGCCGCTGGAAAGCGATGCCCAGCGCCACGCCGCGTGCGGCGCACAAGAACGCGTCCTTCTGGCAGATCAGCGTGCCGCCGAGTTGTTGGAGGTCCATCGGCAGGATCTTGCCCGGGTAAGGCGCCGCGAAAGCCACGCGCTTCTTGCCCGCGCCCTGGTTCGTGTAGATGGTCGTGAACAGGCTTTCGCCGGTGATCAGGCGCTTGCCGGCGCCCATCAATTTGCCGAATATGCCGCCTTGTTGCTGCGAGCCATCGCCAAATACAGTGTCCATCTCGATGTCGGCGTCCATGAACATCATGCTGCCCGCTTCGCCGATGGCGGCCTCGCCCGGATCGAGTTCGACCTCGACGAACTGCATTTCGGCGCCTTTGATTTCATAATCCACAACATCCATGCCCATGGCGCTTGTCTCCTAAGTGAAAATGGGCGCACAAAAATATGCTGTGCAGGGGTACCATGAGGGCGGATTGTGTATGACTTCCGTCGCCTTGTTGCGCCCCCGCAGTTCAAAGTCGCAATGCCCCAATTCGCTCCGCTACACCTGCCTACCCTGACCCTCGTGGTCGGCATCGTGCTCTTTACCGCCGCGGCGATCATGACGCTGGTAGGCGTCACCCAGCGCACGTACCGAGGCTACTGGTGGTGGACGGCCGCGCAGTGGGCCAACATGATCAGCGCCCTGAGCCTGTTCCTGTACGACAGCTATCCCTGGATGCTGCCCATCGCGTCCCTGCTGACCATGCAATGGCCGCTGACCATGCTGACGGGCATGCGCCAGTTCTACATCCGCAGCAACTTCCGCACGCCGCCCTGGGCCGATGCGGCCTTGCTGATCACCTGCTTCTGCATTTACGTGCTCGTTTGGCGCCAGAACCCGCACGACGTGGGCGCGCGCGTGGCCACCTTCACCTTCCTGAACATCGGCTGCTACCTGTACACGGCGTGGCAGGTGCACTCGATCCGCGACTTGGCGTCAAAGCCCGTATCTCAAGGCGATCCTGTTCTTCCTGATCGTGGCGGCCGTGTTCCAGGTGCCGCGCATGCTCACGGCCTTCGGCAGCTGGGGCGTGCCCGTGGCCGACCCGAACCACATCCAGCAGCCGGCGGCCTTGCTGGGCCTGGTCGCCGCCGTGATGTTCTCGGTCTACATGTGCCTGCTGCTGACCTACGAGCGCACCGAGCAGGACCTGCGCGAATCGCATCGCCAGCTGCGCATCCTGGCCGATTTCGACATGCTCACCCAGGTGCCCAACCGCCGCCACTTCAACGAGATGGCCGCGCAGACGCTGCGCCTGAGTCCGCCGGGCAGCTCGTCGCTGATGGTCTTCAACATCGACCACTTCAAGCAGGTCAACGATGCGAGCGGGCACGCGGGCGGCGACGAGGCCCTGAAGCTGGTGGCGGGCAGCGCACGCAAGATGCTGCGCAGCCGCGACCTGGTGGGCCGGCTGGGCGGTGACGAGTTCATCGCGCTGCTGCCCGACACGACCATCAACGACGCGCTGCACGTGGCCGACCGCATGGTGCGCCACGTCGACAAGGAGCGCAAATCGCTGCAGCAGACGCCGCTGAGCCTGAGCTTCGGCGTGGTGCAGATCCAGGCGGGCGAATCGCTCGTGGAGGCCACGCAGCGCGCCGACCAGGCCCTGCAGGAGGCCAAGCGGCAAGGCCGTGGGCGTGCCGTGGCCGCCGATGACAACACGGCCGGCGGCGATGCGGTGTATTCGACCAGCCGCCAACTGGGCGGCCTGCATCCCAGCCCTGAGCCGAGATCCGGACGCCGCGCTGATCCCGCCGCGTGATACGGCACTGACACCGCGCCGCAAACAGCGACAATCGCGGGATGTTTGAATTCGATGTCGTCGTGGTCGGCGCGGGCGCGGCCGGTCTGTTTTGCGCGGGTGCCGCCGGCCAGCGCGGCCTGAAGGTGCTGCTGCTGGACCACGCGGCCAAGGTCGCCGAGAAGATCCGCATCTCGGGAGGCGGGCGCTGCAACTTCACGAACCGCGACACGGGCCCGGCCAACTTCATCAGCGAGAACCCCCACTTCTGCCGCTCGGCGCTGGCGGGCTTCACGCCGCAGGATTTTCTGGCGATGGTGGCGCGCCACGGCATCCCCTGGCACGAGAAGCACAAGGGCCAGCTGTTCTGCGACCGCCGCGCCGACGACATCATCCAGATGCTGCTCAAGGAGTGCGATGCGGGCGGCGTGGAGCGCAGGCAGCCTTGCGCCGTGCAGGCCGTGCGCCAACGTCCGTGCGGCGATGAGGCCTCGCAGCAAGGCTTCGAGCTGGACACCGATGCCGGCCTGGTCACCGCCAGGCAAATGGTGATCGCCACGGGCGGCTTGTCGATCCCGAAGATCGGCGCGACGGACTTCGGCCAGCGCCTGGCCGCGCAGTTCGGGCACCGCATCGTGCCGCTGCGCCCTGCCCTGGTCCCGCTGACCTTCGCCAGCACGCAATGGGCGCCCTTCGTGCCGCTGGCCGGCGTGTCGCTCGAGGTCGAGATCGGCACGCAGGCCGACGCATCGGCTGTATCGGCGCCGGGCGGCAAGCGCAAGAAGGCCGCTGCCACCGTGTTCCTGGAGGACCTGCTGTTCACGCACCGCGGCCTGAGCGGCCCCGCCGTGCTGCAGATATCCAGCTACTGGCAGCCCGGCCAGCCTTTGAGCATCAACCTGACGCCCACGCGCGACTTGGCTGGCAGCCTGAAAGAGGCCAAGACTGGCTCGCGCAAGCAGTTGTCGACGCAGTGGGGGTTGTCGCTCGGCGAAGCCGTGCCGCAGCGGCTGGCGCAGACCTGGCTGGCGCAACAGGCCGCGTCCAACCCAGTGTTGCGCGCCGATGCACCGCTGGCCGAACTCAAGGACAAGGACCTGGACACGCTGGGCCAATCGGCCAATGCCTGGTCCATCACGCCCGATGGCACCGAGGGCTATGCCAAGGCCGAGGTCACGGCGGGCGGCGTCGACACACGTGAGCTCAGCTCGCAGACGATGGAAAGCAAGCGCGTGCCCGGCCTGTACTTCATCGGCGAAGTGGTCGACGTCACCGGCTGGCTGGGCGGCTACAACTTCCAATGGGCCTGGGCCAGCGCGATGGCCTGCGCGCGCGCGCTGAATCCGCAAGTCAGCGCCCAACAGGATTAAGATCGCACCCCATGAGCAACACGCACTTCGGTTTCCAGCAGGTAGACGAGTCGCAGAAGGCACAACGCGTACGCGGGGTGTTCGACTCGGTGGCCAACAAGTACGACGTCATGAACGATCTGATGTCGATGGGGCTTCATCGCCTGTGGAAGGCCTACACGATCGCCGCCAGCGGCGTGCGCGAAGGCCACAAAGTGCTCGACATCGCCGGCGGCACGGGCGACCTGGCCGAGGCTTTCGCCAAACGCGTGGGCCCGACCGGCATGGTCGTGCACACCGACATCAACGAGGCCATGCTCGGCACGGGCCGCGACCGCCTGCTCAACGCGGGCATCGCCCTGCCGACCACGCTGTGCGACGCCGAAAAGCTGCCCTTCCCGACCGGCGCCTTCGACATCGTCACCGTGGCTTTCGGCCTGCGCAACATGACGCACAAGGACCAGGCCCTGGCCGAGATGTGCCGCGTGCTCAAGCCCGGCGGCCGCCTGCTCGTGCTGGAGTTTTCGAAGGTCGCCAAGCCTTTGGCGAAGGCCTACGACTGGTACTCGTTCAAGATCCTGCCCAGGCTGGGGCAGTTCGTGGCGGGCGACGCGGCCAGCTATCAATACCTGGCCGAGTCCATCCGCATGCACCCCGATCAGGCCACGCTCAAGGGCATGATGAAAGAGGCCGGCTTCGGCCACGTCGATGTGCACAACATGACCGGCGGCGTCGTGGCCATGCACATGGGCATCAAGTGCTGATTTGTCTGGTATCGACGGTCAGCTGAGGCCCAGCAGGTCGCTCTTGAGGCTGCGGTCCGACGGGTGCTCGCCCAGCCAGACCATCAGCAGCGCGCGGTAGAAGTCTTCGCCCGCGATGTCCTTGCCCAAAGGCTTGCCGCCCATCGTGATGTGCGTGCCCACGCCGGGCAAATAATCGATCTGGATCTGCGCACCCCTGCTGGCCTGGCCGGCATTGCGCATGGCGTTTTCGAGCTGCTCCAGGCGGGGCTGCAGGCCGACACGTTCGGCGGCGGCGAGGTTGTCCGTCACGCCGGTGACCAGGGCTTCGGCCAGCTTGTCGCCGCTCACATCGCGCAGCATGACGATGCGCACGCTCTTGGCGCCCGACTGGTTCAGGATCGCACCGGCTGCCGTGTCCTTGCGCGGCACGTACAGCCCGACGGCGTAGACCTTGATGATCATCTTGACCCGCACGCCGGCGCCATTGAGCACCAGGGCCTGATTGGCCACATTGCACTGGTCTTCGAAGCGGATGCCCGCGACGTCGCGCGCGGCATGGGCAGGCACGGCCTGCAATAGCGTCGAGAGGCACGCCAGGGTCATCAAACCCCGTTTGATTCGGTTCATCACGTAGGCAAGCTCAATCAATATCACAACATACCAAATGTTACATTAACTCTGCAATATACGGTGGGTATCATGCACGGTTGTCTCGTTATTCGACTATCGATGCCCGCCCCTTCTGCCAACAATTCCCGTGCACGCTCTCACCGCGCCGCGACCAGCGGATCGGAAATGACCGTGGAAGAACTGGCGTCACGCACCGGGGTCAGCGTGCGCAACATCCGGGCGTACCAGACAGCCGGTCTGATGCCGCCGCCCCGCCTTCAAGGCCGGCTCGGCCTGTACGACCCCGAGCACCAGGGCAAGCTCGAACTCATCCGCGACCTGCGCCAGCAAGGCTTCAGGCTTGACGCGATCAAGGACATGCTCGGCAAGACGCCCGAAGGCGCCTGGGGCGAGTATTCGCTGATCAGCGAGCTGTTCTCGACCACCTTCTTCACGGTCGAAGCGCCCAAGCGCAAGGCCATCACGGAGATGGCTGCGCACTGGCGCACGACGGCCACGACCGAGCAAAAAGAACGCCTGGCACGCAACGGGCTGTACCGCCCGGTTGGCGAGGAAGAAGTGGAAATGCTCAGTCCGGCGCTGGAGCGCATCGGCGTGCAACTGGCCGAACTGAGCGTGCCGCTGGACACCGTGCTCGATCTGCAGGACGAGCTGATCAAGCACACGCGCGCGATCGCCAAGGCCTACGTGGAGCAGTTGTTCCTGACGATGGCCCAGGCCATTGCCTCGGCGCAGCGCGAAGCCAAGGACAAGGGCGCGTCACTGGACCCTGCCGTGATCGCGCCCATGAAGGCCCTGTTCGAGCGGCTGCGCCCCCTGGCGATCGGCTCGATCAGCGCCGCGTTTCCTGTCGTGCTGCAGCAGGAGTTCGACCGCAGCGTGCAAAAGCAGCTGAAAAAGCGCAGTTGAACGCGTGGCTCACAGGCCGGCAGGCGCGCAAAGGCCATGCTTGACCTGACGGCTGATGTCGTCGGCCAGGTACTCGGTGGCGCCTTGCGACAGGGCGTCCAGCGCGCCCCGGGCCACGTCGTCGGGCGAGGTCTTGGGTGCCGTGATGCCCGCCGTCATGTCGGTGTCCATGTAGCCCACGTGCAAGGCCATGACGGCCGTGCCTTGCGGCGCCAGAGCCTGCCGCAGGCTGTTGGTGAGCGACCAGGCCGCGGCCTTGCTGGCGCAGTACGCGGCCACATCGGGCGAGCTCAACCAGCTCAGCACCGACAGCACATTGATGATGCCGCTGGCCGGGTGCTTTGCCAGCACGGGCGCGAAGGCTGCGCTCAGGCGCCAGGGCGCCAGAAAGTTGGTTGCCATCTCGGCCTGCGCCAGATCGACGCTCTCGACCGACAACACGGGGCCGCGCTTGAAGATGCCCGCGTTGTTGACCAGCAAGGTCACGTCGGGGCAGGCCCGCACGGCCGCGGCGATCTGGTCGGCATCGGTCACGTCCAGTTGAACCGGGATGACGCCGGGCAGCGTGATGCTGGCCGGGTCTCGGGCGGCGGCGTAGACCTTGGCTGCACCGGCCGCCAAAGCAGCCTTGGCGAACGACTGCCCCAGCCCGCGATTGGCGCCCGTGATGAAAACGACGGCGTTGCGCAAGTTCATGTGGAATGCCCTTTCGGATCAAGTCAGCGATTCGAGCATGGCCGCGATACCCCGTCCGCCACCAATGCACTGTGGTTTGCCTGCGCCCAGAAACACGAAAGGGTCAGCAGGCAAAACCTACTGACCCTCAGTGAACTTTGGTCGGGGCGGCGGGATTCGAACTCGCGACCCCTTGCACCCCATGCAAGTGCGCTACCAGGCTGCGCTACGCCCCGACGAAGACTTAGACTATAGCATGGGATTTCATCCCACCCCGCCTCGAAGCGAGATTTTTTGACTTCAAGACAACAGATCGCGGATGGACAGCAGCGACTCGCGCAGCGAGGCGATCGATTCGGGGCTCAGGCGCTGCAGGTCCGGCAGATCGGGCCCGATCCAGGCCAGATCCGACATCGCGGGCGCATTGGCTTGCAAGGCGCGAGCGCTCATGCGGGTGTCCGCCGCGCCATTCTTCGACACGGGCAGACGCGGCGGCATCGGCAGCTTGCCTTCGCCATGCTCGTCGTCCAGGGCGCCGTCCATGCCGTCGGGCAGATCGTCGGCATCGTCGTGCGCGGCCGCGCTCACGCCCAACTCGGCCAGTTGGTTGCGCGCGCCGCTGATCGTGAAGCCCTGCTCGTACAGCAGCTCACGGATGCGGCGGATCAGCAGCACCTCGTGATGCTGGTAATAGCGCCGGTTGCCGCGCCGCTTCATGGGCTTGAGCTGGACGAACTCCTGCTCCCAGTAGCGAAGCACATAAGGCTTGACCAGGCACAACTCGCTCACCTCACCGATGGTGAAGTAGCGTTTGGCAGGAATAGGCGGCAAAGCGCTGTCGACGCGGTGGTCCATGGCTCCCGATCGTAAAACTCGGCAAACTTCGGCTGAGATCACTCGCACTGCTGAAAATCCCGATCTGAATCAATGAGATCGGGCAAGGGCTTCAGACTTTACTCCAAGTCTTCGCCCGTGGGAATGTCTCCCTGCACCATACCTTTGAGCTTCTGGCTGGCGTGGAATGTCACCACATTGCGCGCATTGATGGGAATCGCCTCGCCCGTACGTGGATTGCGCCCCGGGCGGGGCGCCTTGCGGCGGATCTGGAAGTTGCCAAAGCCCGACAACTTCACGTCGGTGCCCTGCACCAGGGTGTCGTTGACCAGCTCGAAAAACGCCTCGACCATGTCCTTGGACTCGCGCTTGTTCAGGCCCAGCCGCTCGAACAGCATGTCCGACAACTCGGCCTTGGTCAGCGTCGGCGTCTCGATGGTCGGCAGCAGCACAGTCAGGTCACTGATTTTGTCGTTCATGGCAAATCGGCCCTCCCTGGCCTCAAGCGCGCACGCGGGCGCCAACGCCTTCGGCCAACGACGCGAGCACGGCCTTCATGGCGGACTCGATGCGCTCGTCGGTCAAGGTCTGCTCATCATCGCGCAATTCCACACGCACGGCCAGACTGCGTTCGTTCTCGGCCATGCCGGCCACGGCGGTCTTGGGCTTGTAGATGTCGAACAGGCGGGCGCCGCGCACCAGGCCATCTGTCCGGGCCTTCGTGATCGACGCGATCAGGGCGTCGTGCGCGGTGCTGTCCTGCACGACCAGCGCCAGGTCGCGGAACACCGACTGCATCTTGGGCACGCTCGTGAACGCGGGCACCACACGGCCGGCCAGCACATCGGCATCCAGCTCGAACAGCACGGGCGCCAGAGGCAGGTCGTACGACTGGCGCCACTTCGGGTGCAGCTCGCCCACGAAGCCCACGGCGCGGCCATTGACCAGCACCTGCGTGCAACGGCCAGGATGGAAGGCCGGGTGCTCGGCCGCCACGAACTGCGGCAGTCGCGGCGCCAGCAAGGCCTCGACATCGCCCTTCACATCGAAGAAATCGACGTTGCGGGCCGCCTGGCCCCACTGCAAGGCATCGGCCGAGCCATAAGCCAGGCCGCTCACGCGCACGGGCTGGTCGAAGCCCGCCACGGTCTGGTCGCCATCCTTGACCGAGGCATCGCGCTTGAACACGCGCCCGACTTCGAAGATGCGCACGCGATCGGCCTTGCGCGACAGGTTCGTCTTGAGCACCTCGACCAGGCTGCCGATCAAGCTGGAGCGCATCACGGCCAGCGGGCTGGCGATCGGGTTGAGCACGCGGATCGGGTCCGTGTTGCCCGCGAAATCGGCTTCCCACTTCTCTTCGACGAAGCTGAAGGTGATCGCCTCTTGATAACCACGCGCGGCCACCGAGCGGCGCACGGCATACAGGCTGCGCTGCGCTTCAGGGGGCACCTGCGACGTCACAGGCGCCTTGGGCGCGCGCTGGGGCAGCTTGTCGAAGCCGATGACGCGCACGACCTCCTCGATCAGGTCTTCTTCGATCTGGATGTCGAAGCGCCAGCTCGGCGGCGTCACGATCAGGTGCGTGTCCTGGCCGACGGCCTGCGTCGAGAACGGCAGGTCCAGGCGCGTGAACACCTGCTGGCACTCGGCCAGGGTCACCGGCATGCCGATGACGCGTTGCGCGCGCGACAGGCGCAGCGTGACTGGCTTGCGATCGGGTTGCTTCAGGACCTGATCGTCGAGCGGGCCGGCCTGGCCGCCGCAGATGTCGAGGATCAAGCGCGTGATGCGCTCGATGTACAGCGCCGTCGGTGCCGGGTCCACGCCGCGCTCATAGCGATGCGAGGCGTCGGTCGAGAAGTTGTAGCGGCGCGCACGCCCGGCGATCGCCTTGGGCCACCAGAAAGCCGCCTCCAGGTAGACGTTGCGCGTCTCGTCGCCGACGGACGTGGCATCGCCGCCCATGATGCCCGCCAGCGACTCCACCTGGTTGGCATCGGCGATCACGCCCACTTGCTCATCGAGCGTGATGGTTTGGCCATTGAGCAGCTTGAGCGTCTCGCCCGCCTTGCCCCAGCGCACGCACAGCTCGCCGTGGATCTTGTCCAGGTCGAACACATGCGAAGGCTGGCCCAGCTCGAACATCACGTAGTTGGAGATGTCGACCAAGGCCGACACAGGGCGCTGGCCGCAACGCACCAGGCGCTCGATCATCCAGTCGGGCGTCTTGGCCTTCGGGTTGACGCCCTGGATCACGCGGCCACCAAAGCGGCCGCACAGATCAGCGGCCTCGACCTTGACCTTCAGGCGCGCATCGATGGCCGCCTTCACATGCGGGATCTCGGGCAGCGTGAACGCCGCGCCCGTCAAGGCCGACACCTCGCGCGCGATGCCCGCCACGCTCAGGCAATGCGCCAGGTTGGGCGTGAGCTTGAGCGTGAACAGCGTGTCGTCGAGCTTGAGGTGCTCGCGGATGCTCTGGCCCAACGGCGCTTCTTCGGCCAGGATGTGCAGACCGTTCGACTCTTCAGACACACCCAGTTCGCGCGCCGAGCACAGCATGCCCTGGCTCTCGACGCCGCGCAGCTTGCCCAGCTTGATCTTGAAAGGCTTGCCATCGGCACCCGGCGGCAACTCGGCACCGACCATGGCACACGGGATCTTGATGCCCGGCCGCACATTGGGCGCACCGCACACGATCTGCAGCATCTCGCCTGTGCCCGCATCCACCTTGCACACATTCAGGCGATCGGCATCCGGGTGCTTGGCCACTTCCAGCACCTGCGCCACGACCACGCCTGTGAATGGCGGCGCCACGGGCTGCAGCTCTTCCACCTCCAGGCCAGCCATGGTCAGCAGATCGGCCAGTTGCTGCGTGGTGAGATCAGGGTTGCAGAAGCTGCGCAGCCAGGACTCGGGAAATTGCATGTCGGGATCCTCGGGAATCTGTGTTCATTCAAGCCGCGGGCGCGAAGTCCGCGTCCAGCACCACACGGTAGCGAGCCTTGCCCGCGCGCAGATGGTCCAGCGCGTCGTTGATGCGGCTCATCGGGAAATGTTCGGTTTGCGGCTTGATGCCATGGCGCGCGGCGAATTCGAGCATCGTGTCGATGTCCTGGCGCGAACCCGTGGGCGAGCCCGACACGCTGCGCTGCCCGCCGATCAACGGGAAGGCCTCGACCTCCATCGGCTTGGGCAGGATGCCCACCAGATGCAGGCGGCCATTGGGCGCCAGCGTGCCCATCAGCGCCTTCCAGTTCAGCATCGCGTTCACGGTCACCAGCACCATGTCCAGCCGGCCCGCGATCTGCTTCATCGACTTCGCATCCACGCTGGACACGACGTTGTGCGCGCCCAGTTGCAGCGCCTCGTCACGCTTGGATTCGCTCGACGTGAACGCCGTCACTTCGCAGCCCCAGGCCCGCGCGAACTTCAACGCCAGGTGCCCCAGGCCACCGATGCCGACGACGCCCACGCGGTGCGTCGGCTTGATGCCGAAGTTCAAGAAAGGCGAAAACACCGTGATGCCGCCGCACAGCAAAGGCCCGGCCTTGGCCGCATCCAGCCCCTTCGGAATCGGGCAGGTCCACAGCCAATGCGCGCGCACCCGTTCGGCAAAACCGCCATGGTGCCCCACGATGGTCGGCACACCCGCGCGGCACAGCTGAGGCTCGCCGCCCAGGCAGCTTTTGCACGACATGCAGCTGCCGGCCATCCAGCCGATGCCCACGCGCTGCCCGAGCTTCAGGCCCTTGGTATGGCTGCCCAAGGCCACGACCGTGCCCACGACCTCGTGCCCGCCCACAATCGGGTAGGCGCTGAAGCCCCACTCGTTGTCGATCAAGGACAAGTCGGAGTGACACAGGCCACTGTGCTCGACACGCACTTCGACCTCTTCCGCCCCCAATGGGCCCGCGTCGTACGTGAAGGGCACGAGCGGCTTGGCCACCTCTTGGGCGGCCCAGGCGTGGACAGTGTTGGGTGTCGTCATGGCAAAGGTCCTTCTCAGTGGTCAAGCGAAGAGCATCACACAAGCGCGGCGTCCGTGCCGCGCCGTGCTCACTGAAACTGCTGCAGGAAACGCAGATCGCCTTCGTAGAACAGGCGCAGGTCGTTCACGCCATAACGCAACATGGTCAGGCGATCAGGGCCCAGGCCAAAGGCGAAGCCGATGTACCGCTCCGGGTCCAGGCCGAAGTTGCGAACCACATTCGGGTGCACCTGCCCCGCCCCGCCCACCTCCAGCCAGCGCCCCTTGAGCGGGCCGGATGCGAAGGCGATGTCCACTTCGGCCGATGGCTCCGTGAACGGGAAGAACGAGGGGCGGAAGCGGATGTCCAGCTCGTCCGTCTCAAAGAAGGTGCTGAAGAAATCGCCCAGCACGGCTTTCAAATCGGTGAAGCTGACGCTCTCACCGATCCACAGGCCTTCGCACTGGTGGAACATCGGCGAGTGCGTGGCATCGCTGTCCACGCGGTAGGTGCGGCCCGGCGCGATCACGCGGATCTCGGGCATGCGCTCGCCCTTGGCCAGCGCATCGGCGTGGCGCTTGACGTGCTGCACGGCATGGCGCACCTGCATCGGGCTGGTGTGCGTGCGCAGCAGGTGGCCGCCTTCCACATAGAAGGTGTCGTGCATGGAGCGCGCAGGGTGGTCTTCAGGCGTGTTCAGGGCCGTGAAGTTGAACCAGTCGGCCTCGATCTCCGGGCCGTCGGCCACGGCAAAACCCATCGAGCCGAAAATGCCCTCGATGCGCTCGATGCTCAAGGACACCGGGTGCAAGCCGCCCTCGCCGCGACGGCGGCCAGGCAGGGTCACATCCAGGCTCTCGGCATGCAGTTGCGCAGCCAGTTCGGCATCGGCCAGAGCCTGGCGACGCGCATTCAAAGCGCCTTCCACCTGCTGCTTGGCCTGGTTGATCGACGCACCGCGCGTCTTCTTCTCTTCAGGGCTGAGCGCGCCCATGCCCTTGAGCAACTCGGTCACGCTGCCGGACTTGCCCAGAAAACGGGCCTTGGCATTTTCAAGGTCGGCGGGCGTGGCGGCGGCGGCAAAGGCCTCCTGGGCCGATTGCACCAATGCCTGAAGATCGCTTGGCAGGTCGTTCATGGTCTTCTTGTCGAAAGCTTGTCGAAAAAAAAGGCCAACATCATGTTGGCCTTTCGTTCACCGGCCGTGAGGCCGACGCAGCATCTTGCTGTCTGCTTCAGTCAATCAAGCAGCCTGATCAAGCAGACAACTGAGCCTTGGCCTTTTCAACGATGCTGGCAAAAGCAGCAGGATCGTTGACAGCCATGTCGGCCAGCACCTTGCGATCGATCTCGATCGAAGCCTTCTTGATGCCAGCAATGAACTTGCTGTATGTCAGGCCCAATGCACGGCTACCGGCATTGATACGTGCGATCCACAGACGGCGGAATTCACGCTTCTTGGCACGGCGGTCACGGTAGGCATATTGCCCAGCCTTCATGACAGCCTGTTTGGCGATACGGAACACGTTCTTGCGGCGACCACGGAAACCCTTGGCCAGGGCGAGAACTTTCTTATGACGAGCGCGGGCTGTTACACCACGTTTGACGCGAGGCATGGATTACTCCTTCGGCGTAGATTATCAATACAAGATTCGAGACGTTCGCTTGGCTGGAGTCAAAAACTCACAGGCCGGCGAAAGGCAACATCTGAGCCATGTGGCCCATGTTGGTCTCGTGCACGTTCACAGCACCACGCAGTTGGCGCTTGTTCTTCGTGGTCTTCTTGGTCAGGATGTGACGCTTGAAGGCTTGACCG
Organism: Aquabacterium sp.; assembly: GCA_049840915.1. Classification (GTDB taxonomy): domain Bacteria; phylum Pseudomonadota; class Gammaproteobacteria; order Burkholderiales; family Burkholderiaceae_C; genus Aquabacterium. The sequence continues at coordinate 60,745 of JASGJC010000025.1, forward strand.
CGCTTGACGGTACCACCCGGGCGAACGCGAAAACGCTTCTTCGCACTGCTCTTGGTCTTCATTTTGGGCATGGTTTGCTCCTTATGACTTGTCCCAGCCAGGCGCCACGAATACCTCTTCGTGTCTTTGATAGCCTGCAGGCACTGATTTGAGCGGCAAGGCGATCGACCAGATCACCCCACGCTGCTGGCGCAGCGCCTCGCGCTTTTCAACGCCAAGCCTTGCACCAGACTTACCTTTCACCCGAGCTTTCACTCAGGACGAAACCCAACATTATAGAAGTATTTTCTTGCCTGCGGGGCTTCTTTCGGCTTATTTCTTCTTTTCGGGCCCAGCACCATGATCATCTGGCGGCCTTCCAGCTTGGGCATGTTCTCGACGACCGAACAATCGGTCAGGTCGTCGCGAACGCGCTCCAGCAAGCGCATGCCCAGTTCCTGGTGCGTGATTTCGCGGCCACGGAAGCGCAAGGTCACCTTGCCCTTGTCGCCGTCTTCCAGGAAGCGTCGCAGGTTGCGCAGCTTGATCTGGTAGTCGCCTTCATCCGTACCGGGGCGGAACTTGACTTCCTTGACTTCGATGACCTTCTGCTTGAGCTTGGCATCGTGAGCCTTCTTCTGCTCCTGGTACTTGAACTTGCCGTAGTCCATCAGGCGGCAGACAGGCGGGTCCGCCGTGGCGGCCACTTCCACCAAGTCCACGTCCGCCTCGGCGGACATGCGCAAGGCTTCCTGGATGCTGACGATACCGAGGGGCTCGTTTTCAACGCCGTTCAGGCGGACTTCCAGAGCAGTGATTTCACGATTGAGCCGGTGCTTGCGCTCGTCATTGCGCGTGCGGCGATCAAAAAAGTTAGCGATGTCGAATTCCTTTTGGCAACAGGCCCTAGATGCCCGCACCAGTTAACCTTGATTTCGCACCCGGGCAAACCCAGCGGCGCGCGCCCTCCCCCGAACGACTGGGAAAAAGCACGCTTCCACCTCAGGCCTTGCTGGCGATGTCTTGAGCGATCTTCTGGGAGAAGTCATCGAGTGACATCACACCGAGGTTCTGGTTACCCCGGGCGCGCACGGCGACGGTGCCATCAGCCTTCTCCTTGTCACCGACAACGACGAAGTAAGGCACCTTCTGCAACGAATGCTCGCGGATTTTATACGTGATTTTTTCGTTGCGCAAATCCAAGTGCACCCTAAGTCCCTGCTTCTGCAGCGATTTGGATATCTCTTGCGCGTAATCGGCCTGCGCATCTGTGATGTTGAGGACGACGACCTGCACAGGCGCCAGCCATACCGGCAACGAGCCGGCATGCTGCTCGATCAGGATGCCGATGAAGCGCTCCAGGCTGCCCAGGATCGCGCGGTGCAGCATCACAGGGTGCTTGCGCTCGCTCGACTCGGTCACGTACTCGGCGCCCAGGCGCTCGGGCATCGAGAAATCGACCTGGATCGTGCCGCACTGCCAGTGCCGGCCGATCGCGTCCTTCAACGTGTACTCGATCTTCGGACCATAGAAGGCGCCATCCCCCACGGCGATCGTGAACTCGCTGTTGGTCGCGCGCAGACTCTGCATCAAGGCGTTCTCGGCCTTGTCCCAGTTCTCGTCCGAACCGATGCGCTTCTCGGGCCGCGTCGCCACCTTGTAGATGATGTCGGTGAAGCCGAAGTCCTTGTAGACCGCCTGCAGCAAGGCCGTGAAGTTCACGCACTCATTGAGGATCTGGTCTTCGGTACAGAAGACGTGGCCGTCGTCCTGCGTGAAGCCGCGCACGCGCATGATGCCGTGCAGGCCGCCCGACGGCTCATTGCGATGGCACTGACCGAACTCACCGAAGCGCAGCGGCAAGTCACGGTAGCTCTTGAGGCCCTGGTTGAAGATCAGGATGTGCCCCGGGCAGTTCATCGGCTTGAGCGCGTAATCGCGCTTCTCCGACTCCGTCGTGAACATGTTCTCGCGGTACTTGTCCCAATGGCCGGTCTTCTCCCACAGCGAGCTGTCGAGGATCTGCGGGCCCTTCACTTCCTGATAGCCGTTGTCGCGGTAGACATGGCGCATGTACTGCTCGACCGCCTGCCACACCGTCCAGCCCTTGGGGTGCCAGAACACCACGCCCGGCGCATGGTCGTCGATGTGGAACAGGTCCAACTCGCGGCCCAGTTTGCGGTGGTCGCGCTTCTCGGCTTCTTCGAGACGAGTGAGGTACAACTGCAGGTCTTCCTTGCTCGTCCAGGCCGTGCCGTAGACGCGCTGCAACTGCTCATTGCGATGGTCACCACGCCAGTAGGCGCCCGCCACCTTCATCAGCTTGAAGTGCTTGAGCTTGCCCGTGCTGGGCACGTGCGGGCCGCGGCACAGATCGGTGAACTTGCCCTCGCTGTAGAGCGACACATCCTCATTGGACGGGATGCTCTCGATGATCTCGGCCTTGTAGTGCTCGCCCAGGCTCTTGAAGTAAGCCACGGCCTCGTCGCGAGGCAGCACCTTGCGCTCGACCTTCTCGTCCTTCTTGGCCAGCTCGGCCATCTTCTTCTCGATGGCCTCGAGGTCTTCCGGCGTGAAGGGGCGCTTGTAAGCGAAGTCGTAATAGAAGCCATCCTCGATGGTCGGGCCGATGGTGACCTGCGCCTCAGGGAAGAGTTCCTTCACCGCATAGGCCAGCAAGTGCGCCGTCGAGTGACGGATGACATCCAGGCCGTCCGCATCCTTCTCGGTCACGATGGCCAGTTGCGTATCGGCCTCGATGCGGTAGCTCGTGTCGACCAGGCGGGCGGCATCGCCCTGCCCCACGCGGCCCGCCAACGCGGCCTTGGCCAGGCCGGCGCCGATGGATGCGGCCACTTCGGCGATGGTCACGGGGCCCGGGAATTCTCGTTTGGAACCGTCAGGCAATTGAATCGAAATCATGGTGTTCTCAGCTTGTATGTGTGGGGGCTGCCTGCAAGCCAGGGCCGAACAGACAACAAAAAAGCGCGGTGGTCGCCGCGCTTTCTGGTGTCAGGGTAAGAAAGGACGAAAGCAGCGGCCAGCCGACTAGACCTCGGTCGAGGTAAAGGTGGTGGTCGAAGTTCGCGGTGTCATAACCGTGGCTGCCTTTCTACGATTCTTACCAGTGAAGATGCTTGAGTATCGGCCCATTGTAGCGGAGCCGAAGCGCATCGTCATACCTGCAATTCACTCTCTTGCCAATCACTGGCGCGGCGCTTGAGTGCTTCGAGCAAGCGCGGCTCGCGCCGGGTGCCATGGAGTGCGCCACGCTTCTGCAAGCGCGCCAGCAATGCAGTCAGCATCAAACCGACGGCGATGTTCACGGCCAACATCACCAGATAGGCCTCCATCACGCCCGCAAAGTTCTCCCTGTTGTTCAAGGCACGCGCGATACCCAGGAAACAGGCGAAAACCCAACTGCTCGAACTCAGGCAGGCCATCAAGGTCAGGATCATGCGCTGGCGCGGCAGGGCATCGCTCAAGCGCGCACCGGGTTGGATGGCATGAAACGCAAAACGGTGCAGAAACCAGCCATTGACGCTCAAGGTCAGCACCACCAGCACCTTCATCCACAGCTTCTGATTGAGGACGTAGGACGGGTCATGCATGTAGCCATGCACACAGATCATGATGCCGGTCAGCCACAACACCATCAACGCCCCGCTGACCACCGACTTGGCCGAGTGGATGCGCGCGCATGCCTTCGGAGACAACTTGCTGGTGAAATGGGTCAGGATCAGAAAATCAGCTCGCAGGATAGTCGCGAGCGCCACAGCGCTGGCGAAGAAATGCACGAATACCAAGCTGGTTTTAAAGATCTCATCGAACGTCATGAACGGCCTCCTTGCAGAACCACTTTGAGCAAGCCCACTTCGTGCTGAGCAGGCTCACAAATTTTTTTACAGGTAGAAAAACTGCTTCTTCCTGTGAAAAATGTAATGCCCATTTCACGTCACGATGTTGACCAACAAGCCCCAATTTGCAAGAAAGTGCAAACATCCCTAATGAGAGTGAGGCACAAACGCAACCCGCAACCAAGGGGAGACCCTCTGAACGAATGGGGAGGCATCACGACAGGCAACTCTCATGCCATTTCAACAATACAAAACACCATGTCACATGGTGACCGAGCGAAACCGTTCAGACGAAAAAAATGGCACCCGAAAGCGCCATTTTTGCGTGTCCAGCCGACCAGGCCCGAAGGCCTGTGCCGATCAGTGGAACTGTTCTTCTTCGGTCGAGCCTGTCAGGGCCTTCACGGAAGACGAACCACCTTGGATCACGGTGGTCACGTCGTCGAAGTAACCAGCACCCACTTCTTGTTGGTGCGACACGAAGGTGTAACCCTTTTCGCGTGCTGCGAATTCGGGCTCTTGCACCATGTTGGTGTAGTGCTTCATGCCTTCGCCGCGGGCGTAGGAGTGAGCGAACTGGAACGTGTTGAACCAGTTGATGTGGATACCGGCCAGCGTGATGAACTGGTACTTGTAGCCCAGTGCCGACAGGTCTTCCTGGAAGGAAGCGATCTGCTTGTCGTCCAGGTTCTTCTTCCAGTTGAAGGAAGGCGAGCAGTTGTACGACAGCAGCTTGCCGGGGCACTTGGCGTGCACGGCTTGAGCGAATTCACGGGCGAAGCCGATGTCTGGCACGCCAGTTTCACACCACACCAGGTCGGCGTAGGGAGCGTAGGCGACGCCACGGCTGATGGATTGCTCCAGGCCGTTCTTGACGCGGTAGAAGCCTTCTTGCGTGCGCTCGCCGGTCAGGAAAGGCTTGTCGTTGGCATCGTGATCGGACGTGATCAGGTTGGCAGCTTCAGCATCGGTACGAGCCAGAACGATCGTGGACACGCCCATCACGTCGGCAGCGAAACGAGCAGCGATCAGCTTCTCGATGGCTTCTTGCGTAGGCACCAGCACCTTGCCGCCCATGTGGCCGCACTTCTTCACGGCAGCCAGTTGGTCTTCGAAGTGAACGCCGGCAGCGCCCGAAGCGATCATGTTCTTCATCAGTTCGAAAGCGTTCAGAACGCCACCGAAACCGGCTTCAGCGTCAGCGACGATGGGCAGGAAGTAGTCCACGAAGCCTTCGTCGCCGGGGTTGATGCCACGCGACCATTGGATTTCGTCAGCACGCTTGAACGTGTTGTTGATGCGGCGAACCATCGTGGGCACCGAGTCGTACGCGTACAGCGACTGGTCGGGGTACATGGTTTCCGACGTGTTGCCGTCGGCGGCGACTTGCCAGCCCGACAGGTACACGGCTTCCAGACCAGCCTTGGCCTGTTGCATGGCTTGACCGGCGGTGATGGCGCCGAAAGCGTTCACGTAACCCTTCTTGGCCTCGCCGTTGACCTTGGCCCACAGCTTCTCGGCGCCGTTCTTGGCCAGCGTGTACTCAGGCTGCAGGCTGCCGCGCAGACGCACGACGTCAGCAGCGGAGTAGCCGCGCTTGACAAGCTTCCAGCGGGGGTTTTCAGCCCAGTCTTTTTCCAGGGCAGCGATTTGCTGTTCACGGGTGAGTTTCGTCATGACGATCTCCGGGGGAGGGGTTGGTGAGGAGTACTTGAAAACCCGCGAGTCTACTTCGATTTGGGGCACTTGGCAAAGACTTATGTCTTATATAAGACCATCTCCTTCATATGCGGGGGCATACACAGCGACACGCGCTGACGTGAAATGACAACAAGCCCTTGCCCGAATCGGGCCGTGAACCTTGTGCCAAGCTGCGCAAGGGCTAGCCCGAAGTCGATTTGTCACGTTTTGCGCGCAAAGTTGGCCACACCACGCCACGATGGCGCACCAACAATCAAGCAGAGCTTGGAGGTGCGTCCAGCGCCTGCACCGATCGCAATGGAGAAAAAGATGGATTTGAACCTTGACGCCTTCTGGATGCCCTTCACGGCCAACCGCGACTACAAGAAAGCCCCGCGCATGCTGGCCAAGGCCAAGGACATGCACTACTGGACGCCCGAAGGCCGCGAGATCCTGGACGGCACGGCCGGCCTGTGGTGCGTCAACGCGGGGCACTCGCGCCCACGCATCGTCGAGGCCATCGCTCGCCAGGCCGGCGAGATGGATTTCGCCCCACCCTTCCAGATGGGACATCCGCTGGCTTTCGAGCTGGCCGATCGCTTGCTGAAGTACACGCCCGAAGGCCTCAACCGCGTCTTCTTCACCAACTCGGGCTCGGAATCGGTTGAGACCGCGCTGAAGATCGCCCTTGCCTACCACCGGCTGCGCGGCGAATCGCACCGCACACGCCTGATCGGCCGCGAGCGCGGCTACCACGGCGTCAATTTCGCAGGCACGGCGCTGGGCGGCATGGGGCCCAACCGCAAGATGTTCGGCAGCAGCCTGTCCGGCATCGATCACTTGCGCCATACGCACGACCTCGGCCGCAACGCCTTCACCAAAGGCCAGCCCGAACACGGCGTCGAACTGGCCGAGGATCTGGAGCGGCTGATCGCCTTGCACGATGCGTCCACCATCGCGGCCGTCATCGTCGAGCCCATGGCCGGCTCGACCGGCGTGCTGCTGCCGCCCAAGGGCTACCTGCAACGCCTGCGCGACATCTGCGACAAGCACGGCATCCTGCTGATCTTCGACGAGGTCATCACAGGCTTCGGCCGCCTGGGCGCGCCCTTCGCGGCCCAGCACTACGGCGTCACGCCTGACATGATCACCGCCGCCAAGGGCATCACCAACGGCACGATCCCGATGGGCGCCGTGTTCGTCAAGCAAGGCATCCACGACGCCTTCATGCAGGCGCCACCCGGCATCGAGCTGCCGCACGGCTACACCTACTCCGGCCACCCCATGGCCTGCGCCGCCGCCCTGGCCACGCTCGACACCTACGATGAAGAAGGCCTGCTGACACGCGGCCAGCAGATGCACGCCAAGATGGAGTCGGCCGTGCACAGCCTCAAGGGCCTGCCCAACATCGTGGACATCCGCAACACGGGCCTGGTCGGCGCCATCGAGTTCGCGCCGCGCGCGGGTGCGGCACCGGGTCGCCGCGCCTTCGAGGTCTTCCTCGGTTGCTGGGAAGAAGGCGTGCTGCTGCGCGCCGCCGGCGACAACATCGCCATTTCGCCGCCACTGATCGTGAGCGACAGCCAGATCGACCAGATCGTGTCGACGCTGGAAAAGGTCATCAAGCGCGTCGAATAAGCCCGCGACTCAAACAAAAAAAGAAGCCGCCTGGGTCAATGCCCGAGGCGGCTTTTTCATGCCCGGCCGCATTCAAGCGGCCATCGGCACATCGATGCTTACTTGTGGCCTTTGGCGAACGCAGCCAAGCCGCCGCTCACCTCAGCCTTGGCGACCTCAATGCCGTCCCAGCCCACGACCTTCACCCACTTGCCAGGCTCGAGATCCTTGTAGTGCTCGAAGAAGTGCTTGATCTGCGAGACGAGCAGCACGGGCAGGTCTTCCATCTTCTGGATGTCCTTGTACATGGCGCAGATCTTTTCGGTCGGCACGGCCACCAGCTTGGAATCGCCGCCGGCCTCGTCTTCCATCTTCAGGATGCCCAGGGGACGGCAAGGGATGACCACGCCAGGCTGCAGCGGGAACGGCGTCACGACCAGGACGTCGACGGGGTCGCCATCCGGTGCGATCGTCTGGGGCACGTAGCCGTAGTTGCATGGGTAGTGCATGGACGTGCCCATGAAACGATCGACGAAAACCGCGCCGGTTTCGTGATCGATCTCGTACTTGATCGGGTCGGCGTTGGCCGGGATTTCGATGATGACGTTGAACACGTCGGGCGCCTTGGCGCCGGCAGGAACATTGAGCAGGCTCATGATGAATGGGATCACAAGGTTGAGAATTTGGTCGGTGGCAAGTGTAGGCGATGCCAGAGCTGCCATACCGAGCGAGCCGCTGTCCGCCGAAAAGCGTGACCGATGTCCGCTTTTCAACATTCCAGCCACAGGTTTGCTGCGCTGCACAAAAAACACTTGCAAAGCCGGTACGAATGCATATACTAGGCACCATGTTGCAGCGCAACAAAGGTTCATCCCACCCGGTCGAGCCGCAATTCAACCCATCAACAGTACGGAGATATCGTCATGCTGACCGCTGAACAACTGCTGGCCACCCAAAAAGCCAACATCGCGACCCTGTTCGATCTGGGCCAGAAGGCTTTCGAGGGCGTTGAAAAGGTTCTGGAACTGAACCTGCAAGTTGCCAAGACATCATTTGACGAAGCTGCCGAGCACGCCAAGGCTGTGCTGGCCGTGAAAGACGCGCAAGAACTGCTGGCCCTGCAAGCCAGCCTGCTGCAGCCTTCGGCTGAAAAGGCCGCCGCTTACGGCCGCCACCTGTACGACATCGCCTCGACCACCAGCTCCGAAGTGAGCAAGGTTGCCGAAGCCCAACTGGCTGAAGCCCAGAAGAAATTCGTGTCCGTGGTGGACAACGCCGTGAAGAACGCGCCCGCCGGCACCGAAAACGCCGTCGTGCTGGTCAAGTCGGCCGTCGCTGCCGCCAACAACGCCTTCGACAGCGTTCAAAAGGCCGCCAAGCAAGCCGCCGATGTCGCCGAAGCCAACTTCCAGGCCATCACCAACACGGCTGTGAAGGCCACCCAGGCGGCCTCGACCAAGTCGCGCAAGGTGGCCTGATTGCAGACATCCTGAGGCGGTTCAAGCCGCGCGGATTACAAAACTTTGCGAGGTTTTGACCCGGCCAGCTTGAACTTCAACCTCGGAACCGCATCTGAGAGGAGTCGCTCTGGACAAGCGACACTCCCTGAAAGGTTGTCTCCTCGGTACCTCCTGAACCTTTTCTAAGGTACCTTTAAGCCCGATGGTTCGCCATCGGGCTTTTTTTATCATTGCGCACATGATCCCTTGGCTGGAACCTGACGCCCCCTTCCCCGATACGGCCTCGGCGCTGGGTCTGGACTCGGACGCGCCAGGCCTGCTCGCAGCCAGCGGGGACCTCAACCCTTTGCGGCTTCACGAGGCCTATCGGCGCGGCATCTTCCCGTGGTTCAGCCCCGGCCAGCCCGTGCTCTGGTGGACGACGGACCCGCGCATGGTGCTGCCCGCAGCCGAGTTCAAGGTGGCTCGTTCGTTCCGCAAGACGCTGCACAAGTTCCAGCGCGACCCGCGCTGCGAAATCAGGATCGACACGGCGTTCGACGAGGTCATGCAGGCCTGCGCCAGTGCCCCGCGCGACGGCCAGAACGGCACCTGGATCGTGCCCGAGATGCGCCAGGTCTATGGCCAGTGGCATCGCCAGGGCTTCGTGCATTCGTTCGAGACCTGGCAAGACGGTGAACTGGTCGGCGGGCTGTACGGCGTCAACATCGGGCGCATGTTCTATGGCGAATCAATGTTCGCTTGGCGTACCGATGCCTCGAAGGTGGCGCTGGCCGCCCTGGTGTGCTTTTGCAGGGCCAACGGCATTGACCTGATCGACTGCCAGCAACAAACGGCGCACCTGGCCTCGTTGGGCGCCAGGCCACTTCCACGAAGTGAATTCGAGGCCCATTTGCGCGCGGTGGTCGATGAAAAACCGCCCGCCATTTGGGCCTATCATGAGGCCTTCTGGATCCACCTCGAGCGCAACGCGTGACGCATCTCGAAAGATCTGCCGCTGGCGTCTTTGCAGTTCTATGCAACGGCCCCCTACCCTTGCAGCTACCTTGACAACAAGGCAGCCCGCTCGCAGGTGGCCACGCCCAGCCACATGATCAATGCGGATGTGTATTCCGGGCTCGTGAGCAATGGGTTTCGCCGCAGCGGCATGTTCACGTACCGGCCGTATTGCGACGGTTGCCGCGCCTGCATCCCCCTGCGCATACCGGCCGAGCGCTACGCGCCCAATCGCAGCCAGAAGCGGGCCTGGAAGGCGCACGGGCATCTCGAGGCGCGCGTGCTGCGTCTGTGCTTCACGCCGGAGCACTATCAACTGTATTTGCGCTACCAGGCCGGACGCCACAAAGGTGGCGGCATGGACCACGATTCGGTCGACCAGTACACACAGTTCCTGCTGCAAAGCCGCGTCAACTCGAGGCTGGTGGAGTTTCGCGAGCCGCCCAAGTCAGGGCAGACGCAAGGCACGCTGAAGATGGTGTCGATCCTGGACATCCTCAACGACGGGCTGTCGGCGGTCTACACCTTCTATGAGCCCGAGCCCAACACCAGCTACGGCACCTACAACATCATGTGGCAGATCCAGCAAGCACGGGATCTCGACCTGCCCAATCTCTACTTGGGCTACTGGATCGCCGAGAGCCCCAAGATGGCCTACAAGGCGCAGTTCCTGCCGCACCAGATCCTGGTGGGCGGCCAATGGCGCGACCGCACCATCTGGCCCGAGCCTGGGCCCATCCCCACACCTGATCAGGGCTTGAGCACCACCTGACCGTTCACGGTCACCGACAGCACGCCTTTGCCCGGCTCGACCGGCACGGGTGCGTCAGCCGCCTCGGCGCGCGCGCTCATGGCCTTCATCAGGTAAGGCCGGGGCTCGAAGCCAGGTTCGGTGGACGACACGGACACATCGCTCAGCGTGTAGCTCTTCAGGCCGAAATCCGTGGCGATCTGCGCGGCGCGTGTCTTGAAGCGGGCGATGGCCTGACTGGTCAAGGCCGACTCGTACTGCTCACGCAACGCGCGCGACAGGCCGTAGCCCACATTGACCACGTTGAGCTGGTTCAAGCGGCCTGAAGTCTGGGTGATGCGGGCGATGTCCGTGCCTTCCAGGATCAGTTGCGCCGAGCCTTGCCAGCCATTGACCCGGCCGGCACTGTTGTAGCGAGGCTGCACGGAAAAGTACCCGGTGCGCACCTCCATCGCATTGGGTTGGGCCGATTTGCGGGCTTCGGTCAAGGCCGCTTCCAGCATCTGTTTGAGGCCGGCCTGCACCTCGGTGGCCTGGCTGCCCTCTTTGTTGGCCTGCAGGGTGATGGTGAGCAAATCCTGGGTCAACTCCTGCGTGGCCGTGGCGGCGAAGCGCACCACGTTGTGCGGGGTGTCGGCCTCGGCGTGGCTGGGCACGGCCAGCGCCAGCATGGACGCGGCGGCGGCAACAGGAAGCAGTTGGCGGCGCACCGCACTGGACAGCATCAACATGGCGGAAAGATTTCGCATCAGGGTCCCTTTGAGCTGAGCCGGTCCGGCCCGTGAAATGGCACATGGCCACCGCAGCTTAACGCGTGCCGAAATCCCTCGGACGACAAGGCCAAACACCAAGGCGAACACAAGAAGAACGGACTTGACGGCACCTTCATCCAGTCGCAATATTTGTAACAGCCGGTCAGAACGGCGATTTTGCGGCTCGGAAACTGCGCACAATCCGCGCTTGTTACAAATGCCGATCGAGGAATGTAGATGACCTCTCAGACTCCCAATCAACGTCCGGACCGCGTGCTCGTGGTGGACGACGACGCACGTATCCGCGATTTGCTGCGCCGCTACCTGAGCCAGGAAGGCTTCGAAGTCCTGCTGGCCGAAGACGCCAAGGCCCTCAACCGCCTGCTGACCCGCGAAACGGTCGACCTGATCGTGCTGGACCTGATGCTGCCCGGCGAAGACGGCCTGTCGATCTGCCGCCGCCTGCGCGCCGCCAACGACGTCACCCCGATCATCATGCTGACCGCCAAGGTCGAGGACGTGGACCGCATCGTGGGCCTCGAAGTGGGCGCCGACGACTACCTGCCCAAGCCCTTCAACCCACGCGAGCTGCTGGCCCGCATCCACGCCGTGCTGCGCCGCCGACCCGCCCAGGAGGCCCCCGGCGCGCCCGCCAAGGAAGCGCAGACCGTGCAGTTCGGCCCCTTCGAGTTCGACCTGGCCCTGCGCCGCCTGAGCAAGGAAGGCGAGCCCATTTCGCTGACCACGGGCGAGTTCTCGATGCTCAAGGCCCTGGTGCGTCACCCGCGCCAGCCGCTGTCGCGCGACAAGCTGGCCCAACTGGCCCGCGGCCGCGAGTTCGAACCCTTCGACCGCAGCCTCGATGTGCAGATCTCGCGTCTGCGCAAGATGATCGAGCCCGATCCCGCACAACCGCGCTACATCCAGACCGTCTGGGGCGTGGGCTACGTTTTCGTGCCGGACGGCGGGGCTTGATGCATGCCTAGAAAGCGTTTCGCGCTCAGTCTTTTTTGGCGGACGTTCATCCTTCTCGGCCTGTTGCTGACGGCGGGCATCTTCGCCTGGCTCCAGACCTTCAAGGCGCTGGAGTTCGAACCCCGCTCGGTGCAGGCCGCCCAGCAGATCGCCAGCCTGGTGAACCTGTCGCGCGCGGCCCTGCGCTACGCCGACAGCATCAACCGGGTCACGTTGATCAAGACGCTGTTCGACCAGGAATCGATCGCGCTCAAGCCGCACGAACCTTCCGACCGCTACGAGCCCTTCGAAGTCAGCCGCTTCACGCAGGCGATCGGCAAGGAGCTGCGCTCGCGGCTGGGGCCGACCACGGTCGTGGCCAGCAGCGTGAACGGCATGCCTGGCCTATGGGTAGGTTTTCAGATCGAGCGGGACAATTACTGGCTGCAGGCCGACAGCAGCCGTGTCGAGCCGATGACGGGGCGCACCTGGTTCATCTGGGTGGGCATCGCCTTGATCGCCACGATGCTCGGTTCGGCCGTGATCGCGCGGCTCATCAACCAGCCGCTGAAAGAGCTGTCGTTCGCGGCCAGCCGCATCCGCGAGGGCGAGTACGACTCGGTGCTCGACGAGTCGATGATCACGCGCGAGATCCGCGAGGTGAACCAGGGCTTCAACCGCATGGCGCGCGAGCTGGCCAAGGTGGACGAAGACCGCGCCGTGATGCTCGCCGGCATCTCGCACGACCTGCGCACGCCGCTGGCGCGCCTGCGGCTGGAGGCCGAGATGAGCGTGGTCGACGAAGAGGCCAAGCGCAACATCGCCGCCGACATCGACCAGCTCGACGCCATCATCGACAAGTTCATGGACTACGCCCGCCCGGGCAATGTCGAGCTGATGCCGGTGCATGTGTCGACCGTGGTGGACAAGTCGATCAGCCAGTTCCGCGACACCAAGCGCATCCGCATCACGGCCAAGCTGCCCATCGACACGAAGGTCATGGCCGACGAGACCGAGCTGGGCCGCGTGCTGACCAACCTGTTCGAGAACGCGCGGCGCTACGGGCGCAACACCTACACGGGCGTGACCAATGTGGACGTGAGCTACATGCGCTCGGGCTCGTGGGTGATCCTGAGCGTGCGCGACCACGGCCCTGGTGTGGCGGCCGAGAAGCTGTCGCAGCTGACGACGCCCTTCTTCCGGGGTGATGCGGCGCGCACGGCGGCGACGGGCGCGGGCCTGGGCCTGGCGATTGTCGAGAAGGCGCTGCAGCGCATGGGCGGCGGCTTCGAGATCGCCAATGCGCCGGGCGGCGGCCTCGTGGCGCACATCAAGCTCAAGCGCGCGCCTTGAGCTTTTGAAGCCGGCTCACAGCTTGTAGAGCAGGCAGACGGCGCGGGCCTCGATGGCCCGGCCCTCTCCCACCGGCCCCATTTTCTCGGCCGTCTTGGCCTTGACGTTGACCGCATCGGGCGCGATGTCCAGCGCCTGGGCGATGCGCTCGCGCATCAGCGGGATGTGCGGCGCCATCTTGGGTGCCTGGGCCACGATGGTCGAGTCGACATTGCCGATCGCCCAGCCGGCATCGAACACGCGCCTGGCGGCCTCTTGCAGCAGCACGATCGAGTCCGCGCCCTTGAACCGCGGGTCGGTGTCCGGGAAATGCCGGCCGATGTCGCCCATGCCGGCCGCGCCCAGCAAGGCATCGGTGATGGCGTGCAGCAAGGCGTCGGCATCGGAGTGGCCGAGCAGGCCGTGCGTGTGCGGGATGGTGACGCCGCCCAGCACGAGCGGGCGGTCGGTGACCAGGGCGTGGGTGTCCCACCCTTCTCCGACGCGGATGACAGGCATGGTCATGGGTGAACTGGCTTGGGTGAAGTGGGGTGAAAGCTTGAATGGACAGCCTGCATTGTCGGGCCGAAATGCGTTGGCGGCTGTTGAGGCGCATGACCATGCTTGCTGCGCCTCATGCACCAGCCTCATGCACCAGCCATGCACCAAATTGAATCTCCGGATAATGCATCGACCTTGTCTGCACCGAACGAGTGCACCAAACAGGGTTTCATTTGCCCCAATATCGCCAGAATCGCCCCAAATTCAGGCACACATATTGCGTACTTATGGTGCGTATTGCACTCAGGGCGCGGCACTTGGTTCATTTCGGTGCGGCGTCGTGTTCTTTTTGAAAGACGAGAATGGATCACCTCAAACAAGGCGCGGACGCGCTGTTCATTTTGTTGGGCGCCGTGATGGTGCTGGCGATGCACGCGGGTTTCGCCTTTCTGGAATTGGGCACCGTGCGAGGCAAGAACCAGGTCAATGCCCTGGTCAAGATCCTCGTGGACTTCTGCGTGTCCACCATCGTGTATTTCTTCGTGGGCTACACGGTGGCCTATGGCATCGACTTCTATGCGGGCGCGGGCACGCTGGCGCAGAACAATGGCTACGCACTGGTCAAGTTCTTCTTCCTGCTGACTTTCGCGGCGGCCATCCCGGCCATCATCTCGGGCGGCATCGCCGAGCGCGCCAAGTTCGGCCCGCAGCTGATCGCCACGGCCATCATCGTGGGCGTGTTCTACCCGCTGTGCGAAGGCGCCGTGTGGAACAACAAGTTCGGCTTCGAGGACTGGCTCCAGCGCCTGACCGGCGGCCAGTTGCATGACTTCGCCGGCTCGGTGGTCGTGCATGCCTTTGGCGGCTGGATCGCGCTGCCTGCCGTGCTGATCCTGGGCGCGCGCCGCAACCGCTACCGCAAGGATGGCGCGATGTCGGCGCACCCGCCTTCGAGCATCCCCTTCCTGGCGCTGGGTTCGTGGATCCTGGCCGTGGGCTGGTTCGGCTTCAATGTGATGAGCGCGCAGACCATCGACAAGATCTCGGGCCTGGTCGCCGTGAACTCGCTGATGGCGCTGGTGGGCGGCACGCTCGTGGCCGTGCTGCTGGGCAAGAACGACCCGGGCTTCGCCTACAACGGCCCATTGGCCGGCCTGGTGGCTGTGTGCGCGGGCTCGGACGTCATGCATCCGGCCGGTGCGCTGGTCGTGGGCGGCATCGCGGGCGCCATCTTCGTGTTCATGTTCACGCTGGTCCAGAACAAGTGGAAGATCGACGACGTGCTGGGCGTGTGGCCACTGCACGGCCTGTGCGGCACCTGGGGCGGGATCGCCGCAGGCATCTTCGGGCAGACGGCGCTGGGCGGCGCGGGCGGTGTCAACCTGACGACGCAGGTCGTCGGGACGTTGAGCGTGCTGGCGCTGGCGCTGGCCACGGGCGGCATCGTTTACGGCCTGCTCAACAAGGTATTCGGGCTGCGCCTGTCGCACGAAGAGGAATACGAAGGCGCCGACCTGTCCATCCACCGCATCAAGGCCACGCCTGAGCAGGAAGTGTCCTGGTAAGACGCGGTTTATCGCATGGTGAAGCCTGCCTCACCGACTGGACAAAATAGCTGAAATAGCTAAAATGGCCACCAGCTTTGACAAAGGCAACACCATCATGACCGCTCTGACTCTGCGCAACGCCCATGGCGAAGACATCCCCGTCACCGGGTTCTCGGCCACCGAAGCCAAAAACAGCTTCGGCCGGGTGCTCGATACGGCGTTCAGTCAGGGCGTGGTCGCCATCACCAAGCGTGACCGGCCTACCGCCGTGGTGCTGTCATTGGACGCCTACCAGGCGCTGCTGGGCAGCCAGGCCAAACCGCTCGACACCTTGAGCCACGAGTTCGATGCCCTGCTGATGCACATGCAGGCGCCCACCGCACGCGATGCCATGATGGACGCGTTCGATGCCAGCCCCGACGAGCTCGGGCAGGCTGCTGTGGCGGCCGCGCAAGCTCAGGCCGCTTTGCGCCGACGCTGACATCTCTTTCATGATTTTGGGCCCATGATGAGGGCCGCGCGACCAACGCCCACCCGATGGCGATTGGTCTTTTTGACTTATTCCCAGAGAGCGACACCGTGGCCACAACTGCCCACGTCCCCCGTCTATTCGTATTGGCCGGCACCAACGGTGCGGGCAAGAGCAGCATCGGCGGCGCGACCATCCGCGCGCGCGGCGGCCAGTACTTCAACCCCGATGAGGCCGCGGCGCGCATCCGCGAGGCGCAGCCGCACCTGAGCGCCACACAGGCCAACAGCGCCGCTTGGCACGAGGGCAAGCGCCTGCTGCAATACGCGATCGCCAATGGGCTGGACTACAACTTCGAGACCACGTTGGGCGGCAAGAGCTTTTCGAGCCTGCTCAAGGAAGCCGCGTCCCAAGGGTTCGAGGTCCGGATCTGGTACGTGGGGCTGGCCAGTCCTGAGCATCACTTGGCCCGCGTGAAGGCACGGGTCAAGAAGGGCGGACATGACATCCCCGAGGCGGACATCCGGCGTCGCTTCGACCAAAGCCGCCTTCAGTTGATCGAGTTGCTGCCGCATGTGGCCGAGCTGCGTGTGTACGACAACAGCGACGAGGCCGATCCGCATCAGGGCCAAGCGCCGCGCCCTCGCCTTTTGCTCCACTGGCAGCGGACGCGAGGTCAGGCGTCGGTGCTGGCGCCCGCCACGCCACAGGCTTTGAGCGAGACGCCAGAGTGGGCCAAGCCGGTCGTGATGGCGACGCTCAAGCTGCAGGCCAGCGAGACGGCCAAGACGCCGGCTCAGCCTGAGAAGGCCGTGTCGCCAGCAGGCGCTCGGCCAAAGCGAAATCGCCCGGCCAAGTGAGCTTGAAGTTGTCGTAGGCGCCGGGCACGAGGCGCGGCGCATGGCCCAGGGCCTCGATGGCGCTGGCCTCGTCGGTGATGGCGGCGGCCTGGTCGGGGTCGGCGAGGGCTGACAGCAAGGCGGGTTGGAGCAGGCCCAGGCGGAACATCTGCGGGGTCTGCGCGGCCCACTTGCCTGCGCGGCTCACGGTGCTGCCCGAGCGGGCTTCGCCTTGTGGGCCTGGCTCGGAGGCCTTCAAGGTATCGGCCAAGGGCAAGGCCAGCAGGCCGCCGATGTCGTCGTCTTCGCAGGCATCGATCAGGCGCTCGACCCAATCGGGCTGGATCAGGCAGCGCGCGGCATCGTGCACGAGCACCCAGTCGTGCGGCTGCGCGCCGCGTGCCAGCAACTCGGCCAAGCCGTTGGCCACGCTGTCGGCGCGGGTGGCGCCGCCGACGCGGGCGACCCAGCCGCGCTGGCCTTCGAAGCCGGGTGCGTGCTGTGCGAACTGGGTGTCCGTGGGCGAGAGCACGACCAGCGTCGCTTCGATGCGCGGCACGGCGGCCAGCGCGGCCAGCGTGTGAGCCACGACGGCTTGGCCGGCCACGGGGTGGTATTGCTTGGGGCCGCCTGTGCCCGCGCGTTCGCCGATGCCCGCGCAAGGCACCAGGGCGAAACAACGCGGCTTGAATTCGTGTGAAGCAATCGTGAGAGACATGCGGTCATTGTCCTCCACCTAAAATGCGGTTCTGACATCCACTCACGCCCGGGCCACCGCTGTGACCGGGCGCTTTGCCATTTCCGCACGCCATGCTGCCCGCCCTGCCCCTGCCTTCCATCGCTCCTGGCAAACGCTTCACGCGTCCCGCGCCCGATCGGGTCCGGCGATGCGCTGCTGCTGGCCCGATTCGCCCAGGCACGCAAGGCGCAAGGCCAGTTGACCGCCGTGATGACGGCCGATGCGGCCGATGCGCAGCGCCTGCTGGACGAGATGGTCTTCTTCGTGCCGGACTTGCGCTGCGCCGTCTTCCCGGACTGGGAGACGCTGCCCTATGACACCTTCTCGCCGCACCAGGATCTGATCTCCGAGCGCCTGGCCACGCTGTGGCGCATCCAGCAAGGCGTGACGGCCGAGAACGGTGTCGATCGGTGATGCTGCCAGCGACCACGGCCCTGACACGGCTGGCGCCGCCCTCGTTCCTGGCCGCCTATACCTTTCACTTCAAGCAAAAGCAGAAGCTCGATGAAGCCGGGCTGAAGTCGCAGTTGACGCTGGCGGGCTACAACCATGTCAGCCAGGTGGTCTCGCCCGGTGAGTACGCCGTGCGCGGCGGCCTGATCGATCTGTACCCGATGGGCTCGCTCGCGCCCTACCGGGTCGACCTGTTCGGCGACGAGATCGACTCGATCCGCGTCTTCGATCCGGACACGCCAGCGCAGCCTCTATCCCGTGCGCGAAGTGCGCCTGCTGCCCGGGCGCGAGTTCCCGATGGACGACGCCGCGCGCGGCGCCTTCCGCAACCGCTGGCGCGAGCGCATCGAGGGCGACCCGACCAAGTCGCGCATCTACAAGGACATCGGCAAAGGCGTGGCCACGGCGGGCATCGAGTACTACCTGCCGCTTGTTCTTCGACGAGACCTCGACCTTCTTCCAGCACCTGGGCGAGCAGGCCGTGATCGTGCTGCATGGCGATGTGGACGAATCGCTGCGCCGCTTCTGGACCGAGACGCGCGAGCGCCACCGCTTCCTGCAGCACGACCCCGAGCGGCCCTTGCTGCCGCCGGAGGACATCTTCCTCAAGCTCGAAGACTTCTTCACGCTGGCCAATGCGCATGCGCAGCTGGTCGTGCGCGGCACGGAGCCGATCGACTGGGCCCGGCCTCTGCCCGACCTGAGCGTGGAGCGCGGCGGGCAGGACCCTCTGCGCAAGCTCGAGCAGCACGTGGGCAAGACGCCTGCGCGCATCCTCGTGGTGGCCGAGAGCGCCGGCCGCCGCGAGAGCCTGATGGAGCTGCTGCGCGACCACCGCATCAACTTGCCCAGCATCGATTCGCTGCAGGCCTTTGAGGGCAGCGACCATCGCCATGCGATCACGGCGGCACCTCTGGCCGCCGGCTTCATCTGGAACGATGCGGCGAACTTGGACAAGAGCATCCAGTTCGTCACCGAGACCGAGCTGTTCGATGCCACGCCCGCCACGCGCCGGCGCCGCAAAGCCGATCAGACCACCGATGTCGATTCGCTCATCAAGGACCTGAGCGAGCTGAACGTGGGCGACCCGGTCGTGCACAGCAACCACGGCATCGGGCGCTACCAGGGCCTGATCAACCTGGACCTGGGCGAAGGGCCCAGCGAGTTCCTGCACCTGGAGTACGCGGACAAGGCCACGCTGTACGTGCCCGTGTCGCAACTGCACCTGATCAGCCGCTACACGGGCGTGAGCGCCGAAGAAGCGCCGCTGCACAGGCTGGGCTCGCCGCAGTGGGACAAGGCCAAGCGCAAGGCCGCCGAGCAGGTGCGGGACACGGCCGCCGAGCTGCTGAACCTGTATGCGCGCCGCGCGGCCCGCGAGGGCTTCGCCTTCCGCTTCAGCGCGCAGGATTACGAGGCCTTCGCCGCCAGCTTCGGCTTCGAGGAGACCGCCGACCAGCGCGCCGCCATCCACGCCGTCATCCAGGACATGATCAGCCCGCGCCCCATGGACCGCCTGGTCTGCGGCGACGTGGGCTTCGGCAAGACCGAGGTCGCGCTGCGCGCGGCCTTCGTGGCCGTGACGGGCGGCAAGCAGGTCGTGCTGCTGGCGCCGACCACGCTGCTGGCCGAGCAGCACTACCAGAACATATCGGACCGCTTCTCGCAGTGGCCCGTGAAGGTGGCCGAGATGTCGCGCTTCCGGTCGGCCAAGGAGATCAAGGCCGCGATGCAAGGCCTGGAGGACGGCAGCATCGACATCGTCATCGGCACGCACAAGCTGCTGAGCGACTCGGTCAAGTTCAAGCGCCTGGGCCTGCTGATCATCGACGAGGAGCACCGTTTCGGCGTGCGCCACAAAGAGGCCATCAAGGCGATGCGCGCCGACATCGACGTGCTCACGCTCACGGCCACGCCCATCCCGCGCACGCTGGGCATGGCGATGGAAGGCCTGCGCGACCTGAGCGTGATCGCCACGGCGCCGCAGCGCCGCCTGGCCATCAAGACCTTCGTCAGGTCAGAGAGCAACAACACGATCCGCGAGGCCATCCTGCGCGAGCTCAAGCGCGGCGGGCAGGTCTACTTCCTGCACAACGAGGTCGAGACCATCGAGAACCGGCGCGACAAGCTGGCCGAGCTGATCCCCGAGGCGCGCATCGCCATCGCGCACGGCCAGATGCCCGAGCGCGAACTCGAGCGCGTGATGCGCGACTTCGTGGCCCAGCGCCACAACGTGCTGCTGTGCTCGACCATCATCGAGACCGGCATCGACGTGCCCTCGGCCAACACGATCGTGATGAGCCGCGCCGACAAGTTCGGCCTGGCGCAGCTGCATCAACTGCGTGGACGTGTTGGGCGTTCGCATCACCAGGCCTACGCTTATCTGTTGGTCCCCGATATAGAGGGTCTGACCAAACAGGCCGCGCAAAGGCTCGATGCCATCCAGAACATGGAGGAGCTGGGCTCGGGCTTTTATCTGGCCATGCACGACCTGGAGATACGCGGCGCGGGCGAAGTGCTGGGCGACAACCAGAGCGGCAACATGATGGAAGTGGGTTTCCAGCTCTACAACGAGATGCTCGGCGAGGCTGTGCGTTCGCTCAAGGCGGGCAAGGAGCCGGACCTCCTGTCGCCATTGGGGATGTTCGGCAGCAACACCGACATCAATCTGCATGCCCCGGCACTGTTGCCAGACGCTTATTGCGGGGATGTGCATGTCCGTTTAAGCCTGTATAAACGCATCGCCACAGCGGACTCGCTCGACAAGATCGAGACCATGCTCGAAGAGATCGTGGACCGCTTCGGCAAATTGCCACCTCAGGCGCAGGCCTTGTTTGATACCCACAAACTGCGGGTTCAAGCCAAGCCTTATGGGGTGATCAAGATCGATGCCGCGCCTGGCATCATCAACATCACGTTCAGACCCAACCCGCCCGTCGAGCCTTTGCGCATCATCGAGCTGGTTCAGAAAAACAAACACATCAAGCTGGCGGGCAACGACAAGCTTCGCATCGAGAAGGCTTTATCAGATCCGAAGGACCGTGCGCAGTACGTGCGCGATCTGTTGCGCGCGCTTGGTCAACCCATCAAGACTTGATCTTCGATCTTTGCTGTATGCAGTCATTCATCACCCAACGCGGCCTGATGCGCTCGGCCCTGCTGGTTGTCGGGGCCTTGCTGCTGACACCCTTGCCTTCACAAGCCGCCGACGAGCCCCTTCACCCCTGGATCACACGGCCGCCCAAATCGCCCGAGCCCGCCAACTACATCACCAACCTGCGTGACGGCGACCGCATCGAGACGCCCTACTTGCTGAAGTTCGGCCTGAGCCAGTACGGCCTGGCCGGCATCTCGGACGAGGTGCCGCGCACCGGCCATCATCACCTGCTGGTCAACCAGGACCTGCCGCTGGACTTCAGCAAGCCCCTGCCCTTCACGGAAAACTACGTGCACTTCGGCAAGGGCCAGATGGAGACCGTGCTGACGCTCAAGCCCGGCACCTACACGCTGCGCATGCTGCTGGCCAACCACAAGCACATCCCGCTGTTCATCTACAGCCCCAAGATCACGGTGACCGTGACGGCCTTTCACCCCGAGATCAAGCCGGCCTCGCTGATCACGCCGGGCGTGACGATCCTGTCGCCGCGCGAAGGCGAGACCGTCAGCACGCCGATGCTGATGCGCCTGCACGGCTCCGGCCTGAACATCGGGCACGAGAAGATCAAGGCCAATGACGCGGGCCACTTCCGCCTGCTGTTCCGCAACGACCGCGGCGGCACCGAGACGGTCGATCTCAAGCGCGGCCAGACCGAGGTGTGGCTGCGCCCGCCCGCCGGCGGCTACAAGGTCGAGGCCGTGTTCGTGCAGAACGCGTCGGGCAAGGTCACGCAGCACACAGCCGAGCAGGAGCTGACTGTTCGCTGATCAAGCAGGAGTCCGCAGGCCCAGCATGACCGCGCCCAGGGCCTCGGCCACCTCGATGCCGTCCACGCCCGCGGACATGATGCCGCCCGCATAGCCCGCGCCTTCGCCGGCCGGGTACAGGCCCTTGACGTTGAGGCTCTGGTAATCGCGGCCACGCGTGATGCGCAGCGGCGACGAGGTGCGCGTCTCGATGCCCGTGAGCACGGCGTCGGGCATCGAGAAGCCCTTGATCTGCTTTTCGAAGGCGGGCAAGGCCTCGCGGATGGCGGCCAGCGCATAGTCGGGCAGGCTGCCCTTGCCAGGTTGCGCCAGATCAGTCAAATGCACGCCCGGCTTGTAGGACGGCTCCACATTGCCCAGCACGCTGCTGCGCTGGCCCTTGACGAAATCGCCCACGAGCTGGCCGGGCGCCATGTAGTGGCCCTCGCCCAGCTCGAACGCGCGCGACTCCCAGAAGCGCTGGAAGGCCATGCCGTCGAGCGGATTGACCGGGCCTTCGGTGAGGCCGTCCTGTCGGTAGTCCTGCGGCGTGATGCCCACGACGATGCCCGCGTTGGCGTTGCGCTCGTTGCGCGAGTACTGGCTCATGCCGTTGGTGACCACGCGGTCTGGGCTTCGGACGTGGCCGCCACGACCGTGCCGCCCGGGCACATGCAGAAGCTGTAGACCGAGCGGCCGTTGCTGGCGTGGTGCACGAGCTTGTAGTCGGCTGCGCCGAGGATCTCGTTGCCCGCATTCGGGCCGAAGCGCGCGCGGTCGATGATGCTTTGCGGGTGCTCGACGCGGTAGCCGATCGAGAAGGGCTTGGCCTCCATGTAGACGCCGCGCTCGTGCAGCATCTGGAAGGTGTCGCGGGCGCTGTGGCCCAGTGCCAGCACGACGTGGTCGGCGCGCAGTTGCTCGCCCGATGGCCGAGCGTCAGGCCGCGCACATGGCCGTCTTCGATCAGCACATCGGCCACGCGCTGCCCGAAGCGGATCTCGCCGCCCAGCGCCTCGATCTCGTCGCGCATCTTCTCGATCATGCTGACCAGTCGGAAGGTGCCGATGTGCGGTTTGCTGACGTACAGGATCTCTTCGGGCGCGCCCGCCTTGACGAACTCGGTCAGGACCTTGCGCGTGAGGTAGCGCGGGTCGCTGATCTGGCTGTAGAGCTTGCCGTCGGAGAAGGTGCCCGCCCCGCCTTCGCCGAACTGCACGTTGGAGTCGGGGTTGAGCACGCTCTGGCGCCACAGGCCCCAGGTGTCCTTGGTGCGCTCGCGCACTTGCTTGCCGCGCTCCAGCACGATGGGCTTGAGCCCCATCTGCGCCAGGATCAGGGCCGCGAACAGGCCGCAGGGGCCGAAGCCGATGACCACGGGGCGCGGCTCTTCCTGCGCCTGGAAATCGGCGGGCGCATGGCCGATGAAGTGGTAGCCCGTGTCGGGCGTGACGCGGATATGCTGGTCGCTCTCGAGCGCTTGGAGACGTGCTGGCTTCAAGCTCCGGGCTGGCCAGTTTGCAATCGAGCGTGTAGATGAGCACGATGGCGCCTTCTTGCGTGCGTCGTAGCTGCGCTTGAAAACCACGAAGGCCTTGAGTTGCTCGTCCTTGACGCCTAAGCGGTTGACGATGGCCGGGCGCAGTTCGCTCTCGGCGTGGTTCAGGGGCAGACGCAGTTCGGTGATTCGCAGCATAGGGCGCGATTATCTCAGGCGCAGCACATCCTCCAGGGCCATGAGCAGGCTGGCCGCTCGGACTCGGCCACGGCCTTCCAGTCGCGGCCGCTCAAGGCGCCTTCGAGCGCCCACAACAGGTTCAGGCTGGCCTTGGGGCATGCGGCCTTGGTTTTGGCATAGGCCCGCACGGAGCCGAGCTTGCGCAACTGCGCTTCGGTCTTGATACCGGCCTTGGCCAGCATTTCCTGGCTCTTGGGGCCCAGGCCTTTGAGGCCGGATACGGCAGCAACGTCGCGGCATCCGCCATGCCAGCCTTGGGTGATCTGGCCGATTTCGCGGCCTTCGGAGATTTGGGCGCCTTGGCCTGCTGCTGCCGCAAGGCACAGCTCATAGCCCAGGCGCCGCCGACTGCGTCATGTGCTCGGGCTCGTCGTAGACCTCGGACGGCCCTTCGTGGTAGCGCAAATGCCCGACCTTGCCCTTGAACTCGTAGGTGAACGGCCCCAAGCCGCGTGCCTCGAAGCGGGCCTGCGACGCGTCGTCCACTTTGAAATACAGGCGCTCATCGGCGATCAGCGCGAACATCAGCCCGTCGCGGTAAATGCCGAAGCCGCCGAACATGGGCTTGGCCTGCACGGGCACGAAACCGGCCATCAGCTCGACCACGTGGTTGGCGAAGGCCTGCTTGCGGGATTTGTGTGGGTTGATCGGCATGGCGGCGTGCGGCCTGCGCAAAGCAAAAGCCCGCGCAAAAGTCAGCAAAAGCGTGAAGCAATGCCCAGGATAACGCCCCGGGCCCGCCCCAGGACCAAGCCCGGGAGAAGGCGGGGATAATCTCGCCTTACTCCATCGTCCCGCCCGCCATGCCCGCCACCGAATTCGCCCCCGGCCTCGTCATCCAGCATCTCACGCCGCCGCTGAGCCTGTCGTCCTTCAAGGCCATCGCCTTCGACATGGACTCCACGCTGATCAACATCGAGTGCATCGACGAGATCGCCGACGCCGTGGGCAAGAAGGCCGAAGTGGCCGCCATCACCGAAGCGGCCATGCGCGGCGAGATCACCGACTTCAAGGACAGCCTGCGCCGCCGCGTGGCCCTGCTCAAAGGCGTGCCCGCCGAGGCCTTGCAGACCGTCTACGACGAGCGTCTGAAGCTCAACCCCGGCGCGCCCGAACTGATCGACGCCGCCAAGGCCGCTGGCCTGCAGACGCTGCTCGTGTCCGGCGGCTTCACCTTCTTCGCCGACCGCGTCAAGGCCCGCCTGGGCATGCACGAGGCCCACTCCAATACTTTGGAAATCGAAGGCGGCCTGCTGACCGGCCACGTGCTGGGCGACATCGTCGACGGCGAGGCCAAGAAGCAGCACCTGCTGGCCTTGTGCGCGCGTCTCAAATGCGACCCCAGGCAGTCGATCACCGTGGGCGACGGCGCCAACGACCTCTTGATGATGGGCGCCTCGGGCCTGAGCGTGGCCTACCACGCCAAGCCCACGGTGCGCGAGCAGGCCATGATCGCCATCAACGAAGGCGGGCTGGACCGCGTGCTTGAGGTGGTGAAGTAAAGACCGCATGCAAGCGCTGCTGATGCGGCTCAGCCGCGCCGAACCGCAGGAGTTCAAGGCCGCGCTCTGGTCCTTCGTGTACTTCTTCGCGCTGCTGGCCTCGTACTACGTGCTGCGCCCGCTGCGCGACGAGATGGCGATCCAGTTGGGCTCGGGCGCCATCAACGAACTGTTCAGCGCCGTCTTCCTGACCATGCTGACGCTCGTGCCGCTGTTCGGCTGGCTCACGAAAAAATTCGAACGACAGCAACTGCTGCCCTGGCTCTACGCCTTCTTCATCGGCAACCTGCTCGTCTTCAACCAGTTGCTCTCGCACAGCGGCATGCAGACACCGTGGATCGCGCGCGCCTTCTTCGTGTGGGTCAGCGTGTTCAACCTGTTCGCCATCTCGGTGTTCTGGAGCTTCATGGCCGACCTGTTCCGCACCGATCAGGCCAAGCGGCTCGTGGGCTTCATCTCGGCGGGCGGCACGGCGGGCGCTCTGTGCGGGCCGGTGCTGGCGTGGATGCTGGTCCAGCCGATCGGCGCCAATGGCCTGACGCTGGTCTCGGCCGCACTGCTGCTCGTGTGCATCGGCGCCATCCTCAAGTTGCGGGCCTGGTACCACGCCCAGCCGCACCGCGAGGCCGTCGCACTCGATCAAACCGAAGCGCCCTTCAAAGGCAGCCTGTGGAGCGGCATCACCGATGTGGTCAAGAGCCCTTATCTGCTGGGCATCTGCGGCTTCCTGTTCTTCTACTCGCTGCTGTCGACGCTGCTGTACTTCCAGCAGGCGGAACTGGTGCCCAAGACCGTCAAAGGCAGCGCCAACCGCACCGAGTTGCTGGCCCAGGTCGACCTGCTGGTCAATGTGGTGACGCTGCTGATCCAGGTGCTGGCTTTCAACAAGCTGATCAACAAGCTGGGCACGCGCGCCCTGCTGATCGCCATGCCCGTGGCCTCGTTCGTGGGCTACACGGCGCTGGCCGTGCACCCGGCCATCCAGGTGCTGGTGGCGCTGGGCGTGCTGCGCCGCGCGGGCGAGTACGCCATCAGCAAGCCCGCCCGCGAGACCTTGTTCAACGTGCTGCCCGCCGAGCAGAAGTACCGCGCCAAGAACGTGATCGACACGCTCGTGCACCGCACGGGCGACACCTCTTCGGCCTGGCTGATCAACGGGCTCAAGGCCGTCGGCATGACGTCCGGCCAGATCCTGTGGCTGTCGGTGCCCGTGAGCGCGCTGTGGCTGTTGATCGCGTGGCTATTGGGTGGCAAGGCGCAGCGACTGGATGAGGTCGCGAAAGCCGCGGCGTCCGCCGCCGGGCAGACGCCGCCATGAAGCGTCAATGAGGCATCAAGCCTTGGGCTTGTCCATGATCACGATGCCGTCCTCGTCGGCATAGAGCCAGTCGCCGGGGCGCACCCACACGCCCTGGATCTGCACGGCGATGTCCTTCTGGCCTTCATTGCGCTTCTCGGTCGGCAGCGGCATCAGGCCCAGCGCGCGGATGCCGACTTCGCACTCGGCCAGCTCGGCCGAATCGCGCACGCAGCCATCGACCACCACGCCCGCCCAGCCGTTCTTGGCCGCGGCCTTGCCCAGGTTGCCGCCCACGAGCGCACGGCGCACCGACGCACCGCCATCGACCACGAGCACGCGGCCCTGGCCCGGCGAATCGACCGCGGCCTTCACGAGCGTGTTGTCCTCGAAGCACTTGACCGTGGCCACCTGCCCCGAAAACTTCAGGCGCTTGCCGTAGTCCTTGAACACGGGCGGCAGCACGCGAAAGGCGCCGTCGCTGTCATTCTTGTGTTCATCGCACAGGTCGCAGGTTGCAAAGTTCGTGGTCATGGTCGAAGGCTCCGTCGAGTCAAAAAAAGAGGAAAAATCAACGCTCGGTGCGGGCCCACGATCCCCGGAAATCGCCCTTGGCAAAACGCCACGAGGCCACGAGGAACGCCCAGTTGAGCGCATACAAGAAAGCAGCAATCCGCAGCAGGCCCGGCATGCCGCCGCCCCGCTGCGTGCGCCGATACAGCGCGGCCGCCGCAACATAAGCGGCCAGTTGCAGCAAGGCGAACACCAGCCAGCCCGCATCCTGCAGGCCGAGCACGAAAGAAAGCATCAGCGCCACAAGCAGCAGATGCGGCGCCACCCAGCGCAACACCTTGTGCGACACATAAGCAAAAGCAGTGCCCCAGGACGTGCGCGTGACGTACTCCGGATGCCGCACCAGCGCCTGGAAATTGCCGATGCCGATGCGCACGCGCCGGTTGTACTCCTCGGCGATGGCCTCGGGCGTGTCCTCCTCGGCCCAGGCGGTCGGCTCGTAGACCAGGCGGTGCCCGGCGGCGGACACGTTCATGGCCACGCAGAAGTCGTCGCAGATCGTGTCGGGCGTCAAAGGCCGCCACAGCGCGCGGCGGATCGCGTAGATCGCCCCGTTGGCGCCCAGCAGCCCGCCGATGCGCCCCTCAAAGAACTTCAAGAACTGCTCGACGCGCCAGTACAGGCTGTCCTGGTTGTCGCCACCCGTGCCCTTCAGGCGCAGCTCGCCGCTGACGCAGCCCACGCCGGGCTCGTCGAAATGCTTGACCAGGCGCTGGAGCGCATCCCGGTGAAAGAAGGTGTTGGCGTCCGAGAAGACCAGCACGGCCTCGCTCGCCCGGCTCACCAGGTCGTTGAGCACGCTGGCCTTGCCCCGGTTGACCTCGAACACGCAGGCCCGGATGCGGGCGTCCTGGCAGGCCGACAGGATCGCGGCCGTGCCGTCGCGGCTGCCGTCCGACCCGATGTAGCAGCGCAGCAACTCGGGCGGGTAGTCCAGTGCCAGGAGGTTGTCGATGCGGGCCTGCAGGTGCGTCTGCTCGTTGTAGGCCGAGATGATCACGGCCACGGATGGCAACCGGGCGGGCTCGGCGCCATTCGAAGCCGAAGCAGCCATGCGACGGTCCTGCTTGCCCAGCACGTAGCGGGCATCGCGCAGCAGTTGCACCCAGCCCGCGACCAGCGCCAGCACGAAGGGATACAGGGCGTACGAGTAAACGACCAGCCCGATACAGGCCGCAACCACCAACGCCAGTACTGTCATTCGCCGCCGCTTCCCACTCGTTGATTTGAGCGCACGAATGTTACCTTGCCCCGCCCGTGCCATATCTGGCACAAAGACAACATGCCCCCCCGAACGGACGATCAGCCCCTCGATCAGCCACCCTGCGGGCCAGGAAGCTCGGTAAACTCGCCAGTTGGTAGGAATTTGGCCGTAAAACCGTTACACATGCGTGATCTTGTGAACGCTGCCGCCCCGGCGGGCGCCCTCCGTTCACGACACATGGGAACCAAGATGATGATTGACTGGACATTCGCTGCGCAAACCCGTCGCTCGGTGGCAACGCTGCTGGCCGCCTCCCTGCTGGCCGCCCTGGCCGGTTGCGGCGCCTTCCAGAGCTACCCGCCCGCGCCCACGACGGCTGAAACGCCCGATCGCCTCTACAAGATCGGCCCGATGGACACGCTCAACATTGTCGTCTGGCGCAACCAGGATCTGTCGACCACGGTCACCGTGCGCCCCGATGGCCGCATCTCCATCCCCCTGGTCGAAGACGTCGTCGCCGCGGGCCGCAACCCGGCCGACCTGTCGCGCGAGATCGAGAAATCGCTGGCCAAATTCATCCGCGAGCCCGTGGTCACCGTGATCGTCAACGGCTTCCAGGGCATGTCCAGCGAGCAGATCCGCATCGTGGGCGAGGCCAGCAAGCCGCAAGCCGTGGCCTTCCGCCAGAACACCACCTTGCTCGACGTGATGATCCAGGCCGGCGGCCTGACCGATTTCGCCGACGGCAACGCCGCCGTGCTGGTGCGGGGCTCCGAGCAGGGCAAGCAATACAGCATCCGCCTCAAGGACTTGCTCAAACGTGGCGATATCTCCGCCAACGTCGACATGAAGCCCGGCGACATCATCATCGTCCCGCAAAGCTGGTATTGATTGCGCTTGCCACCCCGATCAACCTCGACCATGGCCACGCTGTACCCTGAATCGGGCGCCAGGGGTGCTCGATTGGTCCTGTCTGTCTCGCTCGCGGGCCTGATCGCCCCTGCCTGGGCGCAAAGTCAGCCCAACACGCGCTTTCAGGCCCAGGTCGACGTGCAGGCCTACGCCACGCAATCGACCAACCCGCCCGCCGGCACGACCAAGGACAAAGACCTGATCCTGACGGCCACGCCCAGCTTCAAGGTCTACGCCAAAGGTGCCAACACCCAGATCGACGGCCAGTGGCAGTGGAGCGCCATCAACTACGTGCGCAACAGCCAGCCCGACCGCATCCTGCCTTCCGGCGCGCTCAACCTGCACAGCCTGGCCGGTCGCAGCGGCTTCGGCCTGGACGCGTCCGTGGCCGCCCAGCAGGTCAAATCGACGTCGCTGGGCCGCCAGTCCGACACGCCCACCACGCTGGACAGCTACACCGACACCAACTACCGCCTGAGCCCCTTCTTCGACAAGGAGCTCGACAGCCTGACCCGCGCCAGCCTGCGCCTGGACCGCTCCCTGCTGCACTCCAGCCAGGTCGACACCAACCTCGTCGCGCGCCCCGACTCGCACGTGCGCAACGACGCGATCAAGCTCGACCGGCAGCCCACGCCCCTGGGCTACGGCCTCGAATGGCACCAGCAAGAGACCAAGGTCTCGGGCCAGCAGGACCCGTCCCTCGACGAAACCCTGGGCCGCGCCACCGCCCGCTACGCCCCGACGCCTGAGGTGAGCATGGGCCTGTCGCTGGGCCGAGGCCGCGACCGCATCGGCGCGCAAAGCCTGAACGAGACCACGCACGGCGTGCAAGGCCAGTGGCGCCCGACCGAGCGCTCGCTGCTCAAGGGCGAGGTCGAAGACCGCTACTTCGGCCGCTCCTGGAAGGCCGAGGCCAGCCACCGCACCCCGTGGATCGCCCTGGGCCTGAACGCAGAGCGCGATTCGTCCACCTATGCCCAGACCATCGGCAACCTCAACCGCGGCGGCGGCACCCTGAGCGGCCTGTACGACGCCCTGCTCACCACCCGCATCACCGACCCGGTCGCGCGCCGCCAGGCCGTGGACGACATGATGGCGCGCCGCAACCTGTCCAGCCAGGTCTCGACCTCGGGCGACGTGTACGACGTGGCTGCGCAGCTGCGCACCTCGACCAGCGGCCGCATGGCCTTGATGGGCCGCCGCGACATCGTGACCTTCGCCGCCGGTCTGACGCGCACGGCGCCGCTGATGTCCGACACGTCCGCCGCCACGGCCCTGACCAGCACGCCGCGCACCAAAGAGTACTTCTTCGATGCCCAGCTGAACCACCAGTTGACGCTGCGCAGCTCGGTCGCCACGGGCCTGCGCTGGACGCGCGCCTCTTCTACGCCCGCCGATTCGGCAGCGGCCACCGCGAATGGCACGATGCTGTCCCGCGACTTCACCTGGCGCGCCTCCTTCAACACCACCCTGTCGCCCGAGACCACCGCCACGATGGGCGTCAAGCGCCAGCTCACCCACAACCCGTCGACCACCAGCAATGACGAGTCGGCCATGTTCGTTGGCCTGGGCCATCGTTTCTAGGGAAGCGAGCGACGGATGTACGAGTCCTTTTTCGGCCTGACAGGGGCGCCCTTCCTCCTCAACCCCGACCCCAGCTTCTTCTTCGACAGCCGGGGGCACAGCAGCGCCCTGTCCTACCTGAAGTTCGGGCTCTACCAGGCCGAGGGCTTCATCGTCGTCACGGGCGACATCGGCGCGGGCAAGACCACGCTCGTGCGCACCCTGCTGTCGGACATCGACAACGAGAAGGTCGTCGCCGCGCAACTGGTCAGCACCCAGCTCGAAGCGGGTGATCTCTTGCGCTCGGCCATCGCGGCCTTCGGCATCCCCTACAAAGGCACGACCAAGGCCGAGCTGATCTCGACGCTCGAGGCCTACCTGACGCTGCTGGCCACGCAGAAGAAGCGCGCCGTGCTGATCGTCGACGAGGCCCAGAACCTCAGCCGCGACGCCATCGAAGAGCTGCGCATGCTCTCGAACTTCCAGTTCGGCAACCAGGCGCTGCTGCAAAGCTTCCTGATCGGCCAGCCCGAGCTGCGCGACATGCTGCTCTCGCGCAGCCTCGAGCAATTGCGCCAGCGCGTGATCGCGTCCTACCACCTGGGCCCGATGGACCGCGAAGAAACGCGCCGCTACATCGAGCACCGCCTGCGCAAGGTCGGCTGGCAGGACAACCCGCACTTCGACGACGACGCCTTCGACGAGCTCTACCAGTGGACGTCGGGCATCCCGCGCCGCATCAACCTGCTGTGCAACCGCCTGCTGCTGGCCACCTTCCTGGTCGAAGGCCGCGAGATCACCGCCGCCGACGTGGCGCGCATCGCCATGGAGATCCGGGCCGAAATCGGCGAGCCGGTGATGTCGCGCATCGAGAACCAGCCGCCGCAGGCGCAGCCGGCCTCCGTGTCCGAGCGCCTGCCCGAACCGACCAACCGCCCGCTGGTCATGCCCACGCTGACCGACAGCGTGGTGCTGGCGCCCGAAACGCCCCAGTTCACCAACCAGCTGCTGCAGCCGTCCGCCTCGCGCGGGCCACGGGCGCACGCTTTCCTGATGGTCGTGGGCTCGCGCGCGGGCTGCGTGCGCGCGGCCGCGCTGCAAAAGGCCTTCGCCAGCCGCACCGACCTGCCCGCGCTCAAGCTCCTGCTGCTCAATGCGCCCGGGCACTTCGAGCTGACCAGCGACTGGTGCGAGCACCTGGGCCTGCGCGAGCCCGACTTCACGCTGCGCATGCCGCCCGCCACGCCCGTGGCCCAGATCGCCGATGCCATGCGCCAGCTCGACCACATGCTGGCCGAGTACAACCCCGCGGCCGTCATCGTGCAAGGCGGCGACGATGCCGCGCTGGCAGCCAGCCTGGCCGCGCACCGCCAGGGCCTGCCCATCATCCACCTCGAAGCCGGCCTGCGCAGCTTCGACCGCGCGCGCCCGCAAGAAATCAACGCGATGATGTGCGACCACATGTCCGACCTCCTGCTGACGTCGGAATGGGTCGCACACGACAACCTCGCCCGCGAAGGCATCTCGGCCGACCGCGTGCAGTTCGTCGGCAACCTGGTCATGGACACCATCCGCACGATGCTGCCCCAGGCCTCGCCGCCCAAGTACACGCTGCGCCAGTTCAACCAGTCGGCCGAGCTGCTCAAGGGCAAGAGCGGCTACGGCGTGGTCTGCCTGAACGGACGGCGGCATCGGCAGCCAGCTCCAGCCCCTTGACCGAGCTCGTGGCCATCCTCAAGTCCAT
Source organism: Aquabacterium sp. (assembly GCA_049840915.1). Taxonomy (GTDB): domain Bacteria; phylum Pseudomonadota; class Gammaproteobacteria; order Burkholderiales; family Burkholderiaceae_C; genus Aquabacterium. The sequence goes on from JASGJC010000025.1 coordinate 93,107, forward strand.
CAGCCGCGACCTGCCGCTGATCTGGGTCGCCGGCGAAACGACGCGGCAACTGGTCGACGCAGCATCACCTGCTCGATGGCGTCGACGGCACCCAGATCGGCCTGCTGCCCGTCGTGCCCTATTTCAAGATGATCGGCCTGATCGGCACGGCCGCCTGCGTGCTGACCGACTCATCGACCGCGCAGGAAGAGTCCACGATCATGGGCATCCCCTGCCTGACGCTGCACAACTACACGGAGCGGCGCATCACGGTCGAGCAAGGCACGAACATCGCGGTCGGTTGCAACAGCAGCCTGATCCACCGCGCCATCGCCGAGATCATCCGTGGCGGCGGCAAGAAGGGGCGCCTGCCCAAGTTCTGGGATGGCCTCACCGCCAACCGCACGGCGGAACACCTTGCCGCCTGGTGGAAACAGAAGGCCCCCAAGAGCCGATCGTGATGCCGGCCTGAGCCCGGCCGTCCTCATCCTGTCGGTTTTTTCCTACGTCTTTCGGCATATAGCCAACAGTTGACTTTGGTCATTTTTTAACTCTTAATTTTCTTGGGCTGTCAAGCAAACATATGACGGCACCATTACAAAATTAACAGGTTGAATAGCGCGCGATTTGCGTTGAAAACCACCGAATCACGGGTAAAAAGCGCCTCACCCCTCCAATGAGGGGTAAGAGTGAGGAAGCGCGCCTCTGTGAGTTGGGCATTTACAAACGAGTTGTCATGCTTTGCGTCGATTTCCCCCCCAGTTTCAGGGTGGTCCCCCTTGAACGCAGGGTTATGCCGCGAGCGCTGGTTTGAAGACAATGCCACCATTACAAAAACTTACCAAAGTCAGGTCGACGTTGAGGCCACCAGCCTGCCAAACGGCTCGACACTCTGAGAGGCGCTCATGTTCCGGGTTTTTCAGCATCACATATCCGTCGCGACCATGGCTGAACTGCTGGCAGACAGCCTGACCAGTTTCCTGGCCATCGTCCTGGGCGCCCTGACGATCGCGCACCTTCTATGGTGACCCCAACCTGGGCATGGGCCTCTCGAACGCCTTGCGCTCCGGCCTGGGTTTCGCCCTGCTGATCCCCCTGCACTGCGGCCTGGTCGGTGTCTACCGTGAAGGCTCCGACGCGCAAGACCACCCGCGCCAAACTCGGCCGCGCCGTGCTGGGCTGCCTGATGGGCGCCCCCATCGCCTACCAACTGGCCGTCAAGACCGTCGTCGACGGCAACCAGCGCCCATCAGCTGATGGGTTTTGCCGTGGCTTACCTGATGATCGGCCTGCTGCTGGTGCGCGGCCTGCTGCTGTCGGCCTGGCGCGGTGCGCTGGTGCAACAGCGCGTGCTGATCATCGGCACGGGCAACGAGGCCCACGCCGTCGCCACCGACCTGAAGTCGCGCCGTCTGCGCAGCCACTCGGTCGTGGGTTTCTACCCCGCCGGCGAGTCCGTGCTGCCCGCTGAAGACAAGCGCTTCAACATCTTCCCGCGCGCCGTCTCGATCGAAGACATCGTCAACAAGCACGACATCAACCAGATCATCGTGGCCGTGAAGGAACAGCGCGGCGGCAACGTCCCGATGGACCAGTTGCTGTCGGCCCGCATCCAGGGCATCCCCGTGATGGACTTGGCCGCTTTCTACGAGCAGACGACCGGCGAAGTGCCTGTCGACAGCCTCAAGGCCAGCTTCCTGGTCTACGGCCGCGGCTTCGCACAGGACCGCACCCGCATCGTCATCAAGCGCGTGTTCGACGTGCTCTCGTCGTCCTTCCTGCTGCTGATCGCCTCGCCCGTGATGCTGCTGACCATGCTGGCCATCAAGCTCGAGAGCGACGGCCCCGTGATCTACAAGCAAGAGCGCGTCGGCTTGGGTGGCAAGGGCTTCATGTGCCTGAAGTTCCGCAGCATGCGCACCGATGCCGAGAAGGATGGCGTGGCCGTGTGGGCCAAGAAGAACGACACCCGCATCACCCGCGTGGGCGCCTTCATCCGCAAGACCCGCATCGACGAGCTGCCGCAGCTGTTCAGCGTGCTCAAGGGCGAGATGAGCATGGTCGGCCCGCGCCCGAGCGCCCCAGCTTCGTGGCCCAGTTGAAGGAACAGATCCCGTTCTACGACGTGCGCCACAGCGTCAAGCCTGGTGTGACCGGCTGGGCCCAGGTGCGCTACGCCTACGGTGCTTCCGTTGAAGACGCGCTGCACAAGCACCAGTACGACCTGTACTACGTCAAGAACAACTCGCTGTTCCTCGACCTGCTGATCCTGTTCGAAACCGTGAGCGTGGTGCTGTTCCGCGAAGGCGCGCACTGATCTGCGCCTTGATCTGATACGGCAGGCCGCATCTGATGCCAGCGGCCGACAAACACCCTTGTGGCGCACTCGCAGTGCGCCACAGTCGTTTCAGGGGGTAGCACGGGATCGGCCTGCAAGATGCGAGACAATCGCGGGTTGCCCTGATTGCGCCATCCCTACGTGCCAGCACAGCTTCCGACCAACGACAAAGCCGCGCCGCCCGCCGGTTCAGCCTCCCTGCTCAAGAAGGGGCTGGCCTGGGGTTTGGGGCTGTCGCTGCTCGCCTGGCTGCTGCACCGCACGCCCATCGAGCAGGTGCGCGAGGCACTGATGCGCCCAGACTGGCAGACCTGGGCGCTGACGCTATCGGGGCTGCTGGTCAGCTATGCGCTGCGGGCCGCGCGCCTGCAGGTGGTGCTGAACCTCGAAGGCCACACCAAGGCACCCCACAAGTGGCTGGGCCTGCGCACCGACGCCCTGCGCGTCATCCTCATGCACAACGCCGCGATCAACCTGCTGCCCATGCGGGCGGGCGAGCTGAGCTTTCCGTGGCTGGCTTCGCGCGAGTTGGGCATGCCCGTGGCCCGCGCCATCGCCTGCCTGATGTGGATGCGTGTGCAGGACCTGGTCGTGCTGACGGCGCTGGGCCTGGCGCTGTGGCCCGGTTTGCCCGCCTGGTGGCGCGTGGCGGGGCTGGCGGCGCTCGTGCTGGGCTGGCAGACGGCGACCTGGCTGATGCGGCGCTGGTTCAGCCGCCATGCCAAGGCACCGGCCAGCGAAGGCAAGCTGGTCGCGCTGATACGCCGCATGCAACACGCCCTGCTCGAACCCGAACACCACCACCCGCTGGCCTGGCTGGCCACGCTGGCCAACTGGAGCCTCAAGCTGGCGGCCGGGGCCTGCCTGCTGTCCGCCGTGAGCACGGCGCCGCTGGGCGTCGCCTGGGCGGGCGCTTTGGGTGGAGAATTGGCGGCCATCGTGCCGCTGCAGGGGCCTGCCGGTTTCGGCACCTACGAGGCCGGCGTGTGGGCGGGCATGGCCTCGCACCTGCCGGCCGCGTCACCCGTTTTGGCCCAAGCCATCAGTGCCGCGTTGGCGCTGCACGTCTGTTTTTTGCTGTGCGCCGTCCTGGCGGGCGCACTGGCAACTGTGTTGAGTTGGGCCAACAAGCCCGCGCCACGTCAGGATGCGCCCCCTTCTCGTCATCCCGGCTGAGCAAGCGTGTGTTTGTTTGCTAGAAAGTGAAGTCATGAATGTTGCAATGGCGGCCCCGGCCGTCTCTCTCACCGATGTGCCCGCCCACCGTCTGTCCGTGGTCGTGCCGATGTACAACGAGGTCGACAACGTCGAGCCCTTCGTCACGGCCATGCACGATGCGCTGGGCAACTACCCCTTCGAGTGGGAAGTGATCATCGTCAACGACGGCAGCCGCGACGGCACGCAACAGGCGCTCGATGCGCAGGCCAAGCTGCGCGGCCCGCATGTGCGCCCCATCCACCTGTGGCGCAACTTCCGCCAGACGGCGGCCATGCAGGCGGGCATCGACGCCGCGCGCGGCGATGTCATCGTGACGCTCGATGGCGATCTGCAGAACGACCCCAAGGACATCCCCAAGCTGGTCGCGCGACTGCTCAAGGAAGACCTCGACCTGGTCGCCGGCTGGCGCCAGAACCGCCAGGACGGCCTGTGGCTGCGCAAGGTGCCTTCGCGCATCGCCAACCGCCTGATCCGCAAGATCACGCAGCTCGAGTTCCAGGATCTGGGCTGCAGCCTCAAGGCCTACCGCGCCAGCGTGCTCAAGCGCGTGAGCCTGTACGGCGAGATGCACCGCTTCATCCCGGCCTGGATGGCCACGGTGACCTCGCCGGCGCGCATGGCCGAAGAGCCCGTGAGCCACCATGCGCGCACGCGCGGCGAATCCAAGTACGGCATCTCGCGCACGCTGCGTGTGGTGCTCGACCTGCTGGCCGTGAACTTCTTCCTGCGCTTCTCGGGTCGGCCCGGCCACTTCTTCGGCGGCGTGGGCCTGGCCGTGGGCATGGTCGGCGGTCTGATCCTGAGCTACCTGGCCGTGCTGAAGATGCTGGGCCAGAACATCGGCGGCCGCCCGCTGCTGTGGCTGGGCTTTTTCTGCGTGCTGGGTGGCCTGCAGTTCCTGACCACGGGCGTGCTGGCCGAGCTGCTGATCCGCATTTACTACGATCGCGGCGACGTGGCGCCGTACCACACCTCGCAAGCCCCGGCACTGGACGCCGACAAGGCCTGGCACCGAAGCTGATCCATCCGCAGTCGCTCTTTCAGTCGCAGTCGCTTTAAGTTGCTTTACCGGCCCTCACCATGACTCAACCTTCCAACGCTCTGGTCGTCTCTACAGGCTCCGCTCCCGTGCAGCAAAAGCGGCCGACCGGACAGCGCTGGCCGCGCATCGTCGGGCCGCGTCTGTGGAAGCTGCTGGCGTTGACGGTCGTGCTGTTCGTCTACCGGCTGTGGGTGGTCAAGCATTCGGGCATTTCGCTGTTCTTCGACGAGGCGCAGTACTGGGACTGGTCGCGTCACCTGGCCTGGGGCTACTTCTCGAAGCCGCCGCTGATCGCCGGCCTGATCTGGCTGAGCACGGCGCTGTTCGGCTCCGGCGTGCTGGGCGTCAAGGCCCTGACCATGCTGCTGTACCCGATCACGGCCTTGTGCATGGTCGGCTTCGCGCGGGCCCTGTGGCCGACCAGCAGCGGCGTGCGCACGGGCATGGTCGCCGGCGCCTTGTTCATGACGATCCCGATGGTCGGCCTGATGGGCATGTTCGCCAGCACCGACGCGCCCCTGATCCTGTGCTGGACGCTGGCCGCATGGGCCTTGTGGCGCGCCCAGGTCACCAACCGCATGGGCTACTGGATCGGGCTGGGCGTGGCCTGCGGCGTGGGCCTGATGGGCAAGTACACGATGGCAGCCTTCGCCTTGACCGCGGTCTGGACGCTGTGGGCCGTGCATGGCCCGCAACGCGGCGTGCTGCGGCCCGGCCCCTGGGTCGCGGCGATTGTCGCGCTCGTGCTGCTTTCGCCCAACCTGGTCTGGAATGCGCAGCACGACTTCCCGACCATGCAGCACACGGTGGAGCTGACGGCGCAGTCCGACCGCTCGGGTGGCGTGCTGGCGGCGCTGGTCTTCATCGCCGGGCAGTTGCTGATGCTGGGCCCGATCGCGCTGATCGCCGGCGTGTGGCTGTACATGCGGCAATCGGCGCAGGCCGCACCGCCCACGGCGCCGACCAGCCAGTGGAAGAACTCCACGCAGCTCAACCCTTCGACGCAGGCGCACACGCAGGTTCCGGGCGCCGCGCCGCGTCCCAAGCCCGTGCGCTCGTCGGCGTATTACCTGGCCTCGGTGTCGAGCTACCGCTACCTGTGGGCCATGAGCTTGCCGCTGCAGTTGATCGCCGTCGTGCAGGCGCTGTATGCCGATGCCCACGTGAACTGGGCCGCGCCCTCGCTGGTCGGCTTCACGCTGCTCGTGGCCTCGCGCCTGAGCGCGCCGCTGGTGCCGCTGGCCGCGCCGCGCCCGGCCGTCTGGCTTGCGGTCGTGCTGGCCAGCAATGTGCTGCTCACGGGCATCGCCGTCCACTTGCGCGACATCGTCGGGCCGACGCTGCCGTCCAAATACGACGCGCTGGTGCGCATGCGCGGCTGGCAGGAAGCCTTCGACGCGCTCGGCCCCGAGCTGGACGACCCGGTCGTGATCGGCCTGCCCGTGCTCACCGATTCGCGCCTGTTCATCACGCAGGCGGCCTACCACTGGCGCCAGCGTCATGTGCAGACGTTGATGTGGAACCCGAAAGGCTCGCGCCAGAACCACTACGAGATGACGCGCAGCCTGCCCAACAAGGTCGGCCCCGATGTGCTGCTGCTGACGGACAACCTCAAGCCCTCGGACATCACGCAGCGTTTCGCCATCGTGCGCCATCTCAAGTCCGTCAAGGTGGCTGTGGGGCCGGACCGCGACGTCGAGATGCACTTGTTCTTCCTGCGTGGCTTCCTGGGTTACGACCACAAGACCTACCTGGAACAAAGCGGCGCCGACAGAGCCTCATCGGAAGATGCGCAGTAGCCCCATGCCACCGAAAAACGAGCCCGAAGAAGCCACGGGCACCCGCCTGATCTGGGCGGGTTTGTTCTTCGCCCTGGCCATCTTTGCGGCGCTGCCCGGCCTGGACCTGCTCGTGTCGGCCAACTACTACGACGCGCAACGGGGCTTCGTGCACCGCGACGACCCGCTCGTGAGAGCCCTGTACATCTGGACGCCGCGCGTGGGCCACATCCTGTTGCTGCTGCTGACCGTGTACGCCCTGATGGCGCCACTGCTGTCGCGCTGGTTGGCCCGCCGTGGCGAGGCCGAGAAAGCGGCGCGCAACCGGCAAGGCCAGCACGCCGCCGTCGTGGCGCTGTGCTGCGCGCTGCTCGGGCCCGGCCTGCTCGTGGAAGTCGTGCTCAAGGGCCACATGGGCCGTCCCCGGCCCGTTCAGGTCGTGCAGTTCGGCGGCCAAGACGCTTACCACGGCCCCTTCGTGCCCGGCCCCGATCCCGGCAACCACCGCAGCTTCGTGACCAGCCACGCCGCCGCCGGTTTCTGGCTGATGAGCCTGGGCCTGACCTGCGGCCCGGTCTGGCGCCGCCGCTGGTTCCTGATCGGCACGCTCACGGGCGCCGCCATCGGCGCGGGCCGCATGATGCAGGGCGGCCATTTCCTGAGCGACGTCATTTTTGCCTTCTATGCCGTGTGGTTATCGTGCGAACTGATAGCCTGGGCAGACCGGCGGCGCCTGACCCGCCGCCCCCACGTTCCGACCCCATGAGTACCGCTTCCACAGCCGCCGACACCGCCGTCAACACAGTCTCATACGACTACGACCGTCAGGACGCGTCCGGCGCCACCTGCACCGCCCACGCCTGGGCCAAGGTGCCCGCGCCGCTGGCAGCCGATGCCAAGACCGAGACCATCGCCCGCATCAAAGCGCTGCTGAAATCGCAGAACGCCGTGCTGGTCGCGCACTACTACGTCGATGGCGACCTGCAGGACCTCGCGCAAGAGACCGGCGGCTGCGTGTCCGACTCGCTCGAAATGGCGCGCTTCGGCCGCGACCATGCGGCGCAGACCCTGATCGTGGCCGGCGTGAAGTTCATGGGTGAATCGGCCAAGATCCTCAGCCCCGAAAAGCGCGTGCTGATGCCCGACCTGGATGCCACCTGCTCGCTCGACCTGGGCTGCGCCGCCGACGACTTCGCCAAGTTCTGCGACGCGCATCCGGACCGCAAGGTCGTGGTCTATGCCAACACCAGCGCCGCCGTGAAAGCGCGTGCCGACTGGATGGTGACGAGCTCGTGCGCGCTGTCCATCGTCAACCATTTGAAGGCGCAGGGCGAGAAGATCCTGTGGGCGCCCGACCGCCACCTGGGCCGCTACATCGAGAAGCAGACCGGCGCCGACATGCTGATGTGGAACGGCGCCTGCATCGTGCACGACGAGTTCAAGGGCCTCGAGCTGGACCTGCTCAAGAAGGACAACCCCAAGGCGCTCGTGCTCGTGCACCCCGAATCTCCCGAGAGCGTGGTCGCGCAGGCCGATGTGGTCGGCTCGACCTCGCAACTGCTCAAGGCCGTGGTCGAGTCCGACGCGCCCGCCTTCATCGTGGCCACGGACAACGGCATCCTGCACCGCATGCGCCAGATGGCCCCGGACAAGGTGCTGATCGAAGCGCCCACCGCCGGCAACGCCGCCACCTGCAAGAGCTGCGCGCACTGCCCCTGGATGGCGATGAACGGCCTGCAAGGCGTGCTCGACTGCCTCGAACGGGGCACGGGCGAGATCACCGTCGACGAGGCCACGCGCGTCAAGGCCAAGGGCTGCATCGACCGCATGCTCGACTTCGTGGCCGCCAACCCTTCCGCCATCGTCAAGCCCGCGCAAGGCTTCGTGCCCAACATCGGCGCGGCCTGATCCACGCTCCTGATCGACTCCTCTTTGTTCGCCATGTTCGACCACAACGAAACCCTGCAAGAAGCCCGCGAGCGCAATGTGCGCGATGCCCTGTTCGAAGACGTGGGCGTGAGCGACTGGACCGCCCAGCTCGTGCCTGCCGACCAGCGCGTGAAAGCCCGCCTGCTGGCGCGTGAAGAAGCCGTGCTCTGCGGCCGCGAGTGGTTCGAGGCCTGCCTGTTCAAGCTCGACCCGAAGGCCACGGTCACCTGGGCCTATGAAGAAGGCGCGCTGATGGCCGCCGACACCGAGGTCTGCCTGATCGAAGCCAACGCGCGCGCCCTGCTCACGGCCGAGCGCCCCTGCATCAACTTCGTGCAGACCTTGTCGGCCGTGGCCACGCTCACGCACCAGCACATGAAGGCCATCGAAGGTGCCTCGCCCAACCCGCGCGGCTGCGTCGTGCTCGACACACGCAAGACCCTGCCCGGCCTGCGTCTGGCGCAGAAGTACGCCGTGCGCGTGGGCGGCGGCGCCAACCAGCGCCTGGCCTTGTACGACGGCATCCTGATCAAAGAGAACCACATCGCCGCCGCCGGCAGCGTGACGGCCGCGTTGCGCAATGCCGAGGCGCTCGTGGCCGCGCAGCCTTCGCCGCAGCGCGAGCAGATCGCCATCCAGGTCGAGGTCGAGAACCTTGACGAGTTGCGCGAGGCCCTGGCCGCTGGCGCGATCAGCGTCCTGCTGGACAACTTCGACTACGCGATGATGCGCGACGCCGTGCGCATCAACCAGGAAGTGGCGCGAGGCCGCGCCCTGCTCGAGGTGTCGGGCGGCGTCACCATGAGCCAGTTGCGCGACATCGCCGCCACGGGCGTGGACCGCATCTCCATCGGCAAGCTCACCAAGGACGTCACCGCTGTGGACTTCTCGCTGCGCGTGCTCGAGCGCATCGGGGCCTGATCGCCAAGCCCTGAGCGAGAAAGCGCGGAACTCCCGCGCCACTCCGGCCTATTTTCACGACACAGAAAGGCGGCTTTCGGCCAAACTGGCGCGTCTCCATGGGGATCCCGCGCATGCCTGCCGATTTCACGTCGCTGCACAACTACTACGAGAAACAGGTGGTGGACCTGGTCACGCACCTGGCCCGCAAGTACCCCATGCTCAGCGAAGACCACCATCCGGACGTGGCCTGCGTGGCGCTCAACCGCCTGCCGCCCCGCTACATCCGCCACCAAGTGGACCTGGCCTTCCACATGACCGACCAGGAACGCAAGGACAACGAGAAGCTGATCAAGAACGCCGTGCACTTCGCGTTCGAGTTCGTGCAGGCGCGCTACGCGATGAGAGCGCGGCGATAGCCCGCCCCAGACGCTGCGGCCCTGTCCAGCGACCACCGCGGATCCGGCTCAGCCGGTCCGCCAGTGGTGCCCCCTTGAGGGGGCGCGCGCAGCGCGTAGGGGGTGGGCCTAAGGAAGCCAGGCGTCCTTCTTCTTGGGCTTCTTGCACAAGATCGTCGGGAAACTGACCGGCAAGGTGCGTGGGTAATCGCGGCTGAAATGCAGGCCGCGGCTCTCTTGCCGCGACAGCGCCGAACGCACGATCAGCTCGGCGCAATCGACGAGGTTGCGCAGCTCCAGCAGGTCGCGGCTCACGCGGAAGGCCGCGTAGTAGTCGTCGATCTCGCTGCGCAGCAGCTTGATGCGGTGCAGCGCGCGCTCCAGGCGGCGCGTGGTCCGCACGATGCCCACGTAGTTCCACATCATCAGGCGCAGCTCGTCCCAGTTGTGGGCGATGACGACCTCTTCGTCGGCATCGGTCACCTGGCTTTCGTCCCAGTCGGGCAGCTTGGGCACCGAGGCCGGGATCTGCGCTTCGATGTCGATGGCGCAGGTGCGGCCCAGCACCACGCATTCGAGCAGCGAGTTGCTGGCCAGGCGGTTGGCGCCGTGCAGGCCCGTGTACGTGGTCTCGCCGACGGCATACAGGCCGGGCAAATCGGTGCGGCCGTTCAGGTCGGTGACGACGCCGCCGCAGGTGTAGTGCGCGGCCGGCACGACCGGGATCGGCTGCCTGGCGATGTCGATGCCCAGTGTCAGGCAGCGCGCGTAGATCGTCGGGAAGTGCTCTTTGAGGAAAGCCTCGCCCAGGTGCGTGGCATCGAGCCAGACGTGGTCCACGCCGTGCTTCTTCATCTCGAAGTCGATCGCGCGGGCGACGATGTCGCGCGGTGCCAGCTCGCCGCGCTCGTCGTGGTCCGGCATGAAGCGCGTGCCGTCGGGCAGGCGCAGGATGCCGCCCTCGCCGCGCAAGGCCTCGGTGATCAGGAAGCTGCGCTCTTGCGGGTGGTACAGGCAGGTCGGGTGGAACTGGATGAACTCCATGTTGCCCACGCGGCAGCCCGCGCGCCAGGCCATGGCGATGCCATCGCCCGTCGAGGTCTCCGGGTTGGTGGTGTAGCGGTAGACCTTGCCCGCGCCGCCCGTGGCCAGCACGACGGCCGAGGCGGCCAGGGTCTCGACGCGGTGCGTGTCGATGTCGAGCGCGTACACGCCATGGCAGCGCTGCGCCTCGACATGCCCGACCGTGGGCCGCTTGACGTGGCGGTTGGTGATCAGGTCGACCGCCATCCACTTCTCGCGCAGCTGGATGTTCGGGTGGCGCTTGACCTCGGCCAGCAGCACGTCGTGGATGGCCTTGCCCGTGGCATCGGCCGCGTGCGCGATGCGGCGCACGGCATGGCCGCCTTCGCGCGTCAGGTGCAGGCCCAGCGGGCCGTCGGGGTCGGGCGAGAACGGCACGCCGCGCGACACCAGCCACTCGACGGCCTTGGCGCTATGGCGGGCGATGAACTCGGCCGCGCGCTCGTCGACCAGGCCTGCGCCCGCGTCCTGCGTGTCCTTGACGTGCGAGTCGATGCTGTCGTCGCTGCCCAGCACGCCCACGATGCCGCCTTGTGCCCAGGCCGTGGCGCCCTCCTCGAGCTGCCGCTTGGCCAGCACGATCACGGGCTGGGTTTCGGCCAGGTGCAGGGCGACGGTCAAACCGGCCAGACCGGCTCCGATGATGACGACAGGCAAGGACGACTCAGACACACCAGGCATAAACGCTCGCTAGCCCCGAGGGTATGGGGGGAAGGACGATTCTATCGTCGCGGTCCGCGGCGCGAGGCAGCTTGGGCGACAGGAAGGGCGACGACAAGGGCTATTGGCCACCCTGAACGCGGGTGCAGCGGTCCGCCCCGCAATACCGCTGGCAGAAGCTGCAGTGCCACACGGGCAGCCAGGCCGGGAAGGCGTAGTACAGGCGATTGACCTCGCCCATCACGGTCTCGCGGTAGCGGCCGTAGTGGAAATTCACGCCTTCCACGGCATAAAAATCGATGCCGTCCTGGCGGTAGGTCAGCAGGCGCACGCTGTCGAAGTACGGCCTGTATTCGTCCAGCGACGGCATGCGCGTGGCCATGACGCGGATGGTGCGGCCATCGAGCCTGGCGTAGTCCACGATCAGGTCGTCCTGGCGCGCGTGCACGCTGCCCAGGCCGAGCACGGGCACATGCACCTTGACCGCATAGCCGAAGATCGACGCCGACGAATAGCCGTTGGACGCCAGCACCACGCCCGGCGCCCGCACCTGCTCGACCATCTGCCCGGCGCGCGCGGCCTCGACCAGGCGGTGGTAGTACTTCATGTGGCGCCAGTCCTGCAGGCTCGACATGGCCATGCCCGCCGACACGAGCAGGTGCAAGGCAAGGATCACGGCCAGCCCTTTGGCGGCGTTGCGCACGGCCTGTGTCGGCAGCGCCAGCGCCACGAGCACGAACATGAAGGGATAGAAGCCCATCACCCAATGCAGGCCGATGACCTTCTTGCTCGACATCAGCCCGAACAGCAACAAGGGCACGATGGCCACGCTGGCCAGCAAGGCGTGCTGCCTGCCCGCCGCCGCCAGCACCTGCCGATAGCGCCAGCCCATCCACAGGAACACCGGGCTGATGAGGTAGGCCATCATGCCGATGTAGATGAGCACCGTGTCCCACGATGTCTCGGCCCCTTCGTTGCGATTGAAGAGGTTGAACATGATGTTGGTCCAGCAGTGGTTCAGGTTCCAGACCGCGTTGACGCCGACCGCTGGCAAGGCGAACACGACCATCAGCAGGAAGCCCCGCCAGCGCGCCCGCGCGAAGCCCGCGAAGTAGACGAAGAAGGCGATGCCCAGCAGCACGGCGAAGTACTTCGACAAAAACGCCAGGCCCATGAACACGCCGCTCAGGGCATACAGAAGCCAGGCGCGCCGACCTTTGTCGGCCTGCTGCTCCGCCCGCACCATCGCGGCGGCCGACCAAGCGGCCCACAGGATCAGAGGCGAGTCGGTGGCGATCAGCGAATTGAGCCAGTTGATGGGCGCCAGCCAGTACAGCAGCACCGCCCAGGCGGCGCGCTCGCGGCTGATGGGCGACCAGGCCCACCACATCGCCCCGCCCACGCCCAGCGGCAACAGCACGGCCGGCATGCGCACCGCCCAGGCCGCGTCGCCGAACAGGGGGCGCATGGCCGCGATCCACCAGCCCACCATGGGCGGATGGTCGTAGTAGCCGTAATCGAGGAAGCGCGCCCACCAGTAGAACAGGGCCTCGTCGCCCGTCATGGGCAGCGCGGCGGCCATCCACAGGCGCCATCCGAGCGAACCCAGCGCCACCAGCCACAACAGCCTGGCAGGCATGCCCAAGGCCGTGTCCGATGAAAAGGGCTTTGCGTGAGAGGCCGAAGGCGATGTCATGTTCAAGCAGGCGTACAACCGATGCCACCCGAAGTGGCCGCGCTGCGCAGTGGCGAAGCACGGATTCTAGGCGCCCCGGCCAGGCACCGGCCCGGGCCACGGACATGCCGTAATATCCCCCGGCAAGCAGGACCCAGAAGTACCAAGATCGCCCCAGGAAGGACACACCATGCGCTGGCAAGGCAACAGAGAAAGCGACAACGTCGAAGACGTACGCGATGACAACGGTGGCGGTGGCGGCCCCGGCTTCTCGTTAGGTGGCGGCGGCATCGGCCTGGGCTCGGTCGCCGTGGCGCTGGTGGCGAGCTACTTCCTGGGCGTGAACCCGCTCACCGTGCTCAACATGCTCAACGGCGGCGGCGGCATCACGACGCAAGCGCCACAACATGCACCGCACGCCCACGCGCCCGCCAACGACGAGCAGACCCGCTTCGTGCGCACCGTGCTGGCCGATACCGAAGACGTCTGGCAAGACCTGTTCAAGCAGGCCGGCATGACCTACCGCGACCCGAAGCTGGTGCTGTTCAGAGGTGCCGTGCCCACGGCCTGCGGACGCGGCGAAGCCGCCACCGGCCCCTTCTACTGCCCCGGCCGACCAGAAGGTCTACATCGATCTGGGCTTCTACGACATCCTGCGCGACCGCCTGGGCGCCCCGGGCGATTTCGCCCAGGCCTATGTGATCGCGCACGAGGTCGGCCACCACGTGCAGAACCTGCTGGGCACCTCGGCGAAGGTCGATGCGCTGCGCCACCGCCTGAGCCCGACGCAATTCAACGCCGTGAGCGTGCGCCTGGAGTTGCAGGCCGACTGCTATGCGGGCATCTGGGCCAACCACGCGCAGCAGGCCCGCCAGATCATCGAGGCCGGCGACATCGACGAGGCCCTGCACGCCGCCTCGCAGATCGGCGACGACACCTTGCAGCGCAACGCCACCGGCCACGTCACGCCCGAGTCCTTCACCCACGGCACGAGCGCACAGCGCACCTACTGGTTCAAGCACGGCTTCGAGACCGGCGACATGAACCAGTGCAACACTTTCGACAAGAACGCCGTCTAAGCCCTTTCCAAGACAACAACGGAGACAAGACCCATGCAAGCCTGGATCTGCAACGAACTGAGCGGCCCCGACGCCCTGAGCTGGCAAGACGCTCCTACGCCCGAGCCGGGCAAGGGCGAAGTGCGCATCGCCATCAAGGCCGCGAGCCTGAACTTCCCCGACCTGCTCATCGTGCAAGGCAAGTACCAGATGCGCCCGCCCCTGCCCTTCGTGCCCGGCGCCGAGTTCGCGGGCGTGGTCGAGGCTGTGGGCGAGGGTGTGCGGCACCTGGGCGTGGGCACGCACGTGGCGGGCTTCGCGGGCACGGGCGGCTTCGGCACGCACACCGTGGCGCCCGCTTTCACGCTGATGCCGCTGCCGCCCGTCTTCTCGTTCGAAGACGCGGCCGCCTTCCTGTGCACCTATGGCACCACTTACCACGCGCTGATGGACCGCGCGGCCTTGAAGGCCGGCGAGACCGTGCTCGTGCTGGGCGCCGCCGGCGGCGTGGGCACGGCGGCCATCCAGATCGCCAAGGCCGCTGGCGCCAAGGTCATCGCCGCCGCCTCGACCGACGAGAAGTGCACGCTGTGCAAGCAGCTCGGCGCCGACGAAACCATCAACTACACGGCCCAGAACCTGCGCGACGAGATCAAAACGCTGACCGAGGGCAAAGGCCCCGACGTCATCTACGACCCGGTCGGCGGCGACATGACCGAGCAGGCCTTCCGCTCGATCGCCTGGCGCGGCCGCCACCTGATCATCGGCTTCGCCAACGGCCCCATCCCCGCCCTGCCCCTGAACCTGCCGCTGCTCAAGGGCGCCTCGATCATGGGCGTGTTCTGGGGCGAGTTCGCCAAGCGCGAACCGCAGAACAATGCCACCTGCCTGATGCAGCTGGCCGCCTGGTACATGGAAGGCAAGGTCAAGCCGCTGATCGAGCACAAGCTGCCCATGTCGCAGCTCAAGGAGGCCTTCGCGCTGATGGGCTCGCGCCAGGTGCGCGGCAAGGTCGTGCTGGTCAATGGCTGAGCGCTTGCCAGCATCCACATTCAAGGGCACCTCATCGCCATGAACCACACACTGATCGCCTCCATCGCAACGGCTTGCGCCCTGCTGGCCGGCTGCGCCACGCCGCTTGCGCCCAAGATCTCGGGCTATACCTGCTGCAACCTGAGGCCCAGCTCTGATGCGGTCTCCAGCTACAACGTGCAAGGCGGGCCCATCATCCCCGCAGGCGAGCCGGTGACCATGACCACCAAGAAGCGTTATCACGTGTACGGCTCGATCGGTGGCGCAGACATCGAGCTGCGCGACGACATGTCCAACAGCGAAGCCGAGACGCTGGCCTGGGTCAGGCAAATCATCGTGGCCGAGAACCCGCGCGCCCAACTGGCCACCTGGCCTGCCGACATCCAGGCCGCCGTGCAATCGGCCAAGGTCAAACCCGGCATGAGCAAGGCGCAGGTCCTGATGTCGCTGGGTTATCCATCCAAGAAGGAAACGCCCAAGCTGGACGCCGACGTCTGGCACTACTGGACGCCGTATGACGACGAGAAGCTCATCGACTTGCACTTCGATGACAAGGGCCTGTTGACGGAACTGAGCGGTGTGCCGGAGGGCGTGCGCGCCGTGTCCGTGGCGCCTTGACGCCTTCCCCTCATTCATGGGAGTAAGGAGAACCGCGAGGTTCAAAACGCTTCGATTGTCAGAGAATTGGCCCATGACCGCTTAACGGCATCCGGGCAGCGACCCCGCCCAAGTGCCATGGCCGCTCACATCCGTCCATTCAAATCCAGAGGAACGTTGCCATGTTCAGCACGATCAAGCACCTTGTTCTCGGCTCGGCCTTGCTGGCCTCGGCCGCTGGGGCGCAAGCCTACACGCTCACGACCACACCCCCGAACAGCTGGGCCAGCGTCAAGCTGACCGAATCGTCCAACCTGGGCAAGCTGTCCATGCATTGGTACCCCATCACAGGCAATGTGGCTGGCCTGCCGGGTGCCACGCTCACGAAGACCGGTTATGGCTTCGCACCCAGTGCCATCGACCTGGTGCTGTCGGCGCCCATCACAGCCCTCACGGTTGACATCAACGCGACCAACCCGTTCGAACTGGGCGGCAGCCAGCTGACAGCCACACAGTTCTCACTGGGTGGCGGCCTCTCCCTGGCAGTCGGGAATACTTACACGGAGCTGACCAACCTGACCATCGATCTGGTGAACAAGCAAGTCCGCGCCGACGTCTCTTCAGGCAATGTGCATCTGCCCGGCATGACCGTGTGGACCATCGACAGCATCGGCGGGCCGAGCTCGCTCAAGGCCTTGCAATGCGACCTCACCTGCAACTTCGCCGCCACCTACCTGGACAACGGCTATCTGCAAAACAGGTATCTCGACAACCTGACGCTGAGCGGCCTGCGGATGACGCAGGAGGCCACGGACCTGCTCATGCCCGTCATCAACACCTCGACTTTCGGCAGCATGTACCAGGACTACAAGTACGGTGCCTCTTGGGACAACCAAATCACCTTCAGCGCCATGGCCGTGCCTGAAGCAGGCACGAGCCTGATGATGATGCTGGGCCTGGGTGCGCTGGCTTTCGTGCGCAGACCAGGCTCCCGTGCTCACTGATTGAGGTACTCGCGCTTGTACAGGCGCGGCAGGAAGTACGGCAGCATCTGGAACTCGCGCAGGCAGTGCGAGCCCAGGTCGTCGAAGAAGGTCGGGTTGATGACCAGCGCGAGGGCCGTGTTGACGAAGGTGCTCGTGAGGACCACGCCGTCGCCCGTGGCGTTCGGGTGCCACTGGTGCGTCAGCGAGTTGTCGGGCAGGAAGTTGGCCAGCAGCGTCAGGTTGGTCGTGGCGTAAAAGTAGCTCGGGTCGACCAGGGCCACGGGCGGCGGCGTGACGTGCGGGTCGGCGCCCGTGATGTTGAGCGTCAAGGCCATCTTGCCGATGTACTCCCTGGCCTTCTGCACGGCGCCGATGTCGTACTGCAGATCGGGGCTGTTGGGCGGGATGGTCCACTCGAAGGAGACATGGTCGACGGGCTGCCACAGGCGGTAGCGGGCCGTGTTGCCGATGTGGTCCCACCACCATGACAGCATCTGCGCGTCGATGCCCTTGATCTCCTGCACGATCGTGAGCTTGACGTTGAGTTTCTTGTCGATCTGGCCGATGTTGTAGTAGCCGCGCTTCTTGAGCACGGCGTTGAAGTAGCGCTCGCTGAGCGCGTCCATCAAGGTGGGCTGCAGGCCGATGAAGGTCTTGCGCACATGGTCGATGTAGGCCTGCGCCAAGGCCGGGTCGGTCGCCAGCGTGGCCTGGATGGAGAACCGGCTGTCGCTGAAGGTGCTGCCCGCGGCGGCGTACTGCATCAGCACCATGAACGGCGGCTCGCCATCGACCGACACGTTCTGCGCGATGAAGCTGTAGGGCTTGCTGCCCAGGTAGTTGTCGGAGGCGACCTTGCCGCGCACGGTGTCGGGGTCGAGGTAGCTGACATCGACCGTGTGCGAGGCGCCGCCGAACACCTCGACCGAGCGGTACTTCGCGCCGCTCGAATAGCCCAGGTCCTGCGGCCGCGATGGCGCCTGCGCCCACGTGAACGATTTGTGCTCGCTGTTGGCGCCCTGCAGCATGGCCTGGTCGAGGTTGTCCCAGAACCAGCTGAAAGCCTCGGGCCGCACGCCCTTGACGACGAACTGCGCCGAGGCGCTCACGGTTTGCGCCTGGGCCTGGCCCGGCAGGCTGTGCCCCAGATAGGCCGGCTGGAACAGGCTGACGGCGGTGGTCGCCAGCAGGCAGCACAGGCGGCCGTTCCAAGATTTGACAAGGTCTGACATGGTTTGATCCCCTTTCGTCATTCACATCCGGACATAATCTACAAATGTAGAGATCGACATGAATCTACTTTCGTAGAGAAGGCCGAACAAGGTCGTAAACCCTCAGTACACTGCCGCCTGATGGAAACAGACCGCAAGACCGTGATCGCCGATGCCGCCATTGCCCTGCTGGGCAACGCGGGCGCCAAAGGGCTGACGCACCGCGCCGTGGACGCGCTGGCCGGCTTGCCGCTGGGGTCGACCTCGTTCTACTGCCGCACCCGCTCCGAGCTGCTGACCCTGGCCCTGCTGCGCCATGCCGCGCTCGACCTGCAGGATCTGCAGGCCGACGCGCCCAAGATGGCGCGTCCCGACTGGGGCCTGGACGACTTCATCGCGCTCTTGACCGAGCGCGTGGCGGACTGGCTGTCGCCATCGAAGAAAGCGCGTCTGGCCGCGCGTTTCGAGCTCTTCCTGATGGCCGCGCGCGACCCCGATCTGGCGGCCATCGTGACGCAGCAGCGCCAGCATTTCCTGCTGGCCACGGAGGCCGCGCTGGGCAAGGTCGGCGTGAAGGCGCCGGGCAACATGGCGCCGATGCTGGTCAGCATGGTCGACGGCATCCTGATCGACCAGTTGCGCGCCAACGGGCCGCTGCTGACGGCCGCTCAGCAAAAGGCGATGTTCAGGACGCTGCTGAGCGCGTGACGCGCGCCAACAAGCGCGCCTGAGCGGAGAATGTGGCGCCAACCGACAAACCCTGCGGAGACATCCCATGAGTTTCATGATCATCTTTCTGGCGCTCGGCTTGCTCATGTACATGGCCTACCGGGGCCACAGCGTGATCCTCTTCGCGCCCCTGGCCGCCCTGCTCGCCGTGCTGCTCACCGAGCCGGCGCTCGTGGCGCCCGTCTACGTCGGGTTGTTCATGGACAAGATGGTCGGCTTCATCAAGCTGTACTTCCCTGTGTTCATGCTGGGCGCGGTCTTCGGCAAGCTCATCGAGCTGTCGGGCTTTTCGTCATCGATCGTGTCATCGGTGATCTCGCTGGTCGGACGCAGCCGGGCCATGCTGTCGATCGTGCTCGTGTGCGCCATCCTCACGTATGGCGGCGTGTCGCTGTTCGTGGTCGTGTTCGCGGTCTACCCTTTTGCCGCCGAACTGTTCAGGCAGCTCGACATCCCCAAGCGGTTGATCCCGGGCACGGTGGCGCTGGGCGCCTTCAGCTTCACGATGGACTCGCTGCCCGGCACGCCGCAGATCCAGAACATCATCCCGACGACCTTCTTCCACACGGACACCTGGGCTGCGCCCTGGCTGGGCGTGATCGGCTCGGCCTTCATCCTGGCGACGGGCTTGAGCTACCTCGAAGGGCGCAGGCGGCAAGCCTTGCAGCGTGGCGAAGGCTACGGCCAGCACACGCTCAACGAGCCCGACAAGGTCACGACAGGCCATCTGCCCAACCCCTGGCTGGCCATGCTGCCTCTGGTGCTCGTGGCCGTGTCCAACAAGCTCTACACGATCTGGATACCGACCGTCTACGGCAAGAGCTACACGGTTGACCTGCCCGGCCTCAAACACCCTTTGACGGGCGAAGTCTCGACGGTCGTGGCGATCTGGGCCGTCGAGGCGGCCTTGCTGACGGGCATCGTGGTCGTGCTGCTGTCGGCCTTCAAGGCCATTGCCAGCCGCTTCGCGGAAGGCAGCAAGGCGGCGGTCGCGGGCTCGCTGCTGGCCGCGATGAACACGGCGTCCGAATACGGCTTCGGTGCGGTCATCGCCGCCCTGCCCGGCTTCGTCGGCGTGACCGAGGCTTTGCGCCACATCTCGAACCCCTTGGTCGGCGAAGCGGTGACCGTGACGGCGCTGGCCGGCATCACCGGCTCGGCCTCGGGCGGCATGAGCATCGCGCTGGCCGCCATGGCCGATACCTTCATCCAGAACGCGCAGGCCGCCGGCATCCCGATGGACGTGCTGCACAGGGTCGCGGCCATGGCCAGCGGCGGCATGGACACGCTGCCGCACAACGGCGCCGTCATCACGCTGCTGGCGGTCACGGGCCTGACGCACCGGGAGTCCTACCGGGACATCTTCGCCGTGACCTGCCTGAAGACACTGGCCGTGTTCGCCGTGATCGCGGTCTACCTGATCGCGGGCATCTATTGAGTGCCCTTCACGTATTCACTGCACGGCAGACCGCCTGAAGTCAGCGGACCTCAGCGGCGCGCCTTGCGCGCGCCCGCGCCACCGAGCAAGGCCACGCCCACCAGCACCAGGGCCAATGATGCGGGCTCCGGCACGGCCGTCACGGACACGGCCATCTGGTAAGGACCTGCCAGGCTGTTGGGCAACACGCCCAGCTCCTTGCTGTACGACGCCTGACCGGCGACACCCAGAGATGTCAGGTCGGTCGACCAGGACCACTCGATGTCGATGGGCGCCGTGGTCAGCACCTCGACCCAGTAGGTCGTGTTCGCGCTCAGGCTGAAGGACGTGGCCGGCGCGAAGTTGTAGCTGGCGAAGCCCGCCGTCGATACGCTGGCGGTGGACAAGCTGCCCAGCGACAGCAACTCGGCACCGGGCGCCGAGCCGTTGTTGGCCAGCAGCTTGACCTGCAGGTCGCCGATGAGCTCGTTGCTGCCGCTCTTGAGCAAGACAGAAACGCCGCTCAGCAGGCCCGCATCGGCGCCCGTGTTGAACGAGTTGGCCAAAGGCCCGTAGCTTTGCACGGGGTCGGCGCCATCTTGCGAAGCGGCCAGGTTGTCGTAGATGGTCGTGGCCTGCGCGCCGGTGGCGGCCACGGTCAGGCAGGCGGCCATGGCCAGCAAAGTCATGGCGTGGCGGCTTGTGTGGATCAATTGCTTCATGGAACTTCCTAGATGAATGTCAAAACGGCTGATCAGAGCAGCGGGTCGCTCACGCTGTCGCGGCCGGTCTCGACGTGGCCCGCGTACTGGCACACGAAGCCCGCATCCGTGCTGGCCGTGATCGTGAAGTCGTACCAGCTGTAGCTCGCTTGCAGGGCCGAGCTCACATTGAAGCTGGCGCCCGGGTTGAGCGACTGGTTGGACGAGGTGTTGGCGTACTTGTCGAACACGGTGACCACCGTCGCGGCCGTGCCGTTGTTCGTGATGGTCAATGAGACACCGCCGTTGACGTCGTACGCGCACTGCACGCCCAGGTTGGCCGACGTCGCCAGGATGGTGCCCGCGAAGCGGCGGAAGAAGCCGTTGGGCCCGTACACGGACACGTCGTACGCAGCCGTCGCGCCTTGCGCCGTGAACGTGTCCGACAAGCTCTTGCCCGGCTCGACCGTGTAGCCCCAAGGGCCCGTGCCGCCACCCGCCACGGTGCCATTGGCCGTGCGCACATGGAACCACGCGCCCGCTGCACCGATGTTGGCGAACTGCAGGTCGAAGTTCGACGAGGTGCCGTTCTGCACACGGTCGGCCTGCAGCTGATACGGCAAGGCGCGCGCCAGACGCGTGCCGGTCTCCTGCACGGGCATGGCCTGCGTGGCGGGCAGCGAGACCGATGCGCTCGCGTAGGTCTTGCTCGAGGTCACGTCGGACGCGGGCGGTGCATACGAGGCCGTGCTCGGCAGGCGCGATGCGCTCGCGCTGGCGATCGAGAAGTCCAGCGCCGAGGTCAGGTCACCGCAGACGCTGCGGCGCCACGGCGAGATGTTGGGCTCGCTCACGCCGAAGCGCTGCTCGATGAAGCGGATCACGGACGTGTGGTCGAACACCTGCGAGTTGACCCAGCCGCCCTTGCTCCATGGCGAGACGATCAGCATCGGCACGCGCGCGCCCAGACCGTAAGGACCGGCCGGGTAGCTCGCACTCGTCGTGCCCGGGTACAGCTCGTTGACCGTGCTGACCGTGGACTTGCCCTGCGCGCTCGAGGCGGGCGGCGTGGGCGGCACCATGTGGTCGAAGAAGCCGTCGTTCTCGTCGTAGCAGATGATGAGGACGGTGCTGGCCCACACCTCCGGGTTCGCGGTCAGGGCCGACAGCACATTGGCCATGTACCAGGCGCCGTAGCTGGCGGGCCAGTTGGGGTGCTCGGAGTAGGCCTCGGGCGCGGCGATCCACGAGACCTGCGGCAGCGTGTTGGCCATGACGTCGGCGCGCAACTGGTCGAACAGCGTGCCGTTGTTGAACTGGCCGTTGTTGTAGGTGTTGGTGCCGGTGCGGGCGCGGTCGTACAGAGGCGTGCCGGCCGTGGCGTTCTGGTACTGCGTGAAGTACAGCAGCGAGTTGTCGCCGTAGTTGCCGATGTAGGCCTTGCTGGTCCAGCCCCAGCCGCCGGCCGCGTTCAGGCCTGTGCCGATGTCCTGGTAGATCTTCCAGGACACGCCCGCGTTCTGCAGGCGCTCGGGGTAGGTGCGCCAGTTGTAGCCCGCTTCGGCATTGGTCACGACGGGGCCGTAAGGCGGCGTGCCGTTGCCCGTGCTGGCCACGAGCGGGATGTTGCCCGCCGTGCTGCCCGTGTTGGCGCCATCGGGCGTCAGCGTGCCGTTCTGGCCGCACCAGCCCGACCACAGGTAGTAGCGGTTGGGGTCGGTCGACGACATGATCGAGCAGTGGTAGGCATCGCAGATCGTGAAGGCGTCGGCCAGCGCGTAGTGGAAGGGGATGTCCTGACGCTGCAGGTAGGCCATCGTGGTCTTGGTCTTGTTGGCGATCCACTTGTCGTAGCGGCCGTTGTTCCAGGCGCCGTGCGCGTCCTTCCAGCCGTGGGCCAGGTCGGGCAGGAAGGCCGAGCCCAGGTTCGCGATCGCCGGGCGGAACGGCAGGACCGTGGCCGGGCTCTGCGTCACGCCGCTCGAATTCTCGTTGGGCTGCTGGAAGACCGAGTTGCCCGAACCATACAGCTTGACCGCACGCGGGTCGCTGAAGCCGCGCACACCGCGCAGCATGCCGAAGTAGTGGTCGAAGGAGCGGTTCTCCTGCATCAGCACGACGATGTGCTGCACATCGTTGATCGTGCCCGTCACGCCATTGGCGGGAATGGCCAGGGCCTTCTTGATGGCCTCCGGGAACGCAACCGACAGGCCCATGCCCGCGGCGCCACGAAGAATGGAACGGCGATCTACCTTGGTCATCTCTACCACCTCATGAAAACTTGGGTAGGACCGATGCTAGGAAGCCCGTATGGCATCGCCAAGACATCAACCTGCGCCGCCATGACCATGGCGATGCGGACAAGGCAACAGCGTCACACAGCTGACATGCGTCTGCCCGAGGATGGGGAGCTTGCATGAATCTGGAGTTTCGACATGAGTTCAGTTGCCTCTCGGCGCGCGGAAAACTTCGCCGAACCCAAGGCCGCCGCGCCATCCTCGCGGCCCGCGATGGACCACAAGCCGGGCGCTGTCACGGCCTTCATCTTCTTCGCGCTGCTCGCCGTGGGCCTGCTGTTCTCGAGCTACAGCCTCGTCACGGACATCAATGAAGTCGGCCCCCGCACGACCACCTTCCTGCCCTTCTTCCTGCTGGGCGTGGCGCTGCTGATCGCGCTGGGCTTCGAGTTCGTCAACGGCTTCCATGACACGGCCAATGCCGTGGCCACGGTCATCTACACACACTCGCTGCCGCCCAACTTCGCCGTGGTGTGGTCGGGCCTGTTCAACTTCTTGGGTGTGCTCGTGTCCAGCGGCACGGTGGCTTTCGGCATCATCTCGCTGCTGCCGGTCGAGCTGATCCTGCAGGTGGGCTCGAGCGCGGGCTTCGCGATGGTCTTCGCGCTGCTGATCGCCGCGATCCTGTGGAACCTGGGCACGTGGTGGTTCGGTCTGCCGGCATCGTCGTCGCACACGCTGATCGGCTCGATCATCGGCGTGGGCGTGGCCAATGCGCTGATGCACGGCCGCGACGGCACCAGCGGTGTCGATTGGGCCCAGGCGACCAAGGTGGGCTACTCGCTGCTCGTGTCGCCGCTCGTGGGCTTCGGCTTCGCGGCGCTGTGCCTGTTCATCTTGCGCGCGACGATCAAGAACAAGACGCTGTACGAAGAACCCAAGGGCAACCAGCCGCCGCCCTGGTGGATCCGCGGCCTGCTGGTGCTGACCTGCACGGGCGTGTCCTTCGCGCACGGCTCCAACGACGGGCAAAAGGGCATGGGCCTGATCATGCTGATCCTGGTCGGCACGGTGCCCACGGCCTATGCGCTGAACCGCGCGATGCCCATCGAGCAGATGGCGCAGTTCGTCACCATCTCGCAGCAGGCGCAAACCTCGCTGCAGACCATCGCCCCGCAAGCCGCTCCCGCCGACCACAGGCAGACCTTGTCCGACTACGTGCGCACCAAGACGCTGACACCCGAGGTCGCGCCCGCGCTGGCCGCGATGATCGGCAGCATCGGCGACCAGGTGAAGACCTACGGCTCGCTGGCGCGCGTGCCCGGCGAGGCCGTGGCCAACGTGCGCAACGACATGTACCTGGCCTCCGAGGCCATCCGCGTCCTCGAGAAGAACCCGGCCTTCGTGATGGACGCCGATGCGAAAAAGAACCTCGACACCTTCAAGAAAGAAATCGATGACGCCACCAAGTTCATCCCGCTGTGGGTGAAGGTGGCGGTGGCCATCGCGCTGGGCCTGGGCACCATGGTCGGCTGGAAGCGCATCGTCGTGACCGTGGGCGAGAAGATCGGCAAGACGCACCTGACCTACGCGCAAGGCGCCTCGGCCGAAGTCGTGGCCATGCTGACCATCGGCGCGGCCGACATGTACGGTCTGCCCGTGTCGACCACGCACGTGCTGTCGTCGGGCGTGGCGGGCACCATGGCCGCCAACCGCTCCGGCCTACAATGGTCCACCATCCGCAACCTGCTCATGGCCTGGGTGCTGACGATGCCCGCCGCCATCGTGCTGTCGGGCGCCCTGTACTGGACATTCACGCATCTGTTTTGAACAGCGCATCGCCTCCTCCAGGCCAGTCATTCCAGACCTACGGCGCGGACCAGCACGGCCTCATCTGCGGCTACCTGTTCGTGCCGGGCCAGCCTGGCGCGCCCGTCGGGCTGACGCAGGCGGTCGAGTGGCTGGCCCAGCCCGACCAGGGCACGCGCCCCGGCTTCATCTGGCTGCACTTCAACCTGACCAACGCGACGGCCGAGTCCTGGATCCAGCAGAACCTGCCCGTCGTGCCCGAGTTCTTCGCCGCGCTGCGCGAGGGCTCTCGCTCCACGCGCATCGAAGACGCCGACGACACGCTCGTGGCCGTCGTCAACGATGTGGCCTTCGAGTTCTCGTTCGACCCGTCCGAGATCGAGACGCTGTGGGTCAACGTCAGTCCGGGCCTGGCCGTCAGCGCGCGCATCCACCCGCTGCGCTCCATCGACCGCCTGCGCCACGACGTGCGCGACGGCTGCTGCTTCGACTCGTCAGTGGCCTTTTTGAACCACCTCATGCACGACCAGGGCGACGTGCTCGTGCGCATCGTGCGCGAGGCCACACTGCAGGTCGACACCGTCGAAGACAGCCTGCTGGGCGGCAAGCTGCAGCACAAGCGCGCCAACCTGGGCAAGCTGCGGCGCGTGCTCGTTCGTTTGCAGCGCCTGCTCGCGCCCGAGCCCGGCGCGCTGTTCCGCCTGCTGCGCCACCCGCCGCCCTGGATCCCCGCGCACGATCTCGAAGAGCTGCGCCAGGCCACCGAAGAGTTCTCGCTCGTCATCCGCGACATGTCCGAGCTGCAAGAGCGCATCAAGCTGCTGCAGGAAGAACTTGCCGCGCAGGTGGGCGAGCAGACCAACCAGAGCGTCTTCACGCTGACCGTCGTGACCGTGCTGGCCCTGCCCATCAACATCGTGGCGGGGCTGCTGGGCATGAACGTGGGTGGCGTGCCGCTGGCGCAGCATCCGCATGGCTTCCTGATCGTCGTGGTCCTGATCGTGACGTTCACGGCGCTGGCCGGGTGGTTCGCGTTCCGCAATAAAGGGTGAGCCTGCCCTGCCATCGGTCACAATCATGGCAACACACCAGGAATGCCCCATGAGCACGACCACCCCCGAAGTCGACGCCTACCTGAGCAAAGCCAAGACCTGGCAGCCCGAGCTCACGCACCTGCGGGCCCTCCTCCTGGGTTGTGATCTGACCGAGGACCTGAAGTGGGGCACGCCCTGCTACACGCTCGAAGGCGCCAACATCGTCCTGATGCACACCTTCAAGGACTACTGCGCGCTGCTGTTCTTCAAAGGCGCGCTGATGAAGGACCCGAAGGGCATCCTCGTCCAGCAGACCCGGAACACGCAGGCCGCGCGACAGATCCGCTTCACGGGCGTGCAGGACATCGTCAAGCTCGAAGCCGCCATCAAGGCCTGTGTGCGCGAGGCCATCAAGGTCGAGAAGGCCGGCCTGAAAGTGGCGTTCAAGGAGACCGCCGCGTTCGCGATGCCGGCGGAGTTCCAGAACAAGCTCGACCGCATGCCCGATTTGAAGAAGGCTTTCGAGGCACTCACGCCCGGACGCCAGAGGGCCTACCTGCTGCACTTCGCCGAAGCCAAGCAATCGGCGACACGGGCCGCGCGGGTCGACAAGTGCACGCCGCGCATCCTCGATGGCAAGGGCTTGAACGACAAGTGATGCCGCGAGGCCGGCAGCGTGGCAATGGATAGCAGATAGCGCGGCCCATGTTCCTTTTTGGCTCACACGTCCAGCTTTGCGGCCGGCAAGCCAAGCTATCAGGTATCTTCACGGCATGCCCAACGGTATCTCCCTTGCGAATCTGCTGACGCTGCACGGCCTGGTCACGGTCGTGGCCATCCTGTACTACGTGCTCAGCACGCACCTGACGCACCAGCGGCGCCAGCCCGCGGCCGCCATCGCCTGGATGCTGTTCATCGTGCTGGTGCCCTATCTGGCCTTGCCGGCCTTCCTGGTCTTCGGGGCGCGCAAAGTGCAACGGCCGCATGTCATGGCTTTGTCCAAGCGCCCGCAAAACCCCGACGAGGAACGCGCCTGGGCGGCCCGCACCATCGCCTCGCTGGGCCAGCCCGATGCCGTGGCCTGCGTCGAACTGAACATCCACGCGGACGGTCACCAGGCGCTCGAAGCCTTGCTGGCCACGATCGACGCGGCCACGCAGTCCATCGACCTGTGCACCTTCATCCTCGGGCGCGATGCGCTGGGCGATCTCGTGATCGACCGCCTGTGCGCCAAGGCGCGCCAGGGCGTGCGCGTGCGCCTGCTGCTCGATGGCCTGGGCAGCCTGATGGCCAGGCGCACCCGGCCCAGGCGGCTCATCGCGGCGGGTGGCCAGTGCGCGCTGTTCGTGCCGCCGCTGCGCTCGCCCCTGAAGGGCCGCACCAATCTGCGCGATCACCGCAAGCTGCTCGTCGTCGATGCGGGCCTGCCGGGCGGCAAGCTGTGGTGCGGCGGGCGCAACCTGGCCAACGAGTATTTCGTCGATGCCGATGGCGTGCACCCCTGGCACGACCTGAGCTTCGATGTGCGCGGCCCCTTGGTCCAGCAGGCGCAAGCGCTGTTCGAGCACGACTGGGCCTTTACCCACGGCCAGCGGGCGGTGTGGGCGGCATCGGGCCAGGTGATCGCGCACAACCTGCATGGCTGCGCGCAACTCGTGGCCTCGGGCCCCGACCAGGCCGACGACACCCTCCACGCGCTGCTCGTGACCGCGGCCTTCCGGGCGCAGCGGCGCATGGTGCTGGTCACGCCCTATTTCGTGCCCGATGGCGCCTTGCTGATGGCGCTGTGCCTGGCGGCGCGGCGTGGGGTCACGGTCGATCTGCTGATCCCCGCGCGCTCCAATCACCGGCTGTCGGACTTGGCGCGCGCCCGCGCCCTGCGCGCGCTGAGCGAGGCCGGCGGCCGCATCTGGCTGGCGCCCGGCATGCTGCACGCCAAGCTCGTGCTCATCGACGATGAACTGGCGCTGGCCGGCTCGGCCAACCTCGACAGCCGCAGCCTGTTCATCAACTATGAGCTGATGGTGGCCTTCCATGGCGCCGATCACGTGCGCGGCTTCGCGGCCTGGGCCGAACACGAGCGCCAGGCCGCGCGGCCGTATGTGGCCACGCGCCCCGGCCTGGCGCGCGATGTGGCCGAGGGCATGCTGCTGTGGCTGGGTTTCCAGCTCTAGCCCGCGCGCCTTGACTTGGCTCAGGCCCGTTTGATGCGCCCGATTGCCAGCAGCAGGCCCAGGCCGCCCAAGGCCATGGCCACCGCATCGGGCTCGGGCACCGACGTGACGGCGATGGCCTTCGAGGCATTGAGCGTGCTGACCGTCACGCCGGTCACGGCTGGGTCGAGAAACAATGTGGTGGAGAGGCTGAACACGCTGGCCGTGTGGGTCGGGTCGTCGGGCTGGAAGCTGTCGATCGTGTAGCCATTGGGATTGAGGTTCCAGCCGGTCGCCGCGTTGTAGTGCGTCAGCAAGGCCGCCGTGGCCTGCTGCGCCGTGACCTGCAGGCCATTGAGCATCAGCACGCCATTGAGCTGGCCGCCGATCAGCGTGTTGGTCAGGCTGGCGTCATTGCCGTTGAGGTCCGTGGTCACGGAAGCCGAGCCGTCGGCGCTCAGGTGGACCGTCAGCAGGTTGTAGCTCGTGTGTGAACTGCCGCTTCCGTTCAGCGTCACCCCGTACTGGTCCGTGAGCGACGAGCCATTCTTCACGCCGCTGCTGAAGCCGCCGAACTGCGCATAGTCCATCGCCACGCTCCAGTTGGTGGGCGGGGGCGAGGTGCCGCCGGCCTGCGGCGCCGCGATGACGAAGGGATCGGTCAGTTGGGTCTGCGCCACGGCCGGGTTGTCGACCGCGGCCTTGGCGTTGGCGGCCGAATAGGTCTGCTTTTTGGCGTAGAAGCCGCCGCCCAGGATCTTGAAGCCCGTATAGGGCGCGACGTAGGTCCAGTTCTCGTCGGTGCTGCCCGCCGCGCTGGTGTCCCTGTGCGGGTAAGGCACCGAGGAAATGCTGCCCTTCCACGCCGCCGCGGCGGGCTTGTTGGCCGAGAACCAGGTGTTCCAGCCCGCCAACGGCCCGGTCCCGACACCGGCGAAGGTGTTCTGGTACTGGCTGTCCCACGTGCCCGCCGGCGCCACCGCCCCGCCGACGTAGAAGACCCGATTGGTCTGCCAGCCACTGGTCGTGGCGAACCAGTCGGAAACATTGCTGGCTGCACTGGAACTGGACGAATCCGCCAGTGCCGGCACGACCACTGCAGCCGCCGCGACGGCGACACACCACTTCAACAGTTTGGATTGCATGGAAGCCTCCGGAAATGAATGACGCCATCACGAATAAATGGCGCCTCAATGTAGAGACCGGCGTGCGCGGTGGCAATGTCCGTTTTAGGGGGATCTCTCTGGAAAAGCGCAACAAGATGTGAATGCCGCGCCCGTCATGCGCCCGCGTGCCCGTCCAGCGCCCAGCGCACGTGCTCGCCGACCAGCGCCGCATCCGTGCCGTCGGGCGGATGGTCCAGCCATTGCTGCAAGGCCATGCGGATCGAGGCGGCCGTGTCCTCATCCAACGCCGAGCGCAAGGCATTGCCCATGGCCACGGCGATGTTGCGCTGCCAGCGCGCGAAGCCGATGCGCCTGATCGCGCTGCCCTCGGTCAGGCGCAGAAAGGTGGCCTCGTCCCAGCGCCACAGATTCAGCAGGTCGGGGCCGGCCAGGGCGGGCCGCACGTCGAAGTCGGGGATGCTCGCGCGCTTGGCGAACTTGTTCCAGGGGCAGATGAGCTGGCAGTCGTCGCAGCCGTAGATGCGGTTGCCCAGCAATGGCCGCAGCTCGAGCGGGATCGGCCCCGCCTGCTCGATGGTCAGGTAAGAGATGCAGCGGCGCGCGTCCACCAGGCGCTCGCCCACGATGGCCTGCGTCGGGCAGACGTCGATGCAGGCGCGGCACGAGCCGCAGTGCGCGGGCTCGGGCTCGGTCAGCGGCAGGGCGACATCCACGTAGATCTCGCCCAGGAAGAAGGCCGATCCGGCCTCGCGCGACAGCAGCAGCGTGTGCTTGCCGCGCCAGCCCAGGCCGCTGCGACTGGCCAGCTCGACCTCGAGCACGGGCGCCGAGTCGGTGAACACGCGGTGCCCGAAAGGCCCGATCAGGGCCGACAGCCTGTCGGTGAGCTTTTGCAGCCGGGCGCGCAGCACCTTGTGGTAGTCGCGCCCTCGGGCGTACATCGACACGGTGGCCGCATCGGGCGTGGCCATGCGGTGCCACTCGATGCGCTGCCAGCCATCGGGGAGTGTTCGCGGCAGGTAGTCCATGCGCGCCGTGATGACGCGCACGGTGCCCGGCACCAGCTCGGCCGGGCGCGCGCGCTTGAGCCCGTGGCTGGCCATGTAATGCATCTCGCCGTGGAAACCACGCGCCAGCCAATCCATCAAAGGGGCTTCCGCACTTGACAAATCCACATCAGCTACGCCAATCTGAGAAAATCCCAGTTCTGTCGCCCATCGGCGCAAGGTCGCCAGGATCTCGGCAGGTGACTGAAGTACATGACGCATGTGACGATCGTAGCAAGCCCCGCGGCGGTCCAGCCGCTTTTGAAGCGCGACTTCATCTGGTCGGATGAAGCCGCATGCGCCGCCCTGGCCGCCCAGTTGGCGGATCAATTGCGGCCGGCACTGGCGGCCGGAGAATCCAGCTATATCGAGCTGTACGGCACCCTGGGCGCGGGCAAGACCACGTTCACGCGCCATTTGCTGAGGGCGCTGGGCGTGCAGGGCCGCATCAAGAGCCCCAGTTATGCCGTGGTCGAGCCACATGAATCACCTGACATGGCCATTCACCATTTTGATTTCTACCGATTCAATGACCCGCAGGAATGGGAAGACGCGGGGTTTCGGGATTTGTTCGCCGCGCCCGGCCTGAAACTGGCCGAATGGCCCGAAAAAGCCGCAGGCCTTTTGCCCACGGCCGATCTGCGGATCCACATTCAGACACCCTCAACGGCAGACAGCGCGCAACGCGCCGTGTGCATCCAGGCCTTCAGTGCCACCGGGCAAGCTGCCCTGCGCGCCCTGCCAGGCCACGATCTGACGGGAGTGCATGCCCATGGCTGAGCGTCCTTCTCATCAAGCCCGCCGCCGCACGGTGCTCAAGCAGGCGCTGGGCGGCACGCTGGTCCTGATGCTCGGCCCGCGCGAGCTGGCCTGGGGCGCGCAGTTGCTGGCCGTGCGCGTGTGGCCCGCGACCGACTACACCCGCGTCACGCTCGAGTCCGACATCCCGCTCAACGCCACCTTCTTCTCGGTGCCCAACCCGACGCGGCTGGTCATCGACATCGAGGGCCTGGAGATCAGCCCGCAGCTCAAGGAGCTGGTCAGCAAGGTGCGCGCCGACGACCCCTTCATCGCCAATGTGCGCGTGGGCCAGAACCGCCCGAAGGTCGCACGCCTGGTGCTCGACCTCAAGCAATCGATCAAGCCGCAGGTGTTCGGGCTGCCGCCTGTCGCGGCCTACCAGCACCGGCTGGTGTTCGATCTGTACCCGACGCATGCGGTCGACCCGAAGCTGGCGCTGCAGTTGCCCTCGGGCGGCAGCGCGGCCGCAGGCGCTTCAGGCCCGCTGGCGCCGCCTGCCGCGGGTGGCAGCCCTGGCGCGTCCATGTCCGCGCCTGGCGCGCCGTCGAGCCCGAGCCTGGGCGCCACGGTGCCCGATCCTGCGCGGGCGGCGGCGTCCAACAGCGCCTCTTCGGAGCAGGCCGCCGAGTCGATGAACGACGCGCTGGGCGATTTCATCGGCGGGCTCAAGCGCGGCAACGCGGGCTCGGACAAGGCCGTGGCCAAGTCGGGCAAGCCTCTCGACAAAGGCGACAAGAACGACAGGCTGGCCGACAAAGGCGCCGACAAGAGCCCCGACGACGTGCCCGTGGGCAATGCCAAGTCGGGCGCGCAGCGCCTGGTGATCGTGGCGCTCGATGCCGGGCACGGCGGCGAAGACCCCGGCGCCATCGGCCCCAGCGGCCTCAACGAGAAGGACGTCGTGCTGTCGGTCGCGTACAAGCTGCGCGCGCTGATCAACCAGCAACCGGGCTTTCGGGCGATGCTGACGCGCGAGTCGGACTACTTCGTGCCGCTGCACGAGCGTGTCGTCAAGGCGCGGCGCGTGAAGGCCGACCTGTTCGTGTCCATCCATGCCGATGCGTTCCTGAATCCGCAGGCGCGTGGCGCGTCGGTGTTCGCGCTGTCCGAGCGCGGCGCGACCAGCGCCGCCGCGCGCTGGATGGCGCAGCGCGAGAACGCGTCCGATGCGGTCGGCGGCGTCAACATCAAGGTCAAGGACGCGTCGGTGATGCGGGCCATGCTGGACATGTCGACCACGGCGCAGATCAAGGACAGCATCAAGCTGGGCAACGCCGTGCTGGGCCACCTGGGCAAGGTCGGGCGGCTGCATCGGGGCACGGTCGAGCAGGCCGGCTTCGCCGTGCTCAAGGCGCCGGACATTCCTTCCATCCTGGTCGAGACGGGCTTCATTTCGAACCCGGATGAAGAGTCCAAGCTGCAGGACGAGGCCTACCAGAGCGAGCTGGCCGAGGCGCTGCTGCAAGGCATCCAGCGCTACTTCGCCAAGAACCCGCCGCTGGCGCGCAACCGGGCTTTGTGATCCCGGCTACGCCAGCTTGATCAGGCGGGCTGCGCGCTGCGGCGCGCGCGCCAGGCACCGTACACGATCACCAGGCCAGGGACCAGGATCATCGTCCAGATGATCTTTTCCAGGTTGGCCTTGACGAAGGGGATGCCGCCGAAGAAGTAGCCCGCCAGCGTCACGCCCACGACCCACAGCAGGCCGCCCGTCACGTCGTAGAAGGTGAACTTGCCGCGGCTCATCTGCGAGACGCCCGCCACGAAAGGCGCGAAGGTGCGCAGGAAGGGCATGAAGCGCGCGGCCACGATCGTGACGCCGCCGTACTTCTCGTAGAAGGCGTGGGCCTGCTCGAAGGCCTTCTTGTTGAAGAAGCGCGAGTGCTCCCACTGGAACACCTTCGGCCCGATCAGGCGCCCGATCGTGTAGTTGCTCTGGTTGCCCGCGATGGCCGCGGCCGTGAGCAGGCCCAGGGACAACGGCAGGCTCATCAGATCGAGGCCGCACATGGCGCCCACGACGAAGAGCAGCGAATCGCCCGGCAGGAAGGGCATGACGACCACGCCGGTTTCCACGAAGATGATCAGGAACAGCAGCGCGTAGACCCAGGTGCCGTACTCGCGCACGAAGGTCATCAGGTGCTGGTCGATGTGGAGGATCAGGTCGATCAAGTAGTGTGCGAGGTCCATGGCGGCGCATTATGAACGCGGATCGCGACGGCGCGGGCCGGCCGGCGGCCTCCAGACGGGGGAGTCCAGCCCTTCTACAATAGCGGGATGACGCCCGAGCCCGCCAGCGCCCCCCTTTCCGCCCCTTTCTCCGCCCCCTCGTTTTCGGACACGCCCTCGGCCGCGCCCCGGCGCAGCATCCAGGAGCTGCCCGACGAGCTGGTCAGCCAGATCGCGGCCGGCGAGGTGGTCGAGCGGCCGGCTTCGGTCGTGCGCGAGCTGGTCGACAACGCGCTGGACGCGGGCGCCTCGCAGATCACGGTCAAGCTGCTGGCCGGTGGCGTGCGGCAGATCCTGGTCGAGGACGATGGCTGCGGCATCCCCGTCAGTGAGCTGCCTTTGGCGCTGCGCCGTCACGCCACGAGCAAGATCCGCTCGCTGGACGACCTCGAGCAGGTCTCGACGATGGGTTTTCGCGGCGAGGCTTTGGCGGCCATCGCCTCCGTGTCCGACGCCTCGATTTCCAGCCGCACGCCGCAGGATGCGCACGCGCACCGGCTCGATGCCCGCTCCGGCGAGTTGAGCCCGGCGGCGCGTGCCGTCGGCACGAGTGTGGAAGTGCGCGAGCTGTTCTTCAGCACACCGGCGCGGCGCAAGTTCCTGAAGAGCGATGCCACCGAGCTGGCGCACTGCCTGGAGGCCGTGCGCCGCCATGCCCTGGCGCGGCCCGATGTGGGCTTCAGCGTGTGGCACGAAGGCAAGCTGGTCGAGCAACTGCGCGCGGGCACGCCCGAGCAGCGCCTGGCCGATGTGCTGGGCGACGAGTTCGTCCGCACCAGCCGCGAGGTGGCCTTGAGCATCGGCCCGATGCGCGTGCACGGCCGCGCCGGCCTGCCCGATGCGGCGCGCTCGCGCGCGGACTGGCAGTACTGCTACGTCAACGGCCGCCATGTGCGCGACAAGCTGCTGGCGCACGGCGTGCGCTCGGCCTACGAAGACGTGCTGCACGGCTCGCGCCAGCCCACGTATGCGCTGTTCATCGAGATCGCGCCCGAGCTGGTCGACGTGAACGTGCACCCGACCAAGATCGAGGTGCGCTTCCGCGATTCGCGCGTGGTGCACCAGGCTGTGCGGCGGGCGGTGGAATCGTCGCTGGCGTTGTCGCGTGCGGGGCAGCCTGGGGCTGTGGCCGGTGACGCATCCGTTGTCGCGCAGGCCGTGTCTTCGCACGCTGGCTCGGTGATGGATGCCGGCCACGCCACCAACGAAGCGCACAGCGTGCAACCCGCCGTGAGCAACACGCGGCAAGCGCCCCTGCCCTGGACGCGCGTGCAAGACAGCGCCCCCGAACGCCGCTGGGGCGGCTGGCCCACCGAGGCATCCGCCAACGCCCATGCCGTGCTGACGACCGCGCCCGATCCCTTCGCCGACCTGAGCTTGCCGCGCATCGTGCGCGCATCGCCTGCGGATGGCGAGGATGCCCGCTCGACCTTCGCTGGCACGGCTGCAGGCCAGGCGGCCATCGAATCCGCCGTGCCCTCAGGCAGCGCCGATTGGGCCAGGCAGATCGCCCCGGCCGAACTGGACGAGAGCCAGGAATGGCCGCTGGGCCGCGCCATCGCGCAAGTGGGCGGCATCTATGTGCTGGCCGAGAACGCCAAGGGCCTGATCATCGTGGACATGCACGCGGCGCACGAGCGCGTGGTCTACGAACGCCTGAAGGCGCAGTTGTCGCAAGCGCAGTTGGAGAGCCAGCCTCTGCTGATCCCGCTGACGTTCGCGGCCACGCCGCAAGAGGTGGCCACGGCCGAGACGCAGCGCGACGCCCTGCTCTCGCTCGGCCTGGACGTGGACACCATCGGCCCCGGCAAGCTGGCCGTGCGCTCGACGCCCATGGCCTTGTCGCAGGCCGACGGCATCGAGCTGGCCCGCTCGGTGCTGGCCGAACTCGCGCAGCTCGATGCGAGCGACGTGATCAAGCGCGCGCAGCACGAGCTGCTGGCCACGATGGCCTGCCACGGCGCCGTGCGCGCCAACCGCCGCCTGACGCTGGCCGAGATGAACGCGCTGCTGCGCGACATGGAAGCCACCGAACGCGCCGACCAATGCAACCACGGCCGCCCCACCTGGCGCCAGTTGACCCTGCGTGAACTCGACGCGCTCTTCATGCGCGGCCGCTGAAGCGACGACGCGCCACCGCCCTGCCGCTCTGCCAGACACCCCCCCCATGACCGAACGCAAGAAACTGAGCCTGACCAAACCGGAACAGGCCCCCTCCGAGAGCAGCGAAAGCCCGTATCGCAAACCGCCCGTGCGTGGCCCGGGCACGGCGCCGCGCAAGCGCATGACGGCGGCCGAGGCCGCACAGGCGCGTGAAGCACGCAAGGAGCGCGAAGAAGCCGCGGCGCATGAGCGCCGCCATGAACGTGCCGATGAAGCGCCGCAAGCTGCGCGCCGCGAACGGCCCGCACGTCCGGCGCGCAACGGTATACGCAGCCATGCACAAGGTGATGCACGCGACGACCGCGCACCGGCACGCCGCGACGACCATCGCGATGAGCGCAATGACAACCGCCGCGATCACCGCCGTGCAACCGGCCACTTCGAAGACCGCGCACCCGCCCCCGCCACGCCCCCGCGCGAAGACGACGGCCGTGTGCGCCTTTCGAAGGTCATGAGCGAAAAAGGCCTGTCCTCGCGCCGCGAAGCCGACGAGTGGATCGAGAGCGGCTGGGTGCGTGTCGACGGCGAGGTCGTCAGCGAACTGGGCACGCGCATCTTCCCGGACCAGGTCATCACGATCGACCCGGCCGCGCGCACGCAGCAGGCCCAGCGCGTCACCATCATCATCCACAAGCCCATCGGCTATGTGAGCGGCCAGGCCGAAGACGGCTACGAGCCAGCCGCCGTGCTCATCACGCCCGAGAACCGCTGGCGCGAAGACAAGCTGCCCATCAAACTCACGCGCGGCCACCTCAAGCACCTCGCGCCCGCCGGCCGGCTGGACATCGACTCCACAGGCATGCTCGTGCTCACACAGGATGGCCGCGTCGCCAAGCATTTGATCGGCGAGGACTCCGGCGTCGAGAAAGAGTACCTGGTGCGCGTCGAGTACATGGATGCGCCCGGCGCCGAGAACGTCTCCGCCGTCGTGCCGCACGAGGCCATCGAGGCCTTGCGCTTCGGCCTCGAACTCGATGGCCGCCAGCTCAGGCCCGCGCAGGTGTCGTGGCAGAACGAGCAGCAGTTGCGCTTCGTGCTGCGCGAAGGCCGCAAGCGCCAGATCCGCCGCATGTGCGAGCTGGTCGGGCTCAAGGTCGTGGGCCTCAAGCGGGTGCGCATGGGCAGCATCACGCTGGGCAAGCTGCCGCTGGGCCAATGGCGCTTCATGAGGCCCGATGAGCGCTTCTGAGACCACGCCGGGCCGCGCGCTGGCGCCGCCTCCGCAGCCACAACCGATCGCGACGTGGGTGATCGTGCTGGCCTTGAGCCTGCTCACCGGCCTGCAGCCGATCACGACCGACCTCTACCTGCCCGCCCTGCCGCAGATGCAGCGTGCATTGGGCCTGAGCGCCTCGAGCGCGCAGTGGACGCTGTCGGTGCTGATCCTGGCCTTCGGTGTCGGGCAACTGGTCTGGGGGCCGGTGGCCGACCGCTTCGGGCGCAGGCCCGTGCTGCGATGGGGTCTGGGCTTTTACGTGCTGTCCAGCGTGCTGACCACGGTCGCCAACGACCTGGCCTTGATGGTGACCGCGCGGGCGGCGCAAGGCGCAAGCTTGTCGGCCGCCGTGGTGTGCGGGCGCGCCATGATCCGCGACCTCTATGTGCCCGACGAAGGCGCGCGCATGATGGCCAAGGGCATGAGCGGGCTGGGCATCATCGCGCTGGGCGGCCCGATCCTGGGCGGGCTCACGGCCACGCACATGGGCTGGCGCGCGACCATGGGCCTGCTGGCCGTCGCCGGCATGTTGACCTGGCTGTTCGTGTGGACGCGCCTGCCCGAGACGCTGCCGCACGAGCGTCGGCAGACGCACCTGAACTGGCCGGCCATGCTGCGCAACTGGTGGCGCATCTCGCTACACCCGACCTTCCGCGCACACGCGCTGCTGACCTCGTCCACCTATGGCGGGCTGTTCGTGTACCTGGCGCTGTCGGCCTTCGTGTTCATCGATGTGCTGGGCACGGAGCGCACGGTCTATGGCGCGGGCATGGCGACGATCTCCTTCTCTTACCTGATAGGCACCTTCTTTTGCCGGCGCTGGCTGCCCAGCCATGGCCTGACGGGCACCGTGCGCCTGGCGGGCTGGTGCTCGCTGGCCGGCGGCCTGGCCCTGGTGGCTGTGTCGGTCGCGCAGCTCGAATGGGGCTGGCAACCGCGCGCCTGGAACCTGCTGCCCGGCATGTGGCTGTATGCCTTCGCGCACGGCATCCATCAGCCTTGCGGGCAGACGGGCGTGGTCTCGGCCTTCCCGACGCAGGCTGGCGCGGCATCGGCCCTGTCGGGCTTCGTGCTGTCGAGCATCGCCTTCGTCATCGGCGCGATCGTGTCGTGGTGGACGAGCCTGCCGGCATGGTCGGGCACCATCCACCCGATGACATTGGGCATGGGCATCGGCGGCGCCGTCACGGCTTGGGTCGCGCTGGGCCGCGTGCAGCGTGACGGCCGCGTGGGAGCGGGCGCATGAGCAGCGCGCCACGCACCTGGATCCTCACCGGTCCGACCGCCTGCGGCAAGACCGCCGCCGCATTGGCGCTGGCACGCGATATCGACATCGAGATCATCAGCGTCGACTCGGCCCTGGTCTACAAGGGCATGGACATCGGCACGGCCAAGCCCACGTTCGATGAGCTCGCGCAGGTCCCGCACCACCTCATCGACATCATCGACCCGAGCGAGAGCTACAGCGCCGCGCGCTTCGTGCAGGACGCGACCTGGCTGATCCGCCACATCCGCAACCGGGGCCGCACGCCGCTGCTGGTCGGCGGCACGATGCTCTACATCAAGGCCCTGCTCGAAGGCCTGGACGACATGCCCTCGGCCGACGCGTCCATCCGCGCCATGCTCGATGCGCAGATGGCCGAGCGCGGCAGCGCGGCCTTGCACGCCGAGTTGATGAAAGCAGACCCGGTCACGGCCACGCGCCTGTCGCCCGGCGACACCCAGCGCATCCAGCGTGCGCTGGAGGTCTGGCACAGCACGGGCAGGCCTTTGTCGAGCTTTCACAAGCGCGCGGGCGATGCCGATCGCCAGCCCGTGCACGATGCCGTGCTGGTCTCGCTCGAACCCACCGAGCGCATCTGGCTGCACCAGCGCATCGCGCAGCGCTTCGAGCTGATGATGCAGGCGGGCTTCGTCGACGAGGTCATGCGCCTGCGTCAGCGGCCCGACTTGAACGCGGGCCTGCCTTCCATCCGTTGCGTGGGCTACCGGCAGGTGTGGGAAGCGCTGGAGGCGGGCCTCGATGTGAACGACCCGGCCGTGCGCAAAGACGTGATGGACAAAGGCATCGCCGCCACGCGCCAGCTCGCCAAGCGCCAGATCACCTGGCTGCGCGGCATGCCGCAGCGCATCGCCGTGCCTTGCGAGCAGCCCGATGCCATCGCGCGTGTGCGGCAGGCCTTGTTGGGCTGATCAAGGCACGGCGCTCAGTGCGCGCCGCCCGCGTCCACGGCGGCAGCGGTCTTCTTCGGCTTGGCCATCCACACGATCGGGATCAGGCACAAGAACAAGACGGACGAGGCCAGGTAGATGTCATCGGCCGCGCGCGTGAAGGCCTGCTGATCGATCAGCCGCGTGATCTGCGCGCTGGCCTGCTCGAAGCTCATGCCGCCGCTCATCAGGCCGTTGATGGCCTCGGTGGCGCCGCTGTTGCCGGTCGTGATGTTCTCGACCATGTGCACGTGGTGGATGGTGGCGCGGTCTTCCCAGATGGTCGACACGGTCGAGGTGCCCATCGCGCCCGCCGTGATGCGCACGAAGTTGCTCAGGCCCGATGCGGACGCGATGCGGCTCGGCGGCAGGCCATTGAGCGTGATCGCGCTCAAGGGGATGAAGAAGAAAGCGATGGCCGCGCCCTGCAGCACGGTCGGGACCAGGATGGTGTCGAAGTCGGCCTGCACCGTGAAGTTCGAGCGCATCCACATCACGAGGCCGAAGCCCGAGAACGCCACGGTCGCCAGGATGCGCGGGTCGACCTTGGCCACGTTCTTGCCCACGATGGGCGAAAGCAGGATCGCAAGCAAGCCCACGGGCGCCACGGCCATGCCGGCCGCCGAGGCCGTGTAGCCCATGTACTGCTGCAGCCACAAAGGCAGCAGCACCACGTTGCCGAAGAACAGGCCATAGGCCACGGCCAGCGCCATGCCGCCGAACGCGAAGTTGCGCTGACCGAACAGGCGCAGGTCCACGACAGGGTGGTCCTGCGTCAACTCCCACACGACGAACACGACGAAGCCGATCAGCGCGACCAGGCCCAGCGCCACGATCTGATTGCTCTCGAACCAGTCGAGCTCCTTGCCCTTGTCCAGCATGATCTGCAAGGCGCCGATCCACAGCACGAGCAGGCTCAGGCCCACGGTATCGATGGGCAGCTTGACGCATCGGGCGTCTCGCGCTTGGCGTAGATGCGCCAGGTGACGGCCGCCGCCAGCAGCCCCACGGGCAGGTTGATGTAGAAGATCCAGGGCCAGGTCATGTTGTCCGTGATCCAGCCGCCCAGCAAAGGCCCCGTGACCGGCGCGACCAGCGTCGTCATCGCCCACATGGCCAGCGCCATGCCCGCCTTCGCTTGCGGGTAGCTGCTCAGCAGCAGGGTCTGCGACAAGGGGATCATCGGCCCGGCCACCAAACCTTGCAGCACCCGAAACGCGATCAACATCTCGAGCGACGTGGCCGTGCCGCACATGAACGAGGCCAGCACGAACAGCAGCACGCTGGTCACGAACAGGCGCACGGCGCCGAAGCGCTGCGTGAGCCAGCCCGTCAGCGGCACCGAGATGGCGTTGGACACGCCGAAGCTCGTGATCACCCACGTGCCCTGCGTCGGGCTCACGCCCAGGTTGCCCGCGATGGCCGGCAGCGACACGTTGGCGATGGACGAGTCCAGCACGTTCATGAACGTGGCCAATGACAAGGCCACGGTGCCCAGGACCAGCGCGCCGCCGGTCAAAGGCGGCGGTGCGTGCGACGGCGCGGCGCTCATGCTTCAGGCGCCCTTGTTCGGGCCGGCGGCATGGGCTGTCTGGGCCGTGCGGCCCAGGTTGCGTCGAGATGATGCGCGTGACCAGCTTGTCGGCATCGCGCTGCAGGTCATCGAAGACGGCCGTCTGCGCCACGGCATGCGCATGCGGGGCTTGCGCCAGCACGGCGCCACCTTGCTCGCTCACGTCCACGTCCACTTCCATCGACAGGCCCACGCGCAAGGGATGCGCCTTGACCTCGTCCGCCTGCAAAGCGATGCGCACGGGCACGCGCTGCACGATCTTGATCCAGTTGCCCGTCGCGTTCTGCGCCGGCAGCAAGGAAAACGCCGCGCCCGTGCCCGCGCCCAGGCCGCTCACCTTGCCGTGGTAGACCACCTTCTGGCCGTACACATCGGCCGTCATGGTGGCGGGCTGGCCGATGCGCACGCGCTGCAACTGGCTCTCCTTGAAATTGGCGTCGACCCAGGGCTGGTCGAGCGTCACCACGGTCATCAAAGGTGCGCCGGCCTGCACACGCTGGCCGACCTGCACGCTGCGCCGCGCCACGTAGCCATCGACCGGCGCGACCAGGGTCACGCGCTTGAAGGCCAGGTAGGCTTCGCGCACACGCGCCGCCGCGCGGGTCACGTTCGGGTGCTGCTCGACGGTCGTGCCATCGGTCAGCGACTGGTTGGACGCGAGCTGCTCGCGCGCCGCGGCCAAGGCCGATTCGGCCGCCGTCAAGGCACTGCGCGCCGATGCCAGCTGCGTCTGCGCGTGATTGAACTCTTCCTTGCCGACGGCGCCCGTGGCCAGCAAAGGCTCGCGGCGCTTGACGTCGTCTTGCGCGCGCGTCACTTCGCTTTGCGCCTTGCCCACATCGGCCTGGCGCACCTGGATCTGCGAGCTCAGGCCCGCGTTGTTGGCGAACAAAATGCGCACCTCGCGCACGGTCTGCGCCAGTTGCGCCTGGGCCTGGTCCAGCGCCACCTGCGCATCGGCCGCATCGAGCTTGATCAGCACCTGCCCAGCCTTGACCATGTCGGTGTCATCGGCCTGGATGGCCAGCACGGTGCCCGCCACCTGCGGCGTGATCTGCACCACATTGGCCTGCACATAGGCGTTGTCCGTGTACTCGACGTGGCTGGCCACGAGCTTGTAGTAGATGGCATAGGCCACGCCCGCCAGGATCACGACGCCGCCGATCACGCGCAGCGCTTTCTTGCGGGTCGGGTTGCCGGCTTGATCGGGTTGGGCGGGCGTTGTCTTCTCGGTCGTGTTGTCGCTCATGAAGGGTCTCCGGCATGCACGGCGGCCTGCTTGTGGTCTTGTGATGCCGCTGGTGTGGCGATGGGCGCAGCCGATGTGGCAGCCGACGCATCCTGCAGACTGCCGCCCAGCGCCCGCACGAGCGCCAGTTGCGCATCGGCGGCGCGTGCGCGCAGATCGACGCCCTGCCTGCGCTGCGTCAGCACGGCCGTCTCGGCGCTGAGCACGGTCAGGTACGTGCCCAGCCCCGCTTGATAGCGAGACTCCGCCAGGCTGTACGCCGCTTCGGCGCTGTGCTGCGCGGCGGCCTGCTCACGCTGCTGGCGCGCGATCGACTGCGCGCTGCTGATGTGGTCGGCGGCTTCCTGCACGGCCTGCAGCACGACCTGGTTGTAGCTGGCCTGCGCGGCATCCTGATCGGCCACCTTGCCCTGTAGATTGGCCCTGCGGCGGTCGGCGTCGAACAGCGGCAGGTGGATGGCGGGCAGCAAACCCCATTGCGCGCTGCTGGCCTTGAGCAATTGGTCGAGCCCGATCGCGTTGTAGCCTGCGTAGAAGTTCATGTCGATGTTCGGATAGAACATCGCCCGCGCGGCATCGACCTGGTGGCCAGATGCCTGCACGCGCCACAAGGCGGCCATCACGTCGGCGCGGCGCGCCAGCAGATCAACGGGGATGTGCTCGGGTGCGGGCAAGGCCTTGATGGCATCCTCGGCCACGTTCAATTGGTCCAAGGCCTGTGGCGCCTGGCCCGTCATCACGGCCAGAGCATGGCGCGTCAGGCTGATCTGCTCGTCGATGGCTTCGAGCTGCATGCGCACATCGGGCAAGGCGCCCTCGCCCTGCTTGAGCTCGACCTGCGTGTCCAGCCCGGCCTGCACACGCTGGCGGATCAAAGACAGCATCTCTTCACGCTGCGCCAGCGTGCGCGCATGCACCTCGCGCTGGGCCTGCAGGCGCGCCAGCTGCACATAGCTGCGCGCCACCTGTGTCGACAGCACGAGGCCCGCGGCCTGCATGTCGGCCTGCGCGGCGCTCGA
The DNA here is from genome assembly GCA_049840915.1 of Aquabacterium sp. GTDB lineage: Bacteria > Pseudomonadota > Gammaproteobacteria > Burkholderiales > Burkholderiaceae_C > Aquabacterium. The sequence continues at coordinate 135,705 of JASGJC010000025.1, forward strand.
CTGGCCGATGGCCGCATCCAGCTCGGCGCGCTGGCGGCCGAACAGATCAAGCTCCCAACTGCCTTCGAGCTGCAACGTGCCCAAGGTCAGACTCGAGCCTCCCAACGGCGGTGGAAACAGCCCGTGCTCGCTGAAGTGCTCGCGGTCGGCCTCGGCCGTGGCCTGCAGTTGCGGCTTGTCCGTGCCGCGCGTGTAGGTCTCCATCGCCTGCACGCGGCGCAGGCGCGACTGCGCCACCTGCATCGAGGGGTTGTCATGCAGGGCCTGCGTGATCAAGGCGTTCAACTGCGCATCGCCATAGGCCTCCCACCAAGGCGCGACCTGCTCGGCCACGTCATGCGCATCGGCGGCTGTCACGCCCAGGCGCTGGGCATCGATGGCGCGCAGCGTGGGCTGCACGTCCTGCTGCGTGGAGCAGGCCGAGAGGCAGGCCGTCAGCGCCAGCAAGGCCAGGGCCGTCAGGGGCGCGGCAATGGCCCTGACCGCGAGGTATGGTCGTTCAGACATGGCGTTCTCGGCTCGGGCTTGGTGTGTTCTTGTCGACAGCACGTCAGGCCGGCTCGTCTCGCTCGGCGGTGTCGCGCAAGGCTTCGGCATTGGTGTGCAAACGGCGCAGCAAGCCCATCAGCGTCTGCCATTCTTCTTCGGTGAAGCCCTTGAGGATCATGTTGCTGACGTTGCACAGCACCTCCGGCACGGGCGCCGTCGCGGCCTTGCCCTCGGGCGTCAGAGCCAGGTGCACCACGCGGCGGTCTTCGGTCGAGCGCTCGCGCTTGCAAAGGCCCTTGGCTTCGAGGCGATCGAGCGTGCGCGTCAAGGCGCCGGCATCCACCTGCAACTCGCGCGACAGCTCGGCCAGCGTCGACGCGCGCTTTTGATGGATCAGGAACAGGGGCGCCCATTGCGCCTGCGTCAGGCCGTGGCTGCCCAGGCGCTTGTCCACCTCGCCGATCATCACCTGCGTGATGCGCTTCATCAAATAGCCGTAGCTGTTTTCGCGGTTGTAGCTGCTGTGCTGATAGAACTGCACCACGCCCGCGTCAGTGTCACCCGCAGGTGCCGCGGACGTCGGTACGATGGGCGCCGCACCGGGCGCCTTTTTGGGAGGATGGGGCTGCTTCGACATGCGTGCAATTTATTTGCCTACGCAAATATTGTCAAGGCACGATAATAGGATAACCACACGTTCATCAACCCTTTGCGCCCACCATGTCCAGCACGTCCAGCAGCACACCGCCGCCCGGCAAGTCGGTCAAATCCCTGCAAGGGCTCAGGCCTTTCCTGGCGCCCTACCGGGGGCGCATCGGCATGGCCTTCGTCTTTCTGTTCATGGCTGCGCTGACCACGCTCGCGCTGCCGATCGCATTGCGCACGCTCATCGACAACGGTCTGGTCTCCAATGACCCGGCGCAGCGCGTCATGGCCATGCAGGGCCACTTCCTGGCGCTGTTCGGCGTGGGCGTGGCGATGGGCATCTTCTCGGCATCGCGCTATTACTCGGTGACGTGGCTGGGCGAGCGCATCACGGCCGACATGAAGCGCGCCGTGTATGCGCACGTGCTCAGGCAAAGCCCCGAGTTCTTCGAGACCACGCAAAGCGGCGAGGTGCTCTCGCGCCTGACCGCCGACACGACGCTGATCCAGACGGTCGTCGGCACCAGCATCTCGATGGGCCTGCGCAACATCATCATGGCCATCGGCGCGTTGACGATGCTCATCATCACCAACCCGCTGGTGATGGCGCAGGTGCTGGGCGGGCTCGTGCTCGTCGTGCTGCCCGCCATCGCCTATGGCCGCCGCGTGCAGCGCCTGTCGCGCGCCAGCCAGGACCGCGTCGCCGATTCGAGCGCCATCGCCGCCGAGGTGCTCAACGCCGTGCCCGTCGTGCAAAGCTATGTGGCCGAACAGCGCGAGGCCACGCGCTTCGACAGCGCGACCGAAAGCGCCTTCAAGACGGGCGAGCGCCGCATCCGCGCCCGCGCCGTGCTCGTGGCCTTCATCATCAGCGCCACGACGGGCGCGCTGCTGTGGGGCCTGTACCAAGGCACGCAGGCCGTGATCGAAGGCAAGATCACAGCGGGCCACATGGGCCAGACCGTGGTCTACGTGATCCTGCTGCTGAGCTCGGTCGCGGCCTTGTCCGAGGTCTATGGCGACATCCTGCGCGCGGCCGGCGCCACCGAGCGCCTGATGGAGCTGCTCTCGGCCAGGTCGCCCATTCAGTCCCCACGCCTTGCGCGCCCCTTGCCCGTGCACAAGCAAGGCGCGAGCGTGCGTTTGAGCAAGGTGCAGTTCCATTACCCATCGCGGCCCACGCACACGGCCCTGGCCGATTTCAACCTGAGCGTCCAACCCGGCGAAACCGTGGCCCTGGTCGGCCCCAGCGGCGCGGGCAAGAGCACCGTGTTCCAGCTGCTGCTGCGCTTTTACGACCCGCAGTCCGGCCGCATCGAGCTCGACGGCGAAGCCATCGACCAGGTCTCGCTGGCCGCGCTGCGCGAGCGCATCGGCATCGTCCCGCAAGACAGCACCATCTTCTCGACCACGGCGCTCGAGAACATCCGATACGGCTGCCCTGATGCGAGCGACGAAGCGGTCTTCGCCGCCGCCAAGGCCGCGCACGCGCACGACTTCATCAACAAGCTGCCCGAGGGTTACCACACTTTCCTGGGCGAGCGCGGCGTGCGCCTGTCGGGCGGGCAGCGCCAGCGCATCAGCATCGCGCGCGCCATCCTGAAGAACGCGCCGCTGCTCCTGCTCGACGAAGCCACCAGCGCCCTCGACACCGAAAGCGAACGCGCCGTGCAGGCCGCCCTCGAAGAAGCCATGAAGGGCCGCACGACGCTCGTCATCGCGCACCGCCTGAGCACCGTCATCAACGCCGACCGCATCGTCGTGCTCGACAACGGCCGCATCGTCGACATGGGCACGCACGGCGAGCTCATGGCCCGCAACGGCCTGTATGCCAAGCTCGCGGCCATGCAGTTCGACGTCGTCGATGCGGGCCTGGCCATGGCCGCCGGGCGATAATCGCCGCTCGACACTGCCCTTCCCAAGATCTACCGAGGTGCCCACCCCGTGACCCGCCCCGTCCGCAGCCAATACGAAGACTTCATGCGCCACGTCCACACCACGGGCGTGCTCAAGACCGACCGCACGGGCACCGGCACGCGCAGCGTGTTCGCGCACCAGATGCGTTTCGACCTCTCCGAAGGCTTCCCGCTGGTCACGACCAAGAAGGTGCACCTCAAGTCGATCATCGTCGAGCTGCTGTGGTTCCTGCGCGGCGACGACAACGTGAAGTGGCTGCAAGAGCGCGGCGTGACGATCTGGGACGAATGGGCGCGCGAAGACGGCTCGCTCGGCCCCGTCTACGGCGTGCAATGGCGCAACTGGCCCAAGCCCGACGGCGGCCACGTCGACCAGATCAGCGAAGTCGTCAAGCAGCTCAAGACCAGCCCCGACTCGCGCCGCATCATCGTCAGCGCCTGGAACGTCGGCCTGATCGAGCAGATGGCCCTGCCGCCCTGCCACGCCTTCTTCCAGTTCTATGTCGCGCCCGCCACCGAGCCCGGCGGCAAGCCCAAGCTGAGTTGCCAGCTCTACCAGCGCAGCGCCGACATCTTCCTGGGCGTGCCTTTCAACATCGCCAGCTACGCGCTGCTCACGCACATGCTCGCGCAGCAATGCGACATGGACGTCGGCGACTTCGTCTGGACCGGCGGCGATTGCCACATCTACAGCAACCACACCGAACAGGTCGAGCTGCAACTGGGCCGCACCCCCTTCCCCTACCCCGTGCTCAACATCAAGCGCAAGCCCGCCTCGATCTTCGACTACGAGTACGAAGACTTCGAAGTGCTCGAGTACCAGCACCATCCGGCCATCAAGGCGCCCGTGGCCGTTTGAGGTCAGGCCAAACAACATGACCACACTCGCCCTGATCGCCGCCGTCGCCAGCAACCGCGCCATCGGCAAGGACAACGCCCTGCTGTGGCGCCTCTCCGAAGACATGCAGTTCTTCAAGCGCACGACCATGGGCTGCCCGGTCATCATGGGCCGCAAGACCTACGAGTCCATCGGCAGGCCCTTGCCCGGCCGCCGCAACATCGTCATCAGCCGCAATGCAAGCTGGCAGGCCACGGGTGTCGAGACAGCCTCGTCGCTGCAGGCCGCGCTGGCATTGGTGGCCGATGCCGACAAGGCCTTCGTGATCGGCGGCGCCCAGATCTATGCCGAAGCCTTGCCGCAGGTCGATGAAATCGTGCTGACCGAGATCGACAAGGCCTTCGAGGGCGACGCCTTCTTCCCCGAGTGGCACCGCGCGCAGTTCACGGAGGTCGCGCGCGAAAGCCACCATGCGCCCGCGCCCAACGACTTCGGCTACGCCTTCGTCACCTACCGCCGCCTCTGATCAACCTCATCACCAAACCACCATGTCCGAAGACGGTTTTCACGTACACGGCCCACACGACCACGCGCTGGAACACGGCGGCGGCCACCACGATGCCGACGGCATGGCTGGCCAACTGGCCGTGATCACGGCCGTGCTGGCCACGGTCGGCGCGCTGTTCTCGTACATGGGCGGCGCCACGCAGGCCAATGCCGGCCTGTACAAGAACGATGCCGCGATCAAGAAGACCGAGGCCTCGAACCAATGGAACTACTATCAGGCCAAGAGCAGCAAGCAAGGCCTGGCCGAGCTGGCCGAAGCCCTCGTGAGCGACGACAAGCGCGCCTTCTACCAAAAGGAAGCCGAGCGCTACAAGACCGAGAAAGCCGAGATCCAGAAAGAAGCGCAGAAGCTCGAAGCCGAATCCAAGGCCTTCGATGAAAAGAGCGAAGCCGAGATGCACGAGCACCACCGCTGGGCCCAGGCCACGACGGTGCTGCAAGTCTCGATCGCCCTGGCCGCCATCGCCTTGCTGACCAAGCGCCGCTGGCTCGAATGGGGCACGCTGGGCCTGGGCGGCGTGGGCATCGTGCTTGGCGCGCTGGCCTGGCTCCACGTTTGACGTGCTGAGCCAGGCTTCGGCGCTCGACGATCAGGCAGCGAAGCGCCCCGCCTTGAAATCGGCCACCGCCTGGAATATCTCTTCGTCGCGGTTCATCACGAAGGGCCCGTACTGCGCGATGGGCTCCTTCAAAGGCTGCCCCGCGATCAACAAGGCGCGCGTCGCCCCACGGGCACGCAACACCACGCCATCGCGCTCGGCCTCGTTCTTCAAGATCGCCATGCGCTGCGCGGGCACCACCGTTTCGCCCAAAGCCAACTCGCCCCGGTACACATAGACGAAGGCGTTGTGCGCGGCAGGCAGCACCTGCTCGAAACGCGCGCCATCGGGCAGATGCACGTCGAGGTACAAAGGCTGCGTCGCCTCGCGCTGCACGGCCCCCGCCACGCCATGGCTCTCGCCCGCGATCACGCGCACGGTCACGCCCTCGGCCGTCGTGAATTCGGGGATGTCGTCGCTCTGGATATCGCGGTACCAGGGCGCCGTCATCTTGTCCTTGGCGGGCAGGTTCAGCCACAGCTGGAAGCCTTCCATGCGGCCCTCTTCCTGCTCGGGCAATTCGGAGTGGACCACGCCACGCCCGGCCGTCATCCACTGCACGCCGCCGTTCTGCAGCAAGCCTTCGTGGCCCGCGCTGTCGCGGTGGCGCATGCGGCCAGCGATCATGTACGTCACGGTTTCGAAGCCGCGATGCGGGTGATCGGGAAAGCCGCCAATGTAATCGTCCGGGTTGTCCGTGCCGAAGGCATCGAGCATCAGGAAAGGGTCGAGCCGGCGCTGCAAGGGCTGCGTGAGCACACGCGTGAGCTTGACGCCCGCGCCGTCCGACGTGGCCTGGCCGGCGATCACGCGCTCGACATCACGCGCCCGCTCAACCTGTACAGCAGGGGCTTGCGCAACTTGGCTTGATAAGTCGGTGTTCATGAGGTGCTCCTTTCTCGCATGGTCGGCGGCGAGCCTACCTGATCGTCAGGCCGTGGCCAACTCGCCAATGTGCAGTTCATCGATCTGGGCCAGCGCGGCGGCCAACCCATCCTGCTCGGCCTGCGGCCCCAGGGCCAGGCCTTCGGCGTACACGAACTGCACGTCCGTCATGCCCAGGAAGGCCAGCACGGTCTTCAGATAAGGCACTTGCGTGTCGGCCGGCGTATTGCGGTATTGGCCGCCGCGCGTCAGCGCCACATAGACCTTCTTGCCCGTCAGCAGACCGACCGGGCCCTTCTCGCTGTACGTGAACGTGACGCGGGCACGGGCGATGGCGTCGATCCAGTTCTTGAGCTGCGCGGGCACGCCGAAGTTGTACATCGGCACGCCGAGCACGAGCACGTCGGCGGCCTGGATCTCGGCGATCAGCGCATCGTCGATGGCCACGCGGGCGGCCTGCTCGGCGCTGCGCTGCGTGTCGGGCGTGAACAGCGCTTGCAGCGCGGGCTCGTCCAGCTCGCCCAGCGGGTTGCGGCCCAGGTCGCGCACCGTGTGCTTCGTGACGCCGTGGGCATCATTCAAACGCGCGACGATGGCCGAGGCCAGACGGCCGGAGTGCGAAGCGTCAGGGCGCGAGCTGGAGTTGATTTGCAGGATGTTCATGATGGCTGTCCTTCGGTATCAGGTTGAAGACCGGGTTGAAGACGTGATCTCGATGGACTCACTGTAATTATCCCCACCAAGATCCGGAAGCCATCAAAATGGATAACATTGTTCCACCTGCAGAACAATCAACCCATCCACAGGACGGCCATGGACCTCGAACCCAACGACCTGCTGCTCTTCGCCCGCGTGGTCGACGCGCACAGCTTCAGCCGCGCCGCCGAGCGCCTGGGCGTGCCCAAATCGACCGTCTCGCGCCGCGTGGCCGCGCTCGAGGCCCAGTTGGGCGAGCGCCTGCTCCTGCGCACCACGCGCAAGCTCACGCTCACCGATTTCGGCCACACGGTGCTTGACCACGCGCAGCAGATCGTCGCCGAGGTCGATGCCGCCACCACGCTGGCCCAGCACCGCCAGGCCCAGCCCAGCGGCCGCCTGCGCGTGACCATGCCTGCCGACTTCGCCAGCGCCGTCCTCGCCCCGCTGATGGCCGAATTCGTGAAGCAATACCCCACCATCTCGCTCGAGCTGGACCTCACGCCGCGCCGCGTCGACCTGATCGGCGAGAACATGGACATCGCCATCCGCATGGGCGACCTGCCCGATGACGCCTCGCTGGCCGCGCGCCGGCTGGCCGTGTTCACCGCGGGCCTGTACGCCTCGCCCGCCTACCTCGCGCAACGCGGCCACCCCAGCGAGCCCGAAGCCCTGATGGAGCACGATGCCCTGCGCCTGCTCGGCCGCGACGGCGACGCCGTGCGCTGGCAATTGCTGCGCGGTGACGCGCACTGGGAAGGCGTGCCGCCCGGCCGCGCCACGGCCAACTCGCCCGATCTGCTGATGCGCATGGCCTTGGCCGGCGCGGGCATCACCCTGATCAGCGACTACTTCGCCGAAGCGCACGTGCGCAGCGGCGCCCTGCTGCCCGTCCTGCCCGACTGGCGCCCGCCCTCGACGGATTGCTGGGCCGTCTTCCCCGGCCGTCGCCTCATGCCGGCACGCACGCGCGTCTTCCTCGATGTGCTGCAAGCCAAGCTGTCGGGCGTGCAATGCCGCGAACACGAAGAGCGCATCGAGCAGACCCTGCACACGGCCAAAGCGGCACTTTTGTCACAGAAAAATACGGCCGCGCCCGGGTGAGCACGCCATGCCGGTGTTTTTGTTACAGCTCTAAACAAAACCTGAAAACGGCCGATAAGCTGTCGTGATCTGCGCTGCTTCGGCCGTCTGCTGTACATGACCTCAGAATCGTCCTTCATCACGCCTGTCTATGAACCGGGTACCGTGGCGGCCTCGGTGCTCCTGGCCATGTTCGCGTCGTATGTGGCGCTGGACCTGGCCAAGCGCGTGCGCACGTCCGACCTCGCCGTCGCGCGCGGCTGGCTGATCGGCGGCTCGGTCACGATGGGCGTGGGCATCTGGTCCATGCACTTCGTGGGCATGCTGGCCTTCAGGCTGCCCATCATGGTCGGCTACGACTACCTCTACACGGCCTTGTCGCTGCTGGCGGCCATCGCCGTGTCGTCCGTGGCCCTGCGTGTGGCCAGCCATGAAGAACTCACGCTCCCGCGCCTGGGCACGGGCGCGTTCAGCATGGGCGCGGGCATCTGCGCCATGCACTACATCGGCATGCACGCGATGGCGCTCGCGCCGGGCATCGTCTGGAACTGGGGCATGGTGGCGGTCTCGGCCGCGATCGCGGTCACGGCGTCGGCCGTGGCGCTGCTCATCTTCTTCTGGCTGCGCACGCGCAAAGGCGCGGCGGTCATCGCCTGGCAGGGCCTGGCGGCGGTCGCCATGGGCGTGGCCATCGCAGGCATGCACTACACGGGCATGGCGGCGGCCTCGTTCGAGGTCGGCGTGGTGTGCCTGTCTTCGAGCGGGCTCGGCGGTACAACGCTGGGCCTGCTGGTCGGCATGGCCTCGCTGGTCCTGCTGTCGATGACCTTGCTGACGTCCATCCTGGACGCCCGCATGCAGTCCAAGGCCAACCGGCTGGCCATCTCGCTGCAGGACGCCAACCAGCGCCTGCAGCACCTGGCCTTCCGCGACCCGCTCACCTTGCTGCCCAACCGCCTGGTCTTCGAAGAAGAGCTCACGCGCAGCGTGCAGCACGCCGAGCAGCATTTCGAGCGCATCGCCCTGATGTTCATCGACCTCGATGGCTTCAAGCCCGTCAACGACAGCTTCGGCCACGCCACGGGTGACGAAGTGCTCAGGCAGGTCGGCTCGCGCCTGGCCTCGCTGGCCCGGCCCGGCGACCTGATCGCGCGCGTCGGCGGCGACGAATTCCTCATGCTGCTCATCGGCAATCCAGGCCGCGATGCCGCCTCCGAGATGGCCTTGCGCATCCGCGATGCCGTGTGCGAGCCCTTCGCGGCCGAGGGACGCGAGGTGCGCCTCTCGTGCTCGATCGGCATCGTGCTGTACCCCGACCATGGCCCGAGCAGCCGCCTGCTCTCCAACGCCGATGCAGCCATGTACGCGGCCAAGCGCGCCGGCGGCAGCGTCTACCGCTTCTACGAAAAAGACATGGCCAGCGACGCCGAGTTGCAGATCGCGCTGCAACACGACCTGCGCGAACTGCTGCACAACGGCGGCCAGGGGCTGATGCTCTACTACCAGCCCAAGATCCACGCGCTGAGCCGGCAAGTCAGCGGCGTCGAAGCCTTGCTGCGCTGGCAACACCCGACGCGCGGCATGATCAGCCCGGCCGTGTTCATCCCCGTGGCCGAGCGCTTCGGCCTCATCGGCCAGTTGGGCCAGTGGGTGATCGACGAGGCCTGCCGCCAGACCCGCCAGTGGCTGGACGAAGGCCTGCGCATGCGCGTGGCGGTCAACCTGTCGGTGCACCAGCTGCGCCAGGCCGACCTGGCCGAGCGCATCAAGGAAGCGCTCACACGGCATCGGATCGAGCCGGCGCTCATGACTTTCGAGGTGACCGAATCGGCCGCCATGGAAGACACGCAAGGCGCGCTGCAGATGTTCGATCTCCTGGCCGCGCTGGGCGTGAAACTCTCCATCGACGATTTCGGCACCGGCTACTCCAGCCTCAGCTACCTGCGCAAACTGCCCGCGCGCCAGCTCAAAATCGACCGCAGCTTCGTCAAGGACCTCCACGCCGAAAGCGACGCCCGTGCGGTCGTGGCCGCCGTGGTCAGCTTGTCGCATGCGCTGGGCCTGCACGTCGTGGCCGAAGGCGTCGAGACGCTGGAGCAGGAAAGCATCCTGCTCGAGATCGGCTGCGACGAGTTCCAGGGCTTCCGCTACGCCAAGCCCATGCCGGCCCAGTTGCTGTGCACCTGGATCACCGACGAGCGCGAGCGCAAGGACGCGCCCGTGGCGGGCTTCCGGGACTCCGTGCTGACCTTGTGAGCGCGTTCAGGCGCGCCGGCGCGCGCCCATGGCCACCACCGCCCCCAAGCCCAGCAGCATCATCGCGAAGGTGCCGGCTTCGGGCACGGGTGTCAGCACAAAGGCGTCCGTCACGCCTGTCTTGGTGTTGTAGGCCTGCCCCACGATCTGGCCCATGTCATTGATGGCGTTCGCGCCCTGGAGCACCCATCCTTCGGCCACCACACTGGCCGGCAACAGCGAATTGAGGTCCACGACCTGCCCGTTGATCCACGTCGCGGCGCGGAAACCGATGCTGAAATCTTCAGAGGACATGAACCCCACGACCTGCCCCGCATCGTTGATGCCTTTGGCTTCACTGGCATCGAAGCCAGAAGGCATCTCGAGGAAAGTGGCCACGCCATCGTTCCACTCGACCGCCCTGTAGTAGTCCACATCGTTGGGCACTTTCGTGCTGCCCACGACCAGGCCGGCGTTGTTGATGCCATAAGCGCTGATCTGGTAGGAGTGCGTCCATGGCGCATCCAGATCCGTGGCCACGCCCTGACGCCACATGACGGGCAGCCGATCGTTATCCGACTGCCTCACGCCGGTCCCGACAACCTGGCCGGCATTGTTGACTGCGTTGGCTTGCCAGGCGGACATGTCTGCCGGCGTCGCCAGCGCCGTGGGTTGTCCGTTGTTCCAGACCACGGCCTGCCAATCTCCGTTGGTGTTTTTGCGCCTGCCCGACAACCTGGCCAGCCTGGTTGATGCCACGGGCGTCGCTTTGCGTACCGCCCAATGTGCCCAGATTCGTGGTCACGCCCTTGTCCCAAAGCGTTGCTTGGCTGGCATTGCTCGCATTGGTGCTGGTCCAGGCGATCTGGCCTGCATCGTTGATGCTGATCGCGGAGCCCGACACGCCCCATGGATTGGTGAAACCGCCCCAGCCCCAATTGGCGGAGGCCGAGCCCAAATCAGTGGCTTGACCATTGATCCATGTCACGGCATGGTTCAGGTTGCTGCTGTCCGAGTACAGGCCCACGACCTGGCCCGCATTGTTGATGCCCGCCGCTGCCGAGGCCACCCCATTGGCGTGGCCCAGATCGGTGAACAAGTAGGTTTGCGCGTGAGCCGACGCAATGCCGAAAACCGCCAACATGGCGCCAGAAATCGCGGACAGCTTCACAGTGCTCCCTTTCAGTGGTATTGACCCAGGCCGTGGACGTGCCAGTCAGGATGTCCACGCCATGCGGCCATTTTATGGAGAAGCAATGACTTGAGGCGCTCTCATGCACCACCCAAGCGCGGGGGCTCGGACTGTGCAGACAAAAAGCCATCAAAATCAACGGTTCAAGAAAGATCGAACACATGAAACTAGCCACCTGGAACGTCAACTCACTGGCCGGGCGCCTGCCCCAACTGCTCGACCGGCCGGCCGCCACCCCTGTCGACGTGCTCGTGCTGCAGGAAACCAAGCTCACGGACGACAAGTTCCTGCACGAGGCCATCGTCGAGGCAGGCTACCAGGTGCAGTGGTTCGGCCAGAAGACCTACAACGGCGTGGCTTTGATCAGCCGCCAGCCCGCCGCCGCCATCGTCAAGAACATCGCGGGCTTCGCCGACGAGCAGGCCCGCGTCATCGCGGGCACGGTCAAGGATGAACAGCTCGGCGATGTGCGCGTCATCGGTGGCTACTTCCCCAACGGCCAGGCGCCCGACAGCGAGAAGTTCACCTACAAGATGAGCTGGCTGGTCGGCCTGCAAGCCTGGCTCAAGCAGGAGCTGGCCACCCTCATCCGAATGTCGTGCTGATGGGCGACTTCAACATCGCACCGACGGACGCCGACGTCTACGCCCCCGTCGCCTGGGCCGGCCAGATCCACTGCACGCCCGAGGAGCGCCAGCACTTCCAGACCCTGCTGGACATGGGCTTCACGGACGCCTTCCGCCTGTTCGAGCAGCCGCCCAAGCCCCTGGAGTTGGTGGATTACCGAAACCTCGCCTTCCGCAAGAACCAGGGCCTGCGCATCGACCCACATCCTCGTGAGCGACACGCTCAAGCCCAAGGTCACGGCCTGCGTCATCGACAAGGCACCGCGCAAGAACGAACGTCCGAAGCGCACCTCACGCACCCGTGATCGTCACGATCGGCTTATCAACCTTGCAGCAGGCGACGTAACGGCGCAGGCAAGCCCCAGTTGTTCAGCTCGGCCACGGCCACCCAGCGCCCCGATGCATCCGAGCCTGTGAGCGCACGCACGAGCGCCTGCGTCTCTTTCGCGCTGTCCAGTTGCAAGCGGCGTGGGTGCAGGTACCAGTCGAGGTGCGTCAGCACATGCTTCATGCGCGGCTGCAACTCGGCGCGGCCACAGGCGCGCCGCCCAGCATGGCCTCGGATGGCATCTTCCGCTGTCGAGCAAAGGCATGGTCCACAGCCCGGCCACACGCCCTTGTCGGGCATCTGCTGCAGCCAGACCTGGTCTTGCCATTGCAGCCACAGCCACCACGCTAGCCTCGCGCTCGCCGCGCTTGAGCTTGCGCGTCTTGACCGGGAAGTGCTCGGGCTCGTCGTCGCGCGCGCCACGAGAAGTCCGACCACGGGCACATCAGGCACGCCGGCTTGCGCTGCGTGCACAAGGTCGCGCCCAGGTCCATCAAGCCTTGCGTGTACGAAGGCATGTCGTGCGCCGTGCACAGGCAGCACGGCCTGCGCCGGGCATCCACAATGCCTTCTCGTTGATGCGCACGGACAAATCCTGGTCCCAGCCCAGCACACGGCTGAGCACGCGCTTGACGTTGCCGTCCATGATCGAGATGCGCTCGTCGAAGCAGAAAGCCGCGATGGCCGCCGCCGTCGACGGCCCGATGCCAGGCAAGGTCTGCAGCATCTCGACCTTGCACGCTCACCAGCGCCACCCACGGTCCTTTGCGCACTCGGTGCAGGTTGCGCGCGCGGCCTCGTAGTAGCCGGGAAAGCCTGGCTCCTCACATGTGGTCAGCACATCGTCGAGCGGGCGGCAGCCAGGGCCTGTACATCCGGAAAGCGCTGCAGGTAGCGTCGAAATAGCCCAGCACGGTCGAGACCGTGCCGCTGCAGCATGATCTCCGACAGCCACGTGAACGGGGTCGCGCACCTTCTGCCAGGGCAGATGCATGCGGCTCTTCCGCGCTGCCAGGCCACGAGGCGCTCGGCCAAAACCGGTGTCACCTGGCTGTGCATGCTGCAGCAGGTTGCTGGCAGTCTGCGGTTTCATTCAGGCTGTGACGCCAGGTTCAGGTCCAGCGAGACACCCTGCAGCATCTGCGCAACCCACCGGCGCAGGGTGACGCCGAGCTTGCCGCGCCTGCTGATCAACTCGTCGATCAGGCTGCCCAGGCGGTATTCTGCAGTTGCAGTACGGCGCCCTCGTCTTGCGCCTGCACTTCCTGCAAGCGCGTGTCGAGCTCGTTCGAGGCCGACTGGATGCGGTCCAGCGACTCGTAGCGGCGCTTGAAGTTGCGGCGGCGTTCGCGCAACTGGCTGTCGACCTGCTGATGCCGTCTTGTTCCACAGCTCGATGTCGTTCCGCCTCACGGTCTCCAACACCACACGCAGACGCGAGATCAGCACGCGGCGGAACTGCTCAAATCCGGCTGCGCGACAGCTGGAAGGCCTGGCTCAGGCCCAGATACTGCACGTAGTTGCGCTTGATGAGGTTGAGGTCATCGGTGTACTTGCGCACATCCAGCGGCACATCGGCCACGACAGGCTGAAGCCGAACTCGGCATTGAGCTTGGCGTACGAGGCCACGAGCATGGCGTGGATCTCGTCGTTCGCGCTCTGCGCCTGCTCGATGAGATCACGCAGATGGTATACAGTTCGATGAAGGCTTGCTGGGCGCCCAGCGGCAGCACATGAACCCGAGCACCTGCTCGGCAGCACATCGACTTCCTGGCGCAGCGCGTCAGAAGACAGGTCGTGCAACATATTGCGCATCATGCGCGCGTGGATACTGCGCATGGCGTGCAGGCGCGCCGTGCACTGTTCGAACTCGGTGGCTCGGCCTGCATGCGCTGGATCATCAGCTGGACCTTGCCGGAGCTCTTGCTACGCAGGCCGCGCAACTCGATGCAATTGGTCGGCGTACAGGGTGCATCTCGCCGAGCGTCGCGTGAGCTGCTGCTGGAACTGCTGCGCGCCTAGCAAGGAAGCCTGCGCGAGGTTGTCGCGGCGGCGCGGCAGCAGGCCTTCGGACAGCGCATTCTCGAACGTCTCCAGCCGGCTTTCGCTGAGGCCCGGACTGCTATCTCGTCAAGACGTGCCGCCAACAGCCTGGCGTGCCGAAATCGGGAACACGTGCGCCGTCGGAATTTCGAGCGTCTGGGCCACGCTGTCGCACTGTCGCGTCGATCACCTGCTCGCACCTGCTCGGGCGTGCTCAGCGGGTCGGCCAGCGAGTTGATCTTGTTCTTCAGCACCACGTAGCGCGCCAAAGCCTGACCGCACGAGGTGGTCGCGCCAGATGGTCGAGATTCGGACTTGGTCACACCCGTGTCCGCGCCGAGGATGAAGACCGTGGCATGCGCCTGAGGCAACAGGCCGAGCGCTCAACTCGGGCTCGGTACCGATGGCATTCAGCACCAGGCGTGTCGAGCACGACCAGGCCGCGCTTGAGCAGCGGGTGCGGCAGGTTGATGCGCGCATGGCGCCACACGGGCACCTCGACCTGAGCCATCGGGCTGCGCGGGCGGGTTGTCCGCAGGGCGCTTCGGCATCCCAGAAGCCCAGCTTGCCGTCGCCGTCTTCAGGCGAAACGCATGACGGTGCGCATCACTCAGCTCGAGGGCCTTGGCCATTTCATTGGGGTTGGACAGGTCCAGCTCGATGCCAGGTCCAGTCTTTGGGCTGCACGCGGTAATCGGCTAACGAACGCGGCTTCCAGGCGGGTTTTCGATGGGCAGCAGCGACAGACCAACCGGATCTTCGGTGTTATAACTCGCAGTTCGACCGGACACATGGTCGTGTGCCCGGCCGACGCGTGCATCATGCGGCGGCCCTTGTCCGAGAAGAGATGGCGTTCGATCAATTCTGCACTTGCCGCGCGAGAACTCCGGCCACGAAGGCCACCATCAGTTTCTCGCCTGAGAGCCGGTGGCGCATGGCCTCGAACCATTCGGCCGAGCGCATCGTCGAGCAGATCGTGTTCACGGGCGAAACGTGCCAGCGACAGCCAACCTGGCATCCGTTTCGAGCATGCCATTGACCGAGGGCGTCGAGGTGGCTGGCAAATGTGGGCTTCATGTGAAATTGATCCTATCTCAAGCCGAGAGGTTGCAAGTAGGCTTATCGGCCGAGTTGGGACAAGACAGCCTCGTTGGCAAAGCCGACACGACTGTCACTTTTTCTGACAACTGGGGGCAGAAACCATGCCGGCCCGCGTCAAGCTCCACCCGCACCGCCCGCGTGACACGGCACGGCTGCCCTTCCCGCCCATACACGTGGGTCGTCACAGTTGGACGCCCCCGGCCGCCATGGTCCTTGAACCCCTTCAGGCTGGAGCCGCCCATGGCCAGCGCCTGGCTGACACGCCTCGCACTTCGCGCACCAGCCGCTCGCTGCGCGGCCGGCTCAAATCCGCCCGGCCTGCAGCCTCGGGTCGATGCCCGCCGAACAAGGCCTCGCAAGGGAGAGATTGCCCGCCCCGACCACGTCGCCCGCCAGCAAAGCCTGCTTGATCGACACCTTGCGCCCCTTCCAGGCGCGCATGCATGTAGGCGCCATCGAGGTTCGCGTCGAGGGCTCGAGCCCGAGGCCGGCCAGCAGCTTGGCCGGCACGCCCTGGTCCAGTGCCAGGCCCCAGACGGCGCCTCGAACCGCCGCGGATCGGTCAGACGCAGGGTGCCTTTGCTCGTGATCATCGGAATGGTCGTGCGCGCCCGTTGGTGAAGCCATGCGGACAACGCCAGCCAGCCCGCCATCCCCAGGTGCACGAGCACCTGCCGCTGCCCGGACCGGCCAGCGCGATCCCAGAGGCATTTGTCGCGGCGCCACACTACACTGATGTGCCAAGCCCGCCAGCGCATCCACGTTGAACCGATGGGCCAGCCAGGGTTTACCCATGCGGATGGACTCGATGCGCGCACCCTCGATGCGGTCCCGCAAAACTCGTCGGGTGACAGCTCCCACTTCGGGCAATTCAGCATAAGGGAATTATCCCGCCGCATTCGGGTTGGACCGGGAGCCGATTGGCAACAGAACAAATCGCTGCGATCAGATGGCGGGATATGTCGGAGAACCACATGTCCCTCTCGCTCGCGAACAAGCCCGACCAGAACATCCCTTCGGCGCATGGCCGCCAAGCGCCAGCGCGCCTCCGCTGCTCGCGCTGTGCGCGCTCGTCCTGGCGGCCAGCGCCCGCGCCGCCCATGCCAGCATGACCTGCCCTCGACCACCACGGCCGCACCCGCGCCGGCCGCTTCGCGAACGTCAGCACCTGCGCCGCGGCAGCGACAACCGCCGCCATCGCCGCCAACACCCTGTGCAGAACTCGGCCATGATGGCGCCGTCTACCAGGTGCTCATCGCCGAGGTCCAGTTGAACGCGGGCGACGCCCTGGCTCGGCTATCGAGATCTACCTGGAAGCGGCCAACGCCAGCAAAACGGCCAGCTCTACCAGCGAGTGCGCCGTTCGATGCCCTAGGCCGCGCCGGAGCAGGCCCGACCGCCGCCAAAGCCTGGCGCCAGGCCTTGCCAGCTTGCGCGAGGCATCCGAATACACCGCCCGAATCCGGCTGGCCGGCCGCAGCGCCCACCTGGCCGCGCCGCTGCGCACCTTGATCCAGCTCACGCCCGCCTCAGAAGCCCGCAGGGCTATCGCCACCCTGCCCCGCACGGTCAACCGCTTGAACTGCAAGAAGGCGGCTCAGGCCATCGACGACGTGACAGACGCAAGGCTGGCGCCAGCCTCCGCTCGAACTCGGCGGAAGCCTGGGCGGCCAGCGCCGAGGGCTGCTCGGCGAAGGACACCGACAGAGCCATGGCGGTGGTGCGCAAGTCCTTTGCCGTCAAGCCCCAGCTACCCTGGCGCGGGCCGTCGCCATCGACCTGACTCGCCGCCGACGCCGCAAGCCCGAAGACCTCGTGCGCAGAACTGGCCCTGCTCGATGCCACGCTGGTCAGGCTGGTGGATGCCGCAGGCTCGCCGCCTCGACAGCGCATGGCCGAAGCGGCGATGAGCTCGAATTCCGTCAACACCAACTCCAGCAGCTGCACCTGGCTGACCCTGGCCGCCGTGTGCCTGGAAGTCAGCAACTGCGACAAGGCCTGAGCTGTGCTGCACCCTGCTGGCCAGAACCCGGCCGCGGCCAAACCCAGCTCGCCCGAAACAGCCACCAGATATGGGACCAAGCCCGTCGACATCCACCAGGCCTACCTGCTGATGTCACATCGGCCGAGCAACGCAACCAGTCCAGCAACGCCGGAGCCTGGCTGAGCAGGCCGACCCCAGCGAGAACTCAATATCCAGTGAGCGGCCCGGTTGTGCGGCACCGCCAGGGCAAGCTTGCAGGTCAGAGCCTGGAGGTGGGACCGCGAGCTGCCCTAAACTCAGCTGCCATGCTGACTCAAAGTCCAGGCCAAGCCCAAATATGCTGTGCGATGCCCACAAATGGGACTAGAGGTGTACAAAGGGCTATGGCCCAGGCCACCATGCTTCCCTGGATGACAGCTGGTTGCCTGGGACCACCAGGCCATGCTGCTAAACTGCACAGATGCTGCTTAATGGAAAGCCAGTTGGCAGAGTCATAGGTGCTGTTTGGATCTCATTGTGTTTCCCTATTAACCTTAGCATATGTAACTGAGCCAAGGATGACACATAAACAT
>JASGJC010000026.1:0-47913 GCA_049840915.1 Aquabacterium sp.
GCCCTTCCTTCTGCTCAACTACGTACGTATTGCTAAGGTTAATAGGGAAACACGATAGAATCCGAACAGCACCTTGTTTCCTGCCTGTTCAGCCGATCTGCGATCGGACCGAGGGCCACGGCCTTGATGTCCAGCTTGACCTTGCGGGGCTGCTGGGCCTCTGTCACGTCGGATTCGTGCTGGAGCACGAGATCGAGTGCGGGCAGGCCGGCGGGGGTGTATCTCAGCGCTTTGCGTTCGATGATCTGGGCTGTGATCAGCACACGGTTCATGAACGTCTCGGCACGCAACGCCTGTCGATGCCTTGCGGGCATCAATCAGGCAGCGGCTTGCTCCTGCTGGGCCTTGCGGGCCTCTTCACGCTCAACTTGCTTCATCATCACGGAAGGAGCGGTCTCGGCCTTTGTCCTTCTGCACGGTGAGGTGACGCAGCACGGCGTCGTTGAACTCGAAGCGGGTTTCGAGTTCAGCCAGGGTTTCCTTGCTGGTTTCGATGTTCGGCACAGGTAGTGGGCCTTGGCCAGCTTGTTGATCTGGTAAGCCAGCTGACGGCGGCCCCAGTCTTCAAGACGGTGCACTTGACCACCAGTGGAGGCGATCTCCAGGGCCTTGTAACGCTCCAGCATGGCTGGAACCTGCTCGCTTTGATCCGGGTGGATCAGCACGACGATTTCATAGTGACGCATGGTTTCTCCTTGTGGGTTCCCCACCTGGCAAGGCGGGATGGAAGCCGTCACGAAGCGTCAAACCCGTGGACGGCAAGGGCTCCCTAAAAACTAGGCAACAGCGGGAAAGCCTGCCGAGTATAACCCAAGACTTCAGGTTTCAGTGCCAGCCTTCGTGCACGGCTTTTGCCCAGGCGCGCAGGAAATCGGACTGGGTGATGATGCCCACGAGCTTGCGCTTGTCGCCCACGATGGGGATGTGGTGGTGGCCGTCGCGCGGTGAAGAGGGGCACCAGCTCGGCCCACGGGCGGTTGGCGCTGGCCACGCGCACCTGGCGCGTCATGATCTGCCCGACGACCTCGGGCTTGCTCATTTTCGCTGCCCGGCGTGGCCTTGAGGAACTGACGCAGGCGCTGCGCTCAGGGCTTCCTGGGAGTTGACCTCGGCGTGGCGCATGAAATCGGCCAGCGTGACGATGCCCACGAGGTGGTTCGTACTGGTCGACCACGGGCAGGGCCTTGATCTGGTGCTTGTGCAGCAGCTTCCAGGCGTCCTGCAGGGGCGTGCCGAACTGCACCTTGACGAGGTGCCTGGACATGATGTTCTCGCAGCGCAACTCGTTGAGGCGCTGGCGGTAGGCCAGGCGCTCGGTTTCGTGCAGCAGGGCCTCGAGGTCGTCGCGGCTGACGTCGAGCACCTGGTTGTAGCGGGCGCAGGACTTCGTCGAGCGGGTCGGCCTGGATGGCAGCTTGGCCCGAGCCAGGGGCGGGCACCGCTGCAGGGCCTTGTGCATGCGGGTAGCGGCGGCCGGTGGCCGTGTTGTAGGCGATGCCCGTGAGCACCAGCAGCACCGAGTTGGTCATGCCCGGAAACAGGGGATACGGCCAGGTGTGGGCGTGCGTGAGCACGGCCGTGAGGGCCATGGCGCCACCGGGCGGGTGCAGGCTGCGCGTGGCGATCATCAGCAGGATGGCCAGGCACACGGCCAGGCCGCCCGCGATCGCCGGGTCGAATGCGGGCGCGGCCACGATCACGAGCACACCGACGGCCGACGACAGCGTATTGCCCATGACCACGGCCCAGGGCTGCGCCATCGGGCTCGCCCGGCACGGCGAAGATCAGCACGGCCGAGGCGCCCAGTGGGGCCAGGATCCAGGGCGACATCCCCAGGCGCTCGCCCAGCAGGTGGCACGCGAGGGCCATGATCGCGATGCCGAGGCCGGCGCCCAAGGCGGCGCGCACGCGCTCCTTGCCGTCGGCATGGATGGGCGCCGGGCGCAGGAGGGAGAGCCAGCGGGCCAGGGTCGGAGGCAGCATGGAAAAGAGTGGGGCGGACAGCGAAAGAGGGCCGAAGCCCTCTTGCAAACACCTCGAGTATGCACCGCTCTGGGGCGGTGCTCGTGGCCGTGCTTCAGGAACGTGAAGCCAGACGTTGCCAGGTATCGACCACCGTGTCCGGGTTCAGCGACATCGACACGATGCCCTCGTCCGCCAGCCACTCGGCGAGATCGGGGTGGTCGCGTGGGGCCCTGGCCGCAGATGCCGATGTACTTGCCGTGCGCGCGGCAGGCCGCGATGGCGCGCGCGATCATGAGCCTTGCACGGCCGGATCGCGCTCGTCGAAGTCATGCGGCCAGCAGCTCGAGGCCGGAATCGCGGTCCAGGCCCAGCGTGAGCTGGGTCAGGTCGTTGGAGCCGATCGAGAAGCCGTCGAAGTACTCCAGGAACTGCTCGGCCAGGATAGCGTTGGACGGCACTTCGCACATCATGATGACGCGCAGCTCGTTCGTGCCGCCCTTGGACGCGCTTCAGGCCGTGGTCGGCCAGCATGCCCGTGACGCGCTCGGCCTGCTTGAGCGTGCGCACGAAGGGCACCATGATCTCGACGTTGGTCAGGCCTATCTCGTTGCGCACGCGCTTGAGCGCTTCGCATTCCATGTGCGAAGGCCTCGCGCAAACTCGGCGCCGATGTAGCGCGAGGCGCCACGGAAGCCCAGCATCGGGTTCTCTTCCTCGGGCTCGTAGCGCGAACCGCCGATGAGCTTCTTGTACTCGTTGGACTTGAAGTCCGACAGGCGCACGATCACGGGCTTGGGCCAGAAGGCCGCAGCGATCGTGGCGACGCCTTCGGCCAGTTTGTCGACGTAGAAGGCGCGTGGGCTGGCGTAGCCGCGCGCCACCGATTCGACCGCCTTCTTCAGGTCGGTGTCGATGTTCGGGTAGTCCAAGATCGCCTTGGGGTGCACGCCGATGTTGTTGTTGATGATGAATTCGAGGCGCGCCAGGCCCACGCCGTTGTTGGGCATCTGGGCGAAGTCGAAGGCGAGCTGCGGGTTGCCCACGTTCATCATGATCTTGAGGCCGACGTGCGGCATCTCGCCGCGCTTGACTTCCGTGACCTCGGTCTCGAGCAGGCCTTCGTAGATGTAGCCGGTGTCGCCTTCGGCGCAGGCCACGGTCACCAGCGTGCCGTCGGTCAGCGCGTTCGGTGGCGTTGCCGCAGCCGACCACGGCCGGAATGCCCAGCTCACGCGCGATGATGGCGGCGTGACAGGTGCGGCCACCGCGGTTCGTGACGATGGCCGAGGCGCGCTTCATGACGGGCTCCCAGTTGGGGTCGGTCATGTCGGTGACCAGCATGTCGCCGGGCTGGACCGTGTCCATCTCGGACATGTTGTGCACGATGCGCACGGGGCCGGTGCCGATCTTCTGGCCGATGGCGCGGCCTGTGGCGAGCATCTTGCCGGTGCTCTTGAGCTTGAAGCGCTGCTGCACCGTTGCCGTGCTGCTGCTACTTGCACCGTCTCGGGGCGCGCCTGCAGGATGTAGAGCTTGCCGTCGATGCCGTCCTTACCCCATTCGATGTCCATCGGACGGCCGTAGTGCTTCTCGATGATCACGGCGTAGCGGGCCAGCTCGGCGCACATCCTCGTCGGTGAGGCGAGTAGCGGTTGCGGCCTCGACGTGCACGTCGACGGTCTTGACCGAGCTTGCCGGCCGAGGCTTCTGGGCGTGCTGAACTCCATCTTGATGAGCTTGGAGCCCAGGTTGCGGCGGATCACCGGATTTCTTGCCCGGTTTCAGCGTGGGCTTGTGCACGTAGAACTCGTCGGGGTTGACGGCGCCCTGCACGACGGTCTCGCCCAGGCCGTAGCTGGACGTGATGAACACCACGTCCTGGAAGCCCGGACTCGGTGTCGATGCGTGAACATCACGCCGGCGGCGCCCGTGTCGGAGCGCACCATGCGCTGCACGCCGGCCGACAGCGCGACCTCGGCATGCGCGAAGCCCTTGTGCACCCGGTAGGAGATGGCGCGGTCGTTGTAGAGCGAGGCGAAGACCTCCTTCATCTTGTGCAGCACGTCTTCGATGCCGACCACGTTCAGGAAGGTTTCCTGCTGGCCGGCGAAGGAGGCGTCGGGCAGGTCTTCGGCCGTGGCGGACGAGCGCACGGCGAAGGATGCTTCCAGGTTGTCGCCGGCCAGCGTAATGAAGGCGCCGCGGATGGCTTGCTCGAGTTCGGCGGGGAAGGGCTGGGCCTCGACACCCATTCGCGGATCTCGGCGCCGGCCTGGGCCAGGGCGCGCACGTCTTCGGTGTCGAGCGCGGCCAGGCGTTTGCTGATGCGGTCGGCCAGGCCGTCGTGCTGAGAGGAACTCGCGGAAGGCGTGGGCCGTCGTGGCGAAGCCGGTGGGCACGCGCACGCCGTTGGGGCCGGTGGGCAGCTGGCGAGATCATCTCGCCCAGCGAGGCATTCTTGCCGCCGACGGACTCGACGTCCGACATGCGCAGTTGCTCGAAGGGCACGACCAGGTCGGTCGGCTCAAAGCGGTTGGTCATAGAAACTCCAAGGATGGTGAAAAAAACGGTGGCATCCGAGGGCGCCCAGTCTGTTGCTGTATTTGTGTGACCGCGGCGGTTCTCGGATACGAGATGGACTCATTGTAGGGTCAGCCCTATCATCCCGGGTTCACACAGCCTTAATCCAACAGCCCTCAGGCGGGGGTTTGCACACAAACCTCGCGGGGCTCATTCGCATATGTCAGATCGCAGCGTCTTTTTCGTGTCCGATGGCACGGGTATCACGGCCGAAACGATGGGCAATTCCATCCTGGCGCAGTTCGCCATCAAGCCCCGGCACGTGCGCCGGCCCTTCATCGATACGGTGGACAAGGCGCATCAGGTGGTGCGCGAGATCAACGCGGCCGGGCAGCGCGAGGGCAAGCGGCCGATCGTGTTCACGACGCTGGCCAATGATGACGTGCTGGCGATCCTGCGCCGTTGCGAGGCCAAGGTCTTCGATGTGATCAAGACTTTCGTGGAGCCGCTGGAAGAGGAGTTCCAGATGAAGTCCAACCACCGCGTGGGCCGTTTCAGCGACCCGAGCGTGGACCAGGAGTACAACGACCGCATCGAGGCGATTAACTTCGCGCTGGAGCACGACGATGGCCAGTCTTCCCGCAATCTGGAAACGGCCGATGTGGTGCTGGTGGGCGTGAGCCGCTGCGGCAAGACGCCGACCTCGCTGTACCTGGCGATGCAGCACGGCATCAAGGCGGCCAACGTGCCGTTGATCCCGGAAGACTTCGACCGGGGCTTCCTGCCGTCGATGCTCAAGCCTTACAAGAAGAAGTGCTTCGGCCTGACGATCGAGCCCGTGCGCCTGAGCCAGATCCGCAATGAGCGGCGGCCGGGCAGCAAGTACGCTTCGCTCGAGAACTGCCGCGTGGAGGTCGGGCAGGCCGAGGCCATGATGCGCCGCGAGGGCATTGCGTGGCTGTCGTCCACGCACAAGTCGATCGAGGAGATCGCCACGACGATCCTGCGCGATCTGCGCCCGGACCGGCTGATCTACTGAATCACTGCACCGGCGTGCTCGGCTGGCTGGCGTGCAGCTGGTGCTGCAGCGCCAGGTCGATGAACTCTTTGAGGCGCGCCGACAGCGCTTCCGCGGTTTGCAGCGACTCCCGGGCCATCTGGCGGGCCTGCTCCTGCGTCTGCACGGCGAGCCTGACCATCTCGGGCGTGTGCAGGTTCAGCGCCGTGCCCTTGATGTTGTGGGCGATCTTGGCCAGCGCCTCGAGGTTTTGCGTTTGCACGGCCTGGTCCAGCTCGACCTGGATGGTGGCCAGGGTGTTGGAGAGCATGGCGATGAGCCGGTCCAGCAACTGCGGCTGCTCGCGAAAGTACTGCTTCATCGCTTGCCAGTCGGGCGTGTCCTGCTGCATGGTCGGGTCGGTGATGGCCAAGGGCGTGTAGGAGGCCGTGTGCGGGGTTGCCGGCATGGCGGCGAATACCGGATCGCCAGGCCTGCGCCGCGCGTAACGGCGGATTTCATCGACGAGAGTATCCAGCATGTAGGGCTTGGTCACGTAGCCGACCATGCCGACCCGCCGCGCCTGTTGTTTGGCCGAGTCAAACGCGTGGGCCGTCAGGCCGATGATGGGCAGGGTCGGGGCGATGTGGCCCAGGGCCTGCGCGGTCTGGTAGCCGTCCATCACGGGCATCTGGATGTCGCACAGCATGATGTCGAAGCTGCTCTGGCCGTGCACGCGGACCTGTTCGAGCGCGTGGCCGCCATCGACGGCGAACAGCACGATGGCGCCTTCCTGCTCGAGCATCTGGGCCAGCACGAGCCTGTTGACGGGGTTGTCTTCGGCGGCCAGCACGCGGATGCCTTCGAGGCGATGCTCGCTGTCGCCGTGGTGGCGGTGCGGGCGGGCCTTGAGCGCATGGAGCATGCGGATGGGGCTGAGCGGGCCGGTGATGACGCTGATGTCGCCGTGCAGATGGGGCGGCAACTGGATGGCCACGGCCGACGGCGACCAGACGATGATGCGCTGGCCGAGCGTCAGCCGGCGCGTCAGGTCGCCCGGGTCGAGATGGGTAAGCGCTTCGTCGGCGATGAGCAGCACGGCGTGCGAGGCGCTCGTGTCGGCGGGTGTGTCGCAGACCTCGGCGAGGCAGTTCCTGGCGCACAGGTCGGTCACCAGCTGACGTTGCTCGGCCTGAGGCAGGCCGATGAGGCCGACGTGGGCGAGCTGGGCGAATTCGCTGGCTTCGGGGCGCAGCACGGGCAGGGTGATCGTGAAGGTGCTGCCGCGATCGGGTTCGCTGCTGACCTGGATGCGGCCTTGCATCAGGTCGACCAGCCGCTTGGTGATGGCCAGGCCCAGGCCCGTGCCGCCTGCTTGCGAGGGGTGATTGCCGTGCACCTGCACGAAAGGCTTGAACAGCTTCTGGAGCTTGGAGGGCGACATGCCCATGCCCGTGTCGCTCACAGAGATGCTCAGTTCGGGCGCCTTGTATTCGAGCGCGATGCCGACCTCGCCATTGGGCGTGAACTTGATCGCGTTGGACAGCAGGTTCAGCAGGATCTGCGACAGGCGCGTGGCGTCGCCGTGGTAGTACTGCGGCACACTGGGCGTTTCCTGGATGCGCAGTGTCAGGCCCTTGGCGTGCGCGCGCAGCGACTGCAGTGCCATGACGTGCTCGAGCACATCGCCCAGGTTGACGCGTTCGAAATGCAGGTCGAACTTGCCTGCTTCGATCTTCGAGAAATCGAGCACGTCGTTGACCAGCGCGAGCAGATGCTGGGCGGCATCGAGGATCTGCTCGAAGGTGCGCTCGGCGGGCGTGCCGGCCGTGTGCCGGGCACCCACTTGCGCCAGGCCGAACATCGCGTTCAGCGGCGTGCGCACTTCGTGGCTGATGTTGGCCAGGAACTCGCTCTTGGCCTGGTTGGCCTTCTCGGCGGCCAGCTCGGCTTGCTTGACCTGGCTGATGTCGAACACGATGACGAGGAAGCCTTGCACTTCGCCGTTGACGATGTCGGGCAGGTAGTGGGCTTCGCTGTAGCGTTGGGCTTCCTGTTCGCCGGGGAGGAGGGTGGCGTACTCGACGCGCTGGCGCTGGCCGCGCAGGGCGGCTTCCATCCAGGGCAGGTCGCGTTCGAACAGCTCGGGGCCGAGCAGGTCCTTGATGTGGCGATGGCGGATCTGCTGGGCGTCATGCCGAACCACTCGCCGTAGGTCTTGTTGGCGAAGCGGTTGATGAGGTCTTTGGTCCAGTAGCCGACGAGGCCGGGGACGCCGTCGAGGATGGACTGCAGCAGGCGCTCGTGCTCGGAGAGCGCGGCCGTGCGGTCGGCCACGCGTTGTTCGAGTGTCTCGTTGAGCTTGTGGGCCGTGTGCTCGGCGCGTTTGCGCGCCGTGATGTCCATGACGATGCCCGTGTAGGTGGCGCGCCCTTTGCCGCGTGGCTTGGCGGGCTGCCCTCGCGAGAGGAGCCAGCGTATGGGCCCTCGCGCGGGGTTGGTCCGCCACTCGATCTCGAAGGGCACGTGGCACTGGCATGCCGCGTTCATGGTCTGGTTGACGTAGGCGCGGTCGTCCGGGTGGATGGTCTGGAGCCAGATGTCGAGCGAAGGCTGCACGCTGTCGTGATCAAGGCCGAACAGCGACCAGACCTCGTCCGACCAGAAGCTCTGGTTGGTGTCCAGGTGCCATTCCCATATGCCCGCCTGGGCGGCCGCGAGGGCCATGCGCAGGCTGTTTTCAGGCAGGACGAAACGCGGTGTGTGATGGGACGCGGCCGCGTGCTTGCGTTCGGTGAGTGTCGGCATAAGCCTCCCGTTGTTGTAATCATCCAGGAGGAGGAGGGGTCGGCCTCATCCCGGAAAAACAAACGGGGCTCGGGTACACATCACCTTGCGCGTTATGGGCGAGCCCTGGCCGATAACCGCGACACATTAACGCCAACTTTACACGTTTGCAACGGGGTAAGGCCGCGAAGCCTCACTGTGGCTTCGCGGCTGCAACCGCTCTGAAATCCCTGTTTGCCAGGAGGGTGTCAGCTCTGGTATTCGCCGACAGGCACGCAGGAGCAGAACAGGTTGCGGTCGCCGTAGACGTTGTCGACGCGGCCGACGGGCACCCAGTATTTCTGCTGGCGCAGGCTGGCAACGGGGTAGGCGGCCAGGTCGCGGCTGTAGGTGTGCGTCCACTCGGCCTTGAGCAGGCTGGCGGCCGTGTGCGGGGCGTTCTTGAGCGGGTTGTCGTCCTGCGGCAGCTTGCCTTGCTCGATCAGGCGGATCTCTTCGCGGATGGCGATCATGGCGTCGCAGAAGCGGTCGAGCTCGAAGCGCGACTCGCTCTCGGTGGGCTCGACCATGAGCGTGCCCGCGACCGGGAAGCTCAGCGTGGGCGCGTGGAAGCCGTAGTCGATCAGGCGCTTGGCCACGTCTTCGGCGCTGACGCCGCTGCTGTCCTTCAGGGGGCGCAGGTCGAGGATGCACTCGTGGGCGACGCCGCCGCCCTTGATCGTCTTGCTGCCGCCGCTGAAGTGGATGTCGTAGTGGTCGGCCAGGCGCGCGGCCACGTAGTTGGCATTGAGGATGGCCACTTCGGTCGCCGACTTCAAACCATCGGCGCCCATCATGCGGATGTACATCCAGCTGATCGGCAGCACGGCCGCGTTGCCCAAAGGCGCGGCGGACACGGCGCCCACTTGCACCTCGGTGCCGATGCCGGCCGAGCGGTGCGCGGGCAGGTAGGGCGCGAGGTCTTCGACGACGCAGACAGGGCCGACGCCGGGGCCGCCGCCGCCGTGCGGGATGCAGAAGGTCTTGTGCAGGTTCAGGTGGCTCACGTCGCCGCCGAACTGGCCGGGTGCGGCCAGGCCGACCAGCGCGTTCATGTTGGCGCCGTCGACGTAGACACGGCCGCCATGCTGGTGCACCAGGGCGCACAGCTCGGTCACGCGGGTCTCGAACACGCCGTAGGTCGAGGGATACGTGATCATCACGCAGGCCAGGTTGGCGCTGTGCTGCTCGCACTTGGCCTTGAGGTCATCCAGATCGACGTTGCCATCGGCATCGCACTTGGTGACCACGACCTTCATGCCCACCATCTGCGCGCTGGCCGGGTTGGTGCCGTGGGCGCTTTCGGGGATCAGGCAGATGTCGCGGTGGCCTTGTCCCTTGGCCTCATGGTAGGCCTTGATGATGAGCAGGCCGGCGTACTCGCCTTGCGAGCCGGCATTGGGTTGCAGGCTGATGCCCGCGTAGCCCGTGGCCTGCGAGAGCCAGGCGCACAGCTGCTCGTTGAGGAGCTCGTAGCCCTTGAGCTGGTCGCGCGGGGCGAAGGGGTGGATGTTGGCGAACTCGGGCCAGGTGATGGGGATCATCTCGCTGGTCGCGTTGAGCTTCATGGTGCACGAGCCCAGCGGGATCATGCTGCGGTCGAGCGCGAGGTCCTTGTCGGCCAGGCCGCGCAGGTAGCGCAGCATCTCGGTTTCGCTGTGGTGCGTGTTGAACACCGGGTGCGTCATGAAGTCGCTGGTGCGGCGCAACTGGCCGGGGATGCCGATGGCCACGCCGTTCTCGAAGGCCGCGAACGAGGGCAGGGCCTTGCCGCCCGAGAACACCGTCCACAGGTCGATGATGTCGTTGCGGGTGGTGGTCTCGTCCAGCGAAATGGTGACGCTGTCGGTGCTGACGTCGCGCAGGTTGATGTTCAGCTTGAGCGCCGCCGCGAGCACGGCTTCGCGGTCTTCGGCCAGCACATGCACGGTGTCGAAGAACTGGTCGTGCAGGACCTTGCGGCCCATGGCCTTGAGGCCTTCGGTGAGGATGGCGGCGTAGCTGGCCACGCGCAGCGCGATGCGCTTGAGGCCTTCGGGGCCGTGGTAGACCGCGTACATGCTGGCCACGACGGCGGGCAGCACCTGCGCGGTACAGATGTTGGACGTGGCCTTCTCCCGGCGAATGTGCTGCTCGCGTGTCTGCAGGGCCAGTCGGTAGGCGGTGTTGCCGTGGCTGTCGACGCTGACGCCGACGATGCGGCCGGGCAGCGAGCGCTTGTACTCGTCCTTGGTGGCGAGGTAAGCGGCGTGCGGGCCGCCATTGCCCATGGGCATGCCGAAGCGCTGGGTGTTGCCCAGGGCGATGTCGGCGCCCATCTCGCCGGGCGAGGTCATCAGCGTGAGCGCCAGCAGGTCGGCGGCGACGATGGCCAGCGCGCCCTTGGCGTGCAGCGCATCGATGAGCGGGCGCAGGTCGCGCACCTGGCCGTTGACGCCCGGGTACTGCATCAGCGCGGCGAAGCAGTCGTTGGCTTGCAGGTGCTCGGCCAGTTGCGTGGCGTGCACGAGGTCGATCGTGATGCCCAACGGCTTGGCGCGCGTCTGGATCACTTCGAGCGTTTGCGGCAGCACGTCGTGGCAGACCACGAAGCGCGTCGACTTGCTCTTGCCGCCGCGCGCGGCCAGCGTCATGGCCTCGGCGGCGGCCGTGGCCTCGTCGAGCATCGATGCGTTGGCGATGCCCATGCCGGTCAGGTCGGTCACCATGGTCTGGAAGTTGACCAGCGCCTCCATGCGGCCTTGCGGAGATCTCGGCCTGGTACGGCGTGTAGGCCGTGTACCAGGCAGGGCTCTCGAGCACGTTGCGCAGGATCACGCCCGGCGTGACCGTGCCGTAGTAGCCCTGGCCGATGAAGTTGCGCATGACCTTGTTCTGCCGCGCGATGACCTTGAGCTCGGCCAGTGCCTGCGACTCGGTCAATGGGGCCGGCAGCGCCATCGGGTTGCCGCGCTTGATCGTGGTCGGCACGATGCCGTCGATCAAAGCCTGGCGCGATGCCACGCCGACCACGCCGAGCATGTGCTGTTGCTCTTCCTCCCAGGGGCCGATGTGGCGGGCCTGGAATTCGGTCGCGTTTTCGAGTTCAGCGAGGGTGGGCAGGTGGGTGTTCAGCATGGCGTTCGGCGGTCGGGCGTGTCAGGCAACTTCTCGGGGAGACAGGACTCAGGCGTTCTTGACCAGGTCGTCGTAGGCGGTCTTGTCCATCAGGGCGTCGAGCTCGGACGGGTTGGCCAGCTTGACCTTGAAGAACCAGCCGGCGTTGAGCGGATCGCTGTTGGCCAGGGACGGGTCGTCGCGCAGGGCTTCGTTGACTTCGGTGATCTCGCCGGTCACGGGCATGTAGACGTCGGCGGCGGCCTTGACGGACTCGACCACGCCGGCCACGTCCTTCGGGTTGAAGCTGGCGCCGACGGCGGGCAGGTCGACGAAGACCACGTCGCCCAGCGCATCTTGTGCGTGGTGGGTGATGCCGACGGTGGCGGTGCCGTCAGCGTTGATTTGCAGCCATTCGTGATCGGGCGTGTACTTGATGGTCATGAGGGATGTCCTGTGGATATGAATCTGGTGAATCGAAATGCGTTGTTGCCGAACGGGCCCGAGTATCTCAGGCCCGGGCCCTGGTGATCAGCCGTGGCGATCAACCACGGTAGTAGCGGTTGGGCACGAAAGGCGTGGCGCTCACGGTCATGGGCACGCGCTTGTCGCGCACGATCGCGAAGACGGGCGTGCCGACGGCGGCATTGGCCGTGCTGACATAGGCCAGCGCGACGGGCTGGTTGAGGCTGGGGCCGAGCGAGCCGCTGGTCACGACGCCGATCTCGGCGCCTTGCGCATCGACCACCTTGGCGCCTTCGCGCACTGGCATGCGCTCGGCGCTGACCAGGCCCACGCGCTTGCGTGCGACACCGTTGGCCAGTTGATCGTCGATGACGCTGGCGCCGGGGTAGCCGCCCGCTCGCGCACCGCCTGCGCGGCGCACCTTCTGGATCGCCCAGGTCAGCGCGCCTTCAACGGGCGTGGTCGCCGTGTCGATGTCGTGGCCGTACAGGCACAGGCCGGCTTCGAGGCGCAGCGTGTCGCGCGCGCCCAGGCCGATGGGCTTGACTTCGGGCTGGGCCAGCAGGGCGCGCGCCAGTTGCACGGCCTTGTCGCCCGACACGGAGATCTCGAAGCCGTCTTCGCCCGTGTAGCCCGAGCGCGTGAGGAAGCAGTCGATGCCGTCGAGCGTGAAGTGGCCGCCGGTCATGAAGGTGAGCTTTTGCACGTCGGCGTTCAGGCGGGCCAGGGCCGTGACCGCTTGCGGGCCTTGCAGCGCCAGCAGCGCCTGGTCAGGCAGCGGCTGCACGGTGCAGCGCAGGCCGATATGCTGCTGCATGTGCGCGATGTCCTGCGCCTTGCAGGCGGCGTTGACGATCACGAAGATGTCGTCCTCGCGGCGCGTGACCATCAGGTCATCGAGGATGCCGCCTTGCGCATTCGTGAACAGGGCGTAGCGCTGCTTGAACTTGGGCAGGTCGACGATGTCGACGGGCACGAGCGACTCGAGCGCCACATCGGCGCCATCGCCCTTGAGCAGCACCTGGCCCATGTGCGAGACGTCGAACAGGCCGGCCGCGGCGCGCGTGTGCTTGTGCTCGGAGAGGATGCCGCTGGCGTACTGCACGGGCATGTCGTAGCCGCCGAAGGGGACCATCTTGGCGCCCAGTTCGATGTGCAGGGCGTGCAGGGGTGTTTGAAGCAGGGCGTCAGCGGACATGGCATGTGCTGGCTGCGAGGCCAGTGAGGGAGGGCAATCTTGAAGAGATCCGAATCGGCGCGCCAGCACGGATGGCCGGAACGCTTTGTCGGTGCTGCCCTCTCTGTCCGCTTTACCTGAGAGATTGACCCCTCGCCGCAGCCTGGCCGTGGCGTTGTGGGCTTGCCCCTTCGGTGGCCCGGCTCACCTTGCTGGATGCAAGGTCACCTGGCTCTCTCCAGTGAGGATCATGGCTGCTTCGTTCACGAACGCAGCCATGCTCGTCAGTCCTTTTGCCTGAGCGTTCGGGCTGCCAACTCGCGTTGTCGCCCTGCGCCTTCGGCGGCCGTCGCATGGTGCGTCGCGGCTCTCTCCTGACGAGGCGTGAGTGTAGCAGCGCGATGGTGCGCGTGGCTTGAAAAGCGCGGCCCGCCGGGCTTTTTGTCCGGATGGTTGCGCTTTGTGCCCGGCGGACGCCCCTTTCTGTGCCGCTCGAGGGCATAAATGCCGCGTTTGGCCCCCCGCTGCTGGTGAAAGCCCGAGCCTGCCGGGCTGTCGCCTTTGGTACATTGCGCCGTCATTGTTCAAGGATCTTCGCCTCGATGAAACCCGGTCTCTCTTTCATTCGCCGTGCCAAGTGGTTTGCCGCACTTGGTTTGTTCGCCGCTGTTCAAGCGCCCGCCTTCGCCACGCAAAAAGCCTGCGTCTGGGACATCGTCGGTACCGGCGGCCCCGCCTTCGCCATGGCCAAGGATTTCGTGCTGGCCATGCAGAAGCTCAACATGGGCATCGACCTGGAGCTCAAGGCCTACACCGATGAGCGCGTGGCCGCCGAAGACTTCCGCAGCGGCCAGTGCGACGCGATGGCCGTGACGGCCTTCCGCAGCAAACCCTACAACCTGGTGGCCGCATCCGTGGATGCCATGGGCGCGACCACGTTCGCGCGCGACGGCAAGCTCGACATGGACGCCAGCTACGAAGTGCTGCGTCGCGCCATCCAGATCTTCTCGTCGCCATCGGCCTCGAAGCTGATGGTCGAAGGCCAGTATGAAGTGGCGGGCATCGTGCCGATGGGCGCGGCCTACCCGATCGTCAACGACCGCAAGATCAACAGTGTGGAAGCGGCCGCCGGCAAGCGCATCGCGGCATTGGATGTCGACAAGGTGCAGGCGATGGTGATCTCGCGCTTGGGGGCGCAGCCCGTGTCGGCGGACATCACCAACTTCGCCTCGAAATTCAACAATGGCCTCGTGGACGTGATCTTCGCGCCCGCGCTGGCCTACAAGCCGCTCGAGCTGTACAAGGGCATCGGCACGAAGGGCGCGATCTCGCGCATGCCGATCACCTTCCTGACCTACCAGATCATCATCAACAAGAACAAGTTCCCGCCGGGCACGGGCCTGAAGGCGCGCGAATACTGGCTGAGCCAGTTCGAGCCGACGATGCAGATGATCCGCAAGTCCGAAGCCGAACTGCCCGCCAATGTGTGGATGGACATCCCGGCCTCCGACCTGAAGCGTTACCTGCAGATGCTGCGTGAAGGCCGCGTGGAAATCGCCGAAGCCGGTTTCTACGACAAGCGCACGCTGAAGGTGCTCAAGCGCATCCGTTGCGAGATGAACGCGTCCGACCCGGAGTGCACGAACCCGGCCGAGATCGAGTGGCCCGAGAAGGCCCCTGCCAATCCGAAGTACATCAACAAGTGAGGCGGTGACGCCGACAAGCAGCCAACAAGCAGAAGGGGCCCTCGGGCTCCTTTTTCGTTGCGTGAGCAGCTTGGATCAGATGCCGCTCTTGGCCACCAGCTTGGCCGCGTTGCGCTCGATCACGCGCTCGATCACATCGACCATCACTTGCGTCTGCTGCTCGACCTCGATGTTGAGCCGATCACCCACCTTGTACTGGAAGAAACCCGTCACACGGATGGTCTCGGGGATCAGGTTGACGCGGCAGTAGCCACGCTCGGCATCGGCCTCGGCCAGCGTCAGGCTGCAGCCGTTGATCGACAAAAAGCCGCGCGGGAACAGGTAGCGGCGCCATGGCTCGCCCACGTGCAGCTCGACGTGCGCGTGCGAACCATCGAGCTGGATCGAGCTGATCGTGGCCGTGTCCGACACATGGCCGTACATGGCATGGCCGCCGTTCTCGTCACCCTGGCGGGCCGAGCGCTCGATGTTGACCACGTCGCCCACGCGGCGATCGCCGAGGTTGGTGCGTGCCAGCGTCGCATGGATGGCGTCGAACGAGATCAGCTCGCCGTCGATCGTGACCACGCTCAGGCACACGCCGTCGACCGACACGCTCGCGCCGATCTGCAGCCCGCGCAGCAAGGCCGAAGGGATGCGCAGCACGATGTGCAAGCCGCTGACAGTGGGTGTCAAAGCCGTGATGCGGCCCAGGCCCTGGACGATACCGGTGTACATGGAGAGGTTTTCCTGCTGTTCAAGCCAGTGCGCATTATCAGTGTGCCTGCCTGGCCTTTGCTTGAGTCGGTTCTTCCCGCATCACCAGCCCGGGCCGTGACGTATGCACGCCGCCCCGTGATGCAAGCCGGCAACAGGGCTGATTCGACCCCGTGAAACCGATAGACCAGGGGGCTTGACGCAGGCCTACACTGGGCTTCATCTAGGGTTCCTGCTGTGCGGCGAGCCAATCGCTTTTCGTGATCAGGCATGACGCGGTGCAGCAGACCTTCAGGAGGTCGTGATGAACGCACCGCTGCCAGCCGACGTGCTCAAGGCTCTGGCCAACCTGTCGCTCGACGACAAATACGCGTTGGACCGAGGCCGCGCTTTCATGAGCGGGATCCAGGCGTTGGTTCGCCTGCCCATCCTCCAACACACGCGCGACACGCTGGCCGGGCTGCACACGGCCGGCTTCATCAGCGGCTACCGCGGTTCGCCCTTGGGCGGCTATGACCAGGCCTTGTGGCAGGCCAAATCGCACCTCGAGAAACACCACATCGTCTTCCAGCCGGGCGTGAACGAAGAGCTGGGCGCGACCGCCGTCTGGGGCACGCAGCAACTGGCCTTGACACCCGGTCCGCATCGATTCGATGGCGTGTTCGGCATGTGGTACGGCAAAGGCCCGGGCGTGGACCGCTGCTCCGATGTGTTCAAGCATGCGAACATGGCAGGCACCTCGCAGTACGGCGGCGTGGTGGCCGTGGCGGGAGACGACCATGTGGCCAAGAGCTCGTCGGTGGCGCACCAGAGCGACCACATCTTCAAGGCCTGCGGGCTGCCGGTGTTCTTCCCGAGCACGGTCCAGGAGATATTGGATCTGGGCCTCCATGCCTTCGCCATGAGCCGTTTCTCTGGTTTGTGGGCGAGCTTGAAGGCGATCCAGGAAGTGGTCGAATCATCGAGCACCGTGTCGGTCGATCCGGACCGTGTCCGCATCGTGATGCCCGAAGATTTCGTGATGCCCGAAGGCGGCCTGCACATCCGCTGGCCCGATGCGCCGCTCGCGCAAGAAGCCCGCCTGATGGACTACAAGTGGTATGCCGCGCTCGCCTACATCCGCGCCAACAAGCTCAACCGCACGGTGCTCGACAGCGACCATGCCAGGCTGGGTTTGATCGCCAGCGGCAAGGCCTACAACGACCTGATGCAGGCCCTGCACGACCTCGGCCTTGATGAAGACACCTGCAAGCGCATCGGCCTGCGCATCCACAAGGTGTCGGTCGTGTGGCCGTTGGAGGCCAGTAGCACGCGCGAGTTCGCCACGGGTCTGCAAGAGATTTTGGTGATCGAAGAAAAGCGCCAGATGATCGAGTACCAGCTCAAGGAAGAGCTGTACAACTGGCGCGAAGATGTGCGCCCCAATGTGCTGGGCAAGTTCAGCGAGCCCGATGGCGACTTCACGGGCGGCGAGTGGTCCATGCCGAACCCGGCCTCGCGCTGGCTGCTGCGTGCCAAGGCCGATTTGAATCCGGCCTTGATCGCCAAGGCCGTGGCGCAGCGCATCGAGAAGCTGGGCTTGCTCAATGACATGGGCCCGGACCTGCGAGCGCGCGTGGCCGAGCGCCTGCGCGTGATCGAGGCCAAGGAGCGCGCGCTCGAGAACCAAGGCACGAGCGTCGAGCGCGCACCGTGGTTCTGCAGCGGTTGCCCGCACAACACCTCGACGCGCGTGCCGGAAGGCTCGCGGGCCATGGCCGGCATCGGCTGCCACTACATGGCCATGTGGATGGACCGCAGCACTGGCACCTTCACGCAGATGGGCGGCGAGGGCGTGAGCTGGGTCGGCCAGGCGCCGTTCACCGACGAGAAGCACGTGTTCGTCAACCTGGGCGATGGCACCTACTTCCATTCGGGGCTGCTGGCCGTGCGGCAGGCGATCGCGGCCAAGGTCAACATCACCTACAAGATCCTGTTCAACGATGCGGTGGCGATGACGGGCGGCCAGCCTGTGGATGGCACGTTGTCGGTGCCGGCGATGACGCGCGAGCTGCATGCCGAGGGCGTGCGCCGTGTCGTCGTGGTCAGCGATGCGCCCGAGAAGTACGCGAGCATCGATGACCTGGCGCCGGGCGTGCAGGTCTTCCATCGCGATCTGCTCGACCAGGTGCAGAAAGACTTGCGCGAGGTCGAAGGCTGCACGGCCATCATCTACGAGCAGACCTGTGCCACCGAGAAGCGCCGCCGCCGCAAGCGCGGCACGATGGCCAAGCTCGAGAAGCGTGTGGTGATCAACGAGCTGGTGTGCGAGGGTTGCGGCGATTGCGGCGTGCAATCGAACTGCCTGAGCGTGGAGCCGGTCGACACCGAGTTCGGCCGCAAACGCCGCATCAACCAGAGCTCGTGCAACCAGGATTTCTCGTGCGTCAAGGGCTTCTGCCCGAGCCTGGTCACGATCGAAGGCGGCCAGTTGAAGGCCGCCAAGGCCAGCGACGACACGCCCGACCTGGCCAAGCTGCCCGCGATGCCCGAGCCTTCGCTGCCATCGGCCAAACACGCTTTCGGCATCGTCGTGGCCGGCATCGGCGGCACGGGCGTGATCACCATCGGCCAATTGCTGGGCATGGCCGCGCACCTCGAAGGCAAGGGCGTGGTCACGCAGGAGTCGGCCGGGCTGGCGCAAAAGGGCGGCGCCACCTGGAGCCATGTGCAGATCGCCGACGAGCAGGGCGACATCTTCACGACCAAGGTGGGCATGGCCGAGGCCGATCTCGTGATCGCCTGCGACCCCATCGTGGCCGCGCACGCCAGCACGATGACCGTGATGAACAAGGGCCGCACGCGCATCGCGATGAACACGCACCATACGCCCACAGCCGCCTTGATGCAGGACCCGAACTGGCAGTTCCCCGCCGGCCATTGCGACAGCATGCTGGGCGATGCGGTGGGGGCGGAGTCGGTCAAGCGCATCGACTCGGTGGCGCTGGCCACGCGCCTGCTGGGCGATGCGATCTACGCCAACCCGTTGATGCTGGGCTTCGCCTGGCAGATGGGCTGGGTGCCGTTGAGCCTGGCGTCGCTGACGCGGGCCATCGAGCTCAATGGCGTGCAGGTGGCGCGCAACCAGGCCGCGTTCGAATGGGGCCGCCGCGCAGCGCACGACCCAGTGATGGTCGCGCGTTTGAGCATGCCCGCGCAGCCCGTGCTGTGGCAAGGCAAGCCCATCAAGGCGGGCCGCGAAGACATCGACACCCTGGTGCAGCGCCGCATGGCCTACCTCACGAGCTACCAGAATGCCGCGTACGCCGAGCGCTACCGCGTGCTGGTCGAGCGGGTGAAGCAGGCCGAGGCGCCGTTGAGCAGCCGCCGCCTGAGCGAGGCCGTGGCGCGCAACCTCTTCAAGCTCATGGCCTACAAGGACGAGTACGAGGTCGCGCGTTTGCTCACATCCAGCGAGTTCAAGGAGCAGATCGCGCAGCAGTTCGAGGGCGACTGGAAGATGGTGCTGCACCTGGCACCCCCTGTGCTCGGTGGCGGCAAGAACCCATCAGCGCGGCCTGCCAAGCACGCGTTCGGGCCGCTGTGGCAATGGGGCATGCGCGCCCTGACCTGGGGCAAGGTGCTGCGCGGCACGTGGTTCGATCCGATGGGCTACAGCCAGGATCGCCGCGAAGACAAGGCCTTGCTGGCGCGCTTCGAGGGCATGGTCAACCAACTGCTGCCCGCGCTGAACAAGCAGACGCTGGACAAGGCCTGCCAGATCGCCGAGGTGGCCGAGTCCATCAAGGGCTATGGGCCGGTGCGCCATGCCAACGCGAAAGCGGCCATCACGAAGTGGGACAAGCTGCTGCTGGAGGTGCTCAAGGCCTGAAGAAAGGCCTGAAGCGAGCGGATCAAGGCTTGGTGCAATCCAGGCCGTACTTGTCCTTCATCTCCTTGAGCTCGGAGGCCGGCGCGTTGACCATCATCGCGCAGGTCGTGAAGTTGCCGTGCATGGTGTTGTCGGCCGTGTTGACGTACATCCAGTCGACGATGTCGCCGCGCTGGAAGCTCACTTCCTGCCCGGCCTCGAGCTTGGTGATCACGCGCGAGACGTTGTTGACCTGGCCCGTGAAGCCCGTCGTGGTCTGCGTGAAGGGCAGCACCCACACATAGTCGACCAGCTTGCCATCGCGCACCTGGATCTTGATGGCCATGTTGTCGATCTTCGGGTTGTTGGACCTGGCCACGGCGAGGAAGTCGTCGAGTGTGGCCTGGGCCTTCCTGAAGGCGGCCTGCATACCCGGGTCTTCGTCGTTGATCGACCAGATCTCCTTGCCCCTGGCCGGGCCGGATGCGGCGTTGGCGGGCGTGGCTGCCGAGACTGGTGCCGAGGCCGCGGCTGCGGCATGCGGTGCGTCTGCCAGGGCGCAGCCCGCGAGCAGGGTCAGCGCGCTGGCGAGCAGGCCAGTCATCAAGGAGAGAGGGCGTCGGCTCATGTGGATGCTCATCGAGGGTAGGGCTGCGCGAGATCGGCTGGCCGCAGTCTAGCTGGCCGCAGTCTAGCGTGCCGCGGCGAGGGGGGAGATTGTGGTGAGTACGAGGTACGGCGCCGCATTTGCCGCTATCGTTTCGGCATGACGCACGCCGCCCCGCCTCACGACACCCGCCGCATGCAGGGTCTGACCTGCGCCTTGCTGGGCGCCGTGGCCTTTTCCGGCAAGGCCATTCTGGCCAAGCTGATGTACAAGCTCGGCGCTGACCCGTTCGCCGTGGTCGGCATGCGCATGGCGATGGCGTTCCCGTTGTTTTTGGCGATGGTGTGGTGGTCTGCGCGGCGTGGTCCTGCGTCGCCTGATGCGGTGGGCCCGTTGAGCCGGCGCCAGTGGTGGCAGATCATCGGGCTTGGCTTCTCAGGCTACTACCTGGCCAGCACCCTCGATTTCGTCGGCCTCAAGTACATCAGCGCCAGCCTCGAGCGCGCCATCCTGTACCTCAACCCCAGCATCGTGCTGGTGCTGTCTGCCTTGTGGCTGGGCAAGCGCATCCAGCGCGCGCAGGTCGTGGCGATGGCGATCTCGTACATCGGCGTGGTGATCGTGTGGCTGCACGATTGGGATGTGGCCTCGCTGGTGTCGACCCGTGCGCAGGGCATGAGCCCGATGGCGGCCATCGCCACGGGCAGTGTCTGCGTGTTCTTCAGCGCCGTGGCCTATGCCATCTACCTGATGGGCAGTGGGCAGCTCGTGCAGCGCATGGGGTCGATGCGGCTGGTCGGCCTGGCGTCGTGCGCGGCCTGCTTCATGGCGGTGGCGCAATGGCTCGCGCTCTATCTGATCAGCAAGGGGCAGACGGGCAATGTGGCGCAACTGCCCTTGCAGGTCTGGGTTCTGTCGCTGATCAATGCGACCGCTTGCACTGTGCTGCCCGTGTGGTTGGTGATGCGGGGCGTGCAGTTGATCGGCGCGTCGATGGCATCGCAGGCGGGCATGATCGGGCCGCTGTCGACGATCTGGATGGCCGCGTGGTGGCTGGACGAGCCCGTGACCTGGCGCCTGATGGTCGGCACGGCGGCCGTGCTGGTCGGTGTCTTCGTGCTGGCCAAGGTCAACCAGCAGGGCGCGCCGTCACCGTCACAGTCACCGCTTCAGCCTGATCGCGAGCCTGATGGTCGGCCCAAGCGCGCCAACGCTTGAGCCAGGCACTCGGCCTGCGCCGCGATCGATGGCGGCAAAGGCTGGGCTTGGCTGGCGACGGCCTCGATGTAGTCGGCCGTGCTGCTGGCATCGTGGCCGGCGGGCAGGTCGGGCAGGGCGGTCAGCACGCCCTCCTCGGGTGCCTTGCTCAAGGCCGCGTCCTTCTGGCCAGCCATGAACATGTCGAACTTGGGCTGCCTGCGCGCATCGGCCACGGGCTCGCCTTCCGTGCCGCGCATCAGCAAGGCGTTGGCGCCGCTGTGCTGCAGGTAGCCGGTGAGCGAGTGCGCGTACTCGGGATGCGTGTGGTTGACGACGCGGATGCTGCGTGCCTGATTCGTTTGGCTTGCTTGCGCCGAAGCGAACGGGTCCAGCAGCTTGGCCACTGTGTGGCCCGGGTTGCGCAGGCCGATGGTCCAGCGCGCGGCCAGCAGCTTGGCCAAAGAGGGGCACAGCGTGGCGATGTCCATGAAGGCCGGCTGGCCCGCTTGCCAGGCCTGCGCGAGTTCTTGCGCGGTCTGGACGATGGGCAAGTGCGCCGCGGCAAACACCTGCGCCGTCGTGACGCGCGTGGGGTCGGCGGCCGGGCCATGCACCAGCACACCTAAACCTCGTTGTGCCAGCGTCAACGCCAGCAGCGCCGTGAGGTTGGGCAGCTTGCGCGCGCCGTTGTACGAGGGCAGCACGACGATGCCTTTCGGCGCGGCGGCCACGGCGGCCTCCAGCGGGATGCAGCGCGCCTGTGCGGCCTGCACGAAGCCATCGAGTTCTTCGATGCTTTCGCCCTTGATGCGCATGGCCAGGCAGAAGGCGCCGATTTCCAGATCGGTCACTTGCCCATCGAGCACCTGCGCCAGCAGATCGAGGGCCTGCTCGGCGGGCAGGGGGCGGGCGCCGTCCTTGCCCCGGCCGATTTGCTTGAGATAGGCTGCAATGCTCATGATGACCCGTTCATGTCGACGCGCGCATTATCCCGCGAGCATGATCGCAATCCCACATCCAGCTGGATGCCCTCCGCGCGAGCAGATCGCACCGATGGTGGGCGTGAAACTTGCACCATCTCTCGGCACAAAATGGCCTCGCACAGGATTGGTGCCGCGGGCCGCATCACATGCTGAAGGACTTGGATGAGCTTTGATCTGGAAGTGGGCTACGCCAGCCAGCGCGGCCCGCGGTCGCTGCTGGAAGACTACGCCGGCGTCGGTCAACCCGCGCCACACGAAGGCCCCTGGGGCGTCATCGCCGCGCTGGCCGATGGCGTCTCCGCCGGTGGCCTGGGCCTGGAGGCCGCGCAGACCACGGTCATGACCCTGCTGCACGACTACTACTGCACGCCCGCCACGTGGGACACGACCGTCGCGCTCGACCGCGTCATCGCCGCCCAGAACGCCTGGCTCACGGACCACAACCGCCGCCGCCAGGCCATGCGCAACCCCGAAGGCCGAGGCGTGGCCGGCATGACCACGCTCACGGCCCTCGTGCTGCGTGGCCATGGCTACACCCTCGCGCACGTCGGCGACAGCCGCGCCTACCTGCTGCGCGCGGGCGAGTGCAGCCAGCTCACGCAAGACCACACGCTGGGCCCGCTCGCCTTCCAGAGCGGCCTGACCCGCGCCGTCGGCCTGGACGACCACCTGCGCGTCGACTACCTCGAAGGCGACCTCCAGATCGGCGACACATTCGTGCTGACCAGCGACGGCGTTCACGGCGTGCTCAAGCACAAGGTGCTGCACGCCTTGGCGGAGCAGGGCGGCGCGCAGGAAGCCAGCGAAGCTCTTGTGGCCAAGGCCCTCGCATCCCATGGCCGCGACAACGCCACGGCGCTCGTGATCCGCGTCAAAGGGCTGGCCGCCGCACGCCTCGATGACGCCGAACGGCGCGGCCGGCAACTGCCCGTGCCGCCCCGGCTCGGCGTGGGCGACGCGATCGACGACATGCGC
Source organism: Aquabacterium sp. (assembly GCA_049840915.1). Lineage (GTDB taxonomy): Bacteria > Pseudomonadota > Gammaproteobacteria > Burkholderiales > Burkholderiaceae_C > Aquabacterium. The sequence goes on from JASGJC010000026.1 coordinate 23,064, forward strand.
GTCGAGGCCTGCGTCTTCGCCAATGGCGTGCATCGGCTCTACAAGGTCCGCCATCGGCAAAGCGGCGCCCTGTACGCGCTCAAGACCTTGCACGAAGCACGCGCCGGCGACCCCGAAGAGCGCGCCATGCTGGCCCACGAGTCATGGCTGGGCGCCCGCGTGACCGAGCGCGAAGCCAAAGGCCTGGTGCGCGTGCACGAGCCGGTCGGCGCCACGCACTTCTATGCCCTGTTCGATTGGCACGACGGCCGCGCGCTCAGCGAGATGCTGTCGAAGCAGCGGACATTTCCCGTTTCCGACATCGTCGACGCCGCCACCACACTGGTGCGCGCGCTGGGCCGCCTGCACCAATTCGGCGTCATCCACCGCGACATCAAGCCCGACAACGTGCACCTGGGCGACGACGGCCAATGGCGCCTCATGGACCTGGGCGTGGCCCTGTCCGGCAAAGAGCCCGAATCATTGCGTGTGCTGCATGCGGGCACGCCCAGCTACATGAACCCCGAGCAGTGGGACGACGACCCCGCCGTGGCCCGCGTCACCCCGCAGACCGACCTCTTCGCGCTCGGCGTGACCTTGTACCAGTGGGTGACCGGCCGCCTGCCGTATGGCGAGATCGAGCCCTACCAGAAGGCGCGCTACCGGCGCGACCCCGTGCCGCCATCGCGCCTGCGCCCCGACGTGCCGATCTGGCTCGACCACCTCCTGCTCAAGGCCGTGGCCCGCAACGCCAGGCAACGCTTCGAAACCGCCGAAGAGCTTCTGCTGGCCCTGGAGCGCGGCGCCTCGCGCCCGCTGGCCGCGCCCATGTCGACACCCTTGATGGCCCGCGACCCCGCAGCCGTCTGGAAAATCGCCCTGGCGATCTCCATCCTGGTCAACCTGCTGATGGCCTACTGGCTCGCCTTCCTGCCGAAGGGCTGACATCAGGCGACGCGGCGCGCGCCACGACCCGCATGGCCCGACACGCTGACCACGCTCGCGCGCGCCCGGCCGCCTTTTTCCGCCCAGGTGCGCGTCCAGCGGACCTGCATCACACGCATCATCAGCAAAGCGACAACGGCCATGGCCGCGATGGCCACGAAGCCCCAGAGGTACGTGCCCGTCGCTTGCTTGGACATGCCCATCGCATTGGGGACCAGGCCGCCGCCCAGCGCGCCGACCTCGCCGATCATCGAGCCTGCCACGGCGGTCGTCAAAGGCCAGCGCAGCGGCACCAGCTGGAACAGCGCGCCGTTGCCCGTGCCCAGCGCGGCGAAACACAGCATCAGCAGCAGCGTCGTGGCCGTGAGCGACTGGTTCGCCAGGCCGCACAGCACCAGCGACACGGCCACCGTGATGATGACCACGGTCAGCGTGTTGACACCGCCCCAGCGGTCCGAGATCCAGCCGCCGAAGATGCGCAGCGCCGCCGCCATGAAGGCCGCCAGCATCGTCAACTGGCCCGCCTGCACCTTGCTCACATGGAACTGGTCATAGTAGTAGCTCGGCAGGAAGGACGTCAGCCCGATGAAGCCACCGAAGGTCACGCCATAGATGATGCTGAAGGCCCAGCCGTCCTTCTCGAACAGGCAGGCGATGTGCTCGCGCAAGGAGCCGTGCGCATCACGGTCGGGCGGTTCCTTGGCGAACGCGATCATCACGGTCATCGGGATGCAGATGGCCAGCGCCGCGAAGCCATAGACCGTCTGCCAGCCATAAGCCTGCGCCAGCGGCGGCGCCACCAGCACCGACACGGCCGTGCCCACATTGCCCGCCCCCACCAGGCCCATCGCCAGGCCCTTGTACTTGGGCGGGAACCAGCCCGAGCCCAACGACAGCGCCACACCGAAGCTCGCGCCCGCGATGCCCAGCAGCACGCCCATGGCCAGCAGGTTGCTGAACGTGTCCACGTAGAAGTAGCCGTAGGCCATCGCCACGGCGATCATGCTCATCTCGACCATCGTGGCCGGCTTGCGCCCCACATACTGCGCCAGCAGCCCCAGCGGGAAGCGCATGAAGGCGCCCGCGAAAATCGGCACCGACAGCATCAGCCCCTTCTGGGCCGCCGTGAGCTTGAGGTCTTCGGCGATGAACGGTGCCATCGCCCCATTGAGCACCCAGATGCAGCACGAGAAAGCGAAGTACAGGAAAGAAGCGAACAGGGTGGGGCCGTGTCCTGCTTTCAGGAACGTCTTGAAGTCATTCATCGTCAAAGCCTCAGCGGATCGTTCGGCATCGTGGGTGCGCCGACTCTTGCCGGGCACTTCAAGCGAGATCCATGCCAGCGGATGGTGCGTGGCCTGGCGCCGCAGGGGCACGGAACTGGTGCGCGGGAGATGCCCGGCAATCAAGCACAATCACGCCTGAAGCAAAGGCACAACGACGGCACAAAGGAGTAATCACAGATGAGCATCAAGTCAGACCGCTGGATCCGCAAGATGGCGCAGGAACACGGCATGATCGAGCCCTTCGAGCCCGGCCAGGTCCGCGCGGCGGCCGACGGCCAGAAGATCGTCAGCTACGGCACCAGCAGTTACGGCTACGACATCCGTTGCGCGCCCGAGTTCAAGGTCTTCACGAACATCCACTCGACGGTCGTCGACCCGAAGAATTTCGACGAAAAGAGCTTCGTGGACATCAATGCCGATGTCTGCATCATCCCCCCCAATAGTTTTGCCCTGGCCCGCACCGTTGAATATTTCCGCATTCCGCGCAATGTGCTGACCATTTGCCTGGGCAAGAGCACCTATGCCCGTTGCGGCATCATCGTCAATGTGACCCCGTTCGAGCCAGAATGGGAAGGCTATGTCACCCTCGAATTCAGCAATACCACGCCCTTGCCAGCGAAGATCTACGCAGGCGAAGGCTGCGCCCAGGTGCTGTTTTTCGAAAGCGACGAAGTCTGCGAGACCAGTTACCGTGACCGAGGTGGCAAATATCAGGGACAGCGCGGGGTGACGCTGCCTAAGACCTGATGGCATCCTGTCGATAAGGCTGAGACCCACCCTTTTTGAGGATATGGACTTCGATTACGGGCTGTTACAATCCAGCAAGAGACATCGAGCGCTGAAAGGCGCGCCTGACTACCCACACTGCGCAGCGAACCTGAGGTGAAAGCCCGCAGCGCTCCAACAAGAACAAAGCAGCCGGTAGTCGTTTTGGCTGAGCATTCGACACAGAAGCGTTGCGCTTCAGGGAGGGGGTGTCGGGTGCGCATTGATGTCAGTGTCGTACCTATTGTTTTGGGCCCCCCATGCGCCGACCGCTTCAATCTCCTGCGTTGATCAACGCGTTTTACGACAGCCTCAGGCCTGAGCAGCGAGACACTGCCCAGGCCATGCAAAAGGCCATCCTCGCCGCCGCGCCACAGCTGCGTCCCGAAGTGAAATGGGGCAATCTGTGCTTCATGAACGACGGCGACAACGTGATGGCCATCGTGCTGCACAAGGCCCATGCGCACCTGCAGGTGTTCAACGGCGTCCTGCTGGTGGGCGAGTTCCCCGAGCTGGACGGCGCGGGCAAGGGCATGCGCCACATCAAGGTGCGTTACCGTCAGCCGGTCGACGAGCAGCTCGTGCGCGAACTCACCCTGGCCTGTCTTCAAGCCTGGGGTGCGGCCGCGGCCCGTTCGGGCCCCCGCTGGGGTTAAAACGCGGCGCGGTGAACAGTGCGCCGTCGCCTTGGTAGCATCCGGACATGCATTCGATGAACGCCGCTGTTGTTGTGAACGCTGATCTGCACTGCCACTCCAATGTGTCCGACGGCACCTTGTCGCCGGAAGACGTGGCGGCGCGTGCCCACCGCAATGGCGTCCAGCTCTGGGCGCTGACCGACCACGACGAAATCGGCGGCCAGCGCCGCGCCCGCGAGGCGGCGAACCGGCTGGGCATGGGCTACCTGCCAGGCGTCGAGATTTCCGTGTCGTTTGCCCACACGACGGTCCACATCGTCGGCCTAGGCTTCGATCCCGACGAGCCGGCCATCGTGCAAGGCCTGGCCGACACCCGTGGCGGTCGCGAACGCCGCGCCCGGGACATGGCGGCGGATCTGGCACGTGTGGGCATCCCCGATGCCTTCGAGGGCGCGCTCAAGTACGTCGGCAACCCGGACCTGATCTCGCGCACGCACTTCGCGCGCTACCTGGTCGAGTTGGGCGTGTGCGGCGATCCGCACGAGGTCTTCAAGCGTTACCTGACCGAAGGCAAACCCGGCTTCGTGGCGCACCGCTGGGCGAGCCTGAAGGATGCCGTGCAGTGGATCGTGGGCGCCGGCGGCGTGGCGGTGATCGCGCACCCGGGCCGCTATGACTTCACGCCCAACGAGGAGTACGCCCTGTTCACCGAGTTCAAGGCGCACGGCGGCCTGGGCGTCGAGGTGGTGACGGGCAGCCACACAGTGGCCGAGTACGGCAAGTACGCCGACATGGCCTGCGAGTTCGGCATGCTGGCCTCGCGCGGCTCCGACTTCCATGACCCTAACGAGAGCCACACCGATCTGGGTACCTTGCCCGATCTGCCGGCCAAGCTCACGCCCGTGTGGGAAGCGCTGGCTTCGCGCGTGCTGCGCCCTTAAGGATCATCCTTTTCGCCACACTGCCGCACGAGGCAGGCTTTAGGCTGAAGGCCATGGCCCAGTACTTCGAAGTCCATCCCGAACACCCCCAGGCGCGCCTGCTCAAGCAGGCCGTCGACATCCTCCATCAGGGCGGCGTGGTGGCCTTGCCCACCGACTCCAGCTATGCCCTGGTCTGCCATCTGGACGACAAGGCGGCGGTCGATGCCTTGCGCCGCATCCGTGGCGTGGACGAGCGGCATCACCTGACGCTGCTGTGCCGGGACCTGTCCGAACTGGCCAGCTATGCCCGTGTCGACAACCAGCAGTACAGGCTGCTCAAGCTGGCCACGCCCGGCCCGTACACCTTCATCCTGGAGGCGACCAAGGAGGTGCCCCGACGCGTGTCGCACCCGTCGCGGCGTACGATCGGTTTGCGTGTGCCCGATCACCGTGTCGCGCAATGCCTGCTCGAGCAGATGGGCCAGCCCTTGATCGCCACGACCCTGATCCTGCCGGACGAGACCGAGCCTTTGAACGACCCGCACGAGATCCGCGAGGCCTTGCAAAAGCGCATACAGGCCGTGGTCGATGCCGGCGCCTGCCCGCGTGAGCCCACGACTGTGATCGACCTGAGTCAGGGCGGCACAGACGTGGTTCGCCAGGGGCGCGGCGATGTGGGTGTGCTGGGCCTGGGCGGCCTGGGTTAAAGCGCCTTGCCCGTGCCAGGCGAGGGTGTCTGCAGTGCCTCGGCCAGCCAGGCCTGGTCAAAGCCGAGGTTCCATTGGCCGTTGGCCAGGACGAGCGGCGTGCCCGGGGCACCGTGGGCGTTGAAGGTCCGGGCGCAGGCCTGATCTTTGTCGATGTTGCACTCGCGCCAGGGCACGCCGTGCGCACTCAACCAATCGCGTGCCTTGGCGCAGTAGATGCAGGTTTCGGTCGTGTAGAGCGTGATGCTGTCCGGCCTGGCGTGCCGCTTGATCAGCGTCGCGGTGTGCTCATCCTGCCACCAACCCCAGGCCTGCATGCCGCCCGCGACGACCAGCAGGACCAGCGCCAGGCTCTTCCAGGAGCGGCGCAGGTCGTTGGCGGGTTGGGGTGTCGTCGTCATGCTTTACTTGCTGATCGCGGGAGCCGCTTTCTGGCCCAGTTTGCTCTCCTGTCCGGCCAGCAGTTTTCGGATGTTGGCCTCGTGGCGCCAGATCAGCAGCACGCTCATCACGATGACCCCGATAGAGACGGGGCCAAAACCCCAGCCCATGATCTGGATGACGGGCGCGGCCAGGGCGGCCGTCAGCGCGGCCAGCGACGAATAGCGGAACACGCCGGCCATGACGATCCAGACCAGCAAGACCAGGCCGCCCAGGCCGGGCGCGAAGCCCAGCAGCACGCCGGCGGCTGTCGCCACGCCCTTGCCGCCCTCGAACTTGAAGAACACGGGCCACAGATGGCCGATGAAGGCGCCCAGGCCGATGGCCGTCACGGTCAGGTCGTCCAGGCCCATGTGCACGGCGATCGCGACCGGGATGTAGCCCTTGAGCGCATCGAACAGCAGTGTCAGGATGGCCGCGGCCTTGTTGCCCGAGCGCAGCACATTGGTGGCGCCAGGGTTGCCCGAACCGTAACTGCGAGGGTCCGCCAGACCGAACACGCGGCTGACGATGACGGCAAACGACAAAGAGCCGATCAGGTAGGCGATGACGGCGCCCAACGCGGCAAGCAGGCGTGGATCGAGGCTGGAGAGATTCATGTTCGTGGGTCAAATTCGCAACAGGTCGCCAGTGTAGTGGTTGCGATCTGTCACCGATTTGTCGATGGCTCGCCTGGGTTTGTCCCATGATGGCGGCGCGGGGCGCGTCCCCACAATCTCGCCACCATTCTTTTCATCGACGGCAGGCCCTTGTGTCCATGATCACCACTTACGAAAGCCCCAAGCTGTGGCAGCGCACCTGGTTTCTGGCCTTGGTGTTGGGTGCGGGCGTGGGTGTGGCCGCCTGGTGGTGGCAGACCCATGCGCAGCCTGCTGTCGAGCCGCCGGTCGCAGAGGCCAAGCCGGTTGCGCCCGCCAGGCGCCCCGTGGACGTGGCCCTGCTCGTGCCGCCCAAGATCATGGACGATGGCCGGCCTGCCGATTTCTCTCCGGAAGACTGGGCCGCGCTGAAAGATGCCTTGTCCAAGACCGCCAACCCGCGCGCCGAGCTGGAGCGCATCGTCAAGTATCTGCGCTTCCAGAAGGGCTTCGAGCAGTGGCAGGCATTGCAGGAAGGCCCGGACGTGGCCACGCGGCGCAGGTTGGCCGAGCGGCTGATGGAGCAGGTGCCCGAGCGCATGGCGCAAGGCGAGATGACCTATGGCGAGGCGCAGATGCTGGAGTCGGCGCTCCTGGCCGACATCGAGCCCAACGAGGAGATGCGCAAGCAGCGTCTTGAGCGGGCGCAGAGCCTGCTTCGGGGCGCGGCGCCCAAGGCCGATGGCGAGCAGCAGGTGCGCGATGCATCGTTGCTGGCCGAATACAAGCGCCGCGAGGCCGCCATCATGGCCGCTTTCCAGGCCTTGCCCGAAGACAAACGCGACCAGCTTCAACTGGGCAAGGACCTCGATGCCGCGCGCGTGGCCGTCTACGGCAGCAAGAAATGACACGGTGACCCCGGCGTGCGCCCAGGAGGCCGATAAAATCGGTTCTCCATGACCAGCATCGCCACCACCCCATTCAAACCGTTCTGGAGCCTGCTGGGCGCCGCCGTCGTGCTGTGGCTGCTGTGGTGGCATGCCGCCATCCTGGCGCCTTTCGTGGCCGGCCTGGTGCTGGCCTATGCGCTGCATCCTGCCGTCGACAAGATGGTGGCGTACAAGGTGCCGCGCGCCCTGGCCGTGTCGGCCTGCCTGCTGACCGTGTTGCTCTTGGGCGCCGTGCTGTTCGTGCTGCTCGTGCCCATCGTCTCGGAGCTGGCGCCCAAGCTGCGCGACCAATTGCCCGACTTGCTGGTGGCTTTGTGGGCGAAGCAAAGCCCTTTTCTTTCGCAATGGGGTTTGACGATGCCGCCCACGGTCGAGGCGCTCAAGGCCGAGGCGCTGGTGCTGTTCAAGAGCCATGCGGCGCAGTGGAGCGGGGCGGTCTGGAGCTCCCTTCTGGTCGGCGGCAGCAGCGTGATGACCGTGGCCAGCCTGATCGTGCTCGTGCCGATGCTGGCCTTCTACTGGCTGCTCGACTGGTACCGCCTGACAGGGCGTTTCCGCAGCCTCATCCCCGCGCGCTGGCAGCCCGTGACGCAGGAGATCATGACCGAGTGCGATGAGCTGATGGGGCAGTACCTGCGGGGGCAGGTGCTGGTCATGCTCATCATGGCCGTGTTCTACAGCATCGGGCTCAGCCTGTTCGGTTTCAATCTGGCGCTGCCCATCGGGGTCTTCACAGGGCTGGCCATCTGCATTCCCTACCTGGGGTTCGGCCTGGGCCTGGTGCTGGCCTCGCTGGCCGGCCTGCTCCAGTTCGGCGCGGCGGGCGACGCCACGGGCCATCCGTTCATGGCCCTCGTCCTGGTCTACGGGGTGGGGCAGGTGCTCGAGAGCTTCTTCCTCACGCCGCGCATGGTCGGCGAGCGCATCGGCCTGCATCCCCTGGGCGTGATCCTGGCGCTGATGGTCTTTGGCAAATGGATGGGCTTCGTGGGCGTGGTGATCGCGTTGCCGACGTCGGCCTTCCTGATGGTGCTGGGGCGGCGGCTGCTGCGCATGTACGAGTCCAGCAGCTTCTATCTGTCGCGTTAGGAGCTGGGCCGGAACATGAGAACCGTGGATGCCGTGGCGGCCCATCCGGCCACCATGCCAGTGTGCCAGACCATGCGCCAGTTGCCGCTGGACCTGGGGCCCGCCGTCATGCAGGGCCTGGACGATTTCATCACGGGTGCCAATGCCGAGCTGCTGGCCTGGCTGCATGCCTGGCCGCATGTGGATGGCACCGTGTCGCCCGCCTACATCTGGGGCGGCGCGGGCGCGGGCAAGACGCACCTGCTGCGGGCCATGGTCGAGCGCGCGCTGGCCATGGGTTTCGGCGCCATCTGGCTCAATGCCCAGACCTGCCAGATGTGGGACGCCCTCGACCCCGCCATGCCCACGCTGGCCGTGATCGACGAGTGCGAGGCCCTGGGCGAGGAGCACCAACACCTGGCGTTCAACCTGTTCATCGAGTCGGCGGCTTCGCTGGCGGCGCTGGCCTCCGGTCAGGCCGGCCAGGCGAGCCAAGCCAATGAAAGCGGCGGCCCGCTCTTCATCATCGCGGCGGGCGCCGTGCCCGCTGTGGACCTGCCTGTGCGCGACGACCTGCGCACCCGCCTCGGCTGGGGTCTGACCTTCGCCCTGGCTTCGCTCGATGAAAACGGCCTGCGCGCCGCCCTGCACCACGAAGCCGACCGGCGCGGCATGGCCTTGGGCGAGGAGGTCGTGAGCTACCTGCTGACGCGCCACAGCCGCGACCTGGGCTTCCTGATGAATCTGCTTGACCGCCTCGACCGCTTCGCCCTGGCCGAACACCGCGTCGTGACCGTGCCCCTGTTGAAACAAATGCTGGCCCTGGAGACCGCATGAACCTTTGTCTGTTTGATCTGGACCACACTTTGCTGCCGCTGGATTCCGATCACGAGTTCGGCGAATTCCTCATCCGCGGGGGCCTGGCCGACCCCGTCACCTACCGCCAGCGCAACGACGGCTTCTACCAGCAGTACTGCGACGGTACCTTGAAGCTGAGCGAATACATCCAGTTCACGACCAGCATTTGGCGCCAGCTCGATTCGGCCGCGCAACTGGCGCTGCAGCAGGCGTTCATGGACGAAGTCATCTTCCCGGCCATGAAACCCCAGGCGCGCGAGCTGGTCGAAAAGCACCGCGCCCAGGGCGACCTGCTGGCCATCGTCACGGCCACCAACGAGTTCGTCACCCGCCCGATCGCCGATGCCTTCGATGTCGACACGCTGATTGCCGTCAAGCTCGTCAGGGATAGCCAGGGGCGCGTGACGGGTGACATCGACGGCGTGCCGTCCTTCAGAGAGGGCAAAATCACGCGTGTGGAACAATGGCTGGCTGACCAAGGTCGGCAGTTGAGCGATTTTGGTCGCGTCAGCTTCTACAGCGACTCCCCCAACGACCTGCCTTTGCTGGAGCGTGCCAACGACCCCGTTGCCACCAACCCCAGCCCGGCGCTGGAAGCCGTCGCCCTCGAGCGTGGCTGGCGCATTCTTCGATTGTTTGCATGATCAAAAGCCTGATAGACAAGATCCTGGGCAAGGCCCCGGCCAAGAAACGCGCCAGTGCCACAGGCTCGCGCGCGGCCAAATCTTCTGGTGGATCGCCCCGCATCCCCACGGGCAAGCGCGTGGACGTACCGGCCAGCGAGCACGGCATCGACGCCAGCCTGGTGGACGAGCGCGCCCGCAAGGTCGTCGAGACCCTGCAGGAAGCGGGCTACGAGGCCTACATCGTCGGCGGCGCCGTGCGCGACCTGCTGCTGGGCCTGCGCCCCAAGGATTTCGACGTGGCCACCAACGCCACGCCCGAGCAGGTCAAGGGCCTGTTCCGCCGCGCCTTCATCATCGGACGGCGCTTTCGCATCGTCCACGTGGTCTACGGCCGGGGGCGCGAGCACGAGGTGATCGAGGTCTCGACCTTCCGCGCGTACCTGGATGCCACGGCGGCCGAGCAGGTCAGCGGCAACGAGAAGACGTCCAAGAAGGACCTGGCCGACAAGACCCACGTGGTCGACGCCAGCGGCCGCGTGCTGCGCGACAACGTCTGGGGCCCGCAGGACCAGGATGCGGCGCGCCGCGACTTCACGGTCAACGCGATGTACTACGACCCGCACACGGGCAATGTGGTCGACTACCACGGCGGTATCAAGGACGCCAAGAAGCGCGTGCTGCGCATGATCGGCGACCCCGAAACGCGCTACCGCGAAGACCCGGTCCGCATCATTCGGGTCGTGCGCTTCGCCGCGAAGCTGGGCTTCGAGATCGAGCCCAAGACCCGCGCGCCGCTGCAGGACATGGCCGAGTTGCTCTCGAACGTGCCGCAGTCGCGCCTGTTCGACGAGATGATCAAGCTGCTGCAGACCGGCCACGCGCAAGCCTCGCTCGACCAGTTGCACAAGCAGGGCCTGCAAAAAGGCATCTTCCCGATCCTCGATGCCGTGTTCGACGAGGCCCGTCGCCACCCCGGCCGCGACCAGTTCGTCAAGCTGGCCCTGGCCGACACCGATCGCCGCGTCTCCGAAGGCAAGCCCGTGGCGCCCAGCTTCCTGCTGGCCTGCCTGCTGTGGCACGACGTGCTGGCGCACTGGAAGCGCAACCAGGCGCAGGGCGAGCCGCCGTTCCCCGCGCTGCAATCGGCCACCGAGGCCGTGTTCGATGCCCGCATCGGCGACATCTCCGGTCGCGGCAAGCTGGCCTCCGACATGCGCGAGATCTGGACCATGCAGCCGCGCTTCGACCGCCGCTCGGGCAGCGGCCCGCTCACGCTGGTCGAGCAGCCGCGTTTCCGCGCTGGCTTCGACTTCCTGCGCCTGCGCGCCGCCGCTGGCGAGGCCGATGCCGAACTGGCCACGTGGTGGGAAGACTTCTCGCTAGCCGACAACGAAGAGCGTCGCGACCTGATGGACGTGGCCCGCCAGCAGGACACGGCCAAGCGCCAGTCGCGCGCCGCTTCGGCGGACGGCGATGCGAGTGGCTCGACAGGCGATGCGCCCGCCAAGAAGCGCCGCCGCCGTCGCCGCAAGCCGGCAGGTGAGGGCGCCGCAGCCGCGCCGGCCACAGGCGGAGACGCCGATTGACCCAGCCCGGGGCATCGCGGGGCGGCTTGCTGGCCGTGCCGCGCCGCCGTGCCTACATCGGCATGGGTGGCAACCTGGGTGACGTGCAGGCGCATCTGCGCTCGGCGCTGGCCGGGCTGGACGCCTTGCCGGGCACGCGCGTCGAGGCCGTTTCCTCGGTCTACAAGACCACGCCCGTCGACGCGGGCGGCCCTGATTACCTCAACGCCGTGGCCGTGCTCGAGTCGGCGCTGGGCCCGCTGGAGCTGCTGCATGCCTTGCAGGGCCTCGAAACCGCCCACGACCGCACGCGCGATTACCAGAACGCGCCACGCACCCTCGATCTGGACCTGCTCTGGTACGGCGATGCGCGCCGCCAGACCGCGCGCCTGACCATGCCGCACCCGCGCATGATGCAGCGCGCCTTCGTGCTGACGCCGCTGGCCGAGGTGCTGCAGTCGCTGCCAGCCGACGCCGATGCCGCCTTGCGCGCCGCCATGCCGAGTGCGCCCGACCGTCAGGCTTTGGAAGCGGCCCAGGGCATCGCCTTGCTGGGCGCGCTGGCGTGGCGTCGCCCGGGCTGAGGCCGGCTTTTCCCGGTTTCCCGGATGATTCGCCAGGCAGATACTCAAAAAGCTGGAGTAATCGCAAAAACCGGGGTAGAATCTCAGGCTTTGTTGGTGGGGCTTGCTTGCATGTTTGCAAAGAAGTCCGCCGGTGGGTTTGACTGACAGCTTTGACAAGCAGCGGTCGAGCCATCGATCAAATCGAGCAGCGCCGTGCACACCTAGACAGGTCAGCCCGTTTCCGTCCGCGAATTTCCGGACGTGGACTCAAGGGATCGGGACCAGACCCTGGTGGCTAAAGCAGCAAACGCGACAGCGAATCCTTAGTGATTTTGTGCAGCAAACTCGACGCAGTCGGCCGGTGGCCATGTGGCAGCCCTGTGAATGCATTCAATCTGAAAGCGAATCTGTAATGACGACCATCCGTGTCAAGGAAAACGAGCCGTTTGACGTGGCCCTGCGCCGCTTCAAGCGCACCATCGAAAAGCTGGGTCTGCTGACCGAACTGCGCGCCCGCGAGTTCTACGAAAAGCCCACAGCCGAGCGCAAGCGCAAGAAGGCCGCCGCCGTCAAGCGCCACTACAAGCGCGTGCGCAGCATGCAGCTGCCCAAGAAGCTGTACTGATCGCTTCTTGCCGCTACACCCTTACCATGCGCTGAATGCGCGGTAACGGGGACAGCACCAAAGCCCGCGCGGGGACGCCCATGCGGGCTTTCGCTTTTCAGGCCTTCGCATTTCTCGCCATTTTTTTGCCGACCAGGACACCACCATGAGCCTCAAAGAACGCATCACCGATGACATGAAGGCCGCCATGCGCGCCAAGGAAGCCGAGCGCCTCGGCACCATCCGCATGCTGCTGGCCGCCATGAAGCAAAAGGAAGTGGACGAGCGCGTCGAGCTCGATGACGCCATGGTCGTGGCCATCGTCGACAAGCTCATCAAGCAGCGCAAGGACGCCGCGCAGCAGTACGAAACCGGCAATCGCCAGGATCTGGCGGACAAGGAGAAATCCGAGATCGTCGTGCTGGAGGCCTATCTGCCTCAACGCCTGAGCGCCGACGAAGTGACCGCCGCCGTCAAGGCCATCGTGGCCGAGCTGGGTGCCTCGGGCCCCGGCGACATGGGCAAGGTCATGGGCGTGGTCAAGCAGCGCCTGGCGGGCACGGCCGACATGGGGCAGGTATCCGCGGCCGTGAAGGCCGCATTGGCGGGTTGATCCGAGCGGCCTGATTGCCGCTACAGTCTCCAGGTTTCATCCAAAACAGGGTTCCTCATGAGCAACGTGTCCTTGCAACCGATCGCCGAAGACGTCTACGCTGCGCCGCAACTCACGCCTGAAGCCATGGCGGCGGCGGCCGAGGCCGGTTTCAAGGCCGTGATGAACAACCGCCCGGACATGGAAGGGGGCCCGGACCAGCCGGCCAGCGCAGCCATCGAAGCGGCCGCCAAAGCCGCGGGCCTCGAATACGCCTTCCTGCCCGTGCAGGGCGGCTACCAGTCGCCCGAAGAGATCGCGCAGTGCGCCGAGTTGCTCAAGACCCTGCCGCGTCCCTTGCTGATGTTCTGCCGCAGCGGCGCGCGCTCGACCAAGCTGTACATGCAGGCCGTCGCGCTCGGCGAATAAGCCTCCATCATCCCTTCACAACGATGCAAAGCTACATCCGTCTGATGGATGCGGTCTCGCGCTGGGCTGGCGTGTTCGCTTCCTGGGCCTTGCTGGCCGCGTGCCTGATCAGCGCGGGCAATGCCGTGCTGCGCTATGTCTTCGACATCGGCTCCAATGCCTGGCTGGAGGTGCAGTGGTACCTCTTCGGCATCGCCGTGTTCGCCGGCGCGCCCATGTTGCTGCGTCTCAACGAGCACGTGCGCGTCGATGTGGTCTACGGCGGGCTCAAGCCGCGCACCAAGGCCTGGATCGATCTCGTCGGCATCGCCTTGGTGCTGCTGCCCATGTGCGCCATCGTCGTGCACCTGGCCTGGCCTTTCGTGGTCGAGTCTTACGCGCAGCAGGAGACCTCGCCCAGCGCAGGCGGGTTGATCCGCTGGCCGATCAAGCTGGCCATTCCGTTGGGCTTCGGCCTGGTTGGCCTGCAAGGCCTGGCCGAGCTGTTCAAGCGCATCGGCTACCTGCGCGGCACGTCGAACCTCGATCTGCACTACGAAAGACCCCTGCAATGATCGAGATGCAACATCTGGCGCCGATCATGTTCGGCTCGCTGGTCGTGGCCATGCTGATCGGCTTCCCGGTCGCGTTCACGCTGGGCGGGCTGGGGCTGGGCTTCGGCTACTACGCGGTGTCGCAAGGCTTCTTCCCGGAAGCCTTCATGGCCAACCTGCCGTTGCGCCTGTTCGGCATCGTCTCCAACGAACTGCTGCTGTCCATTCCGTTCTTCACGTTCATGGGCGCGATCCTGGAGCGCTGCGGCCTGGCCGAAGACCTGCTCGAAGGCACGGGCCAGTTGTTCGGCAGCAAGCCGGGCGGGCTGGGTTTCGCCGTCATCATCGTGGGCGCCATCCTGGGTGCCATCACCGGCACTGTGGCGGCCAGCGTGATCGCCATGGGCGTGATCTCGCTGCCCGTGATGATGCGCAACGGCTACAACATGCGCTACGCCACGGGCGTGATCGCGGCGTCGGGCACGATCACGCAGCTGATCCCGCCTTCGCTCGTGCTGGTCGTGCTGGCCGACCAGTTGGGCCGCTCCGTGGGTGACATGTACCGTGGCGCCATCGGCCCGTCCATCATGCAGACGGGCATCTTCCTGCTGTACACGCTGGGCGTGGCGATCCTGCGTCCGCAATGGGTGCCGCCACTGCCCGAAGAGGCGCGTACCGAGCGTGGCTGGGCGCTGATCAAGCGCGTGATGTGGGGCATGCTGCCCTCCATCGTGCTGATCTTCCTGGTGCTGGGCACGCTCTTCATGGGGCTGGCCACGCCGACCGAAGCCGGCGCCTTGGGCGCGATCGGCGGCATCGTGCTGGCGGCGCTGCACAAGCGCCTCACGCCCACCCTGATCTGGCAGGCCATGGACTCGACCATGCGCGTCACGGCCATGGTCATCTTCATCCTGCTGGGCTCGAGCGTGTTCTCGCTGGTCTTCCAGGGCGTGGACGGCAGCAAGTGGATCGAGCACATGCTCACGGGCCTGCCGGGCGGGCCGGTGGGCTTCCTGATCGTCGTGAACATCTTCGTGTTCTTTCTGGCTTTCTTCCTCGACTTTTTCGAGATCGCCTTCATCATCGTGCCGCTGCTGGCGCCCGTGGCCGACAAGCTGGGCATCAACCTCGTGTGGTTCGGCGTGCTGCTGTGCGTGAACATGCAGACCAGCTTCATGCACCCGCCTTTCGGCTTCGCGCTGTTCTACCTGCGCGGCATCGCCGACCAGATCTACAAGGGCGGCGCCATCTCCAAGCCGATCGCGTCCAAGGACATCTACCTGGGCGCGATCCCGTGGGTGCTGATGCAATTGGCACTCGTGGCCGTGGTGATCTTCTGGCCGGCGTCCGTCACCTACTGGCTCGACAAGGAGCAGCAGGTCGACGTGGACAACGTCAAGATCGAGATGAAGATCGAGGACACGGCGGACGAGCCCGATCCATCGGCATCCGCAGCCAGTGGCGGGGCATCCGCACCGAGTGATGGCATGCCCGTGCCCGAAGCGCCGGCGGAAGAAGACCCGACCAAGGCCGTGCGCGATGCCATCGGTGGCGCGGCCAGCGCGCCCTGACGCCCTCGCATCAGGCCGGCATCAGACCAAGGGCCTGGTGTCCGGGGCTTGATGAGTCTGGATGTGGCTGCCTCTGTGCAGCCACCAGCGCCATGGTGCCCCGATCACCGGGTGCGCCGCCAGCCTGCCGAGCAAGGCCGGGTTGCCCTTGAGGTGCGCCCAGACGCCCAGGACCATGAAGAGCACGGCAGGGAGTTTGGCGATGAAGGCATTGGCCACGCTCAACAACATGCACAAGGCCGCGAAGCTGCGCCAGGTGCGCTGAAGGGCATGCTCGCCCCAGTCTCTGTGGAGATGCAGTGCGCGCGAGGGCTGAATGCCGTGGTGTCGCCGGAGATGCGGGGCTCTGGATGAGGCGGGAAGCGGGGCGAAACTCATGAGGTGAAAATCCTGGCGCAGGTTGGCCCCGGATCGATACCGAGGCTGCCTGGGGTAAATCGGCCAATTCACAGCGAAACTTGAGCTTGCGGCATGGCGGGGCGTTTCGTCTATAGGTAAACCCCATGAATAAGGGGCCCGCAGGCCCCATTCTTGTCACATTGCATGAAGCTTTGCCCGCACGCTCACAGCTTGGCCGCCTGCATGTAGCGGTCGAACGTGGCCTCCGTGAAGCGGAACCACAGGTTCTGGTCGGCGCGGAACTTGGCGTAATCGGCGTAGACCTTGCGCCAGTTGGGGTTCTTCTCGTTCAACTCGCCGTAGATGTCCATCGAGGCCTTGAACGACGCATCCATCACGGCTTTGGGGAACTGCACCAGTTGCGTCTTGGCCGCCACGAGCTGCTTGAGCGCCAGCGGGTTGCGGGCGTCGTAGCGAGCCTGCATCTCGGTGTGGGCGTGAGAGGCAGCCGTCTCGACCATGGCCTTGTACTCGGCGTTCAGGCTGTCATAGGCCTTCTGGTTGATGTAGAAGTCGAGTTGCGGGCCGCCTTCCCACCAGCCGGGGAAGTGGTAGTAGGGCGCCACCTTGTGAAAACCCAGCTTCTGGTCGTCGTAGGGGCCGACCCACTCGGCCGCGTCGATGGTGCCCTTCTCGAGGGCCTGGTAGATCTCACCGCCAGGGATGTTCTGCGGCACCGAGCCCAGGCGTTCGATCACCTTGCCTGCGAAGCCGCCGATGCGCATCTTCAGGCCCTTCATGTCGTCGATGGACTTGATGGGCTTGCGGAACCAGCCGCCCATTTGCGCGCCCGTGTTGCCGCCCGGGAAGTTGACGATGTTGTACTTGGCGTAGAACTCGCGCATGAGCTTGAGGCCGTTGCCTTCGTACATCCAGGCGCTCATCTGGCGCGAGTTCAGGCCGAAGGGAATGGCGCAGCCGATGGCGAAGGTCTCGTCCTTGCCGACGAAGTAATAGCCCGCCGTGTGCGCCATCTCGACCGTGCCGTTCTGGACGCCATCGACCACGCCGAAGGGTGGCATCAACTCGCCGCCCGCATGCACCGAGATCTGGAACTTGCCGCCGGACATCTCGCCGATCTTCTTGGCGAAGACATCGGCCGCGCCGAAGATGGTGTCGAGCGATTTGGGGAAGCTGGAGGCCAGGCGCCAGCGGATGGCCGTCTGCGCGTGAACGATGGCGGGCGCGGCACCCGCGGCCAGCACGCCGGCCAGACCCGCGTGGTTGATGAAGGAACGACGTTGCATGAATGGCTCCTGAATTTAATGGCCCGCGATCTTCATCTTCTCGATCAGCACGGAGCCGATCGTCTTGCTGCCGTAGGTGTAGGCATCGGCGCCCACGGCCACGATCTGCTTGAACATCTCGCCCAGGTGGCCCGCGATGGTGATCTCTTGCACGGGGAACTGGATCACGCCGTTCTCGACCCAGTAGCCGGCCGCGCCGCGCGAGTAATCGCCTGTCACGTAGTTCACGCCCTGGCCCATCAGCTCGGTCACGAACAGGCCGGTGCCCAGTTTCTTGAGCATGGCCTTGAGGTTGTCCTTCGGGTCGGTGAGCTTGCTGTGCAGCACGAGGTTTTGCGAGCCGCCCGCGTGGCCGGTCGTGCGCATGTTCAGCTTGCGGGCCGAGTAGCTCGAGAGGAAGTAGCCTTCGACCACGCCGTTCTTGACGACGTTGCGCTTGCGCGTGAGCACGCCTTCGTCATCGAAGGGCGCGCTGCCTTTGCCTTTGAGGATGTGCGGGTCTTCCGTGATGCCGATGTGCTTGGGGAAGATGGGCTTGCCCAGGCTGTCGACCAGGAAGGTGGCCTTGCGGTAGAGCGCGCCGCCGCTCGTGGCTTGCACGAAGGCGCCGAGCAGGCCGGCGGCCAGCGTGTTCTCGAACAGCACGGGCACCTCGCATGTGGCGATCTTGCGGGACTTCAAACGCGCCAGCGCGCGCTCGGCGGCATAGCGGCCCACGGCTTCGGGCTTGGCCATGTCGCGGGCGTCGCGCTCGGACGTGTACCAGAAGTCGCGCTGCATGTCGTTGCCACGGCCAGCGATCGGCGAGACCGACAGAGAGTGGCGCGAGCTGGCATAGCCACCCCGGAAGCCCTGGCTGTTGCCCGCCCAGAAGTGCGATTGCTGAGCCGACACGCCGCCGCCTTCGGAGTTGGTGATGCGCGGGTCGACCTCGAGCGCGGCCGCCTCGCAGCGGCGCGCCAGTTCGGCGGCGCCTTCTGCATCGATGGCCCAGGGGTGGAAGAGGTCGAGGTCGCGGCTGGCCGCCTTGCCCATGGCCAGGTCTTGCGCGTCGGGCAGGCCGGCAGCGGGGTCTTCGGCCGTGTAGCGGGCGATGTCGTAGGCGGCGCGCACGGTTTGCTCGAGCGCCTCGGCAGAGAAGTCGGACGTGCTGGCGTTGCCACGGCGCTGGCCGACATAGACCGTCACGCCGATGCTCTTGTCGCGGTTGCGCTCGACGTTTTCGAGCTTGCCCTTGCGCACCGAGACCGACAGGCCCATGCCCTCGGACACCTCGGCCGCCGCATCGGTGGCACCCAGTTTGGTCGCCAGCTTCAGGCTGTCTTCGATCAGTTGCTGGAACTGCTCGCGGCTGTAGGCGAAACCATTGTGCTTGTCGGCGGCGGAGGCAGAGCCGGACTTGGGTGCGGATTTGGGTGTTTTGGCGGCCATGTAGGTGCTTAGCTTGGGTTGCTTTGGATGTGCCCGCTTATCATAGCGAGGACATGAATGCGAACCACATTGATCAAGACGAGGGTTTCGACCCGGATGAAGTCGACGAGAACGGCTACCGCAAGCCGAGCAAGAGCATGCTCAAGCGCGAAAGCCACGACTTGCAGACGCTCGGCAAGCAGCTGCTAGAGCTGCCCGAGAGCCGCTGGGACGACCTGAACATGCCCGAGCGCCTGCGCGACGCCCTGCAAACCTACAAGAAGACCAAGTCTTTCGAGGGCAAGCGGCGCCAGCTGCAGTTCATCGGCAAGGTGATGCGAGAGATCGACCCCGAGCCCTACCGCGAGGCCGTGGCGGCCTTCCAATTGGGGCATGCCCGCAACGCCTTGCAGTTGCATCAGGCGGAAACATGGCGTGCCGAACTGTTGGCTGAGGACGACAAAGATGCCGTGACGCGCTGGGCCCAGACCTACCCCGAGACCGATCTGCAGCAGTTGCGCACCCTGATCCGCAATGCGCGCAAGGATGCGGCGCAGGTCCCGGAGAAGCGCAGCGGGCGGGCCTTCCGCGAGCTCTTCCAGTTCATCAAGAAGGTGATGGAGAGCCAGGCGGCCGTGCCCTTCACGAACGTCGCCAGCGACGAAGACGAGGACGCCTGATGCGCGACGCCGAGCGCGTGCTGGACGCCGTGCGCATCGGCGTCGTGTCCATCAGCGACCGCGCCAGCACGGGTGTCTACGAGGACAAGGGCCTGCCCGCCTTGCAGGACTGGCTGGGCAAGGCCGTGCGCAACCCGGTGACATGGGTGCCGCGCCTGATCGCCGATGAGCGCGTCCTGATCGTGCAGACCTTGCGCGACTTGGTCGATGCGGAAGGCTGCCACTTGGTGCTGACCACGGGCGGCACGGGCCCCTCGCCACGCGATGTCACCCCCGAGGCCACGCTCGATGTGGCCGACAAAGAGATGCCCGGTTTCGGCGAGCAGATGCGCCAGATCAGCCTGCGCTTCGTGCCCACGGCCATCCTGTCGCGCCAGACGGCCGTGATCCGCAGGCAGGCGCTGATCCTGAACCTGCCTGGCCAGCCCAAATCGATCGCCGAAACGCTCGAAGGCCTGAAAGACGAGCAGGGCAGGCAGCTCGTGCCCGGCATTTTCGCGGCCGTGCCTTACTGCATCGATCTGATCGGCGGCCCCTACATCGAGACGAACGCCGCCGTGTGCGACGCGTTCAGGCCCAAATCGGCCCGACGCCCCTGATTCGGGCGGGGGGGCTGGTCAAAGCCCTATGTACAAGCGCGCTTGCGCCTCGATAATCCCCGGCAAATTCAAACGGGGGATCCCATGTCGTCGTTTCATCGCTTGTCTGGCCTGAATGGGGATCGGCGGCAACTCGCGATCGTCGGGTTCTGCGCCGCATTGGTCCTGATCTGGAGCGCGCTGGTCTTCTACAACGGGCAGGTGCAGAACGGCCTGGTGATCGGCGACTGGCTGCTCGATTACCGCCAGGGGTTCGTGCGCCGGGGCCTGATCGGCGAGATGCTGTCGATGCTGTCGGCCGCCTCCCACATCCCGGTGACTGTGTGCGTGTCGCTGGCGCAGGCCGCGGCTTATGGGCTGTTCCTGTTCTGTTTCGTCAATGTCATGGCGGAGCGGCACAAGCCCTTCTGGTACATGCTGCTCGTGTTTTCGCCGGCGGCGTTGATATTCAGTTATTTCGGTGTGTCGGAGGCCGGCCGCAAGGAGGTCCTGCACTTCGCGTTGCTGAGCTGGTTCGTGTGGGCCTTGTCGGCGCACAAGGTGACCTGGGGCCGGACGCTGGCATGGATGGCCATGTCCGCCGCGATCACCTTGTCGCACGAACTGGTCGTGTTCTACCAGCCCTACTACCTGATCGCCGCGTTGGCCGTCAGCACGCAGCGCCGTGAGGCCATGCGCGCGGCGATCCTGATCGCGCTGTCTTCATGCGTGGCGGCGGCGTCCGTCTTGCTGTGGGCCAAGCCGCTGGACAGCGTGGCCTTCTGCGATTCGCTGATGCAGTCGGGCATGTCCAGCACGAGCTGCCAGGGCATCGTGCTGTGGCGGTACCAGAGTCTGGCCTCGTCCATTGCCACCACGGTCGAGGTGATCGACATGTATGCCTATGTCAAGGTCTATGCCCTGGCCTTGCTGCTCATGCTGGCGCCTGTGTTCGTCTGGCTCAGGCGCTATGAACCGGGCGTCGTGCGCAGGCAATTGGCCTGGTTCGTGCTCGCGTGGGCATGGTCCGTGCCGATTTTCATCCTGGCCGTCGATTGGGGGCGGTTCATCCAGATCCACTTCATGTCCGCCATGATCGTGCTGGCCTTGCGTTTGCGGCGTCAGGCCGTGCCAAGAGAAGGCGTGTCCGTTCCCCGGTTCCGCATGCCTTCAGCCAGGCTGCGGTGGGTGCTGGCGCTGGTCTGCGTGCTGGCGCCGACTTTCTGGCGCATGCCGGTCTGCTGCGAAACCGAGATCGGCGGCGGCTTCATTGGCAAGGCGTCGAAGGTCACGGCGTCCATCATGCATGTGGCGGGCCTGTGAGTCGGCTTCTGAATCGGCTTGTGGGCGCCGCATCAGGTAGCGCGCTGCAATTCGGCCTGAACCGCCTGCATCACCAGTTGCCTGAACCAGGTGTTGGCGGGGTCATCGCTTTGTGTGGCGTGCCAGTAGAGGTGCGCATCGAGCTGCGCGGCCGACAGCGGGAAGGCGTGCAGCACGTTGTCGAAATGCGGGTTGGCCACGCGGGCGTACTGCTCGGGCATGGTCAACAGCATGTCGGTCTGGCTGACCACGCGGCAACCAGCGAAGTAGTGGCGGCAGCGCAGGCCGATCTGGCGGCGCAGGCCCTGGCGGCTCAGTTCGTGGTCTTCGAGGCCCAAACCCTGGCGACGCGCTGACACCAGCACGTGCGAGGCCGCGAGGTAGGTGTCCAGCCGCAGCGGCTTGCGCAGCGCCGGATGCTTTTTGCGTGCCACGACCACGAGCTTGTCGAGCACCAGGCGCGTGTGGCTCACTTCAGCGGGCATGGGCAGGACGATGTCCACGGCCGCGTCGATGCGGCCTTGCCGCAGGGCATCGGCGATGTCGTGCCGCTCGACCTGGATGCTGTTGACGCTCACGCCGGGCGCGTGCTGTCGGATGCGGGCCATCAGGCCGGGCAGGGTGAGGGCTTCGAGGATGTCGCGCATGCCGATGGTGAACACGCGGTCTGAGCGCGCTTCATCGAAGCCTTGCTGCTCGCCCTTGATGCCGTTTTGCAGGGCGCCAAGAGCCTGGCGCACATGCGGCGTCAGGCTGCGCGCGCAGGCCGTGGGCAGCATGCGTCGGCCCTGGCGCGTGAAGAGCGGGTCGCCCAGCGTGTCCCGCAGGCGCGCCAGGGCGTGGCTGACGGCGGGCTGGCTCAGGTTCAGCTCGTGCGCGGCGGCCGTGAGCGAGCCCGTCTGCACGATGGCCTCGAAGACCACGAACAGGTTCAGGTCAATCTTGTTGAGATTCATTTTGTGAATGTAGCAAGATTCGCCGAATTCATTTGATTCATTCTGGGGGGATTTCTACACTGTGCAGCTCTACGAGCACCACATTGCGAGCAAGCCATGGACTTCGCCCATTCCCCCCGCGCCCAGGACTACATCGGGCGCGTGAAAGCCTTCATGCGCGACCACATCATCCCGGCGGAGGATGCCTACCACGCGCAGCTCACGGGCTCGCCAGACTGGCGTCAGTGGCGCCAGCCTGTCTTGATGGAAGACCTCAAGGCCAAGGCGCGCGAGGCCGGTCTGTGGAACCTGTTCCTGGCCGACCCGCGTCACGGCGCGGGCCTGAAGGTGGTCGAGTACGCGGCGCTGGCCGAGCTGATGGGCTACAACACGTTGGCGGCCGAGGCCTTCAACTGCAACGCGCCCGATACCGGCAACATGGAGGTGCTGCACATGTACGGCTCGCCCGAGCAGCAGGCGCGCTGGCTGACGCCTTTGCTGGCCGGCCAGATCCGCTCGGCGTTCTGCATGACCGAGCCCGAGGTGGCCTCATCGGATGCCACGAACATGCAGGCCACGGCCGTGCCCGATGGCGACGATGTGCTGATCAATGGCCGCAAATGGTTCAGCTCGGGCATCGGCCATCCCAACTGCCGCGTGCTGATCTTCATGGGCCTGACCTATCCGGAGGCCGAGCGCCACAAGCGCCATTCGATGATCCTCGTGCCGCTGGACACGCCGGGCGTGCGGATCGAGCGCATGCTGCCCGCGTTCGGCGTGTACGACGAGCCTTTCGGGCACGGTGAGGTCGTGTTCGACAACGTGCGCGTGCCCAAGGAGAACATCATCGCGGGCCTGGGGCGTGGCTTCGAGATTGCGCAGGGGCGCCTGGGGCCGGGTCGCATCCACCATTGCATGCGGGCGATCGGCGGGGCGGAACGCGCGCTGGCCATGATGTGCGAGCGCGGCGACAAGCGCGTGGCCTTCGGCAAGACGCTGAACCAGCTGGGCGGCAATGTGGACGTGATCGCCGACGCGCGCATGGCCATCGAACAGGCGCGCCTGCTGACGCTCAAGGCCGCCTGGATGATGGACACGGTCGGTGTGAAGGCCGCGATGAGCGAGATCTCGCAGATCAAGGTGGTGGCGCCCAACATGGCGCAGGTGGTGCTGGACGCGGCCATCCAGATGCACGGCGCTTTGGGTGTCACACTGGACACGCCGCTGAGCACGCTGGCCGCCTATGTGCGCACGGTGCGCCTGGCGGACGGCCCGGACGAGGTGCATCGCAAGGTGGTGGCGAAGTTCGAGCTGGCCAGGCAGCGTGCGGCGCGCGGCGAAGCGTGATGTCTTGAGGTCTACAAGAGGAGGCTGATGCGATGAGCGACAAATGGATCGACACGGCGGGCGAGGTGCGCGCGGGCGAAGAGGTGGATGTGGCGCGTGTGGACGCGTACCTGCGCTCGGTGGGTCTGCAGCTCGATGGCCAGCCCGTGCTGACGCAGTTCCCGGGTGGCGCGTCGAACCTGACGTACCAGCTGAGCTATGCGAACACGGACGTGATCTTGCGCAGGCCACCGTTCGGGCACATCGCCAAGTCGGCGCATGACGTGGTGCGCGAGGCGCGGATCATGCAGGCGCTGCGGCCCGTCTATCCGGCCGTGCCCGAGATCCACGCGATCTGCGAAGACCTCGATGTGATCGGCGCGCCGTTCTATGTGATGGCGCGGCTGGTGGGCATCATCCCCCGGCAGAACCTGCCCAAGGGCCTGAACCTGGATACCGCGCAGACGCGTCAGCTCTGCCTGAACGTGCTGGACAAGCTGATCGACCTGCACATGCTGGAGCCTCGCTCTGCCGGCTTGGACACGCTGGGCAAGGGCGAAGGCTATGTGGCGCGGCAGGTGGAAGGCTGGAGCAAGCGTTTCAGGGCGGCGCGCACGGAGGATGTGTCGGACTTCGAATCGGTGATGCAGTGGCTGTTTGACAAGCAGCCGAAGCAGGAGGTGGCGATCAGGCTGATCCACAACGACTTCCGCTTCGACAACGTGGTGCTGGACCAGGCGGACCCTTTGAAGGTGATCGGCGTGCTGGACTGGGAGATGGCGACGCTGGGCGATCCGCTGATGGACCTGGGCAGCTCGCTGGCTTATTGGGTGCAGGCCGATGACGACCCGTTCATGCTGGGCTCGCGCCGGCAGCCGACGAATGCGCCGGGGATGTTGACGCGCCAGGAGGTGATCGATTACTACGCCGAGCGCACGGGCTGGAGCGTGGCCAACTTCGATTTCTACGAGGTGTATGGCTTGTTCAGGCTGGCCGGCATCGTGCAGCAGATCTACAAGCGGTTCAAAGAGGGCAATGCGCGCAACCCGGTGTTCGCGACGTTCGGGCCGTTTGCCGATTACCTGGGCAAGCGGTGCGAGCGGATCATGGGTGCGTCTGCCTTGTGAAGTCAAACCAAGCGGTTCAAACCCTCGGCATCGAAGAGCTCGGTCTTTTGCGCATCGTTGGGCAGGCATGTGCGGCCCGCCTCGGTCTGCGCTTCCTTGGCCAGCTTCTCGATCGCCTGCCACAGCAAGGCGATCTGGTGCTCATGGCCTGAGGCATGGTCGATCAAGCCTTTCAAGGCTTGCGCAGGGGTCATCGCCTTC
>JASGJC010000027.1:0-135148 GCA_049840915.1 Aquabacterium sp.
CGTGCAGATCCAGACGCAGCAGCCGTTGCCTGTCGAAGCCTATCTCGAGAACCGCATCAGCGGCGCCCTGATCGTCGTCGACCCGACCACCAACCGCACCAGCGGCGCTGCTGGTCAAGGCCGCTTGATCTGACTGAAGCAGAGCACATCGTGAGCAAACCCTGCGACCTCACCACCGCGAAAGTCGTCTTCGATCCGGCCGGCCCCGGCGAGGCCGACCTCATCACGGTGCGCGGCAGCCGTTTGCTGGCGCAGGCCCATGTGGTGCTGTTCGATGTGCTGCTGATGCTCCCGGACAGGATCTCGCGCCGCAAGCGCAGTGGATCGACGTGGGCAGGGCTTTTCCGGCAAGGAAGGCAGCGACTTCAACGGCCAGACGCGCATCAACCAGCTGCTGGTCGAGCAATCGCTGGCTACCGGTGCCATCCATGGCGACGCGGCCCTGGTCCTGCGGCTCGAGGGCGGCGACCCGACCTGTTCGGCCGCCTCGAAGAAGAGCTGCATGTGCTGCACGAAGCGGGCATCGCCTGCGAAGTCGTGCCGGGCGTGACCTCGGCTTTGGCCGCGGCCGCCGCGACGAACGCCCGCTCACGCGCCGTGGCACCGGCCGCAGCGTGAGCTTCACGACCGCCACTACGCGCACAGGCGACCTGCAATGCGGCATGGGCCCCGGGCAGCGCGCCGACACCTGGAGCGTTCTACATGGCCGGCCGCCAGCTGGCACCGCTGTCCAAAGGCCTGCTCGATGCGGGCTGGCCTTCCGATACGCCCGTGAGCGCGGTGTTCGTCGGCTGGCCGGACATGCGGCACTCCGTTCACACCGCAGGCAAGCTGGACGACGCCAGCGCCATCCATGCCGGGCGCCCCACGCTCGTCATCGTGGTGCTGGGGCCACCGCCCTGCCCGCACAACCTTTGACGCACATCCCCCCGGGCGTCCAAGGAGAGAGAGAGGACGCGGCCGCCGACGCCATCAAGGTCAAGGCCAAGCCGGACCCGCGAAATCATCAACCTGAATCTGAAGAGAACTGACATGACCCACGTCGTCACCTAAGCCTGCATCCGCTGCAAATACACGGACTGTGTGGACGTGTGCCCGGTGGACTGCTTCCGCGAAGGCCCCTCAACTTCCTGGTCATCGACCCCGATGAGTGCATCGACTGCGCGGTCTGCATCCCCGAGTGCCCGGTCAACGCCATCGTCCCCGAAGAAGACGTGCCCGGCAACCAGCAGCAGTACATCCAGATCAACGCTGACCTGTCCAAGTCCTGGCCCAGCATCACCAAGCGCAAGCAACCCTTGCCCGAGGCGGACGAGTGGAGGTAGAAGACAGACAAGCTGGATCAACTGATCCGCTGATTCCCTTCGGCAGACACATCGATGACCGACATGGACACCGTCATCGGCGCGGGCCCGGTCGGCCTGTTCCAGGTCTTCCAGCTCGGCTTGCTGGGCTTGAAGGCCGAGTATCATCCATGTACTGCCGCATGCCGGGGGCCAGTGCATCGCGCTGTACCCCGACAGTCCCATCGTCGACATCCCGGGCGTGCCCCGGTACGGCTGCTAACTGACGAAGCAACTGCTCGATCAGGCGCGGCCTTTTTTGCCCGTGGATGACGGCGCATCGGCACCACGCAATCTGCATCTGGGGCACTTGGTATCAGGCCTGACACCGCTCGATGGCGGCGGCTTCGAAGTATTGACGGACCAAGGCCTGCAGATCCGCTGCCAAGCCGTGTTCGTGTCGGCCGGCGCGGGCGCCTTCGTGCCCAAGAGCCTGAGTCTGCCTGGGCTGGACACTGCGGCCAACGTGCATTTCCATGTGCCTGACCTGGACGCAGCTGACGTGCCCTGGGCCGGCCAGCATCTGGTGATATCTGGCGGCGGCGATTAAGCCTTGTCCGCGGCCATTGACATCGCCACCCATCCGGATGCCAAGCGCAGGCCGGCCAGGCTGACCTTGCTGCACCGGCGCGACCAGTTCCAGGCCGAGGCCGCATTGGAAGCGCCGTTGCGCGCGTTGATCGCATCCGGCCAGGTCGAGCTGGCCGTGGGCCTGCCCCATGCCGCGACCATCGATCAAGGCCACATCAAGGCCCTGACGCTGCTCGGCGCCGATGGGCAAACACGCGAGCTGCCGCTGGACCACCTGCTTATCAGACAAGGCATGAGCCCCAAGCTCGGCCCGGTCGCGCAATGGGGGCTGGCGCTGGACCGCAAACAGGTGGCCGTCGCCCCCGCCAGCTTCAGAAAGCAACGCTGCCCGGCGTGTACGCCGTGGGCGACATCAATACCTACCCCGGCAAGAAGCGCCTCTTGCTGTGCGGCTTCCATGAGGCCACGCTGGCCGCGCATCATGCGGCAGCGAACCTGAACCCGGACGCGCCGCAGCACTTGCTCTACACGACGACCAGCGCCTTGCTGCACCAACGCCTGGGCATCGCCCCCAAGCCGTGACACGCAGAACAAGCGCGAACCTCACGTAAAATCGCGCTTCCGCTAGGGGTGCGTGCAGCCACATCGGCCTGCACGCTGAGACACACCCTTTGAACCTGATCGAGGTCATGCTCGCGTAGGGAAGCGCGGTTCTCTGGCGGCACATGGCTTCGCGCCCGCACCTGCCCGGGCGCCCTCGCTTGCACTCGCGTTCGTGACCGCACACACAACACGAGCCAGCCATGCGCCACATCGCTCCGAAACAACCAACGCCCGTTCACCTGGCCATCGCCGCCCTGTTGCTGAACGCCATGCTGCCATCGGCGCAGGCGCAAGAAGACACCAGCCTGCCCAGCATCACGGTGAACGCGCCCAAGCTGCGTGAAGGCAAGGCCAACATCGGCGGCTTCGGCAACGAGCCCGAGTGGCAACAGCCCCAGCAGGCCGAGCGCTTCAGCAGCGAGGCCTTGAAGAACGCGCAGGCACAGCGCCTGTCGGACGTGGTCAAGCTCGATGCGGGCGTGAGCTCCTTCTACAACGCCGTCGGCTATTGGGACTACCTCTCCGTGCGCGGCTTCGTGCTCGACCTGACGCACAACTACCGCCGCGAAGGCCTGCCCATCAACGGCGAGACCAGCATCGCGCTCGACAACAAAGCCGCCGTCGAAGTGCTCAAGGGCACGAGCGGCATGCAAGCGGGCGTGAGCGCGCCGGGCGGCCTCTTGAACCTTCTGGTCAAGCGCCCCGAAGGCCGCGTCCGCAACGCCGAGATCAGTCTGGGCAATCACGGTGACGTGCTCACCGCCGTGGACCTGAGCGACCGCTTCGGCCAGAACCAGGACTTCGGCCTGCGCGTCAACGCCGCGCACGAGCGCCTGAACTCGTCCATCCAGAACACGCAGGGCGAGCGCCACCTGCTGGCCGTGGCGGGCGATTGGCGCCTGTCGCGCGACACACTGATCGAAGCCGAGATCGAGCAAAGCCGCCGCAACCAGCACTCGGTGCCCGGCTTCAGCCTGCTGGGCAATACATTGCCCTCGGCCAGCAGCATCGACCCGAACATCAACCTCAACAACCAGCACTGGGGCGCGCCCGTGGTCCTGCAAGGCACGACCGGCACGCTGCGCCTGACCCAGAAGCTGGCGGGCGACTGGAAGGCCACCGGCACCCTGGGCGAGCAACGCCTCAAGAGCGATGACCACACGGCCTTCCCGTTCGGCAGCGACTGCGCCACCGACTTCACCAATTGCCGCTATGGCGCCGACGGCACATTCGGTGTCTACGACTTCCGCAGCAACAACGAAACGCGCCTGACACGCGCCCTGGACGTCAACGTGGCCGGCAGCCTCGACACCGGCCCGATCAAGCACGAGATCACCGTGGGCGCCCTGCGCAGCCTGACACGTGTCGATGTCGGCACATCCGCATTTACCCAGGTAGGCAATGGCAACGTGTCGGGCAACTTCACCGTGCCCGAAGGCCCCGTCTACGACTACGCACAGACCCTGCGCGGCGAACGCAGCACCGAGCTCTACGTCAACGACAGCCTGAAGCTCAGCGAATCTTGGCGCGCCTGGGGCGGCCTGCGCCGCACACAGCTCAGCCGCACCCAAACGCTCACCGACTTCAGCCAGGACCCATCGCGCATCAGCCAGAGCTTCACCACGCCCTGGCTGGCGCTCGGCTACGAGTTCATGCCGAAGCACCAGGTCTACGCGAGCTGGGGCGAAGGCGTCGAAGTGCAGCCAGCCCAGTTCACCAACCCCGAAGGCTCGACCTATGTCAACAGCGGCGAGGTGCTGCCCGCCATGAAGAGCCGCCAATGGGAAGTGGGCGTCAAGGGCCAGGACGGGCAGACCAACTGGTCGCTGGCCTACTTCCACATCGTGCGCCCCGAAGCCGCCAGCATCGCCCTGGACGACGGCAGCAAGTTCTACCAACTGGACGGCGACTCGCGCCACCAGGGCCTCGAAGGCCAGGTCCGCACCCGCATCCAGAACTACGGGCTGGACCTGTCGGCGATGGTGCTGAACGCCCGCCGCCGCCACAGCGTGAACGACGACATCAACGGCCAGCCCCCCAGCAACGTGCCCGACTACACGCTGAAGATGAGCCACAGCTACCGCGTCAGCGCCCTGCCCGGCCTGAGCCTGCAAGGCGACATCGTGCACGAAGGCCCACGCACCGCCGACGTGGTCAACGACGTGCGCATCCCCGCCTGGACACGCGTGGACGTGGGCATGAGCCTCGCGCAGAACTGGGGCGGCCAAGGCGTCACCTGGCGCCTGGGCATCACCAACCTGCTGGACACGCGCGCCTGGGTCGAATCGCCCACGCAGTTCGACCACATTTACCTCTTCCCGATGGCCGCGCGCAGCTTCACGGCCTCGGTGCAGATCAGCTTCTGACGACGGCCACGCGGCGCGCTACAAGCCGCTCTTGTCCGGCAGCCGCTTGAAGTTGGCACTGGGCAAGGCGCTGACCTGCTCGACCACCTGCACGAAGGCGCGCGCCACGCGGTTCAGGTTCTGTTTGGCGACCTTGTCCAGCGTATCGGCCTCGTCATAGAGGTAGAGCGGCGCGCCCACCAGCGCGATCACGGGCACGCCTGCGCGGAAGAAGTCGTCGCAGTCAGCCGGGATGCCGCCGCCCACCACCCACTCGACCAGGGATGTGGACACGGCAAAGGCACGCTCCAGCCCGAAGCCATGGATGGCATTG
The DNA here is from genome assembly GCA_049840915.1 of Aquabacterium sp. Classification (GTDB taxonomy): domain Bacteria; phylum Pseudomonadota; class Gammaproteobacteria; order Burkholderiales; family Burkholderiaceae_C; genus Aquabacterium. The sequence goes on from JASGJC010000027.1 coordinate 5,157, forward strand.
ACGGCGATGCCTTCGAAGCCTTTGACATCCGTCGTGACCATCACGGCCTGCGGCGTGAGCCGGCCCGTGTCCTGCAACCGGCCATTCGGGCCTTTGAGAAACTCCTTGCCGATGTGCTCGATGCCGACCACGGCCACGACCTTGTCGCCCGACGGGTTGCCCGGCTTCAGGTGCCGCTTCACGAAGGCCTTGTGCACCGCGTAATCTGTGAAGTGCGTGTCCATCGTGGCGAACATGAGGGTGCGCGGGCGCTTCTCTTTGGGGAACTGGCCGAAGTAGCGCGCCAGCGCCATCACCTCGGCCGCGCCTGAAGCGTCTTCGACAGCGCCGGTGGTGTTCGAATCATGATGCGATTCGATCAGCACGGTCTCGTCGGACATGCCCGGCAGGTAGCCCACCACGCCGCGCCCCGTCTGCCTGGCCAGCTCGCCATCGAGCCGCATGGTGGCCCGCAACGCATCGGCCTTCGCGGACTTGATCTGCCGCACGAGCGCCGCGCCTTGCGCGGGCGACATCCACAAAGCCGGCATCGACATGGCCTTGCCCGGCACGTACGACGCGTACGCCTCGTTGCGGTACTGATGGCTGTCGAAGTTGTCGACGAGCACGCCCACGAAGCCCGCCGCGCCGGCCTGCATAGCACGGTAGTAGTTGTCGGGGTAGTCGCCACCGGAGTACGGGTCCAGCAGCATGTAGTCCCACGTGAAGGTGTGGGCGCTGTCCTGGATGCCCAGCGTGAAGGGCCGGTACAGCGTGATGGGCGTCTGGCTGAAAGGCACATCGGCCACGACGATCTTGCCGCGCACATCCTGGAAGGCGTAGTCCAGCCACCCGCCCTTGCCCACATAGACCAGCGGCGCGCTCAGGCCCTGCGCGCCCGTCGAGAACGCACCCGCCACGCCTTTGTGAAATGTGTGCTGCATGGGCGACACGGGCAGCGCCTGCCCATTGACCGACAAGCCCCAGCGCGACGCGCGCCAGACCAGCGTATCGGCCTCTTCGAAGGCCACGCGCTGCAGGCCGCTGGCCACGAACTGCGCATGCACATAATCGCTCGCGGCCTTGCCCCCGGGCGTGCCCGGCATGCGTGGCCCCTGGCTCGTGAGCGTGACGATGTGCTGGTAGATGGCCTCGTCGCCCGGCACGGGCCCGGGCGGCCGAGCGTCTTGCGCCCGCGCCGACACAGGCAAGGCCAGGACCAAGGCCAGCCCGCACGCGAGCATGACGGACAGAAGACGACAAGGGCGATGAAGAGGCGGCATGGAGCGATGTGTAAGCGGTATGACAGGCGGGCGGCGAAACCGCGATGTTGCACGCCCTGCACAGCGCGCGCATCGGGTGCTACACGGACATCAAAAATCTCGCCGGCTTGCGAAGAAAGCCAAAAAGATGCTATAGTTGCGTTCTCGGTTGACGGCAGCAACGACACAGAACGAAGCAGTCTTAAACTGAAAACCGACATATTCCTCGATAGCTCAGTCGGTAGAGCGCCGGACTGTTAATCCGTAGGTCCCTGGTTCGAGCCCAGGTCGAGGAGCCAAATTGAAAGACGCCCTGATCAGTAATGGTCGGGGCGTTTTGCTTTGTGCCCTGCTTTATCAGTTGTTGCCGAGTTCGGTTGATGCTCGGCATCGCGTCGGCAACATCACCACCATCAGAGAGTTGACATGAAACCCATTCAGGCTGGCGATCACGCAGAGATCATTGAAGGCGCCTTAGGCACCAAAGGCCCGAACGTGGGCAAGATGGTCCGTGTGGTGAGCCTGCGCGGGGAGCACAGCGAATACGGCCGTATCTGGAAAGTCGAGGGCGAAGGCTTGATCAGCGAGTACGGCGCCGTGGGCTCAATGGTGGATTGCGCGCAGTCTTGGTTGCGGAAGATCGAGCCGCCGAAGTCTGATTCAGAGAACAGCGTCAGCAAAGAGGTGGATGCGCCCGTGTATTGACCCAGTGAATTCGTGCTCAGGTGTTAACGTTGAAGGAAAAGACGATGAGCACCCTGATGGAAGACGACATCAAGCTCTCGGAGGCCAGCCGGGCCTTCGATCTCAACCCCTCCGAGGTCGAGCAGTGGGTCGATGAAGGCAAGCGCGGGATGGAGAACGCCCTGCGCACCAAGCCGCTGGAAGTCAAAGAGCAGTCCGAGAAGCAGTTGCGCAAACTGCAGGGGGCCTATGGCGAAGCCATGTTGGAGCTGCGTGCCAGAAAAAGCTGGCGTCCCTGCTGGGCAACGAGGACGAGAAATGATCTTCAGCCTTCAGCAGGGATTGGCTGAAGATGGCGACAAGGTCAGCCTGGTCAAGCTGTGCCAGTGGTTCGGAATTGGGTGTGGCGCGCAGCCATGTCATCGAAAGGTTGAAGCGGCCAGGCAACTGGCAAGACCGCCGACGCAGCAGACAACCTCAGGATGACAGCGCGTTGCTGGTGCAGATCCGCCAGGCCGTCCATGAACTGGACAGCTATGGCTACCGTCGTGCCTGCGAGCTGGTCAACCGACGCCGACAGGCCAATCGCGAGCCAGGCGTCAACGTCAAACTGGTCTACCGCGTCATGCGAGAGCACGGCCTCCTGCTGCAGCGCCATACCGGCAGGCCTGCGGACACGCGTGGGCACAACGGCAGGGTGTCGGTCGACCACAGTGACCTGCGCTGGTGCTCCGATGGCTTCGAGATCACGTGCGACAACAAGCAGAAGGTGCGTGTGGCCTTCAGCCTGGACTGCTGCGACCGCGAGGCCATCGGCTGGCTGACAGACAACGGCTCGCCTTACGTGGCCCGCCAGACGCAGCACTTTGCCAGCCAGGTCGGCTTGGTGCTGTTGACCACCCCGATCAGCAGCCCTCAGTCCAATGGCATGGCCGAGAGTTTCGTCAAGACCTTCAAGCGCGACTATGTCAGGAGAATGGACCGCAGCAATGCCGCATCGGTCATCGCCCAGTTGCCCTCGGCCTTCGAGCATTACAACGAGGTGCATCCCCACTCGGCGCTCAAGATGAAATCGCCGAGAATGTTCAGGCGGGCGGCTCAAGGGCTGCACGTCAATTCCAACTAAATGGGAGACCGTGTCCGGTCATGCAGGGGCAACTCCACGCCAACACTGGGCATCGCCTCGGGTCGTCCAAGCGGTCGCCCCTTACCGCAAGCGTTAGGCCTTTTGAGCACGGGCCATTACCATTCGATTTGCACTTATCTATCAACACGAAAATGAAGAACCTTCTAACCTCCCTTGCTATCGTTACGCTAGCAGGATGCGCGACATACAAACCAATTCCTGAGAATTACGCCGGACCGATCGCAACCGTCATCGACAGCGGGAAGTATGAAGACTCTACGAAGGCACAAATCTTCGCCATCACTGAAATTGATGGGCATAGCATTCGAGACAGTTTCAGCACGAGCCATCAGGCCAGCTATGGTCAAGGCGCAACGCTGCGATTGGAACTCACTGAGCGGCAAGTTCCTGCACGAGTGATGAAGGTGAAAATTCGAGGCAGTCACGCCACAGGGGCACCCATCCAAGAATTGGCAAGTAAGGCCATAGGTACGTTTTTCGAGGTTGAAGGCGTTGTCGAATTCAACCCACAAGCCGACAAGCGGTACATAGTTGTCGGAGTACTGTCCAAACAAGACTCTGCAGTTTGGATTGAGGATGAGGCCACTCATCAACCTGTTACACCAAAGGTAACGAATCAGCACTGAGCGCCCCAACTATGCGAACAAAAATTCTCCTTGCATTTGCCCTGTCCGCAAGCTTGACCGCTTGCATGACTCCGCCAACAGCATATGTCACACATAAGTTCCAGACAATTCAGCCCACTCAAATCGTGGCGGCTCAAAAGCCACTACGTCTTCAGGTGGTCACTCGTCGGTTCCGCGGCGAAAAGCTATATGACGATGTCAGTACCTGGGTGTACTCTGGTTGGTTCAGGCACTAAATAGGTCAGGTGTTATTCATTCCTCCCCGCAAGGAGAAGATGGCAAAGTTTTCGTTGTCAAGGAGCTTGAGGCGACTGCTCGGCGACACAGCGGGCGGGATTGGCAAAGGCATCTTGTCCGGCCTTACATTAGGCGCAATTGGCAGCACTGCAACTGGCGAGTTCGATATCTCACTTGAGATCACCAGCAAATGGCAAGACCATCGCTCATGCCCCGGTGCGAGTTGATGTCAGCATTCGCATGGGTAGCGCTTCGGTCCCACCAGGGCTGCAAGCGACCGTGATGCCGAATGATGCGCTTAAGCAAGCTCTGAGCCATCCTTTGGGCAATCTGGGACCTGCAGAAGCAAGGGGTACTACTTAAGTGACCTGCTCGAATGCACGTCAAACACAACAACATTTAGGTTCATGTGTTCAACGCCCTCTACTCTCATGCAGCATGTGCCTGACTGGGGGATTTCAACGCGGACGCCAACATGAGCCATGCCTTCGGCATTCTCATGGCCTATATCGGTACCCTGCGCGCTTCCGCTACGGCGCCGGTTAAGCTAGAGTCGTTCAGATTAAAGAATGGCACTAGTGAGAAAACTTTAATTGCACTCATCGTGCTCCTCGCACTGAATGATTTGCTGTTGCCTTGCTTTCACGCCACAAAAGTGGGCGATGAACAAAACGCTTGCTCACAACCGCTCACTGATGGAATCGTTCAGGAAAGCTAGAGCGTGTTGACGCCGAAGGATTGCGTCAAAACATCATCGCCTTCCTGAACCGGAAGAATTCAATGCATGGTCAAATTCGTTTCCGTCTGTCCCATACGAGTCGCCATTTGGAATTCGGTATCATTCGAAAGGAAATGCCAACTGAGGCAGAAAAAACGTGCGGAATACCACCAGTTGACTTTTACCTTTTAGAGTACTGGCATGGTGAATGGTTTGAATACTGTTGCCCTGGTCCGAGCATCCACCTTACAGTTCTCGGCCTCATCACTCTACTTGTTCGGAAGCAAGAAAGCAGACGTTGTCGCGCTAGCAGTTTTGTCGGCCATTCTGGCCTCATTCGGCGCGTTAATATGCCCAAAGCCCGAGCGGTGATCGCTTAGGGCCTAACTGGTCGTTCAACACGGACGCCAACACAGGCCATGCCTTCGGCATTCTCATGGCCTGTGTCGGTGCCCTCCGCGCTTCGCGCTACGGCACCGGTTAACTAGGGCGTTAGACATTTTTAAATGCCCCAGTATTTACAAGCCAAGCTGGGCACCTGTTCTTCGGCAGTCGTCCGCGCAACCGAGTCTCTCGGGCCTTGATTCGCGGGAATGTCGATTGTGAGCAAGGCAGCTGAGATGTAGTGAATCGTCAGCGCATGGCTGGCGCCATCGCAAGGGAGGCATGATGGCAGGTTTGAACTTGGCAAGCATCTCAGTACATCGCACACACCAGGCTCTCGCCTCGTGTTCGGGCTCTGCTTGCACTAGCTTACTGCCGCCCGCCTAACTGGTCGTTCAACGTGGACGCCGATATGCCGCGTCGTTTTGGATGCACTGCGCAGGCGCCAGTTAACTAAGGCGTTAGGCCACATCAAAACACAACTATCGTCATTCGGAGGCTGCAAAAATGACATACAACCCACTTTCAGAAGTCACAGATGAAGCGCTTGGCATTGATTCAATGGTAATCAATGCCCTGCATGAATTTCGGAGAGCAGACAAGCTTGCTTATTTGCCATGCGTAGATGTCCAGGCTGAGAGAGATCGACTTTCTGAGCTTCTCAACACACTCGCCGACGAGCTAGTCAATGGTATTTCGAAGAACCCAAGTAAGCTGTGGGTCTTGTCCAAATTTCAACACCAGCTTGAAAAGGTTTGGCAAGAGGACACTGAGGCCAGAGAGCACTTCGGCACTGAGCTGGAGACGCTTATGGACATCCTTTCCATTGACAGCTCGGATGGCCTTCTCAGCTTCTACCTTGGTGGGCTGTGATGGACACTCAACGCTCTCTACTTCGCGCCTCAGCCTAACTAGTCGTTCAATTTGGAGGCCGCGTGCTGCGCACGCGTCGCCAGTTAACGAGGGCGTTAGGCTTCTTTAAAGACATGACCGCGTGGAGTTGCCCCTGCATGACCGGACACCGTCTCCCACTTAGTTGGAATTGACGTGCAGCCCTTGAGCCGCCCGCCTGAACATTCTCGGCGATTTCATCTTGAGCGCCGAGTGGGGATGCACCTCGTTGTAATGCTCGAAGGCCGAGGGCAACTGGGCGATGACCGATGCGGCATTGCTGCGCTCCATTCTCCTCACGTAATCGCGCTTGAAGGTTTTGACGAAGCTCTCGGCCATGCCATTGGACTGCGGGCTGCTGATCGGTGTGGTCAACGGCACCAAGCCGACCTCGCTGGCAAAACGCTGCGTCTGGCGGGCCACGTAAGGCGAGCCATTGTCTGTCAGCCATTCGATGGGCTTGGGCGGCAGCCGGTCACCGAACCTGGCTTCCACCGACTCCACCATGAGGTCGCACACCATGGCCGCATCGATGCCGCCGGTGGTGGCCACCCAGCCGATGGCCTCGCGGTCGCAGCAGTCCAGGCTGAAGGCCACACGCACCTTCTGCCTGTTGTCGCACGTGATCTCGAAGCCATCGGAGCACCAGCGCAAGTCACTATGGTCCACCGACACCCTGCCGTTGTGCCCACGCGTGTCCGCAGGCCTGCCGGTATGGCGCTGCAGCAGGAGGCCGTGCTCTCGCATGACGCGGTAGACCCGCTTGGCATTGACGGCTGGCTCACGGTTGGCCTGCCGGCGTCTGTTGACCAGCTCGCAGGCGCGACGGTAGCCGTAGCTGTCCAGTTCATGGACGGTCTCTCGGATCTGCGCCAGCAACGCGCTGTCGTCCTGAGGTTGTCTGCTGCGTCGGCGGTCTTGCCAGTTGCCTGGCCGCCTCAACCTTTCGATGACATGGCTGCGCGCCACCCCCAGGGCCTGGCAGACGGGCTTCACTGCTCGTCCTCTGGCAACAAGGGTGAGCGCGCAATCCACTTTCGCTCTCGGGCCACCTCCACCGCCTCTTTGAGAATCTCGTTCTCCAAGGTCTTGCGGCCCAGCAGGCGCTCCAGGTCGGCTATGCGACGGCGAGCGGCATCGAGCTCCCCCGCAGGCACCACCTGCTCACCGGCGCCTACTGCCGTCAGGGCACCGATCTTCTCCAGCTTGCGCCACTGGAACAGCTGGTTGGGGTTGACGCCATGACGCCGCGCCACCAGCGACACGCTCATGCCTGGCCCATAGGTCTCTCGGACCATGGCCATCTTCTCTGCCGGGCTCCAGCGGCACCGCCTCTGCACCTCCAGAACCTCGACCCCATCTATCTTGCGACTAGTCATATCAACAGTCCTATGCCTATCTCTTACGATAAGGGAGAACTGTGTCCTGTCATACAGGGGCTACTTCAGAGGCTGCAAAAATGACATACAACCCAACTTTCAGAGGTCACAGATGAAGCGCTTGACATTGATTCAATGGTAATCAATGCCCTGCATGAATTTCGGAGAGCAGACAAGCTTGCTTATTTGCCATGCGTAGATGTCCAGGCTGAGCAAGATCGACTTTCTGAGCTTCTCAACACACTCGCCGACGAGCTAGTCAATGGTATTTCGAAGAACCCAAGTAAGCTGTGGGTCTTGTCCAAATTTCAACACCAGCTTGAAAAGGTTTGGCAAGAGGACACTGAGGCCAGAGAGCACTTCGGCACTGAGCTGGAGACGCTTATGGACATCCTTTCCATTGACAGCTCGGATGGCCTTCTCAGCTTCTACCTTGGTGGGCTGTGATGGACACTCAACGCTCTCTACTTCGCGCCCCAGCCTAACTGGTCGTTCAATTTGGAGGCCGCGTGCTGCGCACGCGTCGCCAGTTAACGAGGGCGTTAGGCTTCTTTAAAGACATGACCGCGACATTATTTCCGTAACAGCTCTTAATCTCATGAAGCCACTATTTGCACTAGCCTATTTGTTCGCTTTGCTTTCCATCGCTGGCTGCTCCACTGCTCTGGAGCCCAATGCGGAAAAAATCCGAATGATTCCAGCAGAGCAAAAAAGTGCATGCGAATCGCTTGGCATCGTAACGGCCGATCAACAGCTGGGGCCTTACAAGGCCAGAAATGCAATGAACCAGGTGCTGAACGAGGCAGCCCGCCGTGGTGGCAATGCCATCTATTTGGTATCCCAAGGCCAAAGCGGCATCGACGGTGCTTCAGTAATCGCAGAAGCGCTACGTTGCAAGTAAATCATCAAGCACGTTTAGGGCGACATGCACTTAGAAGCAAATCCCTGGCAAGGGCAAGAGGCATTCAACCATGTTTCACTTCGCGCCGCAGCCTAACCGGTCGGTCAAGCGGACACCCACAAGCTGCGCTTGTGGGTGCCTTCCGTGCTTCGCACTCCAGCGCCACTTACCACGAGCGCTAGGCTCTTCAAAACACTTTGCGTAAACCGCCATTCTTCGCCAAGAAAAATTGGAAAGGTTAGAGGGCGTCTAAGCCTGTAGCACTGACAAAACTCGCCTTACGGAGACTGGATGAAAAATCTCAACATTGCAAACACCATTTTTAACGGCTTCAATGACAAGCATTGCTTGATGCTTTGTGGCTATGAATGGGGGTTCTCAAAAGCTAGCGAAGCCCTTGGGGATGATGGGCCTGTCAAAGCAGGTGTGCCTCACGTATTCTCAAATAAGGCCCTCGAATACGGCTGGGTAGCCAAAACTTGGCCCTACGACAACAAAATTATGGAGTGGTTTGCCTTGTGGGGACATCCATTGAACCAGGAAGGCTCGGGTGGGAACTTTGAAAAGTGCCTTGTGCAGACGAACTGGTGTGACAGCCAAAACCATCATATTGATGGCAGCTACGATGATAAGCTGCTGGCGCCAGAGCAAGTGGACAACTTCATTGCACACGTCCAAGCCCTCCAGCCCCGCATCATTTTATTTTTTGGTTCAAGGATCTTGCCACTACTTCAACATCAGTCTGTTCTGAGCCGATTTGAAGCAGTAGTTGGCCCAAAATTGGGCGCACCCACTTTTGTCAGTAAACCGTTTTCGGGAAGGCGTTTCAAGGTCGGCTTCCAGGACTTCGAGCTCGCACGCATTGTCTGCCTGCCGCATCCTAGTGGGTCCCATGGCCTGAGTTATGACTACATAGCGCTCTTTTCTGATGAGATAGGTTCGGTCATCCGCGAATACAAAGCATTCAAATCAATCAATAATCAATAGCCAAGGTCAACATGTCAAACAAGCTTACTCTCGACAAAAACTGGGTCTGTAATGGGAAAGAACTGAAGCCTAAATCCGGTTCGACATCATCCAATACGTGGGTGTTTGATGGCAAGCACATCAAACCCAAATCGGGTGCCACGTCCAGCAACTCATGGACGTGGGATGGCAGAGATCTCAAGCCTGCGGCAGGTGCGACATCTAGCAATACTTGGCGTATCGAAGGCGCAAAGGCAAAGCCTTGTTCCGGCGCTACATCAAGCAACACTTACGATGTCAGTGACTTGCCAATTTTGGTTATTGCCGGTGCACTTGTGATGCGCCTTTGGTAGTCAGTCGGCCCTGAACAAGTCATTTCAAGCGGCGACAACCATATCCGGTGCGTAGGCACCAGGGGTGGTGATGCCGAAGATCAGGACAAGCAGCGTCATCAAGCGCAGTAAAAACGCCCTGAGGTACGCCAGGATCATGCGCAGGTTGTGTCCGGCACCGCACAACAGGGCATGAACAGCGTCACCCATTTCACCCTTGAGCCAGTTCCTGGCCAACAGGCCATCGCTTTTCATGTGTCCGATCATCGGCTCGACCACCTGGCGGCGCTTGAGCAACTTCTTGAGCCTGGCTGGCAGCTTGCGGGTGTGGCTGATCAGCAGCTTCGTGCCGGATGAGGGCTCGACACCGCGGTAGCCCCGGTCGGCCAGCGCCATTGCTGGCATCTGCCCGGTGAGAATGGACACCTGTTCGAGCTGGCTGTCTACCGTGTGACCGTCGTAGGGGTTGCCGGGCATGGAGCGCATGCCCACCACCAGGCCTTGCCTGGCTGTCACGGCCACCGAGACCTTCACACCGAACTCGTAAGGCGTTCTGGCCTTGCCTTTGGCCAGGCACTCGACTTCGGGGGCGTGCAGTGCGTACAGCTTGTTCTTGTCTTGGCGCTGCTGAGCATGCAAACGCTCAGCGGTGGCCAGCTTGGCCTGCAATGCTTTGCTCATGGTTGAACCCTTGCGCCGTACATCGCGGATGACACGGCCCAGCCACGTGCGCAGCTTGCGAAGTTCGCGCCGCATCCCCTTGTACTGCCTGGCATGGGCGTAACGGCTGGCCTGCCGTTCAGCGGCCGTGCCCAAGCGGGCGTAGCTTTGGCGCAGCACGATGCCGTTGTCTTGCGCGGCTTTGACCAGTTGCTCTCGCGCACGATTGAGCAGCCGGCTGTCTGTCGGATGAGCGATGGCCTTGGGCTGCACCGTCGTGTCCAGCACCACCGTCTGCAAGCTGGCTCGCTTGATGAAGCCGCCTTTGCGTGCCGCCTCGATGCTCTGGGCCAACAGCCACTCGCAGCCCGCTTCGCCGATGCGTTGGCGCCAACGCACCAGGCTCGATGGATCGCAAGGCAGGTCATGGCGGAAGTACCGCTCGCCACTGAAGTGCTGCCAATACGGGTTCTCCACCCAACGTTCGACCACTTCCTCGTCGCTCAGTGCGTACAGGTGCTTGAGGTACAGCAGCGCCGCCATCAGCCGTGTGGGCAACGCCGGGCGCCCGGTCGTCGATGTGAACTGCGGGCTCCATTGATCGCTGAAGGCTTGCCAATCAATCAACTCGACCAGTCGCGCCAGTTCGTGCCGCTGATCAATCAGGTTGACCAGCTCCATGCGCAACAGATCGTGTTCTTCATCGCGTTTTGGCTGCTTGGGGCCCATCGTTTCTCCGCTGCATTTGCAAGGAATCGATATCCATTGGATCGGTTTCTTGCAAACTGCACCATCCCTATTTGCCGTTTACACCCAACAAGCATGCGGCTTTGCGGGTTGTTCAGGGCCGACTAGTCAGTCGCATCGCCTAAAACAACAACAACCCGATGAGTAGCTCAACGGATATTGCGCCTGTCACCAGCCTACTGTAGGTTCAACGCGGGCAAAAATGCTTTGCATTTTGCCGGTTAACCTGAGCGTTAGGCATGTTGTCCTTGGCATGCATCAGTTATCTCGCAAATTGACGCTGGCTCATGCGGGTTCACGCGAAGGCCAAATGGACCACCTGCCCTACGGCAGTCGTGCGAGCTACCGGCTCGCATGGACATTGGGATCCGCGAGAAGGCTGGCGCGGTCTGAGGTCGCTTAATATGGACGTAGCGTCAACATTGGCTCATAGAGAGGTCAGCATACCAAGGCACAAGCGCCTAACTGGGCGTTCAACGCGGACGCCGATACCAGCCGAGCTGCCCGTCGAGATGTTCAAACCGTCGCCAAGAAGCATGGTGACTGCGCCGAAGCTGGCTTCATGGGTGATTTTCAACGGCCTGCCAGTGAATTCATTCACGCATTGACCCTGTACCTGCGGCCCATCCCGCAAGTTACCGCCCCGTCTTGTCGATAAAAGCGGGTTCGGTCTTCACACTTAGAGAGGACCAAGCGCACAAGCCCACCTGTGAGGAGCCTCATGCCGTTCGCCCAACTTGCCAAATCCCTCGGTTTGTCAGCCTTCCTGCTGGCCACGCTGGCGCTGCAAGGCTGTGGCGGCGGCGGTGGCGGTGGCGGCAACAACCGCGACACCAGCACCTCGACCTACAAGCCCCTGGTGGCAATCAAAGCCGAACCCGCAGGCGCCAACTGCGCACAGGCGGGGCGCGCCGTCCTCGCTGGGCTCGATGCCGATGGCAACGGCACGCTGTCTTCGTCGGAGGTTTCCAGCACGCAGTACGTGTGCAACATCGTGAACGCCGCGCCTGGCGTGTCCGGTATCGGCGGCAAGCTGATCCTCGTGACCTTGACGGCTGAAGCAGCCGGTGCGCATTGCAGCGTGGGTGGCACGAAGGTGTCGACGGGCATCGACACCGATGGCGACGGCGTTCTGGGTGCGAGCGAGGTCCTTTCGTCCGCGTATGTGTGCGGTGGCGCCGCGAGCGCCAGCAACCTGATGGCCGTGGCTGTCGAACCGCCGGGCAGCCCTTGTGCCAATGGTGGCAGTCTGGTCGTCAAGGGTTTCGACACGAACAGCAACGGCGTGCTCGACACGGGTGAAATCACTTCGACGACCAAGGTGTGCGATGCCACGCCCTCTTCCGGCCTGTCGTGGACGAGCGTGACGACGTCCACGGCGATGCTGAGCAACATAGGCTATCTGGCCGCGACGCCGACGCCACTCACATTCACGTTGCCCGGTTCGCCGACCGTGGGTGACATGTTCCGCGTGACGGGCACGGACAGCGGTGGCTGGTCGATCGCGCAGCTGTCGGGTCAGCAGATCCTGATGTCTGCGTTGTCCGCGTCAAGCTGGGCCGCGCACGAGACGAGCCAGACGTGGCAGGGCATCGCCTCGTCCAGCGATGGCAGCAAGCTCGTGGCCGTGGTCTATGACATCTCGAGCGGCCAGATCTACACGTCCACCGATTACGGCGAGAGCTGGACGGCGCGTGCCAGCGTCCACAGCTGGTTCGCGGTGGCGTCGTCGGCCGATGGCGTCAAGCTCGTGGCGGCCGTCTCGATGGGGCAGATCTACACCAGCACGGACAGCGGCGCCACATGGACACCGCATGGTTCAAGCCGCAGTTGGAACACGCTGGCCTCGTCGGCCGATGGCACGAGGCTGGTCGCCACGGTCTATGGCGGCAACATCTACACATCGGCCGATTCGGGTGCGACGTGGACGCCGCGCGCCAGCGTCCAAAGCTGGGTCAGCATCGCGTCGTCGGCCGATGGGATGTCGCTGGCGGCCGTCGCTTATGGCGGGCAGGTCTACACCTCGGCCGATGCCGGCGTCAGCTGGACGGCGCGCGAGACCAACAGACAGTGGGCCAGCATCGCCTCGTCGTCGGACGGCAGCAAGCTGGTCGCGGCGGTTCAGCCAGGGCTGATTTATACGTCCACCGACGCGGGTGCCACCTGGACACCTCGCGAGACCGCGCGCAACTGGATCAACGTGGCGTCGTCATCGGATGGCCGCAAGCTCGTCGCGGCCGTTTATGGCGACCAGCTCTTCACATCGAGCGACGCGGGCGTCACGTGGACGCCGCGCGAGACCGCGCGCAATTGGACGAACGTGGCCTCGTCTTCGGATGGCACGAAGATCGCGGCCGTGGTGAACAATGGCCAGATCTACACCTCGGTCGCCAAGACCACGCTGGGTGTGACGGGCTCGATGAGCGGTGGGCTGGATGATGCCGTGGAGTTGCAGTACCTCGGCAGCGGGCTCTTCGAGGCTGTGCGGTATGTGGGGAGCCTCGTGCTCAATTGAGCGTGAGGCTGGCCTCAACTTCAACCCAGCGTCTTGCGCCGACGCAGCAAGCATCCCATGCCGCCCAGCCCCAGCATGAACATGGCTGAAGCGGGCGCCTCGGGCACGCTGGTCGGTGTCAGCAGGTAGCCTTCGGTCACGCCCGTGCTCGTGTTCACGGCCTCACCGACGATCTGGCCCAGGTTGTTGATGCCGAATGCGTACTTGAGCACCCAGCCCGATGCGTTCACGTCGAGCGGGACGAGGGTGTTCAGGTCGAGCGCGAAGCCCAGAGAGGTTCGGAGGATGGCGTGGCCGGCGAGCGGCCCGCTGGTAAGTCCGCCCTCGCCCACCTGTTCGTTCAGGCCGTTCCTGCCGCAGGCCGACGCGAACAAGGTGCAGTCCTTCGTTGGCGCGACGTCGTAAGGGCCGGTGCTCTGGACCGTGGGCACACCAGCGGGCGACCACAGCACCGTGGAGACGGTGTCCGTGGCCGTCGGGACGTTCACGGTCGCGCCATAGCCGTAGATCTGGCCGGCGTTGTTGATGGCCACGGCCGTCGTAGAGGTGCTGCCGTCGGGCGGCGTCAGCGTGGTCGGCGTGCCACTGTTCCAGAGCGTGGCCTGACGCGCACCGCCGCTGGCGTATGAGACGCCGACGATCTGGCCGTGGTCATTGATGGACTCGGGCGTGGCGCCTGTCGTGCCGGGCAGCAGGGGCATGGCGGAGACGCTGCCGTCGAGCGTCCACGTCACGGCCTGGGATGAACTGCCGGGGTGGTTGTCGACGCCGATGATCTCGCCGCTGTTGTTGATGCCCACGGCCACGGTGCCGTCGCCGTTGAAGCCAGTCAGGGCAGTGAAGTTGTAGACCTGTGCCTGTGCTTGCATGGCCAGCGTGGCGGCGGCCAGGGCGATGGCCAAGGCGGCATGGTATCGAATGTGCATGTGGGGCTCCCTATGTTCAGCCTGGTGCGCCACCGTGGCGCATGGGCTGGGCGGAATCCTAGGTGCGCGTTCTTTTCAAGAATCTTTCAAGAAGGCTGCTCGCGCTGTGGCCTGTGTGTAAAGTTCTGTGGCGCCTTCGGGGCCCCTGGCCGATCTCAAGTGCGAAGGCATCGAGGTGACCAGATCGACCTGGCGCCCGTGCGGTTTGACGATTCAAGCCGCGTGCCGCAAGGCCATGGCCACGTCGATGCGCGACATCTTCCAGGCGGGCCAGGCCGCGGCCAGCATGCTCACGCCCACGGCAAAGGCAAGCTGGTTGAGCATGGTGTCGCGCGAGACCTCGTAGCCCTTGAGCATGCTGCCGACCGCGTCGATCAGGGCCGCCGAGGCCGGATAGGTCAGCAAGATGCCGAGCGCGCCACCGGCCAGGCCGATGACCAGGCTCTCAGTGCACAGCAGCTTGACGATGAAGCCGGGCGAGAAGCCCAGGGCCTTGAGCGTGGCGTACTCGGCCAGGCGCTCTGAGGCCGACATCGTCATCGTGTTCGCCATCACGGCCATCATGATGAAGATGAGCACGATGCTGACCAGGTGGATGCCCGTGAGGATGTTGTGGCTCATGGCCACGATGCCCAGCTGGTAGGCACGTTCGGTTTCGGTGCGCGTCTCGGCGGGCGAGTTGCGAAAGAGCGCGTCGATGCGGCGCGCCACATCAGGCGCCTGCGCCGCGTCGTCGAGGCCGATGATGAACACGCCGACGCGGTCCATCAACTCGCCGCCGAAGCGCGAACGCAGGCTCTCGCAGAGCAGTTGCCAGTGCACCATCATCATGGTCTGGTCGACCTTGTCGTCCTTCGTCTTGTAGATGCCGCGGACCGTGAAGCCCCAGTTGCCGGGGTAGATGTCGCCCTGGATCGGGATGACGTCGCCGACTTTGAAGCCGAAGGCCCTGGCCATCTGCGGGCCGATGATGGCGCCCTGGCGGTCTTGCTGGAAGGCCCGCAGCTCGGCGTCCGTCAGCACGAACTCGGGGAAGAGCTTGAAGTAGCTGCCCGCCTCGACGGCGAACATCGGGAAGGGCTTGCGCCTGTTCTCGTAGGTACCGCCAAACCAGTTGGCCCAGCTCACCGAGGACACGCCCTCGACGTCGCGGATGCGTTCGGCGTAGTGCACGGGCAGCGGGTAGGCCAGCGAGATGGTCGAGCGCGTGATGAGGCGGCTGGTCGATGTGGATTGCGCGTTGGCATACCAGGCCTCGATCACCGTGTTCAGAAGGCCGTAGGCCATGATGGCCACGGCCAGGCCTACCAGGGTCAGGGTCGTGCGCAGTTTGTGCCTGAAGGTGTTCTTCAGGGCCAGCCAGATCGGGATCACGAAATCAGTTTGATGAGGGATGAATGAGGGCGAGTTTGACAATGTGATCTGTCTACATGTCTAGGTATGTTCCTGTAATTGGCATTTGGAACCCCTTATTCAAATGCCCATTATTTCGTTCAGTTTCCCCAGGTATATCTGGTCAATCAGACAGTTGAGTTGTTCAGATCGAATGAATATCACCCCCCTATATAAGGAGGTATTCGGAGCGCACATGGATATCCCCTAAGACATGTTGACAATTCAATATGTCAACCTTTGAGCACATACCCCATAACAACATCCAACGCACCAGCGGCCCTGCACGCGCGGCCATTGGCAATGGATTGTTCACAACCAGATGTCGCTCATGTCCCTCAACAGCTGTTCGCCTGTTCAACGCTCATTGGATGCACCGGATGGCAGCCTGCCGCTGTCGTCCGTGCAGCAGGTGATCTGGTTCGACCAATTGCTGATGCCGGACGTGCCGAGTTACCAGCTGGGCATGGTCGCGGACATCGAAGGCGAGTTGAATATCGAACTGCTGCGGCGGGCCGTCGACAAGATCGCGCAGGCCAACGATGCCCTGCGCATGGTGATGCTGGATGGTGCCGTGCCGCGCTTCGAGGTGCGGGGCCATGTCGAGGTCAGCTTGCCGCTGATCGACATGCCGCACCTGGATGGCGACCGCGATGCCGCGCGTGCGCAAGTAGACGCGCTGTTCAGCCAGCCGCACCCGCTGACCGGCACGCCGCTGTGGGGGCACACGTTGCTGCGCTACGGCCAGGCGCACTACATGTGGCTGAACCGCTATCACCACGTCATCATGGACGGCTACGCCATCCCGCTGATGGGCCAGGCGATCATCGACGAGTACAACAGGCTGCTGTCGGGTGTGGACGAGGCGGTCGAGGCCGGGCTGTCGTACCTGGAGTTTCTGCAGGCCGAGCAGGCCTACTTTCAATCGAGCCGGCCTGACCGCGACCGGGCTTACTGGAAGGCGCGCCACGCCACGCTGCCACCCCCCTTGCTCACGCCTCGCCATGCGATGGAAGGTGACGCCATCGGCCGCAGCGGCAAGCTGGTCTGGCCGATCGCGCGCGCGGACTTCGAGCGCATCGAGGCGCATGCGCAGGCGCAAGGGCTGACGGCGCCGCACTTCTTCCTGGCGCTGATCCACAGCTATTTCTCGCGCGTGAGCGACGCCCGCGATGGCGGCGACATCGTGATCGGCGTGCCCGTGCACAACCGTGGCAAGGCGCGGCACAAGCAGATGCTGGGCATGTTCTCGTCGATGAACCCGGTCGGCGTGCCTGTCGACACGGCGCGCAGCTTCACCGGACAGATACAGGCCATGGCCGACGAGCTCAAGCGCTGCTACAGGCACCAGCGCCTGCCGATTTCGGAGATCAACCGCGAGGTGCAGCTCACGCGTACGGGGCGTCGGCAGATGTTCGACGTGACCTTCTCGTTCGAGGCCTTCGATGCCGATGTGCGCATGGGCGAGGCGCGCCCCAAGTTCTCGACGCTGCACAACGGCCATGAGCAGACGCCGCTGGCCATCGCGCTCAAGAACTACCACCATGCGGATGGCGTGCTGCTCGAGATGGTCTACAACGAGCGTTACCTGTCGGCGGGCGAAGTGGCCTTGCTGCAAGGGCGTTTGCGGACGATGTGCGAGGCCGTGCTGGCCGGACATGCGGGCCCCATCGATGACCTGCCCTTGATGCCCGATGAGGAAGCCCGGCTGCTCGTGCATGGCTTCAACGACACGGACGCCGCGTTCGACGCGCACAGCACGCTGTCGCAGTTGTTCGAGCGGCAGGTGGCGCTGAGCCCCGGTCGCATCGCGCTGGTGTGCGATGGCGAGGCGCTGAGCTATGAGGCGCTCGATGCGCGCGCCAACCAATGGGCGCGCCATCTGCAGACGCTGGGCGTGCGCACCGACGACATCGTGGCCGTTGCGCTGGAGCGCAGCGTGGACATGGTCTTGGCGCTGCTGGCTGCGCTCAAGGCGGGCGCGGCTTACCTGCCGATCGACACGTCGCATCCGGCTGAGCGCCTGGCCAGCATGTTGAACGAGGCTGGCCCTCGCGCCCTGTTGACGCATGCTTCGCTGCGTGCGCACCTGCCCGAGTCGGTTGTGCCAGTTGATGCCATCGTCGACATGGATGGTGCGGCGGCATCGGTTGTCGACGGGTTGGCCAGTGATGCGGTTGCACCGCTCGGCGCGCCTTTGTCTTCACGCAGCGTGGCCTATGTGATCTACACATCGGGCTCGACCGGACAGCCCAAGGGGGTGATGAACGAACACCGCGGCGTGGTCAACCGTTTGCAGTGGATGCAGAAGGCCTACGCCCTGAGCGTGCACGACCATGTCCTGCAGAAGACGCCCTTCAGCTTCGATGTGTCGGTGTGGGAGTTCTTCTGGCCGCTGCTCAACGGCGCACGCCTGGTCATGGCGCAGCCAGGCGGGCATCAGGACCCCGCCTACCTGGCCCGCGTGATCCACGAGCAAGGCATCACCACCCTGCACTTCGTGCCTTCGATGCTGCAGGCCTTTGTCAACCATGCGGGGCATGCATCGCCTGGATCGCTGAGGCAGATCATGTGCAGCGGCGAAGCGTTGCCGTGGTCGCTGCAGCAGCAGGTGCTCGCGGCCTGGCCCGGCGTGCAGTTGCACAACCTGTATGGCCCGACGGAAGCGGCCATCGATGTGACCTCCTGGGCCTGCCGGCATGACGCGGCGCGGACGGCGCACCAGGTCGTGCCCATCGGCCACCCGATCGACAACACGCGGCTCTACATCCTGGATGGCGCGGGCAGACCTGTGCCGATGGGCGTGGCAGGCGAGCTGCACATTGGCGGCGTGGGCGTGGCGCGGGGCTACCTCCAGCGGCCGGACCTGACGGCCGAGCGCTTCTTGCCGGATCCCTTTGCGCCGCACGCGACGGACGCGACGGACGCGCGCCTGTACAAGACGGGCGACCTGGCCCGCTGGCGCGCCGATGGCGCCATCGAGTACCTGGGGCGCACAGACCATCAGGTCAAGATCCGCGGGCTGCGCATCGAGCTGGGCGAGATCGAGTCGCGGCTGGCGCAGCATGCGGATGTGCGTGAAGCGGTGGTCGTGGCCTGGCAGGATGCGCAGGCGGACGATCAACGGCTGGTGGCCTATGTCACGCTGACGGCATCGACGGCTCCGGATGAGGGCGGCGCCGCTTTGCAAGAGACTTTGCAAGAGGCTTTGCGCGCGCATTTGCGTCGCACGCTGCCTGAGTACATGGTCCCCGCCGCTTTCGTGACCATGGCCGCGATGCCGCTCAACCACAATGGCAAGCTCGACCGCAAGGCCCTGCCGCCGCCCGATGCGCACGCCTTGCAGCGCGTGGCCTTCGAGGCGCCTGAGGGCAATGCCGAAACCGCCCTGGCCGCCGTGTGGCAAGACGTGCTCAAGGTGCCGCGAGTGGGCCGCCACGACAACTTCTTCGACCTGGGCGGGCACTCGCTGCTCGTGCTCAAGGCCGCAGAGCAACTCAAGCCGCTGGGTTATCGGCTAGAACTGCGCACCGCTTTCGACCACCCGACCTTGATGGGCCTGGCTGCGGCCCTGCCCCGCATGGCTTCGCTGCCCGATGCGAGCGCCTTCTCGCCTTGCCTGATCCCATCGGGCTGCCAGCGCATCACGCCCGAGATGTTGACGCTGGTCGACATGACGCAGGCCCACATCGACCTCATCACCGCGCAGGTCGATGGCGGCGCCCCCAATGTGCAGGACATCTACCCGCTCGCGCCCCTGCAGGAAGGCATCCTCTTTCACCACCTGTTCAGCCAGGAGCAGCGTGGTGACCAGGCCGCCGTGGGCGACGTCTATGTGATGCCCATGCTGCTGGACCTGGCATCGCGCGCGCACCTCGATGCCTTCCTGGCCGCGCTGCAAACCGTCGTGGACCGCCACGACATCCTGCGCACAGCGGTGCTGTGGTCGGGGCTGTCACGCGCCGTGCAGGTCGTTTGCCGCCAAGTGCGTGTGCCTGTCGAGCACATCGCGCTGAGCGATGGCGAAGACGCGCTGTCTGTTTTGAGCGCACGCATGGCGCCCGAGCGCCTGCGCATGGATTTGACGCGTGCGCCGCTGCTGCGCGTCGAGGTGGCGCAGAACGCTCATGAAACCGGCTGCCACGCGGTCGTCTACCTGCACCATCTGGTCGACGACAACTACTCGCTGCAACTGGTGCGCGCCGAGCTCAAGGCCTGTCTCGAAGGCGCCGTGCACACCCTGCCGCCCGCCGCGTCCTACCGCTCGTTCGTGGCGCGCGCATTGGCACAGGCAGACGACAGCGAGGCCGTCGATTTCTTCAAGGCCAGGCTGGCCGATGTCGAAGACACGACCGCGCCTTTCGGCTTGATGGACGTGCACACCGATGGCCGCGACATCGAAGAAGCGAGCCTGCCTTTGAGCCGCGAGCTGGCGCGGTCAGTGGCCACGCAGGCGCGGCGCCATGGCGTGACGACAGCGGCTGTGTTCCATGCGGCTTGGGCCTTGGTCGTGGCGCACACGAGCGGCCGTGACGACATTGTTTTCGGCACGGTGCTCAGCGGTCGCTTGCAGGCCGGGGCCGATGTCGGGCATGTGGTCGGCGCGTTCATCAACACGCTGCCGCTGCGTGCGTCCTTGCCCGGGCTGAGCGCCATCGACGCGGTCAGGCAGATGCAGGGCGAGCTGCTGGACCTGCTGGCGCACGACCATGCGCCCTTGGCCCTGGCGCAGCGCTGCAGCAGCGTGCCGGCGGGCGCGCCGCTGTTCACATCGGTGCTGAACTACCGCCATCGGCAGATCTCGGACGCGGCGGAATCGGCCACGTTGTGGCCGGGCATCACGATGTTGGTCGGGCAGGAGCGCTCGAACTACCCGCTGGCCATGTCCGTCGACGACACGCAAGGCCAGTTCGTGCTGTGCGCGCAAACGATGCGGCACATCGGCGCGGCGCGTGTGGCCCGCTTGCTGCAAGCAGCCGTGCATTCGCTGGCAGAGGCACTGGCGGGCGATGGCACGGCCGCCATGCTGTCGCTCGACGTGCTGCCCGCGAGCGAGCGTGCGCGGGTGCTTGTCGGCTTCAATGACACGCAGGCCGACCATGCGCGCTGCACGCTCATCCACGATCTGTTCGAGCGGCATGCGCGGCAAACGCCCGATGCGCCCGCGCTGGAGATGGGCGACGAGCGCCTCAGCCATGCCGAACTCAATGCCCGCGCCAACCGCTGGGCGCGCGCGCTGCGCAGACATGGCGTCCAACCCGGCACGCTCGTGGCCTTGTGCCTCAACCGCAGCCCCGACATGATCGTGGCCTTGCTGGCCGTGCTGAAGGCCGGCGGCGCCTACGTGCCCATCGACCCGACCTACCCGGTCAGCCGCATCGCGTACATGTTGACGGACAGCGGCGCGCCCCTGATGCTGACGCACGGCAGCGTGATCGACGGCCTGCCTGCCGGCCAGGCACACCTGATCGCCATGGACCGGATGCAAGCCGAGGTCGATGGGCATGAGGCGCACAACCTGTCGCCATCGGACATCGGGCTGCACACCCACCATCTGGCCTACATCATCTACACATCGGGCTCGACGGGCACGCCCAAGGGCGTGATGGTGCCGCACGGCAACCTGTGCGGCGCGGCGGCCACGCAGCAGCATGAATTCGGCGCGACGGCATCGAGCCGCGTGCTGCAGTTCGCTTCGCTGAGCTTCGACGCCAGCATCTGGGAATGCACGATGGCCTGGGGTGCGGGTGCCTGCCTGGTGCTGGCCACGCGCGAAGAGGTGCTGCCCGGCCAGGCCCTGTACGACACGCTGCGGCACAAGGGCATCACGCATGCCGTGCTGCCGCCCGTGGCCGTCAGCATGATGCCCAGCACGCAAGGCCTGGATGCCTTCAAGACCCTGCTCATCGGCGGCGACGCCTGCCCGCCCGGCCTGGCACGCATCTGGGCGGACCCGGCCGTGGGGCGGCGCTTCATCAATGCCTACGGCCCGACCGAGGCCACGATCTGCGCGACCACCCACGAGTTCTTGCCCGACGACACGAGTGCGCCCATCGGCAGGCCGCTGCCGAACACGCGGCTTTACATCCTCGATGCCCGCATGGCGCCTGTGGCCGTGGGCGTGATGGGGGAGATCCACATCGGCGGCGCGGGCGTGACGCCGGGCTACTGGCAACGGCCCGAGCTGACGGCCGAGCGCTTCGTGCCCGACCCTTTCGGCCCGCCCGGCAGCCGTCTGTACAAGACCGGCGACATGGGCCGCTGGCGTGCCGATGGCGTCGTCGAGTACCTGGGGCGCCATGACCATCAGGTGAAGCTCCGGGGCTTTCGCATCGAACTGGGCGAAGTGCAAGGCGGCCTGCTGCGCCAGCCTGGCGTGCGCGAGGCCGCCGTGATCGTGCACACGGATGCCGAAGGCGGCAAGCGCCTGGTCGCCTATGTGACGGGCGATGTCGACGTGGGCGCGCTGCGCCAGGGCCTGCGCCAGCAGTTCCCCGATCACATGGTGCCCAGCGCCATCGCCGTGCTGCCCGCCCTGCCCTTGACCGTCAACGGCAAGCTGGACCGCGCACGCCTGCCCGAAGCTTTTGCGCACACGCCATCCAGCCGCGCGCATGAAGCGCCGCAAGGCGACATCGAGACACTGCTAGCTGGTATCTGGTCTGACCTGCTCAAGCAGGAACGCATCGGCCGCCACGACAACTTCTTCGACCTGGGCGGGCACTCGCTGCTGATCGTGCAGATGCTGGCGCGCCTGCAGGAAGCCGGGCATGCAGCCGATGTGCGCACGCTGTTCACGGCTTCGACGCTGGCCGATCTGGCGCAGGCCATCGCGCTGAAAAATGAAGCGGTCGTTGCAGGCCGCCCAGGCGCACCGGCCAACCTGATCCCGCAGGGCTGCCAGCAGCTCGCCCCCGGCATGCTGCCCATGGCGGACCTCACGCAAGCCCAGCTCGATGCCATCGTGGCGCAGGTACCCGGCGGCACGCCCAATGTGCAGGACATCTACCCGCTCGTGCCGCTGCAGGAAGGCATCCTCTTTCACCGGCTGCTGCACCCCGACACGGGCGACGCCTACATCCTGCCGGTGCTGCTGTCGTTCGACACGCCAGAGCGCCTGGGGCACTTCACCGCGAGCCTGCAAGCCGTGATCGACCGCCACGACGTGCTGCGCACAGCCGTGTTCTGGCGAGACCTCGAGGCACCCGTGCAGGTGGTGCTGCGCGAGGCCAGTCTGCACGTCGAGGCCATCGACATGCAGGCCGCGCACGACCAGGGCCTGAGCGAGCAAGACGCCCTCAAGGCCATGATGGCCCCGCAACACATGCACATGGACCTGAGCCAGGCGCCGATGGTCCGCCTCGTGGCCGGCCCCAGCCATGCGCTGCTGATGCTGCACCACCTGATCAGCGACCACGTGTCGCTGGAAGTGATCCTCACCGAAGTGGCCGCCTGCATGCAGGGGCAGGCGAAGCAATGGCCCGCCGCCGTGCCCTACCGCGATTTCGTCTGGCACGGCCTGCAGCACGCACAGAGCGACGAGGCGCAAGCCCATTTCAGCCAGCGCCTGGGCGATGTCGACCAACCCTGCACACCCTTCGGCATGGCGAACGTGCATGGCGACGGCGGCACGCTCAGCGAAGCCAGGCTGGTGCTGCATGCCACGCTGGCCCAGCGCGTGCGCAGGCAGGCGCAGGCACTGGGCGTGAGCCCGGCCGCGCTCTTCCACGTGGCCATGGCGGCCGTGGTGGGGCGTTGCAGCGGCCGTGACGATGTGGTGTTCGGCAGCGTGCTGTCGGGCCGCATGCAAGGCGGCCCGGGCGCCGACCGCGTGCTCGGCATGTTCATCAACACACTGCCGATCAGGGTGGACCTGCGCTCACACGCTGTGGATGGCGCAGTGCGTGCGGTGCACACGGAATTGCGCGAGCTGCTCAGGCACGAACAGGCCTCGCTGGCCATGGCGCAACGCTGCAGCGGCGTGCCGACCGGCGCCCCCTTGTTCAGCGCCGTGCTGAACTACCGTCACAGCGCCGCCTCGCAGGAGTGCGGCCACATCGGCCTGGACGGCGTGCGCGTGGTCGCCAGCCTGGAGCGCACCAACTACCCGCTGTCCGTGTCCGTGGACGACTTCGGCGGCAGCTTCGGCGTCAGCACCCAGGCGCAGGCGCCTGCGCGGGCCGAGGCCGTCAACAGCTACATGAGCACGGCCCTGGCCTCGCTGGTCGATGCGCTGGAAGCCGTGCAGGGCGGCCAGTCTGCCGCCGCATGCCATGCGCTGGCCATCCTGCCCGCGCCCGAGCAAGCACGCATCCTGGATGATTTCAGCGGCGCGGCGCAAGCCACGGCCTTCGCCGACATGCCGGGCCTCGCCCACATGATGTTCGAGCAGCAGGCCGAGCGCACGCCACAGGCTTTGGCCATGCAGCATGGCGACCGCGCATGGTCTTACGCCGAGCTGGATGCCCGCGCCAATCAACTGGCCCATCACCTGCGCACGCTCGGCGTCGGGCCCGACCGCCTGGTCGCCATCCTCGTGGCGCGCGGCCCAGACATGGTCATCGGCCTGCTGGCCACGCTGAAGGCCGGCGGCGCCTACCTGCCGCTGGACCCGGCCTACCCGCGCCAGCGACTCGCCCACATGCTGGCCGATGCACAGCCACGTGTCGTGCTGGCCTGCGCCGCCACCCGTTCATTGCTGGACGACATCGATCTGGCCAGCGATTCAGAGGCTGCGCCACACCTGCTCGTGCTGGACGCCGCACAGGCGCTCGTCGACGCGCAGCCGACATCGCGCATCGACGCGGACATGATCGGCCTGCGCGCGGACCACCTCGCCTACGTGATCTACACATCGGGCTCGACCGGCCTGCCCAAGGGCGTGATGATCGAACATCGCGGTGCCGCCAACCTGGCCGCGGCATCGCGGCCCCTGCTCAAGCTCGACGCGCACAGCCGCGTGCTGCAGTACGCATCCTTCAGCTTCGATGCCTCGGCCTGGGAATGGCTGATGGCGCTCACGACCGGCGCCAGCCTGCACCTGGCCGACATGGCCGACCTGCTGCCCGGCCAGCCCTTGCAGGCCACACTGCGGCAGCACGGCATCACGCATGTGCTGCTGTCGCCCGCCGTGATGGGCGCCTGGCCGTTGGGCGAGGCCGCGCAGTCCCTGCAGACACTGATCGCCGGGGGCGATGTGTGCCCCACGTCGCTGGCGCGCCAGTACGCGCACGTGCCGCAGTTCATCAACGCCTATGGGCCCACCGAGGCTTCCGTTTGCGTGGCCTTGCATGTGTGCCAGGCCGGCGACAACGCCGCGCAGGCCAGCGAGCCCATCGGCCGGCCGCTGCCCAACACGCGCATCTACATCGTCGATGCGCACATGCAGCCCGTGCCGGTCGGCGTGGCGGGCGAGTTGCTCATCGGCGGTATCGGCGTGGCACGCGGCTACCTGCGGCGTCCCGAGTTGAGCGCCGAGCGTTTCGTGGCCGACCCGTTCAGCAGCGCGCCCGATGCCCGCGTCTACAAGACCGGCGACATGGCGCGTTGGCGTGAAGACGGTGCGATCGAATACCTGGGGCGCGAAGACCATCAGGTGAAAGTCCGGGGCTTTCGCATCGAGACGGGCGAGATCGAGGCGCAGCTGCTGACGTTGGCGGGTGTGCAGGCAGCCACGGTCATCGCGGTCAAGGACCATGACCAAAGCGGTGACCAGCGCCTGGTCGCATATGCCTCGCCGCGACCTGGCTTCGCGCTGGACGCCCATGATCTGCGCCAGCAGCTGAAGCAGCGCTTGCCCGAGCACATGGTGCCGTCCGCCATCGTGCCGATGGCCGAACTGCCGCTCACGCCCAGCGGCAAGATCGACCGCCAGGCCCTGCCGACGGCCACGGCCACGCGCACGTCGTCCGACCAGACGCAGGCCGATCTGCCGCAAGGCCATGTCGAACAGGCCATCGCGCAAGTGTGGTCCGGCCTGCTCAACGTGCGCGACATCCGCCGCACACAGCACTTCTTCGATCTGGGCGGACACTCGCTGCTCATCGTGCAGATGGTCGAGCGTCTGCGTGGCCTCGGCCTGCGCGTCGATGTGCGCGATGCGCTGTCGGCTTCGTCACTGGCCGACCTGGCCCTGACCGCCCGCCTGATCGACAAGACAGACGACGAGGCCTTGTCGGATGAGGCATCACGCAGCCTCGTCCCGGCCGACTGCGCGCGCATCACGCCCGACATGGTGCCACTGGCCAGGCTGCCGCAAGACGCCATTGACCACATCGTCAAACAGATCCCCGGCCGCACGCGCAATGTGCAGGACATCTACCCGCTGGCCCCGCTGCAGCAAGGCATGCTCTTTCACCACCTGATGGGTGAGCAGGCGCAGGACGATGCCTACCTGCTGCCCATGGTCTTCGCGGCCGATTCGCGTGAGCAGCTCGATGCCTTCCTTCAAGCCGTGCAGCACATCATCCATCGGCACGACATCCTGCGCACAGCGGTGCTCTGGCGCGGGCTGCCGCACCCCGTGCAGGTCGTGGCGCGCGCCGCCACGCTGCCCGTGGACGAGATCGCGTGCCTGCAAGGCAGCGATGCCACGGCCGCGTTGACGCGGCACATGAACAAGGCCGGCGCGCTGCCCATCGGCCGGGCACCGCTGGCACGTGCCTTCGTTGCCGGCGCGCCTGCAGAAGAAAACCACGCTCGCTGGCACGTGGCCCTGCAAATGCACCACATGGTGTGCGACCACATCTCGCAAGACATCATGCTGGCCGAATTGCGCGCGCTGCTGGACGGGCAAGGCCACACCCTGCCCGCCCCCGTGCCTTACCGTGCCTTCGTTGCCCAGGCCTTGCACAAGGCCGATCACAGCGACACGCAGGCCTTCTTCTCGCAACGGCTGGCCGATGTGGACGAGCCCACGCTGCCTTTCGGCCTGCGGGATGTGCATGACGGCAACGGCCAGATCGACCAGCACCGCCTGCACCTGGACGAAGCCCTGGCACACCGCTTGCGCGACAGCGCCCGGCAACTGGGCGTCGGGCCCGCGGCCGTGTTCCACGCCGCCTGGGCCATGGTCGTCGGCCAATGCGCGGGCCGCGACGACGTCGTCTTCGGCAGCGTGCTCTCGGGCCGCATGCAAGGCGTGCAAGGCGCCGACCGCGCGCTCGGCCTGTTCATCAACACGCTGCCCGTGCGGCTGAACATGAGCGGCATCGCGGCGCCCGAGTTCGTCCGGCAGGCCCACCGTGCGCTGATGGCCCTGCTGCCGCACGAGCAGGCCACATTGGCCGATGCCCTGCGATGCAGCGCGCTGCCCTTCGACACGCCCATGTTCAGCGCCGTGCTCAACTACCGGCACAGCACGCCGGACCTCATCGCCCTGCGCTTCGCGGGCATGACCCTGCTGGCCAGCGAAGAGCGCAGCAACTACCCTTTCGCCCTCTCCGTCGACGACATGGGCTCGGGCTTCATGCTCACGGCCCAGACGCCGAGGTGCGCGGACGCCGGCATGGCCTGCGCGCCGGAACGCATCACGGCGTTCATGCAACAGGCCTTGCAGGCGCTGGTGGACGCGTGCCAGCACAGCGACGCCCCGCTCGTGGACACGCTGTCCATCCTGGATGCCCCAGCCCACAGCCACGTCACCGAAAGCCTCAACCAGCGCGCGCGACCCTACCTTGCCGGCGTGCCCATCCACGCGCTGTTCGAAGCACAGGTCGAGCGACAGCCGCATGCGCCGGCCCTTCAGTTCGCATCGGGCACATTGAGCTACCAGGCCCTCAATGAGCGCGCCAACCAGCTCGCACGCTGCCTGCAAGCGCGCGGCCTGCGTCGCGGTCAGATCGTGGCCCTGCTGCTTGGCCGGGGGCCCGGTGCCATAGTGTCCATGCTAGCCGTGCTCAAGGCCGGCGGCGCCTACCTGCCGATCGACGCGGCCTACCCGGCGCAGCGTATCCAGCACATGCTGGCGGACGCGGCCCCCGCGCTCGTGCTGAGCAAGCGCGCCCTGTCGCACCTGCTGACATCGGATGCCACCCACGTCCTCCTGCTCGAAGACACCGAGGCCACGCTGGCCGCGCAAGCCCCGACCAATCTGACGCCACCACCAGGGCAACCCCATGCCGGCACGGACCTGGCCTATGTGGTCTACACATCGGGCTCGACGGGCCTGCCCAAAGGTGTCATGGTGGCGCATGAGGGCTTGGGCAACCTGGCCGCGATGCAGGCCCGCGCCTTCGACGTGGGGCCAGGCAGCCGCGTGCTGCAGTTCGCCGCCCATGGCTTCGACGCCTGCGTGTGGGAATGGGTCATGGCCCTGGCCAATGGCGCGACCCTGCACCTCGCCAGCCGCGATGCCGCGATGCCCGGCGCGCCCTTGCAAGCCCTGCTGCGCGAACAGCGCATCACCCACCTGACCGTGCCGCCCGTGGCGCTCGGTGCCATGGACGCCCGCCAGCCGCTGCCCGATCTGCAAGTGCTGATCGTGGCGGGAGAGGCCTGCCCGCCCCAGCTGGCGCGCCAATGGGCTGCCGGCCGCCGCTTCTTCAATGCCTACGGCCCCAGCGAAACCACCGTGTGCGCGACCATGCACATGTGCGATGCGGGCCTGGCCGGCGAGGCCACGCAGGTGCCCATCGGCCAGCCGATCGACAACACACAGGTCTACATCCTCGATGCCCACGCGCGCCCCGTGCCCATGGGCGTGACCGGCGAGGTCCACATCGGCGGCGTGGGCATCGCGCTGGGCTACCTGAACCAGCCAGCCCTCACATCCCAGCGCTTCGTGCCCGATCCGTTCAGCCGACAGGCCGGCGCACGCCTGTACCGCACGGGCGATCTGGGCCGATGGATGCCGGACGCGCAGGCCACCGCCGTGCTGCACTACATGGGCCGCGCCGACCAGCAGGTCAAGCTGCGCGGCCACCGCATCGAGCTGGGCGAGATAGAAGCCCAGTTGGCGCGTTGCGCAGGCGTGCAGGACGCCGTGGCCGTGATGCGCCCCGATGCGAAGGGCGAGCCTCGATTGCTGGCCTATGTCACCGCACAAGCCGATGCAGGCACCCTGGACACGGCCATGCTGCGCGCCAGCCTGGCGCAGACACTGCCCGACTACATGCTGCCGACCGCGTTGATGCAGTTGGACGCGCTGCCGCAAACCCCCAACGGCAAGATCGACCGACAAGGCCTGCCCGACATCGATCCGCTTCAACAGCAACGCACCGATGAACCGCCGCACAGCGCCACCGAAGCCGCACTGGCCGCCATCTGGTGCGATGTGCTGGGTGTGCCATACGTCGGCCGACACGACCACTTCTTCGAGTTGGGCGGCCACTCGCTGCGCGCGGTGCAACTGGCCACGCGCATCGAGCAGGCTTTCGCCTACGCCTTGCCATTGCGCCAGGTTTTCGAGTCGCCGACCTTGCAAGGCATGGCCCGCTTGATCGAGCATGGCCTGGCAACACAAGGCGGCGGGTCGCGCTGCGCCTTGATCCCGTCGTCAAACAGCGAAGGGCCCATGCCCTTGTCGTGGGCCCAGCACCGCCTGTGGTTCCTCGATCAGTTCCCCGGTGCCTCGGCAGGCTACCTGCTGCCCATGGCCCTGCGGCTGCAAGGCACGCTGGACCTGCGCGCCCTGCAGCACAGCCTCGATGCGCTCATCGCGCGGCATGCCGCCCTGCGCACGCGCTTCATCACGGTCGATGGGCAGGCCGCGCAAGTGGTCGCGCCCCAGCTCACGCTGGTCATCGATCAAGCGGACCTGCGTCAGCACATGGCCGAAGCCAGCGCCGCGCAACGCCAGGCCCTGCTCGACGCGCAGGCGCGGCAAGCGCAAGCGCCGTTCTCCTTGTCGACCGGCCCGCTCGCACGCGCCCGCCTGGTCACCACGGCGCAAGACGAACACCTGCTGTACATCACGCTGCACCACATCGTGGCCGACGGCTGGTCCATGGGCGTCCTGACGCGCGAGTTGGGCATGCTCTATGCGGCCCATCGCCAAGGCACCACGGCCAAGCTGCCCGCGCCGCGCATCCAGTACACGGACTACGCCCAGTGGCAGCGCCAGCATCTGACAGACGAGGTGCTGCAAACCCAAGTGGCCTACTGGCGCGCATCGCTGGCACATGCGCCAGCCCTGCTCAGCCTGCCCACCGACAGCCCGCGCCCCGCCGTGCAAAACCACGCAGGCGACATCGTGCCCTTCCAAGTGGACGCTGGCACCACGCAAGGTTTGCATGCCCTGGCGCAACAGCACGGCGCGACGCTGCACATGGTCCTGCTGGCCGCCTGGGCCATGCTGCTGTCGCGCCTGAGCGGGCAGGACGACGTGGTCATCGGCTCGCCCGTGGCCAACCGCCCACACGCCGATCTGGAAGGCATCGTCGGCTTCTTCGTCAACACGCTGGCGCTGCGCGTCCGTTTGCCGGTGGCCAGCACGCTCGGTGACGTGATCAAACAAGTGCGCGATGTCTGCCTGGAAGGCTATGCCCACCAGGACGCGCCGTTCGAGCGCGTGGTCGAGGCCGTGTCGCCCGCGCGCGGCCTCAGCCACAGCCCGGTCTTCCAGGCCACGCTGAGCCTGCAGAACACGCCATCGGGCACGCTGCGACTGCCCGGCCTGAACGTGTCGCCGGTCGACGTGCCACGCATGGGCTCGCCTTTCGATGTGAGCCTGTCGGTGCAGGCATCGGCCGAGGGCATCACGGGCGGCATCGAATACGCCAGCGCCTTGTTCCGACGCGACACCGTTGTCCGCTGGGGCGAGTGCCTGCGGACCTTGCTGCAGGGCATGGCCTCGGCGCGCACATCGAACAGCGACACGGCCTGGCGCCAACTGCCATGGCTGCCCGAAACCGAACGCCAACGCGTGCTGCGGGACTTCAACCCGGCGCCACACGCGCTGGCGCCGCAACAGCCACGCATGCCCTGCCTGGACCAGTTGTTCGAACAACAAGCCGATGCGCGGCCGCAAGCCACGGCCCTGGTCTTCGGCGACCAACGCCTGAGCTACGGGCAGCTCGACCAGCGCGCCAACCAACTGGCGCACACGCTGCGCCACATGGGCGTCGGCCGCGACGACATCGTCGGCATCGTGGCCGAACGCGGCGTGGACATGATCGTCGCCATGCTGGGCATCCTGAAGGCGGGCGCGGCCTACCTGCCGCTGGACCCGGCCTACCCCGCCGCGCGCTTGAACCACATGATCCAGGATGCGCGCCCGAAAGCCATCCTGACGCAGCAGGCCCTGACAAGCTTGCTGGCCACACTGGATGCCGCGCAGCACACGCCCACCTTGATGCTGGACGACCCGCACGGCGCCATCGCGTCCAGCCCGACGCACCGCCTCGCAGGGCTCGCCCGACGCGGCAACGATCTGGCCTATGTGATCTACACATCGGGCTCCACGGGCCTGCCCAAGGGCGTGATGATCGAACACAGGGGCGTTTGTCAATTGGCCGAGGCCTCCGTCGATGCGCTGCGCATCGATGCCAGCAGCCGCGTCCTGCAGTTCGCCTCGTTCAGCTTCGATGCCTGCGCTTGGGAATGGGTGATGGCGCTCACGAACGGCGCGGCCTTGCACCTGGCCAGCCGCGACGCCCTTCTGCCCGGTTCGGCGCTGCAGGGCACGCTGCGCCAGCAAGAGATCAGCCACGTCCTGCTCTCGCCCTCCGTGCTGGCGGCCTGCCCGCTCGGCGACGCGGCCGACAGCATCGCCACGCTGATCCTCGGTGGCGAAGCCTGCCCGTGGCCCGTGGCGGCGCCGTATGTGGCCGCCGGCCGGCGCGTGATCAACGCCTATGGCCCGACCGAGGCCTCGGTCTGCGTCACGCTGTTCGAGTGCGGTGCGCAAGCGCCGTCTTCGCCCACGCTGCCACTGGGCAGGCCCTTGCCCCACACCCAGCTCTACGTGCTTGACGCCGACCTGCGACCCGTGCCCACGGGCGTGGCCGGCGAGATCTACATCGGCGGCAGTGGCCTGGCGCGCGGCTACCTGGGCCGCGCCGACCTCACGGCCGAGCGCTTCGTCCCGCACCCCTTTGGCCAAGCGCACGAGCGCCTGTACAAGACGGGCGACATGGGCCGCTGGCGCGATGACGGCGTCATCGAGTACCTCGGCCGCAACGACCACCAGGTCAAGCTGCGCGGCCTGCGCATCGAGCTGGGCGAGATCGAAGCGCGCCTGCGCGCCTGCGAGGGCGTGCGGGAAGCGGTCGTGCTGGCGCAAGATGCGGACCACATCGTCGCTCATGTGGTGCCGCAAGCAGGCATCAGGCTCGACATCGATGCCTTGCGCGCGCAGCTCACATCGGCCTTGCCCGACTACATGGTGCCCAGCGCCATCGGCATCATCGACCCGTTGCCCTTGACGCCCAACGGCAAGCTCGACCGCGAGGCCCTGCCCGTCTTGGCACCCGCATCCAGCACGCAGCGCGCTTTCGAAGCGCCTGTGGGGGCGGTTGAGATCGCCTTGGCCGAGGTCTGGTCCGCCCTGCTGAATCAGCCTCGGGTAGGCAGACACGACACCTTCTTCGAGCTCGGCGGCCATTCGCTGCTGGTCATGCAGATGATCGACCGGCTCAGGCAACGCGGCCTGCATGCCGACGTGCGCGCCGTGTTCAACACGCCCACGCTGGCCGATCTGGCCGCCGGCATCGAGGTGGCCCTGGCCCATGGCGGCATGCCGGACGCATGGCAGGCCCCGCCCAACCTCATCGTGCCAGGCAGCATGCGCATCACGCCCGAGATGCTGCCGCTCGTCGAGCTGGGCCAGGACCACATCG
This sequence comes from Aquabacterium sp., assembly GCA_049840915.1. Taxonomy (GTDB): domain Bacteria; phylum Pseudomonadota; class Gammaproteobacteria; order Burkholderiales; family Burkholderiaceae_C; genus Aquabacterium. Next base: position 37,681 of record JASGJC010000027.1, read on the forward strand.
ACGCCATCGTGCGCCTGGTGCCGGGCGGCGCCACCAATGTGCAGGACATCTACCCGCTCACGCCGCTGCAGGAGGGCATCCTCTTCCATCACGAGATGAGCGCACAGGGCGGCGATGCCTACATCCTGCCGATGCTGCTCAAGCTCGATGACCAGGCCACCTTGCAGCGCTTCCTGCACGCTCTGCAGACCGTCGTGAACCGGCACGATGTGCTGCGCAGCGCCATGGTCTGGCAAGGCCTGCCACGCGCCGTGCAGGTGGTCTGGCGGGAAGCGCCCTTGCGCACGCAGGCCATCCAGCTCGAAGACCCCGATCAATGCGGCCTCAGCGAAGAGGCGCAGTTGCAAGCCCTGATGGCGCCCGAGCACATGGCCATGTCCATGCAAACAGCGCCCTTGCTGTCCGTGCAGCTCGCCTCGTCGGCATCGGGCGCGGGCCATGCCTTGCTCCAACTGCACCACATCGTCTGCGACCACATCTCGATGGACGTCGTGCTGGGCGAAGTGGCCAGCCTCATGCAGGACGCGCACAGCGTGCTGCCGCGGCCCGTGCCCTATCGGCGGTTCGTGGCCCATGCCCTGGAACAGGCCGACACGGCCGCCGCGCAAAGCCACTTCGCATCGCGCCTGCGCGACGTCGAAGACTGCACCGCGCCCTTTGGCCTGCTGAACGTGCATGGCGATGGCAGCCAGGCCGATGAAGCGCATTGGCACCTCGACGATGACTTGGCGCAAGGCTTGCGCACGCAGGCGCGCGCATCGGGCGTGAGCCCGGCGGCCCTGTTCCATCTGGCCTGGGCCCTGGTCGTGGCCCGCACCAGCGGCCTTGACGACATCGTGTTCGGCACGGTCATGTCCGGGCGGCTGCAAGGCGTGGCGGGCGCCGACCGCGTGCTGGGCATGTTCATCAACACACTGCCTTTGCGTGTGCGGATGCACGGCCACAGCGTGCGCGAAGCCGTCATGCACATGCACCAGGAACTGCTGGCCCTCGTGCGTTTCGAGCAGACGCCGCTGCCGCTGGCGCAAGGCTGCAGTGGCGTCCAGGCGGGTACGCCGCTGTTCACGTCCATGCTCAACTACCGCCACAGCGCGTCGGATGCCGATACCGCACAAGCCTTGTCCGCCTGGGCCGGCATCGAGGTCGTGGCCAGCGCGGAGCGCAGCAACTACCCCGTCTCCATGTCCATCGACGACACGGGCAGCGGCTTTCGCCTGACGGCGCAGATGCAGCAGCCCGTCAGCGCCGCGCGTGTCAACGCCTATCTCGAGACGGCCCTGCGCCACATCGTGTCGGCCTTGTCCGCACCGGCCGACACGATGCTGGACACGTTGAGCGTGCTGCCGCCGGCAGAGCGCGACCTGGTTCTGCGCGGCTTCCAGCACCAGGGCCCTCAGCCGCTGCCCACCACCCGCCACGACTCACCCTTCGTGCACGACTGGATCGACGCGCAAGCAGCCAGGCAGCCCCAAGCCATCGCCCTCGAACACGATGGCCAGCGCCTGAGCCATGGCGACCTGGCTTCGCGCAGCACCCGACTGGCGCAGCACCTGCTGCAATATGGCGTCCAGCCGGACCAGCACATCGCCCTGTGCCTGCCGCGCGGCATCGACATGGTCGTGGCGCTGCTGGGCATCCTCAAGGCGGGCGCGGCCTATGTGCCGATCGACCCCAGCTACCCCTGACCAGCGCCTGGCCCAGATGCTGAGCCAGGCCCAGCCCGCGCTCGTGCTGACGCACCGGGCCTGCCATGACAAGCTCACGGCCGCCCTGACACGGAGCCAGGCCGAGCAGGCGCGACCGATGCCCACGCTGCTGATGCTGGACGAACCACTCGCCATCACGCCAACTGCCGCACACAGCCAGGCTTCGCGGCCCCACCACCTGGCCTACGTGATCTTCACGTCCGGCTCGACGGGTGTGCCCAAGGGCGTGATGATCACGCACAGCAACCTCGGCGCCTACGTACGGGCCGCCGTCCATACCTACGGCCTGCGCCAAGATGACCGCGTGCTGCAGTTCTCGTCCATCAGCTTCGACGCGGCCGTGGAAGAGATCTTCGCGCCGCTGAGCGTCGGCGCCTGCGTGGTCCTGCGCACCGACGAGATGATCGCCACGCCACAGCACTTCATGGACCACTGCGTGCGCTGGCGCATCAGCGTGATGGGCTTGCCGACGGCCTACTGGCGCGTGCTGGCCACATCGCCCGATGCCGACATGGCCCTGCCTGCCGGCATGCACACACCGCCCTGGCGCCTGACCATCATCGGCGGCGAGGCCGCATCGCCACAGGCCATCGCCAACTGGCAGCGCCGCTTCGCCCCGCATGCGCGCCTGCTCAACAGCTATGGCCCGACGGAGACCACAGTGGTCGCCACGGTCGCCGAATGCCCGGCACAGCCCGCAACGCATGAAGGACAAGGCCCGGTCAGCATCGGCCGCCCTCTGCCTGGCACACGCATCCGCATCCTCGACCAGCACATGCAGCCCGTGCCGCTGGGCGTGGCGGGCGAGATCCACATCGGTGGCCAGCAAGTGGGACGCGGCTACCTCGGCCAGCCCGAGCTGAGCGCCGAGCGCTTCGTGCCCGATCCTTTCGACGCCTCCGCCAACACGGACGCACCACAGCGCCTGTACAAGACAGGCGACATCGGCCGCTGGCGCGAAGACGGCCAGATCGAGCACCTGGGCCGCATCGACCACCAGGTCAAGCTGCGCGGCTTCCGCGTCGAGCTCGGCGAGATCGAAACACGCCTGGCCGGCCTGCCCGGCGTACGCGAAGCCGCCGTGCTGCTGCAGGAAGCCGCCACGGGCCATGCGCGCCTGGTCGCTTACGTCGTGCCCGATGCAGCAGTCGGCAACGGCGACGGCAAGCACATCGCCACCCTGCGCGAACAGCTCACATCCGCGCTGCCCGACTACATGGTGCCGCACGCCATCGTCACGCTGGACGCGCTGCCGCTCACCATCAACGGCAAGCTCGACCGCCGCGCCCTGCCCGCGCCCAACGCCGATGCCTACGCCGGCAGCCAATACGCCGCCCCCATCGGCGAGCAAGAGCAACTGCTCGCACGCATCTGGTCCGGGCTGTTGAGCGTGCCGCAAGTGGGCCGCCACGACAGCTTCTTTGACCTGGGCGGCCACTCGCTGCTCGTCATGCAGCTCATCGAGCAACTGCGCAAGGCCGGTTGGCGCGTGCCTTTGCGGCAGGTGTTCGAGCGCCCCACGCTGTCGGACCTGGCAACGTCCTTGCAAGCACTTGCGGACAGCCATGCGGCCGATGCCGAGCACGCACACAAGGCCAACCCGATCCCGGCGAATGCGGCCTCGATCACGCCCGATCACCTCAACCTGATCGACCTCACGCAAACCCAGATCGACCTGATCACATCGACCGTGCCCGGCGGCGGCGCCAATGTGCAGGACATCTACCCGCTCGCGCCCCTGCAGGAGGGCATCCTCTTCCACCACGTCTACGCCGATGGGCAGGCCGAAGAAGGCGACACCTACATCCTGCCCAGCATCCTCAAGCTCGACAGCCGCGCGCGCCTCGACCAGTTGCTCGCGGCCATGCAGGCCGTGCTGCAGCGCCATGACATCCTGCGCACATCGATCGTCTGGCGTGGCCTGCCACAAGGCGTGCAGGTGGTCTGGCGCCATGCCATGCTGCCCGTGCACGACATCGCGCTGCGACCAGATCAGGATGCGCTGACGCAGCTCCAGCACATGCTGGCCCACACGCCCCAGCACATGGACCTGCAGACCGCGCCGCTGCTGCGCGCGCAGATCGCACAGGACCCGGCAAGGCAGGACGACACCTGGTACGCCGTCATCCAGCTCCACCACATGGTCAGCGACCACGTCTCGCAAGAGATCATGCTGCAAGAGATCCTGGCCTGCATGGCCGGCATGGCCGATCGGTTGCCGGCGCCCGTGCCCTACCGCCACTTCGTCGCGCAGGCCTTGCGCAAACTCGGCACGCACGACGCGCAAGCCTTCTTCACGCACAAGCTGCAAGGCATCGACGAGCCCACCGCCCCCTTCGGCCTGCTGGACGCCCACGGCCATGGCGCCGTGCACGATGCGCGCCAGCACCTGCCCGCCACGCTCGCACAGCGCGTGCGCACCCAAAGCCGGCGTCTGGGCATGAGCCCGGCCGCCCTGATGCACGCGGCCTGGGCCTTGGTCGTGGCCCGCTGCAGCGCCCGCGACGACATCGTCTTCGGCAGCATCGTCTCGGGTCGCCTGCAAGGCCTGCCCGACGCCGAACGCGTCATCGGCATGTTCATCAACACGCTGCCATTGCGCGTGAAGCTGCAAGGCCTGCAGGCCGAACAGCTCGTGCACACGATGCGCCGCGAGCTGCTTGACCTGCTGCCGCACGAGCAGGCCTCGCTGGCCCTGGCGCAGCGTTGCAGCGCCGTGCCCGGCACCCTGCCGCTGTTCACGGCCGTGCTCAACTACCGGCACACGCCCGATGCCCAGGCCACGCCCGCCTGGCCCGGCATCTCGCTGCTGTCCAGCCAGGAGCGCACCAACTACCCGTTCACGCTGTCGGTCGATGACCTGGGCGCGGGCTTCATGCTCACGGCCCAGACGCAATACGACGCCGCGCAGCCCTCGCATGGCGTGGACCCGGCGCGCGTGCTGGCCTTCATGCTCACGGCCACGGCCTCGCTGGTCGACGCGCTGGCGCATGCGCCCGAACGGCTGGCCACCGAACTCGATGTGCTGCCGCCAGCCGAATGGCAACAGCTGCTGCCCGCGCCAGCCAAGGCCGGTACACCGCATCTCGCCCACATCCAGCCCATCCACCACCTCTTCGAAGACCAGGCCCGACGCCAGCCCGACGCCGTGGCCTTGCTGTGCCAGGACCTGTCCTTCAGCTACGCCGAGCTGAACACGCAGGCCAACCGGCTCGCCCGCTATCTGCAGGACCTGGGCGTGGCGCACGGCGACACCGTGGCCATCGTCATGCCGCGCTGCGTGCACCTGCTCGTGGCCGAGCTGGCCGTGCTCAAGGCCGGTGCCTGCTACGTGCCCATCGATGCCGACGCCCCGATCGATCGACAAGCCTTCATCCTCATCGACAGCCAGGCCAGGCTCGTGATCACCGACGGCGAATACCCCGCGCTCGACGCGCTGCAAGGCCTCGCCCATCTCGACCTGAACCGCGACCTCGACCTCGTCGCCACGCGCGACGGCCGCAACCTCACGCCGGAAGACGTGCCCTCGTCCACGGAAGACGCGGCCTACATCATGTACACGTCCGGCTCGACCGGCACGCCCAAAGGCGTCGTCGTGCCGCACCGCGGCGTCGTGCGCGTGGCCGTGGACAACGGCTATGCCGACATCACGACGCACGACTGCATCGCCCACATCAGCAACCCGGCCTTCGACGCCTCGACCTTCGAAGTGTGGGGCGCCTGGCTCAATGGCGCGCGCCTGCTCATCGTCGACGCGCGCACCGTGCTGCATCCGCCCGCGTTCGAGCAAGTGCTGATCGACCACGGCGTGAGCGTCATGTTCATGACCACGGCCCTGTTCACCCAGTATGCGACGGCCCTGTCGCGCGCGTTCGGCCAGCTCAAACACCTGCTCTTCGGCGGCGAAACGCTGGACCCGGGCGCCGCGCGCCGCGTGCTCGCCCACAACCCGCCGCGCAATCTCTTGCACGTCTACGGTCCGACCGAAACCACGACCTTCGCCACGGCCCACCGCATCGACCACGTGCCCGATGACGCCACGTCCATCCCGATCGGCCACGTGATTGCCGAGACCCAGGTCCATGTGCTCGATGCCGCCTTGCAGCCTGCCCCCATCGGCGTGAGCGGCGAGATCTACATCGGCGGCGCGGGCGTGGCGCTGCGCTACCTGCGCCGCCCCGACCTCAGCGCCGAGCGCTTCATCACGGCCCGCATCGGCACCGGCCAACCCACGCGCCTCTACAGAACAGGCGACCTCGGCCGCTGGCGCGCCCCAGGCCTGCTCGAGTACGTGGGCCGCAACGACCAGCAGGTCAAGATCCGGGGCTTTCGCATCGAGCCCGGCGAAATCGAGGCGCAGCTCGCGCGCCTGCCCGGCATCCGCGAAGCCATCGCGCTGGCGCGCGAAGACCACGTCGGCCACAAGCGCCTCGTGGCCTACCTCACCCTGCACGCGGGCAATGCGGCTGCCACGACCACGTCCGACGACCTGCGCGAACGCCTGCGCGCCGTGCTGCCCGAGTACATGGTGCCCACGGCCTTCGTGATCCTCGACGACCTGCCGCTCACACCCAACGGCAAGCTCGACCGGCGCGCGCTGCCCGCGCCCCTCGATCTGCTCAGCGCCGTCACCCACGCGGACGACCAGCCCCAATCCGAGATGGAGCAACAGCTGGCCGCCATCTGGCAGGCCCTGCTGCACACGCCCGCCGTGCGGCGCCACGACAACTTCTTCGACATCGGCGGCCATTCGCTCTTGGCCGTGCAGCTCGTGGCCCGCGTGCGCGAGCAACTGGGCCTGGACCTGACCTTGCGCCACATCTTCGATGCGCCGACCTTGAGCGGCCTGGCGCGCGAACTCGAGGCATTGACGCCCAACTCGGCCGCTGACCGCACAGACGCCATCGCCATCGCCATCACCCACGCGCGACGCGACGCGCCCCTGCCCTTGTCATGGGCCCAGCAGCGCCTGTGGTTCCTCGACCAGCTCGATGGCGCATCCAGCGCCTACGTGATCCCCGTGGCACTGCGCCTCACCGGCCAGCTCGACGTGCCGGCCCTGCGCGCCAGCCTGAACGGCCTGGTGCAGCGCCATGAAACCCTGCGCACGGTGTTCACGTCCGTCGACGGGCAGGCCGCGCAGCGCATCCTCGATGTCTCGGCCTTCGAGCTCGAGATCATCGACGACCCGGCCGGCCGCACATGCGACCCGGCCGAGCTGCAAGCCCAGGCCCAGGCCGCCGTGATGAGCACGCCGTTCGACTTGAATCATGGGCCGCTCGTCCGTGGCCGCCTGGTCCAGCTGAGCGGCACCGAGCACCTGCTCTTCCTGGCCATGCACCACATCATTTCGGATGGCTGGTCCATGAGCGTGCTCGTGCACGAGGTCGTGGCCTTGTACGGCCAGCTGTCGGCCACACGTCAAACACAGGCGCCGACACAACCCATCTCGCGCAAGGCCCTGCGCGCCGCGCTGGCCACCTTGCCGCCACTGCCCATCCAGTACGCTGACTACGCCGTGTGGCAACGCCGCATGCTCAACGGCCAGGCCCTCGCCCAGCAAGCCGACTTCTGGCGCCACCACCTGCAAGACGCACCGGCCGTGCTCGCCCTGCCCACCGACCATGCCCGCCCCATCGTGCAAAGCTACCAGGGCGACCGCGTGGCCATCACGCTCGGCCCTGACATCACGCAAGCCCTCAAGGCCTGCGCCCAACGCCACGGCATCACGCTGCACATGCTGCTGCTGAGCAGCTGGGCCATGCTGATGGCCCGCCTGAGCGGGCAAGAAGACGTGGTCATCGGCACGCCCGTGTCCAACCGCCCGCGCAGCGAACTCGAAGGCCTGATCGGCTTCTTCGTCAACACGCTGCCCTTGCGCGTGCAGCCCCAGTCTCACCTCAGCCTCGGCGACATGCTCGATGAGGTCAAGCAGCAGACCCTGGCCGCCTATGCGCACCAGGATCTGCCCTTCGACCAGATCGTCGAGGCCGTGCAGCCGCCGCGCAGCCTGAGCCACTCGCCCGTGTTCCAGGTGCTCTTCAGCCTGAACAACACGCCGGCCAGCGACGCGACCCTGCCAGGCCTGCACGCCAGCGCGCTCGACCTGCCGACCAGCAGCACCCAGTTCGATCTGGCCCTCGGCCTGCAGGAAACCGGCGCGCAACTCACCGGCTCACTGGACTACGCCACCGACCTGTTCACGCACGCGACCATGCAGCGCTGGCTCGCACACTGGCGCACGCTGCTGGCCAGCATCACGCAGGCGCATGCCGACACACGCCTGGCCGACCTGGCCTGGCTCGATGCGTCCACACAGCAACTCGTGCAAGCGGCCTTCAATGCCACGCACGCACCGCGCACGCATCACAGCCTGGTCCACGGACTGTTCGAAGACCAAGCCCGCACACGCCCTGACGCCATCGCCCTGAGCTTCGACAGCCAGCACGTCAGCTACGCCGAACTCGACAAGCGCGCCAACCAGCTCGCCCGCCACCTGCGCCAGCAGGGCATCGGGCCCGAGCAGACCGTGGCCCTGCTGTTCGACCGCGGCATCGACATGATGGTCGCCGTGCTCGGCGTGCTCAAGGCCGGCGCAGCCTACATCCCGCTGGACCCGGGCTACCCCGCGCCACGCCTGAGCTACATGCTCGGCGATGCCCGCCCCGCACGCATCCTCACCTGCAAGGCCTTGCGCGCACTGGCCAGCGAACTCAGCAGCATCCCGATCATCAGCCTGGACGAGGCCTGGCCGCGCATCCAACAGCAAGCCGACCACGCCTTGACCATGAGCGAGACCGGCGCGCACGCCCGCAGCCTCGCCTACGTCATCTACACATCGGGCTCGACCGGCGCCCCCAAGGGCGTCATGGTCGAACACGGCGGGCTGTGCAACCTCGCCGCCTGGCAGGCCCGCACCTTCGGTGTCCAGCCCGGTAGCCGCGTGCTGCAGTTCTTCTCGTTCAGCTTCGACGCCTGCGTGTGGGAATGGGTGATGGCCCTGAGCCACGGCGCCACCTTGTGCCTGGCCACGCGCGATGCGCTCATGCCCGGCCAGCCCCTGCTCGACACCTTGCGCCAGGCCCGCATCACGCACCTGACCCTGCCGCCCGTGGCACTGAGCGCCCTGCCCAGCGACGCACCGCTGCCCGACCTGGGCACGCTCATCGTCGCCGGCGAAGCCTGCCCGGCCTCGCTGAGCAAGGCATGGTCCGCGCGCACGCGTTTCTTCAACGCCTATGGCCCGACCGAAGCCACGGTCTGCGCCACGGCCCACCTGTGCACACCCGATGACACGGCCGCCCCGCCCATCGGCCGCCCGATCGACAACACACGCGTGCACATCCTCGATGCGCACGGGCGGCCGCAACCCATCGGTGTCATCGGCGAGCTCTACATCGCTGGCGACGGCATCGCGCGCGGCTACCTGAACCGCCCCGACCTCAGCGCCGAGCGCTTCCTGCCCGATCCCTTCGCGCCCCATGACCAAGCCCACGCCCAGGCACGCATGTACCGCACGGGCGACCTCGCCCGCTGGCGCGCTGACGGCCTCATCGACTACATCGGCCGCAACGACAGCCAGGTCAAGGTACGGGGCTTTCGCATCGAGCTGGGCGAGATCGAAGCCCAGTTGCAGCAAGACCCGGCCGTGCGCGACGCCATCGTGCTGGCGTGCCAGCAGCCTTCGGGCGAAAGCAGCCTGAGCGCCTACCTCGTCATGCGCGACGGCCACGTCGACACAGCCGCCGCCGTGCGGGCCCGCCTGCGCGCCGCGCTGCCCGACTACATGGTGCCCAGCGCCTGGGTGCAACTCGATGCCCTGCCTTTGACCCTCACCGGCAAGATCGACAAGGCCGCGCTGCCCGTGCCCGACACCAGCCCGCCCTTGAACGAAGGCCAGGCCCACGCCCAGCCCATCGGCGACACCGAGCGCGCCCTTGCCGCGATATGGCAGGAGATCCTGCAACGCGCCCCCGGCCGCCACGACAACTTCTTCGACGCGGGCGGGCACTCGCTGGCCGCCGTGCGCCTGATGGGCCGCATCCAGGCCTGGGGCGTCGACCTGCCCCTGTCCACGCTGTTCACGCACCCGACCGTGGCCTCGCTGGCCCAGGCCGTCGAGCAGGCGCGGCAAAGCCAAGGGCGAGGCGGCAATACCCACCCCGTCGTGGCCGTGCCGCTGCGCCAGCAAGGCCAGCAGCCGCCGCTCTTCTTCGTGCATGACCTGAGCGGCTCCGCGCTGCCCTATGTGCCCCTGGCGCAGCTGCTCGACGGCGAACAGCCCGTCTACGGCCTGAGCCTGCAACACAGCCAGCAAGACGGCGCGGCGCCTCAAGTGCCTGCCCTGCCCACGCTCGCCGCCTGGCACGTCCAGGCCATCCGGCAGGTGCAGCCGCACGGCCCTTACCGCATCGCGGGCTGGTCCGCGGCGGGCGTGCTGGCTTACGAGATCGCGGCGCAGCTGATCGGCGAAAACGAACAGGTGGCCTTCCTCGGCCTGATCGACTCGGCACACCCCGCCTCCATGCAAGAGCCGGCCACCGACACGGGCGACACCGCCTTGCTGCTCGGCTACCTGGCCAGCCAGATGGACACCGAAGACGAAGCCACACAAACGGCCGCGCAGACACGCCTGCACGTTTTGCAAGCCCTGCCCGATCTCGAAGCCCTCATCGCCCACGCGCAAGGCGCAGGCCTGCTGCCCTCCGATCTGCCCACGGCCAACGTTCACCAGTTGTTGCAGATGACACGCCAGACCCTGCACGCCGTGCGGCACTACCAGCCCCAACCGCTCCCGGTGCCCACGCACTACTTCGCTGCCGACAACGCCACTCTCGACCCGGCGCAGGCCTGGCGCCCCCTGCTCGGCGACAACATGACCGTCCACCCACTCGGCGGCAGCCACTGGGCCATGCTGCGCGGCCAGGCCGTGAAGCCGCTCGCCGTGGCCATGAACGGCGCGCTGGCGTCCACACACGAGCCGCGCAGACACGACAGCGACACGGCCTACACACCCATCGTCACCATCCAGGCAGGCCAGGCGGGCGTCACGCCCGTCATCTGCGTGCCTGGCGCGGGCGCCAACATCACCTGTTACGTGCCCCTGGCGCTGGCGCTGGGCGCCCACGTGCCCGTCCATGGCCTGCAGGCGCGCGGGCTGGACGGCCACCTGCCGCCGCACACATCCGTCGAGGCCGCGGCCAGCGCGCATGCGCAGGCCCTGGCCGCGCAGGGCCTGCTAGACGGCCCGTGCAAACTGGTCGGCCACTCGTTCGGCGGCTGGATCGCGTTCGAGCTGGCGCGCCTGCTGCAGGTCCGAGGCCATCAGGTCGAACTGCTGGCCCTGCTCGACAGCGCCTCTCCATCGGCGCAAGGCCCGCATCGCCGCCACCACGATGGCCTCGACGCCCTGCTCGAACTGGTCAAGCTCATCGACATGCAAGCCAGCCAGCCCCTCGGCCTGAGCCGCGACACGCTGCGCGAGCACACCGAAGACGAGCGGATCACCATGCTGCACCAGGCCATGATCAAGGCTGGCGTCATCCATGCGCGCGCGCCTCTGGACAACGTGCGCGGCCTGTGCCGCGTCTTCATCCGCAACATCAACACCAGCTATGTGCCCGCCGCGGGCATCGATGTCCCCCTGATTCTGGGGAGGGCCAGCGCCGAGCCCGACGTCGATGACATCGCCGATGACGGCAAGGGTTGGGGTGCCCTGGGGCCCGTCCAGGCTGAATTGACGCTGCCCGGCAACCACATGACCTTGCTCACCCAACCGCACATCGACAGCATGGCACGCCTCATCTCGGGGAATCCACCCGTATCCGACAAGCGTCCCGCCGTCAAAAAATCACGCAGCAGCAGGTAAGCACTGCCCCCACCCATGAACACCGTCATCGCCACCGCCCCCGTGACGCGCTCTTACAAAGGCGCCTCCATCGAAGAACGCCGCCACCAGCGCCGCGAGCGCCTCATCGACGCCGCGCTCGAAGCCTTCGCCCGGCGTGGCATCGCCAAGACGACCATCCGGGACATCTGCTCGGAGGCGCGCCTCACCGAGCGCTACTTCTACGAATCCTTCCGCGGCACCGAAGAAGCCTTCGACGCCGTCTACCTGCACCTCAAGTGCCAGCTCGTGGCCCGTGTCACCGAGGCATTGAGCCATGCGCCCAAGTCCGTCGAGCAACTGGCGGCGGGCGGCCTGCGCGCCTTCTACGTCTTCCTGCGCGAAGACCCCAGGCGTGCCCAGATCCTGCTGATCGATGCCTTCAGCGCCAACCAGCAGAGCCACGAGAAATCCAAGAAGGCCGTGCGCGACTACATCGAGATGATCGGCGAGCTGGCCGCCATGCTGTACCCGACGCTGGTCAAGAAGCTGGACATCGAGATGCTGGCCGGCGGCCTCGTCGGCATGGCGATCCAGGTCGGCATCATCTGGGCGCGCGGCGATTACAAGAAGCCGATCGAAGACGTGCTGGGCTACAACCTGTACGCCTGGCAAGGCCTGCAGGCCACGCTGCATGACATGGAACGGCAGGCGGCAACCAGGAAGAAAGCCGCCGCGCCCGCCAAACGCAAGGTGGCCTGACGCCAGGCCGGCCTTGCCCTCCAATCCTCACATGGCCGAATTCAAAAAGGCCGCCCGGCATGCGCCGGCGACGCCTTCGACCTGTATTGCGTGGGCGTGCAGCCCGCCCAGCGCCTGAACGCCCGCGTGAAATTGGCCGGCTCGTTGTAGCCCAGCCGCGTGGCGATCTCCTCCACCGACTGCTGCCCACCCGACAGCATCGAGCAGGCCTCCTGGTGGCGATGCTCGTCGAGCACCTGGCGGAAGGTCAGGCCATGCCGATCGAGGTGCCGCGCCAGCGTGCGCGACGTGATGCCCATGCGCTCGGCCACGCGCGCCATCGTCGGATAGCCTTCCGAGCTCAGGGCCAGCACATCGGCGATGCGCCGCACGAAATTGCTGCTGCGCTCGGTCAGGTCGGCCAGGGCCACATCGCACACCGCGCGCGCCTCCTCCACGGCCTGCGGGCATCCCATCGGCAGCACCAGGCCCAGCCGGCTGTTCGGGACGATGAGTTCGTTGGTCGCGCAACCGAACCTGACGAAAGGCAGGCGGTCCGCATAGCGCTCGAAAGCCGGGTGATAAGGCGCCGTGAAGCACATGACCGCCGTCGAGGGGGCTTCGGGCGCGCCCATCAGCTGGCGGGCCGTGTAGACCCAGCCCGTCAGCATGCTCTCGAAGGCGAAGCGCTCCAACGCCCCCAGCGGCATGCGCGTGCTCATCAGCAAGCGCACCTCATCGGGCGTGCTGTCGAGCTTGACCTGCATGAAGCGCCCGGTCAGCCCCCAGTAGGTCACGGCCAGCTCCAGCGCATCGGCCAGGGTGCCCGCGCTGAGCAAGGCCTGGCTCAGCTCGCCATGGATCGTGGGCGGCATGTTCATGCCCAGCTCGAAGCCCAGGCACGGGTCCCCGGTCAAGCGCAAGGCGGCCGTGCACAAGGCCGCGTACTCGGTGGCGTAGACCTCGCCCTGGTCCCTCGACAGCAGATCGCATTCGACGCCCGCCTCCAGCAGCAGGCTGGCCTCGCTGATGCCACGCAGCGCGGCCACATGGGTCAGCAGGCGCGCTTTCTCCAGCGGCACGCTGGGCGCCAGCAAGCGCCCCAACCCGGGCGGGGGGACCGTTGAAGGATGGGCAGTAGACGTGGACATGGCGCAGTACAGAACGACACGAAGCCATTCATGGTAAAGCGCGCATCGCCCGGCCTTACTAAGGCAAAACGCTTGCTTATGCCGCAACTGCGGGGTGATCGGCCGCCACAGCTGAGCCAACGCTCAGCGCTTGAGCTTGTACCCCGTCTTGAAGATCCAGGCGACCACGGCCAGCGAGGCCGCCGTGAAGCCCAGCGTCATGCCCAGGCTGACGCCCACGCTCACGTCGGCCTGCCCGTGGAAGCACCATCTGAAACCGCTGATCAGGTAAACCACCGGGTTGAACATCGACACCGTCTGCCAGATGCCCGGCAGCATCTTGATGGAATAGAAGCTGCCGCCCAGGAATGTCAGCGGCGTGACGATCAGCAGCGGCACCACCTGCAGTTGCTCGAAGCTCTCGGCCCACAGCCCGATGATGAAGCCCACGAGGCTGAAGGTCACGGCCGTCAGCACGAGGAACAGCACCATCCACACGGGATGCTCGACCCGCAGCGGCACGAACAGCCCCGAGGTCAGCAGGATGATCAGGCCCAGCAGGATGGACTTGCTGGCCGCCGCGCCCACATAGGCCACGACCGCCTCGAAGGGCGACACGGGCGCCGACAGCAGTTCGTAGATCGTGCCCGAGAACTTCGGGAAGTAGATGCCGAACGAGGCGTTCGAGATGCTCTGCGTGAGCAGCGACAGCATGATCAGGCCCGGCACGATGAAAGCGCCGTAGCTGATGCCGTCGACCTGCTGCATGCGCGAGCCGATGGCCGCGCCGAAGATCACGAAGTAGAGCGAGGTCGAGATCACGGGCGAGATGATGCTCTGCATCAGCGTGCGGCGCGTGCGGGCCATCTCGAACTTGTAGATGGCGCGGATGGCGTGGATGTTCATGCTCATGCCGCCTCCTTCACGAGGTTCACGAAAATGTCTTCCAGCGAACTTTGCGCCGTCTGGATGTCATCGAACTGGATGCCCGCGGCGATGAAGGCCTTGAGCAGGCTGGGCACGTCGACCTTGCCTTCCCCCGAGTCGTACGTGCAGGTCAGCTCGTGGCCGTCGGCCGACAAGGTCAGCGCGTAGGCTTCGAGGCCGGGCGGTATCTGCCGCATGGCCTCGCGCAGGTGCAGCGTCAATTGCTTCTTGCCGAGCTTGTGCATCAGCGTGTCCTTGTCTTCGACGAGGATGATCTCGCCCTTGTTGATCACGCCGATGCGGTCGGCCATCTCCTGCGCCTCCTCGATGTAGTGCGTGGTCAGGATGATGGTCACGCCGGCCTGCTGCAGCTTGCGCACGAGCGCCCACATGTCGCGGCGCAAGGTCACGTCCACGCCGGCCGTGGGCTCGTCGAGAAAGAGGATCTTCGGCTCGTGCGACAAGGCCTTGGCGATCAGCAGGCGGCGCTTCATGCCGCCCGACAGCGTGATGATCTTGTTGCCGCGCTTGTCCCACAGCGACAAATCCTTGAGGATCTGCTCGATCAAGGCCGGGTTGGGCGGCTTGCCGAACAGGCCCCGGCTGAAGGACACCGTGTCCCATACCGTTTCGAAAGCGTCGGTGGTCAGCTCCTGCGGCACCAGGCCGATCAGGTTGCGCGCGGCGCGGTAGTCGCCGACCGTGTCGAAGCCGCCCACGGTCACCTGCCCTTCGGAGGCCGTGACGATGCCGCAGATGATGCTGATCAGCGTGGTCTTGCCAGCGCCGTTGGGGCCGAGCAGCGCCAGGATCTCGCCGGGCTGGATGTTCAGATTGACCTTGTTGAGCGCCTTGAAGCCGGACTGGTAGACCTTGGAGATGTTGTGGATGGCGATGATGGGTTGCATGTCAACCTGCCTTGTTATGCGTCGGGCGATTATGGGTGAAGTGCGGCGGGCGCGCTGGCGCGGGCTTTGAAGGCCGACGCGAGGCACAAGCCACGTCATTTGTCTGTCACCGAGATGAAGGGGGTCGCGCCCGGACCGCACTGCGCGCACCTGAATGCGGGTTGAAACCTGTGTGGCACTTGGGCACACTGCTGCGCATTCAAGCATACGTTTGTCGGACATCTTGCGATATGTGCAACAGGTGTCGGCCTGCATTCACCCCGGTTTCCCATGAAATGCATTTCACTCCTGTCGCTCGCCGCGCTCATGCCGCTCGTGCCGTTCGTGCTGGCGACCTCCGCCATGGCCGCACCGACCGACGAGATCCTGGCCGACCTCTCGCGCTGTGACCGCGCCTTCTTCGAAACCCTGCAGCGCCGCGCCGCCGACCTCGCCACCAACAAGCAATTCGTCAAGGCGCCGGCCTTCGGCTACTTCAAGGTCTCGGACCGGGGCGACCCCGAACGCAGCGTCGTGACCTTCGCCAAGCCGCTCAAGCTCGGCGGCATGGACCTGACCGGCTATTTCGACCAGCTCTTCCCGCTCGGCGACAACGATGTCTTCGTGGCCTGGGGCTTCGTGCTCAAGGCGCCCGTGGCCGATGTCATCAAGACCATGCAGCCCATGCTGTGGGACAAGGACCGCCTGCAGCCCGACGGCCAGATGTACACCCGCACCGAAATCTTCGATGCGGCCCAAGCCGGCATCGGCTGGCAGAAGGTCGTCACGCCGGGCGGCACCGAGCTGCAGGCCGGCGCCATCGAGCGCGTGCTGATCATCGAGCCTTACGAGAAGGACGCCGCCTTCACGCGCTTCGGCTGCTCGCTGCATGGCGCGGTCACGCCCGATGTGCTGAAGGCCGCGCGGCCCGACATCGACGCCAAGGCCTTGAAGCCCCTGCGCTGACCGGCCCTCGAGCCGCCCTTATACCTTCGTGTCGGCGATGTCGTTGGCGGCGATGTAGCCGAAGGTCATGGCCGGGCCGATGGTCGAGCCCGCGCCCGCATAGCTGTGCCCCATCACCGAGGCGCTCGCATTGCCCGCCGCGTACAGGCCGGGGATCACGCTGCCATCGGGCCGCAGCACGCGCGCCTTGGCATCGGTCAGCATGCCGCCCTTGGTGCCCAGGTCGCCCGGCACGATCTTGAACGCGTAAAACGGCGCCAGGCGCAAAGCGCGCAGACACGAGCTCGGCATGATGGCCGGGTCCGAGTAGTAGTGGTCGTAGGCGCTGTCGCCGCGATGGAAGTCGAGGTCCTTGCCCGCATCGGCGAAGTCGTTGAAGCGGTTCACGGTATTGCGCAAGGCGCTGGACTTCATGCCCAGCTTCACGGCCAGGCCTTCGAGCGTGAGGTCCTTGACCACGGCGCCGCTGTCGTACCACGCCTGCGGCAACGGCAGGATGGGCGGCGTCTCCTTGAACAGGTAGCGGTTGCGGTAGCGCTGGTCCACGATCATCCAGGCGGGGAAGGCCTGCTTCTCGTACATCGTGTGCACGAACTCGGTATACGGCGCGGCCTCGTTGACGAAACGGTTGCCCTGGCCGTCGACCATGATGCTGCCCGGCAGCGTGCGCTCGGACAGGCAGAAGTAAGGCCCTTCGGGCAGCGGGATGACCGGGCCCCACCAGGCATCGTCCATCAGGCTCAGCGCCGCGCCCGCGCGCTGCCCGGCCAGGATGCCGTCGCCCGTGTTGGTCTTCGTGCCGACCGTCCAATCGACGCCGATGGGTTGTTGTTGATAGGTCTGGCGCATGCCCAGGTTGTGCTCGAAGCCGCCCGATGCCACGAGCACGCCACGGCGCGCCCTGATCAGCATGGGCTTGCCATCGCGGCTGGCCAGCACGCCGCTGGCGCGCCCCGTGCCGTCGAACTGCAACTCGGTCAAGGGCGTGTCGAGCCACACGGGCACATTGGCCTGCAGCAAGCCCGTGCGCAGGCCGGCGGCCAGCGCCTGCCCCATCGTCAACGGCGCCTCGCCGCGCGCGATGGCCGTGACATAGCGCCCCACGGCCGTGACCACCACCGACAGGCCCTTGGCCGACACGCCCGCCAGGTTCAACCACTTGTACTCGCCGCCGAAGATGACCACGCCCGGCGGCACGGCCAGGTAAGGCGGGTTCAGGTTGGCCAGCTCGGCGCCCAGCAAATGCCCGTCGAACTGGTCGGGTTCGATGGACGAGCCTTCGGCCAGGCCGCCGGGCAGCTCGGGGTAGTAGTCCGAGTAGCCTGCCATCCACCTGAACTTCAAAGGCGTGTTGCGCAACAGGAAGGAGACGACCTCCGGCCCTGTCGACAGGTAAGCCGCCTTGCGCTCGGGTGACACGGTGGGCCCGACGACGGCATCGAGGTACTGCGCCGCCTTCTCGCGCGTGTCGACCACGCCGGCCTTTTGCAGCACCTCGTTGTTCGGGATCCAGATGCCGGCGCCGGAACGCGCAGCCGAGCCGCCGAACTTGGCCGCCTTCTCGATGACGAGCACGCTCAAGCCCCGCTTGCGGGCCGCCAGCGCCGCCGTCATGCCCGCCGCGCCCGCGCCCACGACAACCATGTCGTACTCGGTCTCGGCGGCCTGCGCCGTGCCCGATGTACCGGGCAGCACGCCCGCGGTCAAGGCCGCGCCGGCCACGCCCTGCAGCATCTGCCGTCTGCTGACGCCTTTCGTTGACGAAGCGTTGGGCGATGACAGCTTTTTCGAGGGCGCGTTCATGTTGTTCTCCACCAGCGGGTTGCCGAACCTGATTCGGCGTGGAGAACATTCTGCCCGGCACCATCGGGCCAGGCATGCCGATTGCCGAGGCCACCCTCAAGTGAGTGGCCCGCGAGTCATTTCATGCCAGAAGTACAACGCGGCGCCACGTTCACGTCGCCTTGGCCAGCCTCACCGCATCGTCGATGCTGAGCATGGTCATGCCGCCATCGCGCCAGGCCGCGCGCCGCAAGACCTGATCGACCGGGCTCTTGATGCGCGCCAGCATCAGCGCCTGGCCTGAGCGCGCCAAGGCCAAGCTGAGTTCGAGCAAGGCCTCCACACAGGTGCCATCGAGGTTGGGCGACTCTTCCAGGCTGAGGATCAGGGTTCGCGCATCCGGATGTCGCGCCAGGGCGCGGTACACCTGCTCCATCAGGCTCTCGACATTGCCGAAGAACAGCGGTGCCTCGGGTCGCAGGATGAGCATGCCAGGCTCGGGCATGGCCTGCGGCGAGTGGCCGATGTCGACGAAGTCATGGCTGTCGGCCAGGCGCCCCAGCACGACCACGCGGGCCTGCGCCAGGCCGCGCAAGGTCATGAACACACTCGCGCCGATGGACACGAGCAAGCCATCGAGCACGCCCAGCCACAACACGGCCGCCACGGCAGCCAGGGCCAGCAGCCGGTCGCGGTGCCAGGTGAAATATGGCGTGAACACGGCCGGCCTGAGCATGTGCTCGACCGCCTGGATCACGATGGCGCTGAGCACCGGCTCGGGCATGTCGGCCATCCAAGGCAAGCAGGTCAGCACGACGATGACGATGACCAGCAAGGCCAGCAACCCAGCCCAGCGCGACTGCGCCCCGGCCGCCTCATTGGCCGCGCTGGCCGAGTACCCCGCCCCGACCGGCATGCCATGCAGCAGCCCGCTCAGCGCATTGGCCAGGCCCAATGCCACCAGCTCGCGGTTGGGCTGGACCGTGTCCCCGTGACGCAACGCCAGCGTGCGCACCGCGCCATACGATTCGGCGTACAGGATCAGCACCATCGCCATGGCCACTTCGCCCAGGCGCAGCCACTGATCGCGATGCAGCGCGGGCAGATGCGGCGGCGCCAGCTGGAGGTCGATGAGGCCGACGGTCGCGACGCCCCAGTTCGCCGGCAAGGCGCCATGCTGCGCGGCGATGCCCGCCAGCATCACGAGCAGGGCGGCGGGCCACATGGGCTTGAAGCGCCGCATCAAGGTCATGGCCAGCAAGGCCGTGCCACCCACGATCAAACTGGGTACATGCCAATGCGCGACGCCTTCGACCAGGCCCATGAAGATCGCCAGCACATCGCGCCCTGGCACAGGCAAGCCCACCAGGCGCGGCACCTGCTTGATGATGATGACCAGCGCCAGGCCGAACGCGAAGCCGCGCAACACCGGCTTGGAGATGAAGGCCGACACGGCACCCACTTTGGCCACCGCGCCGAGCAAGAACAAGCCACCCGTCAGCATCACCAGGCCGGCGGCCATTTGCATGCGCAGCATCACATCGGCGCCGGCCAGCGGCCCGGTTGCGGCCAGCAGCACGGCCGCCGATGAGGACGTGGCCGACACGATGGCGAAGCGGCTGCCGCCCGTCAGACCATACACGAGCAGCCCGACCATCAAGGCCAGCACACCCGCTTGCGGCGGCATGTTGCCGATGCCCGCGTAGGCCACGGCCTCCGGGATCAGCAGGCCCGCGACCGACAGGCCAGCCAGGGCATCCTGCCAGCTTGGTCTGGGCCAAACGGCCTTGGCGTCAGTGGTCATGCGCCCGCGTCACAGCGACATGGCCTCGCGCTCGCCCGGCCGGACCGAGAACCGCTCGAGGGCCGTCAGGCGCTCCACATCGACCCTGGCCGCGCGGCCGCCGTACACATGGACCTTGAGCCAGGCGCACTCGGCCTCCATCTCGACCTGGCTGGCCAGTTGCGTGTGCCAGACCTTGCGCTCGGCATCCCATCGGTAGCCACGGCCGCGCAAGGCGTCTTTCGATTCGAAGGGCGAGCCCGTCGCGCTGAGCTTGAAGCTGTGCAGGCGCGCGGCCTCCAGCAGCACGGCCAGACCCGTTTCATGCGAATTGGGCAAAGGCGCCGCCAGCACGGCCAGCAAGGCGTGACAGTCCATCTCGGCGCGATGCGCGTCGTAGAACAAGCCCAGCTCGTGCGCCAGGAACTCGAGCTTGGCCGAGCCGCGGCCGCGCGCGCTCCAGTCGATCTCGTTGACCGAGCAGGCCCAAGGCAGGCGCGCGAAAGCAGGCAGGCGCTTTTCGACGAAGCCGCGGTCGAAGCGCGCGTTGTGCGCCACGACCAGCGACACGCCCTCCATCAAGGCCGCGATGCGCGCCTCGTCGAGCCGCTTGCCCGCGACCATGGCATCGGTGATGCCGGTCACGCGCAGGGCATCGGGCGGAATGGGCATGCCCGGGTCCTCGAGCTCGTCGTACACATCGAGCACTTGCAAAGGCAGGCCGGTGCGCAGGTCGACATCGACAAGCAGCAGGGCCAGCTCGATGATGCGGTCCTTGTTCGGATCAAGTCCTGTCGTCTCGGTATCGAGGATCGCGACCTTGGCGACCTCGCCCGTGCGCTTGCGGGCGTATTCGCGAACGGGCACGAGGCGGCGCAGCACGCGGTAGTCCGGATGGGCTTCGAGCACGCGCGCCATGGCTTCGGGTTCGCCGAAGCTGGCATCGAGCAGCATGGTCGGGTTGGCTTGGATCTGTTTGCTCATGCCTGCTCACTCGCCTCGCATCAAGGAGTCCAGCGTCAGCTCGAAGGCCGCGCCGAAGGTGTCCAGGAAGTAGCGCACCTCGGGGATCATGTGCTCGTCGATCTTGGCGCGCACCTGCTGCGCGGCCTGCTCGAACTCGCGGTTGCCGTAGCGCAGCTCGGCGCGGCACTTGAGCCAGGCCGCCAGGCGGTCGGCGGCCTTGACCAGGCGGGCTTCTTCGGTGGGCCACTCGTGGTGGTCCATCACGCGCCGCAAGGCGGGCCGCAGGGCTTCGGGCAACAGGCGGAGCATCTCGTTGCAGACCTCGCCTTCGAGGTTGCCCGTGGCATGGCGCATGGCGGGCGAGTACTTGACCGGCGTGGGCAGGTCACCCGTGATGGCCTCGGTCGCATCGTGGAACAAGGCGCGCGTGGCCACGGCATGGGGATCGATGGCCTTGCCCAGCACATCGCGGGCGATCACGGCCAGGGCATGTGCCAGCACGGCCACTTCCCAGCTGTGCTGGGCGACGTCCTCTTCGACGGCGTTGCGCATCAGCCCCCATCGCTTGATGAAACGCAGGCGCGAGAGGTGCGCATAGAAAGGACTCGAAGGACTCTGGATATCGTGGGGTTGGGGCATCCGCCAAGTGTAGTGCCACCGTTACCCCAAGCCGCGAACGTGTGACACTTGCACCATCGACACCGCAGCCCGCCGCGCACCATGCCAGACGACATCGGCAAATACCTGATCACCGCCTTCATCATCGGCTTTGGCTTGCTGGCCTGGCGGGCATGGCAGATCAAGCAGGCCAGCCCCGCGTGGCCGCATGTCGAAGGCGTGGTGCTCGAATCGCGCGTGCGCGCCCACAACGAAACCGGCGACCAGCACGGCACCCTCGCACGCGAATGGCTCACCGACCTGCGCTACCGTTACACCGTCGATGGCGTGAGCTACACGGGCAATCGCCTGCGGGCCTTCGGCCTGCGCCACAGCGACGAGCAGGCGGCCTTGAAGGAGCTCGCGCCCTTCCCTGTCGGGCAAAAGGTCCAGGTCTACTACGACCCGGCCAAGCCTGCATCGAGCGTGCTGATCCCGGGTTGATGACGGTTGTGTGACGCTGCCCCGCGCGCGCATGAAACCCTCTTTTCAAAGAGGGCTCCGCATGACAGCTCAGCGCATGATCCGCATCATCGCAGGCTTGGCCGTTTCGCATCCCTGGCATCGGGGATTGAATGTGGCTTGTGCTTCGTGCCCCAATAGGCATGAGGCTTTCAACGCTGTCGATGGGCGCGAATTTATGTCAATCCAGCTTCACTAATTTCCGCCCGACGGTCACCATATCGCGCAGGTCAAAGCACCTGACATGTGCAAAATGAAGGCCCTGTTTTTCACCCTCTCCCGACCCCACAACGGACGACTGCAATATGGCCGCGCTGGACAATGACAAGCACCGCACAGACATCCTCAACAGACTCAAACGTGCGGAAGGTCAGCTGCGCGGCATCCAGCGAATGATCGAAGAAGGCGAAGGCTGCCTGCCCATCGCCACGCAGATGGCGGCCGTGCGCAAAGCGCTCGACAGCACCTATGTGCGCATGACCGTGTGCTTCATGGAGCAACAACTGCAGACGCGGATCGGCACCGAGCCCAAGGCCGATGCCGCCATGTCCGAGATGTTCGACGACATCGAGACCTTGCTCGGCAAGATCCGCTGAACGAGCAAAGGCCCGCGGCCCGATCAGTGGCCGGGGCCGTGCACGAAATCCACGCGCCGGTTCTGGGACCAGCATGACTCGTCGTGGCAATCGGCCTTGGGCTTTTCCTTGCCGAAGCTGACGGTCTCGATCTGGCCTTCGGACACGCCCAGCAAGGTCAGCGCCTTGCGCACCGCCTCGGCACGCTTCTGGCCCAGCGCCAGGTTGTACTCGGCGCTGCCGCGTTCATCGGAGTTGCCTTGCAAGGTCAGGTGGTCGGCGCCCGTGGCCTTGAGGAACTGCGCCTGCTTGATCAGCATGTCGCTGTAGCTCGACTTGACCGTGTAGTCATCGAAGTCGAACAGCACGGAAGCCTTGTTGAGCGCGGCCACCTGCTGGCGCAAAGCCTCTTGCCGGGCGGCTTCTTTTTGCGCATCCAGCTGCGCCTGGTCGACGCCGTGGGTTTGCGCACCCGCATTGGCCACGGCCTTTTGAACCGGCGGCGCCGTGTTGGACGATGCATCCGCCCGCATGGGTGTGTGGCTGCATGCCGCCAACATGCTGATGCTGGCGGCCAGGCCGATGAAAGACAAGCGCATAGGTATCCTTAAAGCGTTGATCAAGTCGTGGATCGCTGAAATCGCGGTGCGGCCTGCGGCCACACGCGCGGATTTTGCTCAGCAATACTTAGACGAGCCTTAAACGCCCCCGGGTACCCGGCGCGCTCACTTGAACAGCTTGCGGATGTGTTGCCAGGCGCGCAAGAAGATGCCCGACTGCTCGACCGGATCAAAAGCCACGAGCGGCTTCTCGCCCAGCACCTTGCCATCGAGCACGGCCACGACCTTGCCCAGCACGGCACCCTTGGCGATCGGGGCCTTGATGTCGGCGTTGAGCTGCGCCGTCGTTTGCACGCGCGAGGCCTGGCCGCGCGGCACCATCAGGTCCCAGTCCTGCACGAGGCCCACGCGCACGTTGTCGGCCTTGCCGAACTGCACGGCCGGCGTGGCCACGACGGCACCGGCCGCCACGGGCCTGGCCTTCTCGAACGAGCTGAAGCCCCAGTT
Organism: Aquabacterium sp.; assembly: GCA_049840915.1. GTDB lineage: Bacteria > Pseudomonadota > Gammaproteobacteria > Burkholderiales > Burkholderiaceae_C > Aquabacterium. The sequence goes on from JASGJC010000027.1 coordinate 61,156, forward strand.
GAACAGGGCGCGCGTCTGGTCGGCGCGTTCCTGCATGCTGGTCGAGCCCATGACCACGGAGATCAGGCGCATGCCGTTGCGCTTGGACGAGGCCGTCAGGCAGTAGCCGGCCTCTTCCGTGTGGCCGGTCTTGAGGCCATCCACTGTGGGATCGGTGTAGAGCAAGGCGTTGCGGTTGCCCTGCTTGATGCCGTGGAACTTGAAGTCCTTCTCGGCGTAGATGGGGTAGTAGTCGGCGCTGTCGCGGATGATCGAGCGGGCCAGCAAGGCCAGGTCATGCGCCGAGGCCAGGTGGCCGGGCGCGGGCAGGCCTGTCGCGTTCTCGAAGTGCGTGTTGGTCATGCCGATGCGCTTGGCTTCGCTGTTCATCGTCTGCGCGAAGGCCTGCTCGGAGCCGCCCAGGTGCTCGGCCACGGCCTTGGAGGCATCGTTGCCCGACTGGATGATGATGCCGCGCAGCATGTCCATGACCGATGCCGTGCTGTTGAGCGGCAGGTACATGCACGACTCGGTGCTGGAGCCCCGGCACCATGCGTTCAGGCTCACGTGAACCTGGTCGGTGGGCTTGAGGCGGCCCGACTTGAGCGACTGCTCGACGATGTAGCTCGTCATCATCTTCGTCAGCGATGCGGGGGGCAGCGGCAACTCGGGGTTGGATGACGCCAGGATCTGGCCCGTGTCGAACTCCATCAGCACGAAGGCCTTGTTGCTCAACGTGGGCGGAGGCGCCACCTCGACGGCCTGGCCCGACGAGGCCCAGCCCATGCACAGCGCGCCCGCCAGAGCCGCAGAGAAAAGATGGCGATGTTGTGGTGTCGAGTTCTCATATTGCAAAGAGAAAAATCCGCATCGGCATGCTACGCCTTGAAGCGCACCTGCACGCGCAAGCCGCCCAGTCTCTCAGACTTATCGATCAGAACGACCGCGCCATGCTGGTCGGCGATGGTTTTGACGATGGCCAGCCCCAGGCCGCTGCCGTCCGCGCCCGCGCCACTGACCCGGTAGAAACGGTCCAGCACGCGGACACGGTCTTTTTCGGGGATGCCGGGGCCGCTGTCTTCGATGCACAGGACAGGCCCCGACGACGTGTGGTGCACGGTCATGTCGACCGTGCCGCCTTGGGGTGTGTACTTGATCGCATTGTCCAGCAGATTGCGGGTCAAAACACGCAAGGCCTCGGCCTGCCCTTTGACGGCGATGGCATCGGCGCGGTGCACGCCCAGGTCGATCCGGTGCGTCTGCGCATCGAGCAAAGTGTCGGTCAGCGCGAGCAGGCCGATCTGGGCGAGGTCGACGTCCGCGATGCGCCCGACGCCGGACACGGCGCTCGCCTCCTGGCGGGCCAGCGCCAGCAACTGGTCGACGAGGTGGGTCGCGCGGTCGATACCAGACGATAAACGCCGCACGGCCACGCTCCGGGCGGATTCGTCCGCCGCGCGCTGCAGCCCCTGCACCTGGATCTTGAGCGCCGCCAGCGGCGAGCGCAGCTCGTGCGCGGCATCGGCCACGAAGCTCTTCTGTGCCTCGAAGGCCTGGCGCAGGCGGTCGAACAGCAGGTTGAGCTCCTGGATCAGCGGGCGGACCTCATCGGGCAGCCCGGCCTCGCTCACGGGCGAGAGGTCATCGGCCTTGCGCGCGGCCATTTGCGAACGCACCTGCGCCACCGGCGCCAGCGAGCGCCCGATGGCCCACCACACGACCAGCATCAGCACGGGCGCCATCAGCAAGATGGGCACGACCGCATGCAAGGCCAGCGAGGAGGCCATGTCGCTGCGCGCAGCCATGTCCTGCGCGATCTGGATGATCTGACGGGGCGTGGCCAGCACGTAAACGCGGTAAGTGCGCCCATCGAGCGCCAGCAAATCCGAAAAGCCCGGCTGCGCGGGCTGGCGCAGGCGACGGTGCGCGGCCGACTGGAAAATGGGCTCGCCCTCGATCGTCCACACTTGCACGACGAAGTCCTCGTTGGCCCTGTCGCTGTTGAATCTCGCGCGCTGGGGACAGTTGGTCAGCGGCATGCCCGAGCGCAGGGACTCGGCCATCTTCTGCATGTGCTTGTCGAAGATGACGTCGGCCTGCGACAAGGCCGTGACGTAGCCGTGACCGCCTGCGCCACGGCGGCCAGCAAGATGGCGCCCAGCAGGTCAGGCCAGCAGCCGGCCGCGCAAGGAATTCGACAGCGCCAACCCACGCCCTTCGCACCCTTCATGCCTTGGGTACCATGTAGCCCACGCCGCGCACGTTCTGGATCAGGCCGGCGCCGAGCTTCTTGCGCAGGCCGTGCACATAGACCTCGACCGCGTTGCTGCACACGCCGTCGTCCCAGCCGAAAATTTTTTCCTCGAGCTGCAGGCGCGACAGCACGGCGCCCGGACGGGCCAGCAAAGGCTCCAGCACGGCCCATTCGCGCGATGACAGGATCACCACTTGCCCAGCCACCATCACCTCGCGCGTGGCCGGGTTGATGGTCACGCCCATGTGTTCGTACAGTGGCTCGGCGCGGCCGGCGGCGCGACGCAGCAAGGCCCGCACGCGGGCCAGGAGCTCGCCCAGGTCGTAGGGTTTGAGCAGGTAGTCGTCGGCGCCGGCATCGAGCCCGGCGATGCGCTGCTCGACGGCGTCGCGGGCCGTGGCGATCAGCACGGGCGTGCGCAGCTTGCGGGCGCGCAGGGCCTGCAGCACGGCCAGGCCGTCCTTGCCGGGCAGGCCCAGGTCGAGCAGGACGAGGTCGTAGTCCGGCGTGCGCAAGGCCGCGTCGGCCTGCTGGCCGTCCTTGACCCAATCGACGGCATAGCTCTCGGCGCGAAGGATGTCCAGCACGGCCTCGCCGATCATGTGGTCGTCTTCAACCAACAGCAAACGCATGGGTGTCTATTCAAGTGCAGGTGTACGCAAACCCGCACTATGCACCCATCCGCTTAGGTGAAACTTAAACGCACTTGGGCGGGCACCTGCTTTACGGCCGCTTTACCTTGACCTCAGCGAGTCAGCGGATGCACCGGCGGGATGGTCGCGGCCATCAGCTGCAGGCGGCCGGTGATCGACGCCGCGCAAGGTGCTCATGTTGTCCGCGATGGCCTGCAGGGTGGTGGCCGGCCCTTGCACCAGTACCACTTCGAGCATCTGCTTGTCCATCAGGTGCACGTGCAGCGAGCTGATCACCTCGTCGATGTGGTGGCACTGCAGGTCGGACAGCTGCTTTTGCAGGCCCCGCACCGAGCGGTCGTACAGCAAGGTGATCGTGCCCATCATCACCTGTTCGCCCAGTTGGCGCTTGTGCTCCAGCAACTGGTCGTTGATCATGGCGCCGATGGCCTGCGAGCGGCTCTCGAAGCCGCGCCGCGCCACCATGATGTCGAGTTCCTGCAGCAGGTCCTCGGGCATCGAGATGCTGATGCGCGTGACCGGGCTGCCCCGGCCGTCCGTCTGGGGTGCGTTCTGCGATGTGGTCTGGTCGTCCATGGCAACCGCGTCTCAGAACATGTGGCTGTAGCGCTCGACTTCCCACTGGCTGACCGACAGATGGTAGGCCTCCCACTCCTCGGTCTTGTACCTGATGAACTCGTCGCGCAAGGCCTTGCCCAGCGTGCGCTCGACCAGCGGGTCGGCGGCGAAGGCCTGCACGGCCTCCTGCAGCGTCTGCGGCAGGAACGCGATGCCGCGCTCCTGCCGCTGCTCATCGCTGAGCTCGTACAGATTGTCTTCGTTGGGCTCGCCCGGGTTCAGGCCTTCGCGGATGCCTTCGAGCCCGGCTGCCAGCACCAGGGCCGCGGCCAGATACGGGTTGACGGCGCCATCGGCATTGCGCGATTCGCAGCGGCCGCCGCCGGCCGGGATGCGCACGGAGTTGGTCCGGTTGTTCGAGCCATACGAGTTGAACACGGGCGCCCACGAGAAGTAGCTCATGGCGCCGCGCCGCACCAGGCGCTTGTAGCTGTTGACCGTGGGCGCGAACACGGCGCACAAGGCCCGGCCATGCTTGAGGATGCCCGCCACGAACTGGTAGCCCAGCGGCGTCAGGCCGATGCCGCGCGGGTCGTCCTTCGGGTCGCAGGCGAACAGGTTCTGGCCTGTCTCGAGGTCGTACAGCGACATGTTGAAGTGCGCGCCGTTGCCCGTCTTGTTGGCGAAAGGCTTGGGCATCATCGTGGCCAGCAGTCCTTCTTCTTCGGCGTAGTGCTTGGCCATCATCCGGAAGAAGGTCAGGCGGTCGCAGGTGGTGAGCGCGTCGGCATAGTTGAAGTCGAACTCGAACTGGCCGTTGGCGTCCTCGTGGTCGAACGAGTACAGGTCCCAGCCCAGGTCGTTGATGCAGCTCGCGACCTTGTCCAGCCAGCTGAAGTTGTCGACGAAGCCTTTCACGTCGTAGCAGGGCTTGGTCAGCTTGTCGTCCGGATGCGGCACTTGCAGCGTGCCATCGGCGTTCTGCTTGAGCAGGAAGATCTCGCACTCGATGCCCAGGTTCATGCCATAGCCCAGCTTGGCGGCCTCGGCCTGCACGCTTTGCAGGGCCACGCGCGTGCTCAGCGGGTAAGGCTCGCCCTTGAAGTGGTTGTCGGCGGGCATCCACGCGATCTTGGGCTCCCAGGGCAGCTGCACGATGTGGCGCAAGTCGGGCACGGAGGTCAGCTCGTCTTCGTTGGGCGCCTGGCCCAGGCCATCGAGCGCGTAGCCGGTGTAGCGCTCCGAGCCGGCGGCCATTTGCGGCAGATGATCGATGGGCACGACCTTGGCCTTTTGCACGCCGTGGATGTCCACATACGCGCCGATGCAGTATTTCACGCCCCGACTTTTGAGCGACTGCTGGATGGCTTTGACGTTGTCGGGCACTTCATGTGCATGCATGTCTGGCTCCATGGGGTTCACAAGGATGTCATTCGACGTTGTCGGCCACGTCCGTCAGGCGGATCACGTTGGGCATCACGTCGTCGTCTTCGCCGTCCTCGGGCTCGCTGGACGGCGGGTGGATCAGGGCCTCGAGGCGCGCCTTCGTGGCCTGGAACTCGGGGCTCGTGAGCTGCATGGCCGAGCGCGGGCGCGGCACGGGCACCTCGATCAGCTCCTGCACGGCGCCCGGGTGCGCCTTGAGCACGAGGATGCGGTCGGCCAGGTAGATGGCCTCGTCCAGGTCGTGCGTGATGAACAGGATCGTGATGTCGATGTTCTTCCAGATCTCGAGCAGGTGCTGCTGCATCCTGGCGCGCGTCTGCGCATCGAGCGCACCGAAAGGCTCGTCCATCAGCAAGATGCGCGGCTGGTTGGCCAGCGCCCGCGCGATCGCCACGCGCTGCTTCATGCCGCCCGACAGCTGGTGCGGATACGCCTCGGCGAACTTGCTCAGGCCCACCAACTCGAGCCATTGCCGCGCCTGCGCCTCGGCCTCGTTGCGGCCCGCGTTGTTCATCTCCAGCCCGAACATCACGTTCTTCTTGACCGTGAGCCAAGGGAACAAGGTGTAGCCCTGAAAGACCATGCCCCGGTCGCGGCACGGGCCCTGCACCGGCTCGCCGTCGAGCAGCACCTCGCCCGAGGTGAAGGACTCCAGCCCCGCCAGGATGCGGATCAGCGTCGACTTGCCGCAGCCCGAAGGCCCGATCACGCAAACGAACTCGCGCCGGTGCGTCTTGAAGTTGATGTCCCGCAGGGCCGTGACCTCGCCTTGATGCGATTGAAACGTCTTGCCCAGTCCTTTGACTTCGAGCACGACGTCGCGCTGCTTGAGCTTGTCGAAGCGCGCCCGCACGGCGTCGGACTGGTCGAGATAGGAAACGGCTGGTGTGCTCATGTTCATGCTCATGAAATACCGATCAACGCTTGTCCTGCGAGCGGTCCCAGGGGAACAGGTAGCGGCCCGCCCAGGCCAGCAGCAGGTCGATGCCCAGACCGATGATCCCGATCATGGCGATGGCCGCGTACACGTTCTCGAAGTGCTGGTAGCGCGCCTGCTGCGTGATGAAGAAGGTGATGCCCGAGCTAGTGCCGATCAGTTCGGCCACGATCAGGTAGGTCCAGGCCCAGCCCAGCAGCACGCGCTGGTCACGGTACAGATCGGGCAGGATGCCGGGCACGACCACGCGCGAGATCAGGCGCCAGCGCTTGGTGCCCAGCGTCATCGCGGCTTCGAGCAAGGCGAAGTCCAGCTTGCGCGTCGTGTTCGAGATCACGAGCACCTGCTGAAAGAAGGTGCCGATCACGATGATGGCGATCTTGGGCCCATCGTGGATGCCGAGGATGGCCACGGCCAGCGCCCCGAAGGCCGGCGCGGGCAGGTAGCGGAAGAACTCGATGAAGGGCTCGTTGAGCCGCGCGATGCTGCTGTAGGTGCCGCAGATGATGCCCAGCGGCACCCCGATCAACGAAGACAGCAAGAAGCCCCAGAAGATGATCTGGATGCTGTGCCACAGGCTCTCGTGCAGCCAGGGCGCGTCCTTCTGCTCGGGCGCGGTCGTGAAGGCCGTGTAGAAGGCGCGCGCGACCAGATGCGGCGCGGGCAGGTAGACCGGGTTGGCCGGCTCGCCCTCGGGCAAGGCCTTCCTGGCCTCGCGCATGGCCTGCGACTCATCGCGGAACACGTCCTTGTCGACACGCATGCCGACCTGGAAGTAGTCCACATCGCCGGGCTGCGTGACCATGACCTGCGGGTGCCAGATGAAAGGCACATAGCTGACCAGGCACCACAGCAGCAGCGGCAACGCGAAGGCCCCGATGCCCAGCACGAGCTTGCGGCGAGGCGACAAGGCCGCCCGCACGGCGAACCAACCGGCTTGACGCGCTTGACTCATGAGGCTTACTTGACGGCGGCGTTGGTCAGGCTCGGATCGATGTAGGCATCGATCTTCTGCGCATCCTTGTAGACCGCGTTCTTGACGTTGAAGTCATCGGCGATCTTCGACGAACCGTACAGCGACTTGAAGCCCTCGCCCTTGACCAGCACCTTCTTGCCCTCGCTCAGCGGCAGCAGCCTGGTGCCCTTGAGGAAGTGAATGTAGGCGTCGGCGGGCACGCCCACGCGGGCCGACATGATCTTGATCGCATCGGGCTGCGTCTTCGGGTCTTCGATGTAGCGCACGACCTGGTCCCACACCTTGACGACCTTCTGCCACTCGGCCTTGTGCGCGGCCAGGCTGGCCGGGCTCACGGTGAGCACGTCGTAGATCAGGCCGGGCTCGTCGGCCGAGGTCACCAGCGGCTTCGCACCAGGCGAGCCCTTGATGGCCTGGCCCGCGATGGGCTGCCATGCGCCCACGGCCGACACATCGCCAGAGGCCAGCACCTGCGGCATCTCGTTGGTCTTGGCGTTGACCAGCGTGACATCGGATTCCTTCAGACCCGCCTTCTTGAGCTCGTTGAGCAGCAGCAGGTGCTCGACCAGGCCCACTTCGACGGCCACCTTCTTGCCCTTGAGGTCCTTCAATGACTTGATGCCGGGCTTGCCGATGATCATGTCATTGCCGTTGGAATAGTCGGTCACCATGATCATCACGCTCTTGGCGCCGCCCGCGCCCGTGACCAGCGCATCGCCATTGGTCACGGTGACCGCATCGATCTTGCCCGCCGAGAAGGCGTCCATCGAGGCGGAGTAGTCGAACCACTCGAACTTGACGTCGACGCCGGCCTGCTTGAACCAGCCCTTGTCGATGGCCACCTGCCAGGCCACCCAGCCCGGCCAGTCGCTGTAGCCGATCTTCAGGGGCTCGGCGGACCAGCCCGCCTGCGCCCCCACCAATGCCGACGCGGCCCACACGGCCTTGAAACCACCTGACAAACGCCTTGCTGCTGCCGTAGAGATCATGATTGGCCCATTCACGGTTATTACGGGTTGAACGATTGGTAATACCGCATGAGGATTAGCAGCAAGCGTGCCAGGCGGAATTCGCCTTGCTGGTGCGCTTTGGATGCCGCTTGCGCCTATGCCCGAACCGCCTTTGCGCAATGGCGGTGCACGGCTGGGCACAAGGCCCATGGCACCGCGCGTTCGCGCACCAAATGGACCAGCGCGGACCAGCGCGGCCGCCTCGGAATTGCCGTTAACCTAGCGCCATGCCAACAGGAGCCCGCGCATGTCCGACCAAGCCGTCAAAGTCCACCTGACCCAGAAGCAAGACTTCCAGTTCAATGTCGCGTTCGGCAGTGGCGCGCCCGCCGTGCTCGGCGACGAGCCGCCGCCCATGGGCCAGGGCGCAGGGCCCTCGCCCGTCGAGTTCCTGGCCGCCGCGGTCGGCAACTGCCTGTCCGATTCGCTCTTGTTCGCGCTGCGCAAGTTCAAGCAGGCGCCCGAGCCCATCCAGTGCGACGTGGCCGCCGAAGTGGGCCGCAATGCCGAAGGGCGCATCAGGGTGCTGTCGATGCACGCCACGCTGACGCTGGGCGTACCCGCCGCCATGCTCGAACACCTCGACCGTGTGCTGTCCCAGTTCGAGGCGTTCTGCACGGTCACGCAGAGCGTCGGACAAGGCATCCCCATCACGCTCGAGGTGTTCGATGCCGATGGCGTCAAGCTGAAGTAAGCGAAGCCCGCGCCCATGACCGCAACACCACCCCGCGTCGGCACCTTGCGCGCCATCCCCCTCGACGACGCCCTGCGCGAGACCCTGCACGACGAGGTCCACGCGCGCCCGCCGGCCCGCATCAGGCTGCCCGCGCTCATCGTCTACGTGGCCGTGCTCAACGATGGCATCGGCCGCGAGCAGGAATGGGCGCACCTCAGGCAGTTGCCCGGGCAAGCCGATCTGCCCTTGTCCAGCCTGTCGGCCAACTTCCTGCGCCTGCGCTTCGCCAACCACACGCTCAAGTGGGAGCGGCACACCGAGTTCACGCGCTACTCGATCGTGCAGGCCCTGCCCGATGCCGTGCTGACAGGCGGCGACGAGGCCGAGCTGATCAAGTCATTGGTGATTGATGCGGGCTGGCTGGCCAGCATCCCCGGGCGGACCGTGGCAGCCATCATGCTGGCCATGGTCCATGGCGATGTGGACGACGTGCCCGCGATGAAGACGATGGCCGCGCCCTGGTTCGAAGGCCGCGAGACCCTGGCCTCGCTGCTGGGCATCCGCCGCGCTTGCGCCATGACCGACTTGCGCCTGCGCGACTCCGGCTTCGAGCGCCTGATGGTGATCGCGCCGAGCAACACATCGGAGACGCGTTCCGGGCGCACCTCGCAGCGCCTGCTCGAGCTCGAGACCTACCGCCTGATGGCCCTGCGCGGCCTGCCCGTGGCCAAGGAGCTGGGCGCCATGCTGAGCGAATCGGAGCAGCAACTGGCCGCGATCACCGCGCGCATGGAGAACACGGAGGCCTCCGACCAGGAGCTGCTCGGCACGCTGATCGGTCTGGCGGCACGCGTCGAGCGGGCCACGGCCACCCACATGTACCGCTTCTCGGCCACGCAGGCCTACGCGAGCCTGGTCGATCAACGCATCGCGCAGCTGCGCGAGACGCCGATACCGGGCACGCAGGGTGTCGGCGAGTTCCTGCAGCGGCGCCTCTCACCCGCCATGGCCACCGTGCAGGCCACGGCCCAGCGCCTGACCTCGCTCTCGCAACGCATCGAGCGCGCCAGCGCCCTGCTGCGCACGCGCGTCGACATCGCCACCGAGTCGCAGAACCAGATGCTGCTCGAAAAACTCACCAAAGGCCAGGAACTGCAACTGCGGCTGCAAAGCACCGTCGAAGGCCTGTCCATCGCGGCCATCTCCTATTACGTGATCAGCCTCGTGCTGTATGGCGGCAAGGCGGCCAAGGCGGCGGGCTTGCCCATCAACCCGGAGATGATCGCGGGCGCCCTGATCCCGCTGGTGCTGGCCGGCATCTGGTGGGGCACGCGGCAGATCCACAAGAAGCTGCACAGCGATTGAACCGGCATCAATCCCAGCGCCAGGCCCAGATGAAGTCGATGGCGTTGTCGTCGCCGGCCTGCGTGCGCACGGTCACGCGCTGCGCCAGGCGGTAGATCAGTTGCCAGTTGCCGCTCGTGGCCGTGATATTGCGCTCGTAGCCCACGTACCAGTATTTGGACACCTGCTTGCCCAGTGCCACGACCGTGTCGTGCACGGCATCGTCGGTCTGCCGCACGGACAGCGTGTCCAGGCCCAGCTTGCCCATGACGTTGTCGCTGGGCGAACCGCCCTCGCCCGAGAGCAGCGCCACGGCCGCGCTTTGCAGCAGGCCGATGTCGGCGCCGCCCAGGCCCGTCGGCGCCCGGCCGAGCACCAGCCATGAGAGCTTCTCGGTCTCGGACATGGCGGGGTCGGAGTACAGGCTCACGCGCGGGTCTTGCGCCGTGCCCGTGATGTTCACGCCCACCTTGACATCGCTGTCCGACGCGGTCGGGCTTTGCGCGCGCATGGCCAGGATGTCCAGCCGCGGGTTCTCGATGGCGCCCGTGAACGTGATCGTGCCGCGCTCGATGACGAGCTTTTGCCCGTAGGCCGCGTAGGTGCCGTTCTCGGCCTTCACGGTGCCCTTGATGGCGGGCTGGTTGTTGGGCGTGCTCACGCGCAGCGCGCCGGTCAGGAAGGCGTCCAGGCCATGCCCCTTGAGCTTGAGCTTTTGGCCCAGGTCCACGCTGAGCGTCGTGTTGACCTTGCGCTTGGTGCCTGCGGCGCCCGGGGCCTGGTCCTGCGCCTCTTCGTTCTGGCGATTGAGCACGTTGACGTCGTCGCCAATGGTGGGCGCATCCGATTTGGAGATGTCGATCAGGCCCTCGTCCACACCGACCGTGCCATCGAGGTTGATGGTCTCGGCATCGAAGCTGGCCTTCGCCTGGCCACTGATGACGATGCGGCGGTCCACCCGCTGCAGGATCGCGAAGTGATCGGCCTGCACGGACAGCGTCATCTCCGGGTTCTCGCTCAGCACGGCCTGGCCTTGCGCGCTCATGCTGCCAACGGGGCCACCGGACTTGGCCGTGAACTTGGTCAGGCGCACGCGGTCGCCCTGCATGTCGACCTGCAGCGTGCCGTCTGTCAGGTTGACGCCGAGCAGCGCCTGCCCCAGGCCCAGGTTCTGCCCGTTGATCTGGCCCACATAGTTGGGCACACCGAGCGTGCCCGTGACCTTGGCCTGCGCCTGCATCTGGCCCGACAGGCGCCAGCCCGCCGGCACCCAACTGCCCCATGGCCGCAGGTTGCCGATCTGCATGTCGAGTTCGCCCGACAAGGGGTCGGACGCGGCGGGAAGCGCATCCGGGCTGCGCGCCTGCACCACTTGATGGCCCTTGAGCAAGCCGGTGATGCGGCCATCGAACAGCTCTTGCAAGGTCCAGACGCCATCGCGCGCCTGCAAGGTCAGACGGGCCTGGCGGATGCCCAGGCGCTGCTCGACATGGCCCTCGATCGTGGGCTCGGACAGGCTGAGGTCGCCGGACTGGCGCGCCACTTCGGCATCGACCACCCAGGGCTGGCTCTTGCTGTGATGCAGGTGCGCCTTGCCAACCAGCAGCAGGTCGCCGCCCCACCCTGCATCCGGCTGCCAGCTCGCCAGCACGGCCGCGAGATTCAGGGGCGCCAACTCGGCATCGATTTCAGTCTGCCCGGCTGCGTCGTCCGCACCTTTGTCTGTCTGACCCGTTTGCCAATTGAACTGCCGCAAACGCACCGCCGCGCCCAGCACGCTCAGGCTCGTCGGGCTGATCTGCAACTGCTGCATCTGCGCGTCCTGATGCCAGCTCAGGTCGAACGGCTGCGCCTGTACGAGCGGCTTGGCCGACTCGTCGACCAGGTGCACGATCAACTCGCTGAAGTGCCCCTGCCATCCGGACGAGGTGCGATCCGGGCTTTGCTGCCACGACCCTCGCGTGGCCAGCGACATGTGGACGGGCATGGGCTTGGCCTGCTTGTGCTGTCGCACCACATCGGCCGTCAGGCGCAAGGTGTGGGCGCGCATGCTGCCGTCCAGCGCGGCCACGGCCTGATCGAGCCGCACATCGCCCGCCAGGCCTTGCTGCGCATCGAGCTTGAGCCGCGTCGGCGCATCCGGCGTGCGCGTATCGACGGACCAGTCGGCCTTCGCCGACGCCAGCTTGAGCGCCGTGCCCGAAGCCAGCACCCATTGCAGGTTGCTCACGGAGGCCTTGCCCGAACTCAACAGGTTCGGCCACATGCCCTGCGCCTGCCCCTCGGCTTCGACCACGCCATTGACCTGCCGCGCGCCCAGCAAAGGCGCCACGGACTGCAGGCTCTGCAAGGACGGCGCCTTGACGGCCGCCTGCCATTGGGCATCGGTGCCCCAGCGCACACTGCCCAGCGCGCCATCGGGCCCGGGCTGCCAAGGCAGCGTGGCCTGGCCGCGCAGCGTGTTGCCCGCGGCGTCCACGTCCAGCGTGAGCTGCATGCGGTTCTGCTTGAGCGGCGAGCGCCATTGCATGTCGGCATGCACGGGCAGACCGCCCAATTGGCTGGGCGCGATGTGCGCATCGATCTGACCGCGCCAGTTCGCGTCCACGGCCACATCGAACTGCCCTGTGAGCTGGTTGCGCCCTTTGACATCGGCGGGCCATGGCAACCAGATCTGCGGATCGAAGTCATTGATGCGGGCCTTGCCCTTGAGCTGCCAGGCGGGTTGCCCATCCGCAGGCTCAGCCGATGACGCGACCGATGGCTCACGCCATTGCACGCGGGTCTCGCGCACTTCGGCCTGCGCAGTGCCGGACTGCAGCAGCAACTGCGAGACAGCCAGCGCGCCCGGCTCATAGCGCGCATCCAGCTTCAGGCTGACAGGCTGGCGACCGGCTGGCCGCCAGCCACCACCCGGCTTGGGCTTGTCCTGAGCCAGGTCAGGCGCATAAACGCCCTGCACCTGCCCATCCAAGACGGCCGGTATCCGCATCACATCGCTCAGGCCCGCGCGCCACACGGGCTTGACCTGCAAGCGCCCCTGCAACTGCAAGGGCGGCGCCAGGCTGTACAAGGCCTGCGGCTCCAGCCCGCGCCACTCGGCCATCAGGCTGCGGCTCGCACCCCATCCGCCCTTGAGCGTCAAGGCCGCGCCCGAACCCTTGCCGACCGTGGGCAGTTGCGCGGCCAGATCGAGCATGCCGCCTTGCAGCACGGCGTTCATGTCCTTGGCCGCCCGCGCGCCGATCAGGCTGAGTTGCCCTTGCAAGGCCAGCACAGGCAGGCTTTGCGCATCCCAGACACCCGCCTTCTCATTGCGCAGCTGCAGGCGCGCGACCAGGTCCTGCGTGGCCTGCGGCTCGACCGACACCTGCCCGGACAAGGCCGTGATCGGCAGCGAAGGCATCAAGTTGGCCAGGTTCAGCCCATCGGCACGCGCGATCAGCTTGGGCAGCGGCCAGGCGTCGAAAGGCGTCAGCTCGCTGTCGATCCGCAGCGTCTGGCGGGCCTCCTTGGGCCGCTGCCAGGCCACGCTGCCTTGGAGCTGCAGATGGGCCAGCGGGCCTTGCAAGGCCAGGTCCGCCGTGCCTTCGGCATCAGGTGCCGCCGCGCCCGCGCCGCCTTGTGCTTTCACGTGCGCGGTCAGGGGCATCTTGCCGGCCAGGCCCAGTTGGGCATCGCCCGACAAGGCCCAACCATGCCAGGTCAGTTGATGCAAGGTCACGTGGTGCACCGCGCCTTTGCCTTGCGGGCTGGCCGCCTGCAACTGGATGGCCGCCAGCACGCCGGTCAGGGGCAGCTCGCCCAACAGGTTGCTGCGCGCCTCCTGCATGTCCAGCCTGGCCACGTCCACGCTCAAAGGCAGGGCCACATCGGGCGGGCCGCTCGTCGGCTTGCCCGGTGGGCCCGCCACCCACATCAACTCCAGCCGCCTGACCGACACCGCATCGGCCTTGACACCCAGGTGCCATGACGCCGACGCATCGGGCCACAGCCGCAACGCCTGCCAGGCCGGGTCCACCAAGGTCAGACGGCCATTCCGCGGCAGCGCGATGTCGATGCGGCGGGCCTTGAAATCGCCCAGCAGCGCGCCCGATGGGCCCACCACCTTGACGCCCGGGATCAGGGGCAAGGCCCTGAGCGTCGCCGCCTCGTTGTGCGCCAGCGCCCACAGCACGGCCAGGGCCACCAGCGCCAGCACCGGCAGCGTGATCAGGATGCGCAGCACGCGCCCCAGCCAGGTCATCACAGCGCCACCCCCACGCTGAAATGCAGACGCCAGCGCTGCAAGTGCGTGCCATAGGCCACGTCCAGGCGCAGCGGCCCGACCGGGCTGAGCCAGCGCGCGCCAAAGCCATAGCCCACCTTGGGCTCCAGATTGCCGAAGCGATCGGCCGCGTCGCCGGCATCCACGAACAAGGCGCCCAACAGACTGGGCATGCGCTTGGTCAGCGGGTGCGCCACTTCCACGCTGCCCGTGGCGATGGCCCGGCCGCCCACGACCACGCCGTCCTTTTCCACGCCCAGGGAGCGATAGGGGTAGCCGCGCACGGAGTCGTCGCCGCCCGCGCGGAACAGCAAGGTGTCGGGCACGCTCACGTTGTCACGCGCGAACACCTGCCCCACTTCGGCTCGCGCCGTGCCGCGCCACTCGGACCACAAGGGCGAGTAGCCCACCAACTTCAAATAGGCGCGGCCGAAGAAGCCGTTCTCATCAAGCGTCGAGTAGGTATGGCCGCCCGTCAGCGCGGCCAGGCTGGTCGTGCCCTTGGTCGGCGAGATCTGGCTGTCGACATCGCGGAAGATCCACTGCGCGGTGGCGGACAAAGCCGTCGCGTTGGACACGACCACCTTGTCCTCCGTGCGCACCTGCGCCCTTTGCAGCTCGACGTAATCGGTGCGCTCGAGCCGCTGCCCCGCGCGCAACTGGCCCACGCGCAACTGCTGGCTGGTCGTCGTCGAGTTGTCCGTGTCGACCAGGTACGAGGCCTGCGCCGAGATCAGGCCCTGCCGTCCATTGGGCCAGGGGTGCGAGGTCAGGTCCAGCTTGCCGACGGACTCCTTGCGGCCCAGTTGCACCTTGGTCTTGGACTGCCAGTCCAGCCCGAACAGGTTGCGGTGCAGGTGCTCGGCCGAGACGCGCGGCCCGGTATCGCTGCTCACACCGATGCCTGTCGTGGCCGTCTGCAAGGGCAGCTCGTGCACCTGCACGACCACGGGCGTGCCGCCGGCCTGGCTCGGGTCCAGATCGGTGGCGACGAACACGTTGTCGAACAGGTTGAGCTTCTGGATGCGCTCCTGCCAGTCGAGCAACTGCTTCTCGCTGTAGGGCGCGCCTTTGCTGAAGGGCGTGAGGTTGGTCACGGCCGAGGCCGGCTGCTTGACCAGCCCCTCGACACGGATGTCGCCGAAGACGAAGGCCGGCCCCGTGTCGGCCACGAGATAGAGCTTGGCTGTCTGCGTGGCCGGGTCGACCGTGACCGAGGTGCCGCTCCATGTCGCCGTCGGGTAGCCCTCGGCGCGCATGCGGGCCAGCGCCGCGTTCTTGGCCGAAGACCAATCGGTCTGCCTGAACACCTCGCCTTTCGGCAGGCCCCAGTTGTGCTCGATGCGCTCCGCCAACGACTGGGCTTGCGGATCGTTGGCCGACAGCCGGTTGTCCAGGTCGCCTTCGAAGATGAACTGGACCTTGCTCACGCGCGTGCGCGGCCCGGGCTCGACCTGGATGGTCACGGTCACCGGCTGGTCGGGCTGTTCATCGCTGACACGCGTGTGGATGACCGCGTTGAAATAGCCTTCGGCCTCCAGCAGCCCACGCGCCTGCTCCGGCGCCGACACCACCAGCCGCCGCAACTCGCTGCGCCGGATGTTCAGCGTCGCGTCCTTGCTGGCTTCGGCCTGGTAGCGCGCCAGGTCCAGGTAGGTGCGCAGCAGCTTGGCCAGCCGGTCTGGCGCCTCGATGTTCAGTTGCCAGACGACGGGCTTGGCGCGGTCGATGGCCGCCGCGCTGCTGGCCGCCGAGTCCGCGGCATCGGCCGCCTTCGGCGCGGCCACCGCATCCTCGGCCGGGTCCTGCGCTTCTTGCGCCCAGGCCTTGTCCGCCGATAACCATCCAGCTCCAGTCAGCAGCCAGGCCGCCGTGACGATGTTGAGAACCGCCCTCGATCGACGCATTATTTGCTGAGCAAGCGCATCGCGCCCTCGAGGCCTTGCAAGGTCATCGGGAACATGCGACCGCCCATGAGTTGCTGGATGATGGCAATGCTTTGCCGGTAGGACCACACGCCCTGCGGCTCCGGATTGATCCACACGAAATTGGGAAACGCGTGCGTCAGGCGGCCGATCCACTCGGCGCCCGGCTCCTCGTTGTTGTACTCGGTGCTGCCGCCCGCCTGCAGGATCTCATACGGGCTCATGGTCGCATCGCCCACGAAGATCAGCTTGTAGTCCTTGTTGTACTTGCGCAGGATGTCGTAGGTCGGGATCTTCTCGCTGTAACGACGATGGTTGTTGCGCCACATGAAGTCGTACACGCAGTTGTGGAAGTAATAGAACTCCAGGTGCTTGAACTCGGACTTGGCCGCCGAGAACATCTCTTCGACGCGGTGGATGTGGTCGTCCATCGTGCCGCCCACGTCCATCAGCAGCAGCACCTTCACGGTGTTGTGGCGCTCGGGCACCATCTTGATGTCGAGCATGCCCGCATTGGCGGCCGTGGCGTGGATGGTGTTGTCCAGATCGAGTTCTTCGGCCGCGCCCTGACGTGCAAATTTTCGTAAGCGTCGCAAAGCGACCTTGATATTGCGGGTGCCCAACTCTACTGTGTCGTCATAGTCCTTGAATTCGCGCTTGTCCCAGACCTTGACGGCGCTGCGGTTGCGGGATTTGTCCTGGCCGATGCGGATGCCCTCCGGGTTGTAGCCGTGAGCGCCGAAGGGGGAGGTGCCACCCGTGCCGATCCACTTGTTGCCGCCTTCGTGGCGTTCTTTCTGTTCTTCGAGCAATTCCTTGAGACGGTCCATGAGCTTGTCCCACCCCATGGCTTCGATCTTCGCCTTGTCCTCGGGGCTCAATTCGCGCTCGAAATGTTTGCGCAGCCATTCGAGAGGAATGTCACGCGTCAGATCGATGCTGTCCGCCACCCCCCTGAAATAGGCGGAAAACGCCCGGTCAAATTTATCGAAATGCGCCTCACTCTTCACCAACGTCATCTTGGACAGGTGATAAAACTCGTCCACCGACGGTCCGATCACATCCCCCTTGATGGCCTCCAGCAAGCTGAGGTACTCGGGGATGGTGACCGGCAGCCGGGCTGAGCGCAACGCGAAGAAAAAGTTGATGAGCATATGAAGTCCTGCGAATCAAACTGTATTTTGGCCCGGGATAGCCGAAAACGTGTGATCGGGCCCGGTTTGCCCGCAGGTCTTTTACGTCGTCTTTTGCATCTCTACACGGTGACACGCTGAGCAGTACCCCCATGGAAGCGCGCCATTTGCTACTGGCCTTCATTCTGATGACGCACTGTCTGACCACGGCCACGTGGTGGGTGGCAGGCTCCTGGCTGGGGCTTTCGCGCCACGCCGCGCGCCACTGGATGCTCACCAGCCTGACCAGCGGCGTCGCCCTGACCATGGCCGTGGCGCCCGAATGGGGCTCGCCCTCGCTGCGGGTGACCCTGGCCGGGGCGCTCGTCGTGCTGGGCGCCGTGTCGCTGCGCCGGGGCTTGCAGTTCTTCCTGAAATTGCGCCAGACGGATGGCATGCATTTCATGCTGGGCATTGGCGTGGCCGCGTTCAATATCTTCGTGTGCCTACCGGCCCATTGGCACACCCTGGGCACCGTGCTGGGCAGCCTGGCGCTGTGCTGGGTCGTGGGACGCACGGCCTGGGAGACCTTCGTCCCGCTGCGTACCGAATTCAACGCGGTCTCCGCCTGGATGCTCTCGGGCATGCTGGGCATGGCCGTGGCCGTGTTCGCGCTGGCCGCCATCACCGACCTGACACCGACCGTGCGCTGGCCCTGGTCGAGCTGGTCGGAGGCCATGACGCAGTTCGCCATGGTGTTCTGCAGCGTGACGCTGTCGATCCTGATCACGTTCGTGCTGGGCTACATCGTCGTGATGCGCCTGGTGCGCAGGCTCGAGCACCTCTCGCACCACGATGCGCTGACCGGCCTGCTCAACCGCCGCGCCATCGAGTACCTGCTCGACCGCGAAGACCAGCGCCTGCAGCGCTTCGGCGACCCCTTCTCGGTGCTGCTGGTCGACATCGACCACTTCAAGCGCATCAACGACCGCCTGGGCCATGCCGCCGGCGACGCCGTGCTGTGCGCCGTCTCGCGCACGCTGCAGGTCAAGGCGCGCGAAGTGGACCGCGTGGCCCGCTACGGCGGCGAAGAGTTCTGCATCCTGCTGCCGCACACGGTGCATGAAGGCGCCATCCAGGCCGCCGAACGCCTGCGCGAGGCCGTCAACCAGATCGACATTCCCTGGAACGACGAGCACATCGCCGTGAGCATCAGCACGGGCCTGGCCTGCGCGGGCGAGCCCGGCGAGAAGCTGCAGGCCTTGCTCAAGCGCGCCGACGAGGCGCTCTACCAGGCCAAGGCCGAGGGACGCAACCGTGTGGTCATGTCGGTGGACGCGTCGCGGCACAGCCGCAAGGCTTGATCAGCGGTTGTGGCGGGCCATGTAGACGAGCTTCTCGAACAGGCTGAGGTCCTGCTCGTTCTTGAGCAAGGCGCCGACCAGCGGCGGCACGCTCACCTTGTCGTCCTTGCTTTGCAGCGCCTCGACGGGGATGTCTTCGGCCACGAGCAGCTTGAGCCAGTCGATCAGCTCGGACGTGCTGGGTTTCTTCTTGAGACCAGGCAGGTTGCGCACCTCGTAGAAGTGGCGCATGGCGGCGGCCAGCAGGTCCTTCTTGATGTGCGGGAAGTGCACTTCGACGATCTGCTGCATCACCGCGGCATCGGGGAAGCGGATGTAGTGGAAGAAGCAGCGGCGCAGGAAGGCGTCGGGCAGGTCCTTCTCGTTGTTGGACGTGATGATCACGAGCGGGCGGTGCACCGCCTTGATCAACTGCCGCGTCTCGTACACATAGAACTCCATGCGGTCGATTTCGCGCAGGAGGTCGTTGGGAAATTCGATGTCGGCCTTGTCGATCTCGTCGATCAGCAAGGCCACGGGTTGCTGCGCCTCGAAGGCCTGCCACAGCACGCCCTTGACGATGTAGTTGTGGATGTCCTTGACCTTTTCTTCGCCGAGCTGGCTGTCGCGCAGGCGGCTGACGGCGTCGTACTCATAAAGCCCCTGCTGGGCCTTCGTCGTCGACTTGATGTGCCATTGCAGCAGCGGCATGCCCAGCGCCTCGGACACCTGCTCGGCCAGCATCGTCTTGCCCGTACCCGGTTCGCCCTTGACGAGCAAGGGCCGCTGTAGCTTCAATGCCGCATTCACGGCCAATTTCAGGTCGTCGGTGGCCACATATTGATCGGTGCCTTGGAATTTCATGCGATAACTCAACCGGGTTGTTACTGTGTTCGAGTATAGGGCGGGACCCTAATAATGTTGGCGTCCCGTGTTTTTTCACCTGACGGTTATTCTCTCCTGCCAGCCTCATGAAAACACTGCCACACACACTCAAACATCTCGGCCTGCTTTGCGCCGCCGGCTTGATTTCGTCAGGTGCTTTTGCCGCGGACGTGAAGCCCGGCGACCCCGCCGCCGCCAAGAGCAAGATCGCCATGTGCATCGGCTGTCACGGCATCATCGGCTACCAGGCCAGCTTCCCCGAGGTCCACAGGGTGCCGATGATCTCGGGCCAGAACGCCAAGTACATCGCGGCGGCCTTGACCGCGTACCGCAAGGGCGATCGCAAGCACCCGACCATGAAGGGCATCGCCGCGTCGCTGAGCGACCAGGACATCGCCGACATCGCCGCCTACTACGAAGCCAGCGGCAAGGACTTGCCGGCGCATCCGGGCTCCACGGCGGCGCCGACGCCCGAAGTCGACGCCTTGCTGAAGAAGGGCAACTGCGTGTCCTGTCACGGCGAGGGCCTGAACAAGCCCATCGATGCGTCCTACCCCAAGCTGGCGGGCCAGCATCCCGACTATCTGTACGTGGCCCTGAAGGCCTATCACACCGACAACAATCCGCAGATCGGCCGTGGCAACCCGATCATGGGCGCGCAGGCCAAGATGTTCACGCTGCCTGAGCTCAAGCAACTGGCCAACTACGTGGGCGCCCTGCCCGGCGATTTGAAGACGGTGCCGCAGTCGAAGTTCCACCAGCACTGACCGATCCGCACCGATCGCATCGGTGGTCGGTTCAGCGGAAAAAAGCCCGCTTCGCAGCAACCCGCATCAGGCGTGGTCGGCCATGGCTTTGCTTTGGTTCAACAGGCTGGCCACGATCTGGGCGTTCGCGGCGTTGGCATCGAAGGCCATGTGGTGATCGACGAGGCTGGTAGAGCTGCCCCCGTGATCCGCCGTGTTCGCCGCATCGGGCAGGAGGTCGCGCAGGTCCAGCGCCTGGCTGGCCTGGCTGCTGGACACGGCTGCTGTCGTGACGGCCGATGGCGTCTGGTGATCGGCGGTCAGGGCGCTCGTGTCGATGATGGCGGTCTGGTTGTACTGCGAGGCATTGGCCACGAGGTGCGCGGACTCGTCCACGACATCGACCTGCAGCTTGATGTACTCGGTGTCTTCGACGAGGTTGTCCGCGTACGTGGCCACGCGCACCTGGATCAGGGTGTCGCCGGGCTGGAAGGTCACGTGGTTGTCGGTGGGCATCTGCAGCCAGTGGCCGGATGCCGCATCGAGGTATTCGAGCTGCGTGCCCGTGTCGACGCCCAGCGTGGCGGACTCGTTTTCGGGCGTGTCCGGATCGTCGATGCCCGAACCCAGGGTCAGGGCCACGGTCACGGGCTTGTCCGTCGCGTGCGTCAGCACCACGTCGAACACGACGGGTGAGCCTTCCTGCACTGGCTCGCCGCTCTGCACCAGCACATAGGGCTTGTTATCGAGGATCGCCGTCTGGTTGGCGTGGTCGGTGTTCGCCGTCAGGCCCGGACTTTCGACATGCGCATGCAGCTTGATGTACTCGGTGTCTTCGTCCAGGTTGTCCTGGTAGGTGGCCACACGCACATGCATCTCTGTCTGGCCGGCCGCAAGCGTCACGTTGCCGTTCTCGGCCGCCAGCCACTCGCCGGAGGCCGTGTCGAAATACGCCAGATCGGTGCCGGTGTCGACACCGGCGATGGCGCCTTCATGCTCGGGCGTGTCGGGGCTGTCTGTGCCCGATTGCACCTCCAGATGCACGGACACGGCCTTGTCCGTCGCGTGCGTCAGCACCACGTCGAACACAACGGCCGAGCCTTCCGTCGCGGGCTCACCGCTTTGCACCAGCAGATACGGCTTGTTGTCGAGGATCGCCGTCTGGTTGGCATGGTCCGTGTTGGCCGTCAGGCCCGGATCTTGGACATGCGCATGCAGCTTGATGTACTCGGTGTCTTCGTCCAGGTTGTCCTGGTAGGTGGCCACGCGCACCTGCATTTCCGTCTGTCCGGCCGCGAGCGTCACGTCGCCGTTCTGGACCGCGAGCCACTCGCCGGAGGCCGTGTCGAAATACTCCAGATCCTTGCTCGTATCGACACCGGCGATCGCGCCTTCGTGCTCTGGCGTATCGGGGCTGTCGGTGCCGTCTTGCAGATCCAGGTGGATCCTCAAGGGCTGGTCGATCGCATGCGTCAACTTCACGTTGAACACGACGGGCAGGCCTTCCACGGCAGGCTCGCCGCTTTCGACCAGCAGGTAAGGCAAGGCGGGCGGCGCGGGCGTGTCGCTGATCGTGCTGGTGCCGTGCACGGGCGCGGCGTCATAGGGCGTCTGCGCGGACAGGTCCAGCGTCTGCGTGCCGTCGAGCACGTCGTTGACCACCGACACCATCTTGATGACGATGGGCGTGGTGGGCGAATAGGCAGGCAGGCTCAGCAGCGAACCGTCGATGCCATGCAGGTAGCCCTGGTCATCGACCTGCAAAGGCAGGTAGGTGTTGCCGCCATCGAGCGAGTACTCGATGCTGTCGCCCTGCACCACGTCCTTCAAGGCGGCCGGGTGGTCGCCCAGGACCGTGAGCTTGAGACCCAGGGGCGTGTCGAAGGCGCTGACATGCTGCGCGGCGGGATCGGCACCAAAAGCCGTGCCGGGCGAGAGCTGCACGACGAAATACAGCTCGCCGCCTTCGGTCGTCGACGAGCCGCTGACCTCGACCGCATGCGGGCGGTCGTCGTCCGGCGTCACGCCCGGAGGGACGCTGCCTCGGCCGTCATCGAGGATCTCGCCCGTACCCTGCCCTGTGGTGATGACGGCGTTGCCGGTCGCATCGCTCAGGTTGACGACGAAGTGCTCAGGGCCCTCGTAGGTGTTGTCGTTGATGATCTGGACCGTGATCGTCTTGGATGTCTGACCCGGCTCGAAGGTGAGCGTGCCCTGGGTCTTGACATAGTCGGCGCCGGGGCTCGCCGTGTCCGACGGCCCGCCCGTTGCATACGACACACTGACCGCCGTGGCCGAGGCCTTGTCCAGCGTGACCGTGAACGTGGCCGTGCCCGCGCCTTCGTTGACCACCACGTCGCCGATGCGGACGGCCGAGGGTGTCGTCACCGGCTCGGTGCCGGTACTGGTGTCGGTGCCAGTGCCGCCACCTGTACCGGCGCCAGTGCCGCCTGGCCCGCTGGCGATCTGGCTGAAGGGCGTGCCCGTCGCGCCGGTCACGGCATCGGACGTGCGGGAGGCCGCGTCGAAATCGAAAGACAGCTGGCCGGTCGATTCGGCCACGCGGTCCACGCGCAGGCCGGGCTGCATGCCGCCATCGGCGCCACCGCCCAGACCGGCGCCAGGCGCTTCGTCCGGGTCGCGTGCTTCGATGGCCGCGATGGTCTTGTCGACCGAGGCCGCAGTGTCGCCCGACTTGACGAGGATGGCCGGCCCTTTGGTCGGCGAGATCTGCACGAGGCCGTCATCGTCGGTGACGATGTGCACGCCGCCTGCCACCTTGTCGCCCACATGCAAAGGCACCATCGTGCCATCAGGGTGGCGGATGAACGCACTGCCCCAAATGGCAGTGACCTTTCCGGCGGACATGGCAAGAACGGGCATGCGGTAAACCTATACTGCTAATTCGACATGCGCAGTGTAAGCCGAAGGCGCCGCCCTTCAACGTTGAAACCCCCTGTGTGGGCAGGGTGCGTCAGGCGTGCACCGACGTCAGTTTAACGAAACTCAACGAGAGGCCCGCATGCGGATGCGGTCGATGTAGGCTTCGCCATCAAAGGGCTTGCCCGAACGCTGGGACGCCCAGACCATCTCGCCCAAGGCGTCCATGGCGACGTGATGCGCCTCGTGCAACGAGCCCAGGCGGTTCGCCAAACCATCGAGCGCGGCCTTGATGCCGCGTGGCTGGTCGATGCTGACCTGCTCGGTGATCGACAGGTGCATCGACAGGTGCAGGAAGGGATTGGTGCGCCCCGCTTCGACCGTGTAGACGGTGGCGATGGCGGCATCGACATCGGCCAGGTCGTCGTGGTACTCGGGGTGCTGCGTGACCCAGTCGGCCGCCTGCGCCTCGAGCGGCGTCAGGGGCTGGCCGGCCAGGTGCTTGGCCCAGGCTTCGCAGAAGAAGCGGCGAACCTGCTCCTGACTGGGTGCGAACATGATCGGCTTGCTTTCGGGTCAGACGCCCAGCAGCTCGACTTCGAACATCAGCGTGGCATTGGGCGGGATCACGCCACCGGCCCCGCGTGCGCCATAGCCCAGCGCGGGCGGGATCACGAGGACGCGCGTGCCGCCGACCTTCATGCCCTGCACGCCCTCGTCCCAGCCACGGATGACCTGACCGGCGCCCAGGCCGAACTCGAAGGGGTCGTTGCGGTCCTTGCTGGAATCGAACTTGGCGCCCTTGACGCCGCCTTCGTACAGCCAGCCCGTGTAGTGCACGGTCACGTAGGTGCCAGCCTTGGCGACCTCGCCGCTGCCTTCGACGGTGTCTTCGTATTGCAGGCCGGAAGCGGTGGTGATGGCGGGCATGGCGTGTCCTTTCGCGGGGGGCGTAATGGTGAGCGGCCCGTGCTTCGGTGCATTTGGCAGGCCACCCTTGGTCAAAGAGGACAGCAGTCTAACTGCTGATCTATGCTGCGCCCATGAACGGACACAACAAGTCACTGCTGATCGTCTACCACTCCATGACCGGCGGCACGCGCCAGATGGCCGAGGCCGCGCGCGAAGGCGCGATCGCGCAAGCCGGTGTCGACGTCAGGCTGCTGCAGGCCGCGCAGGCTGGCCCCGATGACGTGCTCGCCGCGGACGGTCTCATCTTCGCCACACCCGAGAACCTCGCCGCCATCAGCGGGCAGCTCAAGGACTTCTTCGACCGCAGCTACTACGCCGCGCTCGACCGCATCAACGGCCGCCCTTGCGCCACGTTGATCTGCGCAGGCAGCGATGGCCACAACGCGGCCCGCCAGATCGAGCGCATCGCCACGGGCTGGCGCCTCAAGCCCATTGCCGAGCCGCTGATCGTGTGCACGCATGCGCAAACGGCAGAGGCCATCCTGGCGCCCAAGCACATCGGCGACGATGACCTGGCGCGCTGCCGGGCACTGGGCGAGGCCATGGCGGCCGGGCTCTCGCTGGGCGTGTTCTGAGGTGTTCTAGCATCGCGCCTTGGTCACACCATGCCGGCATCGCCGCATCACCCATGTCTTCAGCCGAATCCCCGATCCGCTACATCAACCCCGAAGCGCGCTACAGCGACGCGGCCGTGCACGGCAACGTCGTCTACCTCGCGGGCCAGGTGCCCACGGACACCCGCGCCGACATGGCCGGCCAGACCCGGCAGGTGCTCGACCAGATCGACGCCTTGCTCACGCAAGCAGGCAGCCACCGAGGCCGCATCCTGATGGCGCAGGTCATCGTCAAGGACATCGCCGACGTGCCCGCCATGAATGCGGTGTGGGAAGCGTGGTTCAAGGACGTCACGGCGCCGCCGCGTGCCACCTTCCAGGCGCCGCTGGTCAACCCCGACTGGAAGATCGAGGTCATCGTCACGGCGGCCTTGCGTTGATGCCCTCGCTAACGAGCCGGTGAATAAGGCAGCAGCGCCTTCGCGGCTTCGATGCGCAAAGCCAGGGCCACGCGCTCGTCGTTCATGACCTCGAGCAGGAAGCGCCTGGGGTCGGCTTGGGATGCGTTGGCGCCCGTGCCTGACGGCAAGGCTTGCGGCGTCTCTGCCGCATC
Source organism: Aquabacterium sp. (assembly GCA_049840915.1). Taxonomy (GTDB): domain Bacteria; phylum Pseudomonadota; class Gammaproteobacteria; order Burkholderiales; family Burkholderiaceae_C; genus Aquabacterium. The sequence goes on from JASGJC010000027.1 coordinate 86,286, forward strand.
GGGCATGGCGCGCTCTCGCAGTTGCGTCGATGCGCCTTGCCACGCGGCGGGCTTGATGCCGCGCAAACCAGACAGCAGATCGGCCTGCCCATCCGGGCTCGGCGGGATGTCGAGCCAGGGTGTCTCGGCGAACATCGGCGCCAGATCGGGCGCCACGAAGGCGGACCATTGATCGGGCTGTACCTGCCGGCCCGGCATCGCGCCGGCGTCCACATGCGTCACGTCGACACGGTCGGGCGCGATGTGACCCAGGTAACGCTGACGCACGGCATGCAGCACAGCGTGGGCCTCTTCGATGGGCACGGCTTGCGCCAGCGAGAACCAGAGCTGGTAGCCGTCCGTGCCCGAGACCGCGATGGCCGGCGCAGGCCATGACAGATCAAGCTGCACACCCTGCCACACGGCCGACAGCGCCTGCCAATCGGCGGGCTTGCCCAGCGTCATGACCAGCCCCCGAACCCTGTCGACATCGGCACCTGCGGCTGAATCGGGCAGGTACAGCCGCCGCCACTCGAGCTGCAGTTTCATGCTCATGGCCAAGCCGTGTCAGCAGCGGCCCGAGCGCCGGCTGCGCGGCTGCAGCTTGTCCAGCTCGGCCAGTTGCTGCTTGAGCAGCAGCACCAGGGTGCGCGCATCATCGACGGCGATGGACAAGCCGCTCGTGACCGTCGACTGCCCTTCGCGTCCGGCGCGGGGCTGCACCAACACATCGACGCCCAATTCGATCAGGCCCTTGTAGTGCGAGGCCGATTTCAGGCGCTGGATTTCGATGTCGTAGGTTTTCATGGGTGTGGAGCTTGAAAAGGCAATGCGCGATTGTCGGGCAAAGATCAGCCCTTGGCACCCTTGGGCATTTTCCTGGGAGGCCCGCCGAACGAGATGACGAGACGCGCGACAAGGTGATCGCGGTCATGCTCTCTGCCGGATGAGCCGGGCCCGCAACTGAGCGCTTGGCTTGGCCAGCCTGGATTGAACGCTACGCGATGCCCACGGTCAGATGGCGATCGAAGTGGTAGAGCGAGCGTTCGCGCGCGGTGGCGGCCGCGCTGGCGTTGTAGGCGCTGCGCTGATCGCAATTGAAGCCGTGGTCGGCGGCGTAGCGATGGACCTCGACCTCCGGATGCGCCCGCTCGAAGGCCTGCACGCTCTCCGCCGTGATGTGCGCATCCTTGTCGCCGAAGTGCGCCATCACGGGCACGGTAGCCTGACGCGCGGGCTCGCTGCCCATCGTCATCCCGCCGCCGTAATAGGTCACCGCGGCGGACAGGCCACGCACCAACGCCGCCGCGCGCCAGGCCAGCAGGCCACCCCAGCAGTACCCCACGATGCCGACCTTGCCCGCGCGCGCCGCATGGTCGACGGCGGCCTGCACATCCCTCAATACGCCGGGTGGCGGCAAGGCCTCGACGGCCGCCTTCAAGCGCCTGGCTTCGGCCATGTCGGCCTGCGCATAGCCCAGCTCGACGCCACGCTGGACGCGATCGAAGGTCGCAGGCGCGATCGCCAGGTAGCCCGCTGCCGCATAGCCGTCGGCCACGCTCCGGATGTGCGCGTTGACACCGAAGATCTCCTGCAGCACGACGACCGCGCCCTTCGGCCGGCCCACCGGCTCGGACACGTAGACCGCGCACTGGAAGCCATCGTCGGCCACGAGGGTGATGCTGGAGGCCGTCACCGCGCCGCGCTCCTGCTGATCGATCCACCGCATGGCGACGGCGAAGCCATGGTCCTGCGCATCCTGGATCAGCGCGAAGCGGGCGGCCTGCGTGTCCATGCTGATCTCTTCCTGCGTCTCCGAGCCGCGCACCCAGGCGCTGACCTTGAACTGGCGGTTCGCCGCATCCCAGGCGCTGAGCACGCGGATGCGAAAGCCCCCATGCGCACCGATGGCTTCTTCCTGATCGACACCCCGGGTAACTTGATGGTCCATGGCGACGGCTCCTGCGGCGAGACGGTCCATCTTAAGCCGCGTGGCAGCGGGCGCGGTGTTTGCCCGCTTGCCAGTGAGGCCAACGGCACCAGGCCGCGCCCTCTCAACTCACCTGTCTTTACCGGAGAAAACACCATGAACGACACCGACCTCGTCCAGCACATCACCGCCCTCGTGGAAGAAGAGCATCGCCTGCGCAACGACACGCACGCCGCCGGCGGCCACGTCGAGCGCATCCACCAACTGGAAGAACAGCTGGACCAATGCTGGGACCTGCTCCGCCAGCGCCGGGCCAGGCGCGAGTTCAACGAGAACCCGGACGACGCCCAGCCGCGCGCCGTCAAGACGGTAAAGAATTACCTCAGCTGACCGCACGGCAACGGCCGTGATGGCTCCTCATGTATAACGGTCGAAAATCCGGGCGAGCGCCCATGGAGGTTCATCATGCAATTGACCGCACGCCGTTTCCTGATGGCCGCCGGCGCATCCGCGCTGGCTGTGTGGATGCTGCGCGGCAAGCGCCTGGGCCAGGCCCAGGCCGCCTCGCCCGAGACATTCGAGGTCCATCACACCGATGACGAGTGGCGCAAGCTGCTCAGCCGCGACCAGTACGCCGTCCTGCGCCACGAGGGCACCGAGCGGCCCTTCACCAGCCCGCTCAACGACGAGCATCGCGCCGGCCGCTTCACCTGCGCCGGCTGCGCCTTGGACCTGTTCTCGTCCAAGACCAAGTTCGACAGTGGCACCGGCTGGCCCAGCTTCTGGCAGCCGCTGGACAAGGCCGTGGCCGAACGCCAGGACAGCACGCTCGGCATGGTCCGCACGGAGGTGCACTGCCGCCGCTGTGGCGGCCATCTCGGCCATGTGTTCGACGACGGCCCCAAGCCGACCGGCCTGCGCTACTGCATGAACGGCGTCGCGATGACCTTCAAACCCGGCCCGACCTGATCAGACGCATCCATGAACCTCTACCTGCTGCTCGCCTACCTCGGGGGCGTGCTGACCATCCTCAGCCCCTGCATCCTGCCCGTCCTGCCGCTGGTCTTCGTGCGGGCCGACCGGCCTTTCCTGCACAACGGCCTGCCGATCCTGCTGGGCATGGCCTTGACGTTCTCCGTCGTCGCGACACTGGCTGCCGTGGGCGGTGGCTGGGCCGTGCAGGCCAACCAGTACGGGCGCATCGTGGCCATGGTGCTGCTGGCTTTCTTCGGGCTGACGCTGGTCTGGCCCGAACTGGCCGAGCGCCTCACGCGCCCGCTGGTGTCGGCGGGGGCGCGGTTGTCCGAGTCGGCATCGGGCGCGTCGGGCAAGGGGTCGTCGTTCGCCTCGTCGATGTTGCTGGGCCTGGCCACGGGCCTGCTGTGGGCGCCCTGCGCGGGCCCCATCCTCGGGCTGGTGCTGACCGGGGCGGCGCTCGGTGGCGCGAGCCTGCGCACCTCGGTGCTGTTGCTGGCCTATGCCGCCGGCGCGGCCACCTCTTTGGGCCTGGCTTTGTTGATCGGCGGCCGTGTCTTCAACGCCATGAAGCGTTCGCTGGGCGCCGGCGAATGGATCAAGCGCGGCCTCGGCGTGGCCTTGCTGGCCGGCGTGGCCGCCATCGCGCTGGGGCTGGACACGGGCTTGCTCACGCGCCTGTCTTCGGGCAGCACGGCCCGCATCGAGCAGGCCCTGGTCGACAAGATCAAGCCGCCCATGCCCGCCGAACCGGCTGAGCAGGCCTCGTCATCGGTGGTCATGGAAGGCGACTCGAACGTCATGATGGGCGGGCCATCCATGATGATGTCGAAAGGCGCCAAGCCGCAGGATGCCGCGCTGCCGACCGAGGGCAGGCTGCCATCGTTGTCTGGCGCGGTGACATGGCTCAACTCGCCGCCCTTGAGCGCGGAGAGCCTGCGCGGCAAAGTGGTCCTCGTCGATTTCTGGACCTACTCCTGCATCAACTGCCTGCGCTCGCTGCCCTACATCCGGGCCTGGGCCGAGAAGTACAAGGACCAGGGCCTCGTCGTCATCGGCGTGCACGCGCCCGAGTTCGCTTTCGAGAAAGACCTCGGCAACGTGCGCAGCGCCGTGAAGGATTTGCAGATCGGCTACCCCGTGGCCGTCGACAACGACTACGCCATCTGGCGCGCTTTCAACAACCAGTACTGGCCCGCCCACTACTTCATCGACGCGCAAGGCCGCATCCGACATCACCATTTCGGCGAAGGCGAGTACGACCAGTCCGAGCGCATCATCCAGCAACTGCTGGCCGAAGCCGGTCAACAAGGCGTCTCTCGGCAACTGGTGGCCGTGCAAGGGCAAGGCGTGCAGGCCGCGCCGAACATGACCGAGGTGCTGTCACCCGAAACCTATGTGGGCTATGGCCGTGCCGAAAACTTCGCGGCGCCTGGCGGCCTGACCGCCGCCAAGCCCCACACCTATGCCGCGCCCGCCTCGTTGCAGTTGAACCAATGGGCGCTGTCCGGCAACTGGACGGTGGAGCCAGAACGGGCCGTGCTGAACGAGGCCAGGGGCCGCATCGTCTACCGCTTCCATGCGCGGGACCTGCACCTCGTGCTCGGGCCCGGCGCGCAAGGGCAACCCATTCGCTTTCGCGTGCTGATCGACGGGCAGGCGCCCAAGGCCGACCACGGCACCGACATCGATGAACAGGGCTACGGCAAGATCCAGGCGCAGCGCCTGTACCAGTTGATACGGCAAGGCCAGGTTCAGGGCGATCGCTTGTTCGAGATCGAGTTCCTGGACCCGGGCGCCCAGGCCTTCGCGTTCACTTTTGGCTGAGCCCCGCGCCCACGAGCACGGGCTTGTCGCGGTAGAGCGCCGGGAACAGGCGCTTGAGGTTCTCGACCTTGGGCAGGTCGTTGATGGCGATGTAGGGCTGCTCGGGGTGCAGCGTCAGATAGTCCTGGTGGTAGCCCTCGGCCGCATAGAAGCCCTTGAGCGGCTCGACCGTCGTGGCCAGCGGCTTGCCGAAGGTCTTGGCCTGGTCGAGTTGCCCGATATAGGCCTGCGCCACGCGCGCCTGCTCGGCATTGGCCGTGAAGATGGTCGAGCGGTACTGCGTGCCCGAGTCGGGCCCCTGGCGGTTCAGCTCCGTGGGGTTGTGGGCCACTGAAAAATAGATCTGCAGCAGCCGGCCATAGCTGATCTTCCTCGGGTCGAATGCGATGCGCACCGATTCGGCATGGCCGGTATCGCCCGAACCCACCATCTCGTAGTGCGCCGTCTCCGCCTTGCCACCCGCATAGCCGGACACCACGCTGCTCACGCCTTGCACATGCTGGAAGACGCCTTGGACGCCCCAGAAGCAACCGCCGGCCAGCACGGCCGTCTCCATCGGGCCCGTGGCGGGCGCGGCATCGGTCACGGGCGGCGGCACCACGACCGCCTGCTCGGCGGCCTGCAGTTTGCTCATCCAGCCCGCGGCGCCCAATGCGGTGACGAGCCCGGCCGTCAGCGCGAAAGCGGATCTTCTGTTCATGCGCAATCTCCGGTAGGTCCTGACGAAAGAGGCTGTTATACCGGCATTCGCGCGGGCACGCAGGGCCGCCTGGGCAAATGCTTGCGGCGATGGCGGCCATATACTGCCTGCGTGATCGTCCGCCCTCGCCTCCACTGGTTGCGCATGCTCTTCGTCTGGCGCGGCTCCGTGCTGCCAGACATCGCGCCGCAACTGCTGTTCACCACGGCCTTCGCCCTCGTGGTCACGCTGCTGCACGGCCAGGTCTTCCAGTCCAAGGTGCCGCTGACCTTCGTGCCTTTTTCGCTGATGGGGCTGACGCTGGCGGTGTTCCTGGGTTTTCGCAACAACACCAGCTACGCCCGCTATTGGGAGGCCCGCAGCCTGTGGGGCGTGCTGCTCAATGAAAGCCGCAGCTTCGTGCGGCAGGCCCTGACCCTGGTCGACGACCCCGCGCAAGCCACCGTGCCCACACGCAGGCTGATGGCCTTCACCCACGCCTTGCGCCACCAGCTGCGCGGCACCGACCCCGGCCCCGACCTGGAGCGCCTCCTGTCGCCAGCGGATGGCGAGCGGCTGGCCGGCGCGCGCTACAAGCCGGCCGTCCTCCTGCTCATGGTGGGCGAGTGGCTGCGCGACGTCCGCCGCCAAAGCGCGCTGCAGCCTGTGCTCGCGCCCGCGATGGAGGCGCCCCTGGGTCGCCTGACCGAGGTGCTCGGCGGCTGCGAGCGCATCGCCAGCACGCCCATCCCTTTCACCTATGGCGTGATCATCCACCGCACCATCTACCTGTACTGCTGGCTGATGCCTTTCGGGCTGGTCGACTCCACCGGCCCCATGACGCCCGTGGTCGTGGCCTTCGTCGCCTACACCTTCTTCGCGCTGGAGGCGCTCAGCGCCCAGATCGAAGAGCCTTTCGGCACCGAGCCCAACGACCTCGCGCTGGACGCGCTGTCGTGGATGATCGAGCGCACGCTGCGAGAAACCCTGGGTGAGCAGGACCTGCCCGCCATGCCGGAGCCTGTTGGCTGCATCCTGACTTGAGCCGCGCGCAGGGCATGGCATGCATATTGCGAGATATGACATCGAGCGGACAACGACGTCCCGCTTGCTGGTCTGACAGTGCCGTCAGTGGATCAGGCGAACACCCTCGCGTGCTCGCCCAGCCTTCCCTTTTTCTTCGTGCACTGCCGAGAGACCCACACCATGGACATTCAATTCTTCCGTTTCGAAGCGGATTTCGTCGACTCGCTGCGCTGCGTGCCCATGATCGTGCGCTTCAGGCTCGACCTGTGCGGCATCAAGCTGTCGCTGCGGGCCTGGAACCGCTTCAGCGTGAGCACCCGGGCCCGGCTCGCCACCATGCGGACCACCACACCCGGCGAGATCGATGCCTACCGGGACTTCCTCAGCGCGGCGATCCTGGACGTGGGCGAGCCCGTCGTGCCCGTCGCGGTGGACGCGCAGCCCGCATGGATGGACACACGGCAGTTGCCCGTGGTCGTGACACGCAAGCTCGATGAGATGCGCCTGACACTCAATGGCGCCATGTCATGGGCCCAACTGGGGCCCTTGCAGCGGTTCGCGCTGGTCAAGCTCACCCGGGGCGGGCATGAGAACGAGAATTTCCTGCCCGCGTTGCGGGAGTTCGGGATGCTGCATTGACACCTTCGGCGTCGGCAGCCAGCAGCACAGCAGCGGATTCAACGAGAACCATGCCATCTATCGGATCTTGCTCCCGTAGACTTGCGCCCGCGGCGGCGGCATCGAACAACTCGCCGACTCAAAACCCCCGGGCCTTCAAGTCGCGCGCCATCTGCTGGTAGAACGACGCCGCATCGCCGTCATATGGCGCGGCCTCGCGCTCATTGGCGGCTGGCGTGAACAACTTGTCCATGCCGGCGAAGAACATGTGGTTGTAGCCCCTGCCCCACCAGGCGCCTTCCAGCGTCTTGATGTGCTGGAAGTTGGGTGCCGGGTTGGCGAAGCGTTGCCGCTTCACGCTCACGTAGCCATCGTTGAAGCCGTCGGTCAGCGAGATGGACGCGAAGAACAGGAACTGCTGCGAGAACACGCCGCCCCATGCCGGTGACCAGTTGCGGATCTGCCCGCCGTAGCTGAAGTAGGCGACGCCGTTGTTGGCTTCGAGCGCGGGCGGGATGACATCGGCCCAGCGCAGCTTGTCGACGCCCAGGTAGTCGGCCAGCTTGCGCCATTGCGCGGTCGGGCCGGCGCTGAGCTGGTAGGCCGAGGGGCGCATGTAGTCGGTGCCGAGATTGAACAGGGCGTTGAGCGAAGACTTGTAGCGGGCCTCGGTGTCCATGTCGCATTCGGCGCCTCGGCACTGCTCGCCCATCACGTAGGCGAAGCCGCCATTGGCGCTGTCGCGCTTCCAGGCCGCGTCGTCGATGGGCTGCTCGCCTACGAGCGCGCTGGCTTTTTGGTAGTCCTCCCAATGGCCGCCGTTGAGCAGCAGGAAGGCCGCCAGGCCCAGCGAGGCCGATTCGGCGCCGCCGTCCTCGCCGGACAGGCTCACCAGCGCGGCCACCTTGCTGCTCATCATGCCGAGCGCGGGATTGGTGTCGCTCACGGGCAGCTTGGCGGTCATGTAGCGCGCGTCCTGCACGCCTTGCGAAAGGCCCACGAGGACCACCTTTGGCGCGTTCTCGCGCGCCAGGGCTTCGTTGACCGTATTGCGCAGCGAGCGCGCCCGCACTTCATAGGACGCGTAGGCCGGCTTGTCGGCGATGTAGACGGCGTTGCCGCAGGTGTCGCGCAGCCGGCTCACGATCTCCTTGCTGAAGTAGCGGCGGTAGGCCGTCACGTCGCGGTGCAGCGAGGCGTCGTAGGCGTTCGTGTTGCGCGGGGGGAGGCTTTCTTCATCGGCGGGCACGCGCCAGGTCGTGCAGGCCGGCTGGCCCTGGGCATCGGTCGTCTTGACGGCGCAGTAGCGGTCGTAGTCGAGGATGGCCATGCACGAGGCCGCGCCTGTTTTCGGGGCATCGGGCGGGCACAGCTCTTTCACGGAGAAGTGGTGCGACAGCACGATGGGGTAGCGCAGCTTGCACGATGCGTCCAAGGTGGCGGCGACCGTGCCGCCGGCCATGGTGGCCGCGCACGACAGGACAACGGCCATGGCGACCGCATGGGGGGCATTGCGGAACATGAAAGCCTCTCCGGTTATGTTGGATCGGCGGATTATGCCCGTGGGTTTAACGCAGCGGATCTAGCCGGGCCAGGCCATCTCGACGAGCTGATCGAAGTCCACGGGCTTGGTCAGGTGCGCGTCGAAACCGGCCTCCAACGCCCGACGGCGGTCTTCCTCCTGGCCCCATCCGGTCAGGGCCACGATGCGCACGCCCGCCCCTTTCATGTCGCGCATCCGCCGGCACGCCTCGTACCCATCGATGTGAGGCAGGCCGATGTCCAGCAGCACGATATGGGGGCTGAACGCCGCGAGCACATCGAGCGCGGTCTCGGCGAGGTAGGTGACGCGAACCTCGCCACCGTGCGCCGACAGCAGGTATCCCAGCGCATCGGCCGCGTCCATGTTGTCGTCGACCAGCAAGATGCGCAGGCCGGCCAGCCTTGCCGCCGCGTCCTGCAGGGGCGGCCGCGCCGCTTGGGCCGTGAGGCTGGCGGCCGGCACGCGGATGATGAACGTGCTGCCCGTGCCCGGCCCGGCGCTCTCGGCCGTCACGGTGCCGCCGTGCAGGTCGACCAGGCTGCGCGCGAGCGCCAGGCCGATGCCCATGCCGCCGTGCCGCTTCGCACTGTCCGGGCGGATCTGGGTGAACAGCTCGAAGATCGTGGGCAGCAGGTCTTCGGCGATGCCGACGCCCGTGTCTGTGATGCGAAAGACCTGCGCGCCTGCCGCCAGGTGCGTGCTGAGCGTGATCTGGCCGCCCGTGTCCGTGAACTTCGTCGCGTTGTGCAGGATGTTCGAGAGCACCTGCGACATCCGCGTGGGGTCGACATGCAGCCGCCGCTCCGGCTCGTCGAGCTGGATCCGCAGGCTCAGTCCGGCAGCGGCGATGGCGCCACGGTTGGCCTCGACAGCCGTGTCCACGAGGCTGCCCAGGGTGACCGTCTCGCGCTGGAGCTCGACCTTGCCTGAGGTGATGCGCGAGACGTCCAGCAAATCGTCGATCAGGCGCACCATGTGGCTGACCTGGCGCGCCATCATCGGCCGCAGCTGCGCCACGACTGGGCTCGTCGCGTGGCCTGCTTGAGCAGGTCGATGCCGCTGCGGATCGGCGCCAGCGGGTTGCGCAGCTCGTGCGCCAGCACCGCGAGGAATTCATCCTTGCGCCGCGCGCCCTCGCGCAGCTCCTTCTCGCTCGTGCGCAGCGCTTCCTGCACCTGGGTGCGTTCGATCAGGTCCGCGGCCTGTCGGCCCAGCAGATCGAGGAAGCGCAGCTCACGCTCGGTCAGCTCGCGGTGCGCGCGCCAGTGCGTGGAGAACATGCCCAGCGGCTGGCCCGTGCGGCTGATCAGCGGTGTCGATTGCGCCGACTGGATGCCGGCCTCGAGATGCAGGCGATGGGACTCGTCCGGGTCGGGCACGTCCGAGCGGAACGTGATCGTGACGCGCTGGCCGGTGGCCAGGGCGATCCCGCACGACGACCCCGAAGAGGCATCGACGCAAGAGAAATGGGCCAGGATGCCCGGCTCGAAGCCCCGCGTCGCCAGGAAGCCGAGCGTGCCGGTGTCCTGGCAGTGCAACTGGATCGTGCCGGCATCCGCCTGGGTGATCTCGATGGCCGCATCGAGGATCTCGCCAAACAGGACATGGCTGCCCTCGGCGCCGATCAGGCGGCATGCGACGTCGTGCAGCAGGCGCGTGTCCTTGAGTTCCCGCGAATACCCCGCCTCGCGCGCGACGAGGCCCTGCACCAGGCCGACGGTCGTCGACACGGCCGATGCGAAGAGGGCCAGGCTCTTGACGATGCGCAGGTCTTCCTCTTCGAAGGTGTGATCCGGGCGGTGCCCGACGATCCAGACCGTGCCGATGAGCGTGCCGTCCTTCGCGAAAGGCACGAGCAGCACTTCCGTGGGCGGCGGCTGCAGCACCTCGACGTAGGGATAGGCGCCCACCATGTCGCGCATCAGCAAAGGCTCTCCGCGCAGCAGGACCTCGCCGCAGGGGCTGAAGTCGCGCGGCATGGTGCCGCGCAGGTAGCGGGTGTACTCGCCCGCCGTGGCGATCCAGCGGAAGACCTCCCGCCCGTCTTCCCGATCGACGAGGCTCAGCCCCGCCGACCCGGCCCCCGTCAGCCCGAGCGCGATCTCCACCAGCCGCTGCGCCACCGATTCGGGGTCGGTCGCCAGGGCCTCGACCAAGGCCATCATCGCGGCGTTTTCGGCCTGGTGGTCGGGGGCTTTCGAGGGCCGCTGCCGCAGCAGGTGGGTCTGGATGACGCGGTCCACGCACCACGGCGGTTCAGCAGCTTCTAACGATGGCTGGGGCACTTGATTTTCCATGGTCCGATTCCACGTCTCACCCGTCCACATGCGTGGGGTGCGGGCGAGTGTAGCGTGCGGTCTCGCACCGTGCCGGCGGGCTGGCATGAGCGCAAGCTATCGCACTCATTGAGGTAACGACCAGGGCATTCGTGATAAATCACGGTCGCGCCATAGACACACGGCGCCACTTTGCCCAGACTCACATGGCGCAACAAAACGTGTGAACACCGCCATGGATTTTCCTGTCCCCATCAACGAAGCCAAGCGCCTGGCGCGCCTGCGTCAACTCTGCTTGCTCGACACGCCGCCGGACCCGGCGTTCGACCTGGTCACCGAGATGGCGTCCAAAGTGTTCGACGTGCCCATCGCGCTCGTATCCCTGATCGACAACGGACGGCAGTGGTTCAAATCCCGCATCGGGCTGGACACCACCGAAACACCCCGCAGCGAGGCCTTCTGCGCCTACGCCATCCTCGAGCAGGATGTCACCGTCGTGCCGGACGCCTTGAAGGACGAACGCTTCAAGGCCTACGCGGCCGTGCTGGACGCCCCGTTCGTGCGGTTTTACGCGGGCGCGCCGCTGATCACGGCCGAAGGCCTGTGCCTGGGCACCCTGTGCATCGTCGACACCCAGCCGCGCGACACCTTCGGCCCCGCCCAATGCCAGATGCTCCGCACACTCGCCAACATGGTGCTGCTGCGCATGGAATCCCTGAGGACGTCCGGCTACGTGGACCCGGTCCTGGGCCTGCCCAACCGGGCGCGCCTGTTGGGCGACATCGAGTTGCATCGCGCCGCCGGCAATCTGGCACAGGACAACATGGCCGCCCTGAAGGTGGACCTGTGCGGCGACGCCTACTTCAACGACATCGTCAAGGCCTTTGGCTACCGCTACGCGGACGAGTACATCGTCCGCGCCAAGGACCGCCTGCAGGCCCTGCTGCCGCCGGGCACGGCCCTCTACCGCACCGGCGTCACGCACATCGCCTTCCTGCTGTCCTTGCCCGACGACGAACTGACGGCGCTGATGCAGCACATCACCGAGGCCTGCGAAGCGCCGCTGTGGGTGCAGGAGATCCCGCACAGCGCCAAGACAACCATCGGCGCCCACCACCTGAACGCGGGAATGGACCCCGCCGACGTCCTGCGCGCGCTCATCACGGCGGCGGATGCGGCGCGGCACCAGGGCGTGGGCTGGCGCTTTTATGACGCGCGGCCGGACCAGACGCAGCAGCGCGCCTTCAAGATCCTCTCGGCCTTGTCCAATGCGCTGAACGCCCCGGACGAACTGACGCTGCACTACCAGCCCAAGGTCGACCTGAACTCGGGCGCGTGCCTGGGCATGGAGGCCCTGCTGCGCTGGACCAGCCCGGTGCTGGGCCAGGTCTCGCCAGGCGAATTCATCCCTTTGGCGGAGAAGACGGCGCTCATCGGCCGGCTGACGCAATGGGTGCTCGAGCGGGCGCTGCGCCAGGCGGCGGTGTGGCAGCAGCATGGCCATGCGTTCTCCGTGGCCATCAACGTGTCGGCCGAAGACATGGACAGGCCGCATTTCGTCGGCGAGCTGAGCGCGATGATGAGGCGCCATGCCGTGAACCCGCGCCTGATCGAACTCGAGTTCACCGAAAGCGCCCTGATCCACAGCCCCGAGCAACTGCGCTCGAACCTGGAGGCCATCCGCGCCCTGGGCGTCAAGGTGTCCATCGACGATTTCGGCACGGGCTACAGCAACCTCACCTACCTCAAGACACTGACGGCGCATGCGCTGAAGGTCGACCAGTCCTTCGTGCGCAACCTGCTGGAGGACGCCTCGGACAGGGTCATCGTGCCCGCCCTGGTCAACCTGGCCCACAAGCTCAAGTTGCGCGTGGTGGCGGAAGGCATCGAAACCCACCAGGCCTATGCCACCCTGGCGGCCTGGGGGTGCGACGAGGGGCAAGGCTTCTGGATCGCCCGGCCCATGCCGACCGAGCAGGTCGAGACCTGGCTGCGCAACCGCGCCAACATGCAGTGGGGTCCGCCGCTCGCGCTCGCGCAGTGATGCGGACGATCAGGCGATCCCGCCGTCCGAGCCGCCTTCCGAGCCGCCTTCCAGCCACTTCAGCCGCTCGCGCAGCCGCCGGACTTCTTCTTCCAGGTCGATGACCAGGGCGGCCAATTCGGGCACGGCATCGAAGTCACGCTCCAGGCAGGCCATGCGGCGGATGTGGCACAGCGCCAGGTCGTTGAATCGCCAGGCGTCGCCCGCTTCGGTCCGCTGCGCGGTCAAGGCGCCGCAATCGAGGCGGGCCTGCACCCATGCCACTTCGACACAGGCCACATGGCAGACCTCCTCCATGTCCAGCCACAACTCTTCCAGCGTGACTTCCAGCAAGGGGGCGCCTGATTCGGTATTCATGATTTGGCCTCCTGAGCCGGTGCCTGGTCGGAAGCGCCTACCTTGCGGGCATCGAAATCGCCGCCCAGTTCGGCCGCCATCTGCTCGTAAAGCCGTTCGGCGCGTGGCTCCAGCGCACTGGGCAGCACCACGCGCAGCCTCAACTCCAGGTTGCCCGGCGTGCGGGCAGGCAGGCCCTTGCCCGCCACGGTGAGCACCTGCCCGCTTTGCGCGCCGGGCGGGATGCGTACTTTCATCTCAGGCCCATAAGGCATGGCCACGGGGACGACACCGCCCAGGGCCGCTTCCCAGGGCGCCAGCGGCAAATCAGCCAGGAGGTCGGCGCCTTGAAGGCTGAAGCGAGGGTGAGGCTTGATCCGCACCTCCAGCAGCAGGTCGCCCGGCGGCCCGCCATTGACACTGGGCGCGCCTTGGCCCGAGAGCCTGATCAACTGGCCAGGCCTGACGCCTGCGGGAATCTTGACTTGCAGTTGGCGCTGGACGACGGTGGCCGCGCCCTTCATCTCCGAAGGCGGCGACTTCAAGGTCACCGAACGCAGGGCGCCGCTCCAGATGTCCTTGAGTTCCAGCTCGATGGTGGCGTGGTGGTCCATGCCGCGCGCATAAGGCGTTGCCTTCGGCGCGCGCCCACCGACACCCATGCGCCCGAAGAAGTCGGTGAAGAAATCACTGAAGCCCGAGGTATCGGGCTCGCCGGGGCCGGCGCTGGCATGGGACTGGGTGAAATCGCCGGGCGCCGCTTTCGGGCCCTGTCGAGGCTGGCCATCGGCATCGAGCTGGTCGTAGGCGACGCGCTTGTCGGGGTCCGACAACACCACATAGGCCTCGTTGACCTGGCGCATGCGCTGCTCGGCATCGGCTTCCTTGCTGACGTCCGGATGGTACTTGCGGGCCAAGGCCCGATAGGCCCGTTTGATCTCGTCTGGCTGGGCGGTGCGGGCCACACCCAGCATCTTGTAGTAGTCGGTGTAGGCCACAGACGGGGCTCCTTGGACGATGCGCCGGACGGCAAATCATCTCAAAGCTGGTCGACCGGCTTGTGCCGCAGGCCCAATGTCAGTGTGCCCAGCGTGGCTTCTTGGGGCCAGCGCCATGGTCACTGCAGACCAGGGCGCAGGCCGACCGAATTCAGTTGACGGCGTCCTTGGCGGCTGCCTTCGCCGCGTCGCCATGGGACTTGGCCTTGGCCTTGTGGACCTTCGCCTTCACCTTGTGAACGGTCTTCTCAGGTTGCTTGCTGGCGGCGCCTTCCACGTTTTCTTTGGCTTCTTTCGCAGTCTCCGCAGTGGCCTTGCCCGCTTCTTTCACCGCGGTGCCGGCCTGCGCATAAGCCCCTGCAGAGAGGACGAGCGTGGCGATCGTGAACACAATTTTCTTCATCATATTTCTCTGGTTGCCAGGCGGGATTGCCTGCGCGCAAGCTTAACCGCTTCGCATGCCGGTCGAGCGAGCAAGGTTCAGGCCGCATGGCCTTCGAGGGCTTGCGCGTCTCTGGCATGCCACAGTCCCAGCGCCGCATAGAGCGTCGTCAGAATCGTGAGGCCCGCGCCCAGTGGCAGCCCGGCGTTCAACCCGAAGAGGCAGGCCATCCCTGCCGCCGAGACCAGTGCGCCGACGGGAGGCAGCATGCCGAACCAGGTACCCGGGCCCTCGCAAAGGGGACGCAACCCACGGCCAGGCCAGCAAAAGGGCGCTGAGGCCGTAGCCCAGAGAGGCGCCGCTGAGCATGGCGTCGAACAATGGCTTGATGGATGAGAACGAGGCCAGACCATGTTGCGCCGCGGGTTTGACCGAGAAACCCACGAGCGCGTCCGCCAAGGTATACAACAGTGCGGCGATGGCCAGCCAGAAAAACCCGAGCGCTTCCCGTGTGTGGCCGCCAGACAAGCGCAGACCGCCCAGGCCCAGCGCGCCGATGGCGATGACGGGGTCCGCCAGCACACCGCACAGGCCTGCCCAATGCATCGTGCCGACGTCGGTGAGCGTCATCGACCGCGCGGCTTCGAGATCGCCGCCGAGCGCAGGCGTCACGGCGGCGCTCGGCGACAGGATGTAGAACACACTGACCACCATGACGCCCGCCGATCCGAGCGCGAGGTGGCCCCAGAACCTGCGAGCCATGGGGTGCTGGTGATCAAGGGCTTGCCGGCGTTGCGTATCGAACATGTGTGTCTCCGTGTTGTGATGCCCCAGAATCTAAAGAGGCCAGGCCATTTCGACCACTCGCTTTTTGCTCAGGTTCGACACGTCATGACATCTTCACCACCCGCCGCCCCGTCACCAGGGCCTCGTCGCCGCCCCTCGCAATCGCGTGCGCAGGCAACCGTGGACGTGATCTTCGAAGCCACGATGGACGTGCTCGTGCGTGAAGGCGCCGCCCACCTGACGACCAACCGCATCGCCGAACGCGCGGGCGTGTCCATCGGCACGCTCTATCAATACTTCTCGACCCGGGAGGCCATCATTGCCGCGTTGATGGCGCAGCATCGCGCCAAGACGATGGCCGGCCTGGAGGCGCAGTTGTCCAAGCTGCGGCAAGCCGAGGCGTCCCCGCGCGAGGTGCTGAGGGCGTTCATCCGCATCTATGTCCAGACCTTCGCGCCAGCCGATGCCGCGATGCGGGCGGTCATGCACCTGGCCTGGCAACTGGACCAGCACGTCGATCTGGCCCATTCGCTGCGCGAGGCCGCCGAGCGCGTCAGCGTCTGGCTGCAGCAGCTCCACCACCCTGACATACAGCCGCCCAACCCGGCGCTTGCTTTCGTGCTGACCCGCTCGTTGGCGGGCTCTGTGCGGTCGGCCATGCTGGAGCAATCGTCTTTGCTCGATGCTCCGGCATTCGAAGCGGAACTCGAGCGTGTGTGCTGGGCGATCTTGTCGGTGGGGAAGTCGACTTATGGCGTGGATGTGGTCTCGCCGCTTGCTGAATGCGACGCGCGGCAGTTTGGGGCCGGTTGACGCGTCGGTTGTCTCGGCCCGGCGATCTTTGCACGCCCAAAGCGCGGCGTGCCGAGTTCTGGGGCCTTGCGCACGACTGCGTCTGAGCGACGCGCCAAAAAAATTTCCTGACGCGCCGCAGTTTTGGCTGGCGTGCCAATCAAAAAGTGTCGTGCGCCACGCGCTGCGGTTTGTGCGCAAGGCTTGAATGGCGGCATGCCGAGAAATCTGACAAATGAATTCCTGATCCGTACTACGGCTGTACGCATCAGTTTTCTTGTAGAGATAACGCAACTGCTGCGAGGCGCCAAAAACATAGAATTCGCGCTTCGCGTCGATGCACAAGCAACCATCCGGCGATGCGGCAAACAATAATTTTGTAGGTTGAGATATTGATAAGAGACCATGGAGGCCCATCGGGTGCAACGCCCACCGATGGTGTTCAAAGCATGAAGCGGCGCCTTCTCGCGGCACTGGCCGCTTTGGCTTGCTGTGCACCATCACATGGCTTCTCGGCCACGCCTTTCGATACTGGCGTGCAGGAGCAGCAGCGGCAGCAGCAACGCGATGAGCTGCTACGCAAGCAGCAACAGCCCACACCCGATGTGCGACTGCAAACCTCTGAGCCCTCCAAAGCCTCAGATCACATTCCCGCCAGCGAGACGCCCTGCTTTCCGATCAAAGGAATCGAACTGCAAGGCGATGACAGCGGGCGCTTCCATTGGGCATTGGATGCCGCAGGCTATGCGGCCTCGCATGAGGCTGACCCCGTGATGGGCCGATGCCTCGGCGCCCAAGGCATCAACATCGTCATTGGCCGTGTTCAGAACGCCCTCATCGAACGTGGCTATGTCACCACCCGCGTCATGGCACCGCCTCAGAACCTGGCCGAGGGCACGCTCAAGCTCTCAGTGCTGCCGGGCCGCATCCGCGCCATCCGTTTGACGGCGGACTCCACCACCCAACGCGCCCGTCTGTGGAACGCCCTGCCCGTCCGTGCGGGCGATGTGCTCAACCTGCGCGACATCGAGCAAGGTCTAGAAAACTTCGAGCGTGTGCCCACTGCGCAAGCACACATCCAGATCGAGCCTGCCGATAGCCCCGATGCCAAGCCGGGAGAAAGCGATCTGGTCATCCGCTGGAACCAAGATCGTCTTATCCGCGTCACGGCGTCAGTGGACGACAGTGGCAGCAAGGCGACCGGCAAGTATCAGGGCAACTTCACCTTGTCCTATGACAATTGGTGGACGCTCAATGACCTGTTCTATGTCAGCGTGGGCCATGACCTGGGTGGCGGCAATCCCGGCAGCCGTGGCACCGACAGCCAGACCCTGCACTACGCCCTGCCTTTCGGCTACTGGCTGCTGGGCTGGAACACCAACGACTCGTCCTACCATCAGGAAGTTGCGGGCATCAATCAAACGTACACCTACAGCGGCAAGACCAGCAACAGCGACATCCAGCTCTCTCGCCTGTTCTACCGCGATGCCGTGCACAAGGCCACGCTTTCTATCGGAGGCTGGTTGCGCTCATCGAGCAACTACGTCGATGACACGGAAGTCTTGGTCCAGCGCCGTCAGATGGCGGGCTGGCAATTGGGCCTGTCGCACCGGGCGGCATGGCCCACGCTGACGCTGGATGCCAACATGGCCTATCGGCATGGCACGGGTGCCATGGGGGCCATGCCCGCACCCGAGGAAGCAACCGACGAAGGCACCTCGCGCCCCAGGCTGATGACAGCCGACCTGCAACTGGCACGCCCCTTCAAGCTCGGGGACACGGCCTGGAAGTTCGCAACCGCCCTGCGCGGCCAGTGGAACCAGACGCCCCTTGTGCCGCAAGACCGCTTTGCCATCGGCGGCCGCTACACCGTGCGCGGCTTCGACGGCGAGTTGACCCTGGCCGCAGACCGGGGCTGGCTCATCCGCAATGACCTGTCCCTCGCCCTGGGGCACAGCGCCAGCGAGATGTATGTGGCGCTCGACCACGGTCAGGTCGGCGGACAGTCCGCGCGGTACCTCGTGGGCAACAAGCTGACGGGCACGGCCATCGGCCTGCGCGGCATGGTGGCGCGCGTCAGCTACGACGTGTTCTGGAGCTGGCCACTTTATATGCCACAGGGATTCCAAACCGCTTCCAGCAGCGGCGGCTTCAGCCTCACCTGGTTCTATTGATCTCGTTTGGTCTGTGATGCGGCATCCCGCAGTGGTGTCGCCAGTTGAAGATTCATACAAAGGTTCAGGGCACGACTATGAACAAGCATCGTCATCGCATCGTTTTCAACAAGGCCCGTGGCCTGTTCATGGCCGTGGCCGAATGTGCGGGTTCTGCGGGCACACATCAAGGCGGAAAAGCCGCCAAGGATTCGGCCCCTTCCACCGCTTCCCTCCCATCGGGTGGATTCAGGGTGTTGACTGTTGCCCTGATGGTGGCCTGGGGCGCTGTCACGATCCTGGCGAACTCGCCCGCTCAAGCGCAGATCGTCGCGGACCACAATGCCTCGGCCAACCAGAAGCCCACGGTGCTCAATGCCGCCAACGGCGTGACGCTGGTGAACATCCAGACACCCAGCGCCGCAGGAATGTCACGCAACACCTACAGCCAGTTCGACGTGCAACGCTCCGGCGTCATCCTCAACAACTCGTCGGGCAACGTCCAGACGCAGCTGGGCGGCTGGGTGCAGGGCAACCCCTGGATGGCCGGAGGCAGTGCACGGGTCATCCTCAACGAGGTCACCTCCGGCTCTCCCAGCCAGTTGAAGGGCTACATGGAGGTGGCGGGCCAGCGCGCCCAGGTGGTCGTCGCCAACCCTGCGGGCATTGCCTGCGATGGTTGCGGCTTCATCAATGCCAACCGGGGTACGCTGACCACAGGCACGCCCATCATGACCAACGGCAATCTGGACGGCTACCGCGTCACGGGCGGCACCATCACGATTCAGGGGGCGGGCCTGCAAGGCCAGACCACCGACTACACCGACCTCATCAGCCGGGCCCTCAAGGTCAATGCGGGCATCTGGGCCAATCAATTGCTGGTGACCACGGGCGTCAATCAGGTCAGTGCGGACCAGTCTGCCATCACGCCGCTGAGCGCGGCGCAAGCCACGGATGCCACACCAGCGTTTGCCATCGACACCGCGCAACTTGGCGGCATGTACGCGGGCAAGATTGTGCTGGTGGGCACCGAGGCAGGCGTCGGTGTGCGCAACGCAGGCCAGCTCAGCGCCACGGCAGGCCCGCTCACGCTCACCAGCGCGGGGCAACTGCTCAACACCGGCACCATGCAGGCCAGCGGCGCCTTGACAGTCAGCACCTCGTCATCGCTCGACAACCAGGGGCAGTTGACTGCGCAAACCACATCGGTATCGGCGGACACGCTGACCAACACCGGCCTGATCGACGGCACCACCACACTGGTGCAGGCCACCACCCTGAACAACCAGGGGGCAGGCCGCATCTACGGGGATCAGTTGTCCATTGCTGCGACGACGCTGACGCAAACCACCTTGCAAGGGGCCTCGCCCGTGATCGCCGCGCGCCAGCGCCTGGACCTGGGCGTCACCACCCTGCAAAACAATGAAGGCGCCTTGATCTACAGCGCGGGTGACCTCTATGTCGGTGGCAGCCTGGACGGCAGTCAGCACGCCCAGGGGCAGGCCACCGTGCTGAACAACCTGGGGGCCACCATCGAAGCCGATGGCAGCGCGTACATCAACGCCAGCCAGATCAACAACAGCAACCCGCGCTTTGCGACGACGACAACCACCTCGACGCAAGCCGTCACCGAATACCAGGGCAGCGGTTCGCCCAACCGCTACACACCCGGCGCACCGGGCGTCTACACCTATGAAGCTGGCGGTTCGACCCACCTGGCCACCCCAGAAGGCAACTTCGAAAGCTGGTCGGCCTACAACTACACGCGCAGCGTGACGCAAGACGTGCTCACGGACTCAGCCCCCGCCAACATCATCGCGGGCGCCGACATGCACATCAATGCAGACAATCTGCTCAATGGCAACAGCCGCATCCTCGCCGGTGGCACCCTGACAGCCGTTGTGGCAAACCTCAACAACGTTGCGTTCAACGGCACCAAGACCACGACAGATTCGGGTTCGGTCACGTCCTTTTGGCGCGACAAATACTGCTCGGATAGATTTTTGGGCGTATGCACTGGACATGACTTCCGAACCGGCAGCAGCACGACCGGCTATGGCCCTGCTCCCTCCATTCAGACCTTGTCCCTGAGCCCATTGGTGTATGCCGGGCATACGTCGCCTTCGACCTTGCCCGGTGCCCCCTCCTCACCTCAGATCCCCACCAGCAGCCTGTTGATCACCACGCCCGTCAGCAGCACGGCCCCACTGATCGAGGTCGATCCGAAGTTTGCCAACCAACGGCAATGGCTGAGTTCCGACTACATGCTGACGCAACTGTCCTTCGATCCCGCCACGGTGCAGAAACGCCTGGGCGACGGCTTTTACGAGCAGTCCCTCGTGCAGGATCAGATCGCTCAGTTGACCGGGCGCCGTTTCCTCGATGGCTACAGCAGCAACGACGCGGAGTACCGGGCCTTGCTGGACAACGGCGTGACCGTGGCCCGGAGCATGAACCTGCGCCCCGGTATCGCGCTGACCGCAGCCCAAGTGGCGCAGTTGACCAGCGACATCGTGTGGCTGGAGTCCACGACCGTCACCCTGGCCAGCGGCCAGACGGTTCAGGTGCTCAAGCCCCAGGTCTACTTGGTGCCCAGGCCCGGTGATTTGCAGGCCAACGGCAACCTGATGGCGGCCAACAACCTGAACCTGACCGTCAGCGGCGACGCCATCACGAGCGGCGGCATCGGTGCCCATCAGGTGCTGACGATGACCGCCGCCAACATCCGCAACGATGGCGGCAACCTCAACGGCCAAATCGTCAACCTGAACGCCAGCCAGGACATCACCAGCAACGGCGGGCAGTTCAACGCGACCAACCAGCTTCAGTTGCAAGCTGGGCGCGATGTCGCCCTGAACACAACCACGGCCAGCAACAGCAACGCCCAGGGCTCGACCACCTACACCGACCGCGTGACCAGCCTGTATGTCAGCGGAGCCACGGCGCAACTGCTGGTCAATGCGGCCCGCAATCTCACGCTACAAGCTGCCCAGGTGACCAACGATGGGACAGGTGGCCAAACCACGTTGACAGCCGGACAGAACCTGACCCTGGGCACGGTGCAGACCAGCGACAGCCACGACATCGTCTGGAACGCCAAGAACCAGCGCCATGACGCCACGTCGACAGAAGTCGGAAGCAGTGTCACGGCCAGCGGCAATATCACCCTGCAAGCCGGTCAGGACATGACCATCCGTGGCAGCGTCTTGCAAAGCGACCTGGGCCAGTTGGAAGCCACGGCGGCGGGCAATGTGAACATCGAGGCCGCACAGACGCACCAGACCGTCGATGAAACCCACCAGACCAAAGTCAAAGGCTTCCTGAGCAGCAAGACCATTTCCACCCGCGACACAGCAGACAACACGCTCAACCGCGGCAGCGCGCTAAGCGCCAGCAGCGTGAACGTGCAGGCGGGTCAGAACCTCACGCTGCAAGGCGGCAGCGTCACCAGCGCAGCGGGCAATACCACCCTGCAAGCCGGGCAAGACGTGCAGATCCTGTCCGCGCAGGACACCCAGAGCCAAACCCACAGCCGCCAGGAAAGCAAGTCGGGCTTGGGGATCGGTTTGCAATCGGGCGTGAGCGTGGGCCACAGCAGCACGAACCAATCTCAGCAAACCGTAGGCACCAGCCAGGTCGGCAGCAGCGTGTCGGGCCAGAACGTCAACATCACCGCGCAACGCGATGCCACCATCCAGGCCAGCTCCGTCCTGGCCGATCAGGACATCACCGTGCAGGCAGGGCGCAACCTCGATGTCACGGCGGCGGACAACACGCAGCAGACCACCAGCAGCTACAGCAGCCATGGCACCAGCGTGGGCCTGATGGGTGGCATCAGCCCGAACCAGACCCTGTACGGCAGACAAAACAGCCAGCAAAACGGGCAAGACACCCAGGTCAGTCAGTCCACCAGCGTGCTGTCGGCCAACGGCGGCAACCTCACACTGACGGCTGGGGCGGACAGTCAGTACCGTGGCACAACGCAGGGCAATGTCACCACCCAGGGCGCAGACCTGCTGGCGGCCAAGACCATCCAAGTTCAGGGCAACAAGGTGGTGCTCAGCACGGCAGTGACCGCCTCGGACAAGGGCAGCACGGTCGCCAAGCAGAGCAGCACCACGCTGGGCGCTCAACTGTCCGGCACGGTGGGCAGCCGCATCACCAGCGCCTGGACGATGGCCCAGAACAGCACGCAGACGGACAACGAGAGGCTGGCCAAGGCAGAACGCCTCAAAGCGGCATACGATGCCTACAAGGCCAGCCAGGGCTTGGACCAACTGGTGTCCGCAGGCGGCAAGCAAAATGCCACGGACACGAGCACAGGCTCGGCCTTCGGCGTGAGCGTCAACCTGGGGAGCAGCAGCAGTCAACAGCAGACCAGCTACGACAGCACGCAAGTGCGCGGCACCAATGCCCAGGCCCAGACCATCAACGTCAAGAGCCGGGACACCGACATCACGGCGGTGGGTGCCAAGCTACAAGCCAACGACATCACGCTCGATGCCGCTGGCAACCTCAACCTCATGGCCGCGCAGAACACGGCCAGCCAGGAAAGCAGCAGCAAGGGCCACAACGCGGGCGTGGGCGTGACCGTGGGCTTCGGGCAGCAAAACGGCATCAGTGTCCAACTCGGTGTGGGTGGCACCCGTGGCTCGGCCAATGGCTCCGAAACCACCTACGACAACACCCTGGTGACGGCAACCAACCAGCTCAACATCAAGAGTGGAGCGGACACCACCTTGCAGGGCGCCCAAGTGGCGGGCGACACCGTGAATGCAGACGTGGGCGGCAAGCTCAATGTCGTCACCCTGCAAGACACCAGCCAGAGCGAGAGCAAGCAAAGCAGCTACGGCGTCAACATCAGCCTGTGCATTCCGCCAATCTGTTACGGCAACGTGGTCACCGGCAGCGTCAACGTGGCGCAAAGTGGTTTCAACCACAACTATCAGAGCGCGGTGGGCCAAAGCGGCATCGCGGCAGGGCAAGGCGGCTTCGACATCAAGGTGCAAGGCGACACGAGCCTGACGGGTGCGGCCATCACCAGCACGGCGGACCAATCCAAGAACAGTCTGCAAACCGCCAGCCTGAGCTTCAAGGATCTAGACAACAGGCAGGATACCGACAGCTACAGCCGCAGCATCGGCCTGGCCTACAACGGCGGCAGCGCGGGCAGCACCCTCGCGGCCAATGGCGCGAGCAACCTGCTGGGCAACATCGCGGGTCAGCAAGGCTTGCCCAAGAACGGCAGTGACAGCAGCAGCACGCTCAGCGTCATCAGCCCGGCAAACATCACCCTGAAGGGCACCGGCAATGCGCAAAAGGATCAGGCCAGCCAGCAGGCTGCGGCCACGCTGACCAGCCGGGATGCCAAGACCGCGAACGGCGCACTGACCAACACGCTGACCTTGCAGCAAGCGTCTGCCGTTCAGCAGGATATCCAGCATGCTCAGGAGAACGCCCAGGCAGGCCAGATCGTGGGCAGCGTGGCGTTCAACATGGCGGGCGACATCGCGCAGCACTACCACTGGACGAAGGCAGCACGCAGAAGGTGGTGCTGCATGGCATCGCTGGCTTCATCCAAGCCGTAGCGGGCGGCCAGAATGGCGCAGCCGGTGCGCTGGCGGCGATGGGCAATGAGAAGCTGACCCAGCAGATCAACGACTACATCAACCAACAGGTGCCCATCACATCACAGATGAGCCCACAGCAACAAGCCGATGCCCAGCAGGCGCGCAAGGAGCTGGCCGAAGCTGCCGCGTCCATGATCGGTGCGGGCACCGTGGCGCTGGCCGGTGGCGTGACAGGCAAGGGCTCGGCCCAGGACGTTCAAGTCGGCGGACAGGTGGCGCTCACGGCAGATCGGTTCAACCGGCAGTTGCATCCGACCGAGATCCAATGGATCAAGGACAATGCCAGCCGGTATGCCGCACTGAAAGGAATCAGCACACAAGACGCTGAAAAGCAATTGGCCGCGCAGGCATTCAGGCAAGTGCAGTTCGGTGCCGAAGGCGGTGCGGCGGCTTGGGACGCAGACGCGCAGGCTTTCCTCAAGAGCGCCGGCACGCAAGCCCTGCCCAATGGTGGCTTCATGTTCTATGCCACGCCCGATCAAAAGGCCGATGCCACCATGTACCTGGATTCGGCCATCAAGAACGCGGACTTCTATGCCAAGAACGGGCTCAAGCAGCCGACGCTGGCCGATCTGCAAGTGGCCGCTCAACGGGATGCGGGCATCCGTGCGAACCTGGGCACCGCGACCAAGACGGCGCTTGCAGCATCGGCCACCTTGAACCTCGTGGCATTGGCCCCGACCACCCTGGGTTGGGTGCTGGCCCATCCGGTCGAGGCTTCGACTGCGGGCATCATCAGCGCGGAAACGGCAGCAGCCATCACCAGTGGCGCGGTTACGCCAACTTCGCTGGCACCCATGCTCAGTGCTGGCGGCATGAAGGTCGTCACTACCATGGGCGAGGCCGTGAGCGGCCAAGCGGCCAAGGCCACGGCGGGCGGCTACATCAACGCGGCCAAGGTGTGCGAATCGGGCTGTGCCATCACCGGGTTGTCCCAAAGCGAGCAGGCTTTGGTGACGCAGATCCAGGCGGGCAAGGACACGGGCGGGCAACTGACCGAACAGTTGCTCGAATCGGTCGCCTCACGCACCGGCTCAACCGTGTTGGCGGGTGGCAAATACGGTGGCAACAACGGCTTCGACTTGGTGCTCAAGAATGCCGATGGCACCATCACCGTCGTGATGGATGGCAAGCAGGTTTTGCAATCTGGGGCCTTCTCGCTCAGTGCCAATTCTGCTGGGGGCAACACGCAGAATTCGGTGGCTTGGGTTGATGAGGTTCTCCGAAAGTTGGACAAGAGTTCTGCTGCTTATAAAGCAGTAGACGCGGCAACAAGAAACAACACACTCGTGACGGCCGTGGGTGGTGTCAATCGAACAACAGGTCAACTGGTGGTACTGCCCGTGACCGTACCCGTTCCCGGGTCTAAGTAAAGGACGCAAAGAGTATGCTGCCTCACTACACAACAGAACAAATTGCCTTCCTCCAAGATCGCAAGGAACGCATCGACGAATCGGAGTTCGTTGGACCTGTGCCGATTGAAGTTGCCCTGATCGACAAAGGCGAAGGCAGCTTTACGGGTTGTCTAAGAAATTTGGCTCGGCTCCACAAGGAAATCGCCGACTATGCCTGGTTCGCGGAACAGGATCTGACCACCTTCAAGCTGCACAGCTATGTGGTGGCCAAGCTCATGTACATGATTGGCAAGTCCAATGATGAAGAGGGTTTCTTGCACGAGGCGACTTGGTTCTACCCGCTGCTCAGCGACTACGAACCCTTGATTCGCTACTGGCTGTCGTTCCACCCAGAGTCGGATTTCTTCAAGCGGCGAATCGCCAACCCCAACCAGAACGAATACCGCTACTACCAGATGACCCTGGCGCTCAATGGTCAGTGGGACGAAGTGGGTCGCAAGGCGGAGGTCTTCCTGCAAGCGCCCCCCACGAAGATGAAGAAGTACGCGCCCGACATGAGGTTCTATTTGGCCCTTGCGCAAAAAGACAAAGTTGGCATGGAGCGCGCGCTGGAAGAACTCACCAGCCCCAAAGTGGCCCGGGTGCGCAATGAAGTATTTGAACTGACCGTGGCCAGCGAATTCGTGTCATCTTTTGCCTGCCTTTACGCCAAGATCGCCCGCCGCCACGGCTACGAGCTGGACATCGACACGGTGCTTATTCCGAAGGAGTGGTTGCCTGTGGACCCATTGCCGTCCTATCCAGATCCTTACGACTTCATGCGCTCGTGGACGATCGGTTGATTGGCGTCTTGTGCCGCCCGATACATCCACTGTGCGTTTCATTTCGCATTGCCAACATGACCTGACCTCAAGAAATCCGATGAACACCTCCTTCAAAATCATCGCGGCCATTGCTGCATCTGCACTGTCTGCCTGTGCATCGGCTCCCAGCAGGATTGACACAAGCAGATTGAGCCTTGTCGAGGAGAACCATGCTGAAATGACCAAGGAGGGGCAGACCTACATTCTTGATAGCTACATCATTCCTTTCCAGCGCCCCTATTACATTTTGGTTCGCAAGACTTCCAGTCAGCCGCTCTCTGTGAATGAAGCATCATCCGTTGCGGTGGATTACATCAAACCACGCGGCTGCACGACCCCGCTTTCGCGCAGGACTGATTTAGACACGTCAAATTCAAGCCAAACCCAATGGCTGATCGGTGTCGAGTGTTGAGGCTGGTCTTGCGAGATGCCCCCTCTCGTTTTTGAATGGCTCGGAGGAACTCCAAAACAGGAAGGCAAGAATGCGGCTGGGCATATTGCCCCATACAAGCGACAACACAGGCAGGCTTTGATGTCTACGAAACTGCCTTGAACCATACATACACCATGAAAACTCAGCGAGAGTACAAACAAGATCCTTCACCGCGACTGACCGCTTTCATTTCTGCGCTTGCACTTTGCTCCCTGCTGGCTGCCTGTGGTGGAGGTGGCGGCAGCAGCAACAACTCAAATACCGATGCCTCGGCTACGACCAGCAGCGTCTCCAGTGCCTACGATGGCACGTATATCGAGGTCTGCGATGCGCACACTGACTATTCAGTGCAGGCCACTTTGACTTTGTCCAATGGCAATGCACATATCCAGTCCGCGTATTTCAGCAATACGCAGTGCAGCGGCCAGCCTGCGGCCACGGTGATCTTTCCACAAACGGTGCTGACCTTTCTGGATCCTGTCTCCATATCAGGCATCCAAGGCCAGAAAGTGTCGAGTGTGACGGCAGGTGGTCTGGTCACCTACACGGGCGTGGCGTATGACAACCACAGCGGGCGGGTTGTCATTCCAGTTGGCGCATCGGGCGATTGGGTGGACAGCAGCATTGCGGCAGGTACAGACAAAGATCTCATTGCTGTAAAGGACGGCAAGCTCTACACAGGTGACTTCAACGCCAGTAAAGATCAAGCTGGCTACCCCAGCGCATTCGACCTCATTCACTACTTCATAAAGCAGTAGGGGCTGACTCATTTGCCTTTATCTGGCCCTCACAGTCATGAGAGCACCTCGACAACTTGGTTAGTAGCTGCAGGCACGCGCCCATTCGGCCATTGAGGCGCAGCCCTTCGCACTACATGCTCAATCATGTGCTACGTGAGCGGGGCCACGGCGCAATTGCTGGTCAACGCCGCTCGCAATCTCAGCTTGCAAGCCGCCCAGGTCACCAACGATGGTGCAGGTGGCCAAACCACGTTGACGGCCAGACAGAACCTGACCCTGGGCACGGTGCAGACCAGCGAGAGCCACGACATCGTGTGGAATGCCAGGAACCAGCGCCATGACGCCACCTCGACAGTAGTGGGCAGCAGTGTCACGGCCAGCTGTCAGAAGCTCATTTGCGTCCGATTCTCTGTCAACGGTTGCACTTCCGTTGCCATCAGCCGCCCCGCATTCGAAACAAGTAGGCGTCAAAATCCTGGGCGAAACGCAAAAAGCCCGATGGCATTGAAACCTACAGTTGAAATACGGCTACGGTCTTGACAAGTGATTGCGCTTGCAAGCGAAGGCTTTCGGTGGCCGCAGCGCTTTGCTCGACCAAGGCAGCATTCTGCTGGGTATTTTTGTCCAACTCCGACACCGCAATGCCAATTTGCTGGACGCCTGCAGTTTGTTCGGATGTGGCCGAGTTGATCGCCGCAACAATGCCGGAGACCTTTCGAATGGATTCCACCACTTCAGCAATAACCTCACCAGCTTTTTCAGTCAAAGAAGCGCCCTGTTCGATTCGCTCAACACTCCTGGTGATGAGCGACCTGATTTCGTGCGCGGCAGAAGCCGATCGACTGGCCAAGCCCCGCACTTCGCTGGCGACAACTGCAAAGCCTTTACCAGCTTCCCCTGCACGCGCAGCCTCCACCGCAGCATTGAGCGCAAGGAGATTGGTCTGAAACGCAATGGCGTCGATCACAGAAATGATCTCAGCAATTTTGCTTGAACCTTCATTGATTTCCTTCATCGTTGAAACCACGTCTTCAACGACTTTGCCTCCCGTCTCGGCCAGCTGTTGAGCGCCATGCGCGAATGTGCTCGCCTGAGCCGCACTGAGGGCATTCTGTTTGACGGTCAAACTCAATTCGTTCATGGAGGCCGCGGTCTGCTCCAATGCCGCGGCCTGTAATTCCGTCCTGCCAGACAAATCCATATTTCCTTGCGCGATCTCCGTGGATGCCGTGGCCAGGCTGTCCGTGCTGAGGCGTACTTGTCCAACCACTTTGGCCAAGCTATCGCGCATCAGCGCCATGGACGCCATGATGCTATGGTCGCTGCCAGGGGGAGCCTGGATGCTGATATTCGCCAGGTTTCCTTGCGCAATTGCATTGGCAATCTCGGCAACCTCCATCGGATCACCACCAAGCTGGCGCACGATGGATCTGCTGACGACCATGCATAAGCATGCGGCCACGAAGCATGACCCAATTGCAATGGCTATTTGAACAACCAGCGTATGGTGGAATTGGTTGCCAAGAGGCCCGCGAATGGCTCGGACCGCTTTGAGCGCTCGGTCATTGATTGCCGCGCTTGCGGTCTCCATGGCATGTACGGCGTCTTTGTATTTTCCAAACGCTTTATTGGCATCCTCTGCAGTACCCACCAATCCCTTGCCTATCAAAGTCAGGGTTGCTTCAAAGCCGGCCGCATAGTTCCGTGCGCCTTCAGCGATCGCTTCAACGGATTGGCGATCCTCTTCTGACAAGGACAGCGCTTTGGCGGATTCAATTTCTGAAACAAGCTGGGCTTGATTCTCCTGCCATTTCTTTCGGTAAGCCTGGTGCTTTTCGGGCGCATCCAGGTTGATGAAGGCATCCTTTTCGTACCGACGTGCGGTCAGTATCAGGATACGCAGATTGGCCGCTGCTTGAGCCCTTTGCACATCGACCTCTATGGCCGTTGTGGCGGCTCGATAAATCAATGTCAACCCCAGCATTCCGCTTGCGGTGGATACCACCAGAAAAAGCAGCATGGCTCCCATGCTCAATGCGAGCCTCGCCGAAATAGACCAGCCATTCAATGACAACATAGAGACCCCTAGATGAAATGTGTTCGGCGTACACAAATCATCCTAAGGTTTCAGGACAATGCTCGAAAGCTTGGTTAGGCCAATGAAGGCCTGGCAAATCTCTTACATGCTTCATCCACAGAGCGCCTGACTGGCAATCTGCGAACCAGAATGCAAGTGTTCATCGGATTTCACGATCCTGCTTCCTTTCGGATTTGCGCCAGCCCTTGCTTGTAGCTGGTCACCGTGAACTCCGGGAAGCGACGCTTGAACTTGCTCGAATCGAAGAAATTGTTGCATTCATACCGAGGAAGCAACTCCCTGATCTCGCGCGCTTTCGGGGAGAACAATCCGGCTGCCATGAAGGCCCACTTGCCGATGACCGAGTAAGACCCCTTCCAGCCAAAGGCACCGCTGGCTATGGCAATGAACTGCTTGTAGGTCAACCGATCCTCACAGCACGGCAAGTGCCAGGTTTGCCCGTAAGCGTCAGGCGCGTTGCCGATGGCCGCCAGCGCACGGCTGGCATCGGGCGTCCAGATCAATGTTCGCAGCGTGTCGTCTCGGACTGGCGCCCGGGGCTTCTTGCCCTGCTGCAGGTTCTCGATGACCAACGCGTTCGTGACGCTCTGGGTCTTGCCAGGCCCATAGAACTCAGGCGCCCGGCAGATCACGACCGGAATATGCCCACGTTTCATCTCTTCGAGCACCATTTCAGTCATGGCCGCACGGACCCTGCCCTTGCGTCCAACGGGTTCGAACGGCGTGTCCTCCGTCTGACGTCGGTCGTCTTGGGGGTACATGTACGTGTTGTCGAAATAGACGAACTTGGCGCCCGCCGCGCGGGTCGCGTCGAGGGCATTCTTCAACATCACAGGGAATTGTCTTTCCCAGAGTTCCGTGTCCGGTGGGAGCCCTGCTGTGAAGTAGACGATGTCGCTACCCTGCACAGCCTCGGCGGTCTGCCTGGCATCGAGGAGATCGGCAGACACCAGGGTATCCGTGGTGTTGACCTTGCGTGGGTTCCGGCTCACGAGCCTCAGGTCGGTCGTGTATTTGCTCTGAAGCTCGCGCGCGAGTTCGATGGCGATCTGCCCTGTGGCACCGAGTATGGTCTGCATGGTGAAGTCCTCGAAGCTATTCAACGAAGCAGTGCCGCCACTTGAAGCGCCGTTGCCTTGGCGGACTGCGGGTTCTGGCCGGTGACCAGCCGGCCATCGACGACCACTTTCGGGACGAAGGGCAACCACGCCTTCTCGTACAGCGCGCCGCGCTGCTTCATCTCTTCTTCGGCGTTATACGGCACCTTTCGAGCAACGCCAGCAAGCACCTCTTCCCGCCATGAGAATCCCGTGAGTCGGCGGCCAGCGACCAGCATGGCGCCATCGGACTGCCGGATGTTGAGCAGACCGCAGTAGCCATGACACACCGAAGAGACAATGCCGCCACGCTCGTAGATCCCACCAGCAATGCGTTGAAGACCCTTTGCTTGCGGGAAGTCCCACATGACGGCGTGTCCCCCCGTGAAGTAGATCGCGTCGAACATCGCCGGGTCGATGTCCTCCGGCTTGGCCGTGTTCGACAGCCTGGACATGCTGGTTTCGTCTGCCAGCCATGCCTTCGCTGTGGCGTCGATGTTCGGCCATTTCAGGGAGCGAGGCTCCAGGGGTGAGACGCCGCCCAGCGGGCTGACGAGATGTTGTTCATGGCCCGCAACCTCAAACACATGCCAGGCATGGGTCAACTCGGAGAGCCACAGGCCAGTGGGTTCAGCGGGGTCGTCGTAGTGGGAGACATTGCTGACGACATGAAGGATGCGACGCGGCATATCAAAGGCTTTCCTGAGATGAGACATTCGACTTGGGTGCGGCAGGCCATGGTTCAGCAAGGCCTGCTACGACTTGCATTCGGGGCCGCCCTCATCGGCCCGGCTCGGTTTGCACCAGAGGCTTGGGCGCATACAGCGCACTCTGAAATTCCGGCACATATTCGTACTTGACCAGTTTGCCCAGCTTCAAGGCCTTGATATAGGTGGACAAGCTGCCATCCGTCAAGTTGAGCTTTACCGAATCCCCGCTGGTGCTACTGGCATGGCGGAGTTGGCGGGAGACAGCGTAACCTGCGGTCAATTGCCCCTTTCGATCGATGTTGGTGAAGCTGTTCCTGACCAGTGTTTCTTTGCTGGAAAGATCGGGCAGCCTCTGTGTCTCAAGCGTGACATCGATCTTCCCGGTCTCGCTGTCGAGGATCTCCACGATGACCGAATTCTCGGTCTCCTTGTACGTGATGCCGGTCAGCCACTTCGGCAGGTTGTAGCCCACTACACCCCGAACCCTGGCCAGCTCCGTGTTCACAGGCAGCTTGAGCACATAGCCCCAGAAGTCCCCGGCCATCGCCTGGCTCAGCAGCGTCAGCGGCCCCCAACTGGT
Organism: Aquabacterium sp.; assembly: GCA_049840915.1. Classification (GTDB taxonomy): domain Bacteria; phylum Pseudomonadota; class Gammaproteobacteria; order Burkholderiales; family Burkholderiaceae_C; genus Aquabacterium. The sequence goes on from JASGJC010000027.1 coordinate 118,136, forward strand.
CGAGCCTGGTCGATTGGTGACGACGGACAGGCCTACCTCGTTGTAGCTGTCGTTGTCGCAGTAGCGATAGGTATAGGCCGTGAGCGCGATCAGGCCGCGGCCAGGCCAGACCTGCAAGGGCTGGACTGTCTCGAAGACCTTGGCGGGCATCAGCGATTTCAAAGCGGCCAGGTCCGCCGTGAAGATCGCGGTGACCCGGCTGTTCTGGTAGTAGAAGTTAGGCGAGTAGGACTCGAAGCCGATGTCGACCTTTTCCTTCTTGATCTGCTTGAACCAACTCAGGTCGAGGGCCGGCGCTTCCGCAGCGATGACGGACAGCGGCGGATTCGAACGGTATCGGTCATACAAGCCACCCTTGACGACGGGCACTTCGTTTCCCGCCAGTTCTATCTTGGTGACTTCGGTTGTGACACCGGCGTCGGCGGTGCCGTCTGCCCACGATGACCCGGAGATGGCACTCAACGCGACGCCTGCCACGACCGCGCCATGGCGAACGCGAGACAAGGCAGACCTGTCGATGGGTGACACATTCAATGAACGCGACGTTGAGAATGATTTCATGGCGGTGTTTTCGATTGGCGATGAAGTCACTCTAAGTTTCAAGTTAACTTCAAGGTCAAGCGATTTTTTTCATGGCCCGGCGATGCGCTGAAGTTGACCCCGCAAAGCGGGCAAGATGCACGTCCTTGCCCCAACACCATCGAAGGCGATCCGGTGAAAACGTTCCGGCATGAAAAAGGCAAAACATCAGAGTACGCATTCGTCGCGCATCTCTCTGGCCTGTTTCAGGCTGATGTCGGGGTCAACGCCCAGTGAAATGCGAGGCTCACGCTCACCGAACGTGAATCTGAAATACCACTTCTTCTTGCCTTTCATCGGAACGAACAAGGCAAGGCCATTGGCGTCGTTGAGTGTGTAGTCCTTGTCGCGCGAACGCGCTTTTTGCACAACTGCATCTGTCGGTGCCATGGCACATCTCTCCATCACCTCTGGGTTTAGGAGCAGATATCGCTCTGTCAGCGCCCGCCGTCCGGATGAATCCGCCGTCGAATTCATCGCTTTTTGCCTAGTCACCTGTACGGATCTGTGTACGGCAGGCCACCGGCATCATGAAGAATTGAGCAGAACGGCATGGCACACGCAGAATGACGAAAGGGGCCAAAAGGCCCCTTTGATCAATCACTTACGGAACACCACGGCATTCCGTAGGCAGAAAATCTGGAGCGGGATAAGAGGCTCGAACTCTCGACCTATACCTTGGCAAGGTATCGCTCTACCAACTGAGCTAATCCCGCATATTGTGGCCACCAGGGCCGCAATGTTTTCGCTTTGACTTGCGTCTTGATCACTTCTGGTGTCGCGATCAGCGAAGACCTGAACTATACATCGGAATCGGCTTTTTTCGCAAGGCGTTGCGTTTTTTCTTCAAAAAATGCGCAAGCCCGTGGCGTGCGCCCAGACCGATGCGCTTTGCCCGGCCATGCGGGCTCGCCAGGCGACGTACACTTGCGGCCCAGGCCCCGATGGTGAAATCGGTAGACACAGCGGACTTAAAATCCGCCGCCACCAACATGGCGTGCCGGTTCAAGTCCGGCTCGGGGCACCAGTTTCGGTGCGGGTTTTGGTGCGGTTTGCGGCGCGTCTCTGGGGAAACTCCCAGCGGCACTAGTGCACACAGCCGATCGGGCCATGCCACAGCACCTCCCTGACAGAACACGCCAGTCCTAGAATGGTTCGCAAGAGATTGCGGGAACCATCACATGCGTGTACTCGTCCTCGGAAGCGGTGTCATCGGCGTCGCGAGCGCCTACTGCCTGGCGCGCGCGGGCGCCAAGGTCACCGTGGTCGACCGGCAGCCCGGTCCCGCGATGGAAACGAGCTTCGCCAACGCTGGCCAGATCTCGCCTGGCTATGCCTCGCCCTGGGCCGCACCGGGCCTGCCGCTCAAGGCTTTGAGCTGGCTGTGCCAGCGCCACTCGCCCTTGTCGCTCAAGCCGGACGGCAGCCTGTGGCAATGGCAATGGGTCGCGCGCATGCTGCACGAGTGCACACCCGCCCGCTACAGCACCAACAAGGAACGCATGGTGCGCCTGGCCGAGTACAGCCGCGATTGCCTGCGCCGCCTGCGTACCGAGATGGGCCCCGAGCTGTCCAGGCAATACGAAGGCCGCGCCCTGGGTACGCTGCAGCTCTTCAGAACACCAGAGCAGTTGCGCAATGCCCAGAAGGACGTGGCCGTGCTGGAGCGCTGCCATGTGCCCTTCAAGCTGATGACGCCCGCCGATTGCGTGCAGCAGGAGCCCGCGCTCGCGCTGCGCCAGCACATGCTCAGCGGCGGCCTGTACTTGCCCGGTGACGAGACCGGCGACTGCCAGCTGTTCACCCAGCACCTGGCGCGCAAGGCCCGCGAGCTGGGCGTGCAGTTCATGCACGACGTCGAGGTCGATCAGCTCCTGCACGATGGGCAGCGCATCACGGGCGTGCGGCTGCTGACAACGCAGGGTGCCGAGATCCGCCTGGCCGATGCGTATGTGGTGGCCATGGCCACGTACTCGCGCGCATTGGTTCGCCAGTTGGGGCTGGACCTGCCCGTCTACCCGGTCAAGGGCTATTCGCTGACGCTGCCGATCAGCAACGCCGAGGCCGCGCCCCGCTCCACCGTGCTCGATGAAACCTACAAGGTCGCGCTCACGCGCTTCGACGAACGCATCCGCATCGGCGGCATGGCCGAGCTGGCGGGTTTCGATCTCACGCTCAACCCACGTCGCCTGCAGACCTTGCAGCGCGTCGTGCAGGACCTCTTCCCCGATGCGGCCCCGCTGGCGCAGGGCCACTTCTGGACGGGCCTGCGCCCCATGACGCCCGATGGCACGCCCGTCATCGGCGCCACGCGCATCGACAAGCTGTGGCTCAACACGGGCCACGGCACCTTGGGCTGGACCATGGCCTGCGGCAGCGGTCAGGTGCTGTCCGACATGATCCTGGGCCGCGCGCCGGCCATCCGCACCGATGATCTGGGGCTGCGTCGTTATGCGCCCGGCGGCCTGGCCGACAAGGGCGCGGGCAAAAGAAAAGCCCTTCCAGGGTCGCTGGAAGGGCTTGCTTGAAGCGCACTTGTCTGGAGGCGCGGGCCGGAGTCGAACCGACCTACACGGATTTGCAATCCGGTGCATAACCGCTTTGCTACCGCGCCATGGTCTCGTTGCCGAGGCCCGCAGTATCCCCGAAAAACCGGCTGCCTGCAGAGCCCCTGGAAATGCAGGCGGTGGCTGGATGTGTCAGTTGCCCGGGCCGTTGCCAGTCTGGGCATCGTTCACGTAGCCGCTCATCTCCAGGAAGCCTGCGCCGATCACCTGGTCCTTCGCATCTAGCAGGTCGCACAGGCCTTCCCAGAAGACATCGCCGACGCCGTTGCCGCCGTCCATCTCCTGCTCGCGCCTGCGGGCTTTGACCTTGTAGACCGTGCCTGCCAGCTCGATGCGCCAGTTCATCGGGTACTGCGCGCCCGTGGCGGGGCTGCGCCAGGTGTCGCCCGGCGTGAGGCGGATCTCTTCGTGCTTGAAGGCGCGGTCGGGCTGACCGGGCTTGCGCAGGCTGGCGCTTTCCCACACGGAGATGCCGTCTTCGCGGCGCATGCGAAAGACCATCAGCGCCGAGCCATCGTTCAGGTGCACACCGATCCAGTCGGAGCCGGCCGCGCCGGGCGCCAGTTGCGAGCGGCCCCAGCCGTGGTCCAGCCAGGCGCGGCCATTGGCCGCGACCTTGCGCTGCCCGTATTGGATCTGCCCTTCTAGCTTGAGAAAAGGCTGCGAGTAGTAGCGTGTCGAATCGAGCAAAGTGCGCTCGCGGCGGATGAAGCCCTTGTCGCCGTGCAGCATGGGCGGCTGCGTCTGGGTGCCGCGCAGGTTGAGCGTAAAGTCCTGTGCGGCCACGTGCACAGTGAACACGCTTTGTGCCACGGGGCCGCTGCGCACGAGCGACCAGTCCTGCAAGGTCACGCTCAAGTCGTTCTCGGCCACATCGACCAGGCCGAAGCCGACGCGGGCCATGCGCTGGTCGTGCAGCAGCAGGCCATTGGCCGGGTCGGACAAGGACGCGCGCGCCGCGATCACGTGCTTGGGCGCGAAGCGGCTCGGGTTGTGCTCGGCCGATTCCACGCGCCCTCTGAAGAAGGTGATGTGAAAGCCCAGCGGTTGCCCGCCCGCCTGCGGCACCTCGCCCTTCAAGCCCCACCACTCCGACTCGTAGGCCAGGTGTGCGCCGTGGTCCAGCGGCAGCTTCAAAGGCACAGCGGGGCCGAGGTCGGGTTCGATGATGGTCAGGGGCACCTGGGCCTGCGCCGCACTTTGCGGCCACAGTCCAACAACAGGCGACACGGCAGGCAGCATCGGCCCGGGCAACAGCTTCAACAACGTGCGGCGCTTGAGCATGTCTTCACCAGTCTTCCTTGACGGCCCGCACGACGTCCGTGCCCACGGCCGCGCGGCCCGACATCCAAGCCGTGACCGTGCCCGCCGCCACCATGCCCCCGCACAGCACGAGCAGGCGCGGCCAGGGCAGTTGCATGTCCATCGTCCAGTGGAAGCTCTGCGGGTTCACCACATAGACCAGGATCACGCTCACGGCCAGGCCCAATGCGAGGCCCATCAGCGCGCCCACGGTCGTGAGCGCGGCGCCCTCGCCTGCCAGCACGCGCAGCGTCTGCTCGCGCGTGAAGCCCAGGTGGCTGAGCAGGCCGAACTCCTTGCGCCGCGCCAGGATCTGCGCCGAGAAACTCGCCGAGATGCCGAACAGGCCGATGCCGATCGCGATCGCCTGCAGCCAGTAGGTCACGGCGAAGCTGCGGTCGAAGATCTTCAAGGTGGACTGCCGGATCTCGCCCGGGTCGTTGAAGATCAGCAGGTTGCCATCGAGCCCGCGCGACACGGCGGCCTGGCGGATACCGCCCTGCACATCGGCGACATGCGTCTCGGGCTGCAGCCACAAGGCCAGATCGTTGATCTCCTTGTCGCCCGTGAGGCGCTGGTAATCGTCGTCGGCGATGATGATGGCGCCCTGCTGGTGCGCATAGTCGCGCCACACGCCGCGCACCAATGCAGCCACGGGCGGCTGACCCGATTGCAGCGGCAGGCTCAAGGTCGTGCCTGGTTTGGCGTCATACAGCTGGACCACGATCTCGCTCACATACACACCGATGCGCTCCGCCTGCGCCGGCACCTCCGGCCCGGTCAAGGGCAAACGGCGAGCGACGTCATCGCTCGACGTGGCCAGCGGCCGCGCGATCAGCACGACGGGCGACAAGCCCTGGCGCAGGTTGATCTTGCTCACGCGCACGCCCATGGCCTGCTTCACGCCCGGCACACGCTTGACAGCATCGAGCATGCCCTGGTCCAGGTGCAAGGCATCGCTGCCATTGTTGGCCGCGCCGGTGCGCACATACAGGTCGGCGGGCAGCAAGGTGTCCGGCCACGATGTGATCGAGGTCCGGAAGCTGGAGACCATCACGGTCAGCGCGATCGACAAACCCAGGCTGACCACGATGCCCGCGATCGCCACGGTGGCCGACTGGCGCATGCGCCGCACGCGCTCCAGCGAGAGCATCAAGGGCGCGCGCCGCATCAACACGCCACGCGGCAACAGCTTCATCACGATGCCCAGCAGCAGGCTGACCGTGCCCGGCACGCACTCGATGCCGCCGGTCATCAGGCAGGCCACGGCCACATAGGCCCACAGCGGCACGCCATCGACGGCGGGCAGTTGCGTCAAGCCGGCACCCAGCAGCAACAGGCCGGGGCCGATCCAGATCGCCTTGCCTGAACGCTCGGGCATCGTGGCGCCCTTGAGCGCCTGCGCCGGCGCGATGCGCTGCACCGTGCGCGCCGGCAAGGCCCCGCCCCACAGCGCGGCCAGCACGCCCAGCCCGCCATACAGCAAGGCCGCCTTGCCCGACCACTGCAACGCCGGCGCACTGCCGGCGAAGTAATCGCCACCCAGATCGCCGCCGAGAATGGCCAGCGCCAAAGCCGCCAACGCCGTGCCCAGGCCAATGCCCAGCAAGGCTCCGACCAGCCCCATCACGCCCGACTCGAGCATGACCAGCTTCAGGCGCTCGCGCCCGCTCAGGCCCAGCACGCCGAGCAAGGCGAACTGCCGCTGCCGTTTGTTGACCGACAAGGACAGGGTCGAGAACACGAGGAAGGCGCCCGTGAACAAGGCGATCAGCGCCAGCACGGTCAGGTTGACCCGGTAGGCGCGCGACATGTTCGAGGCCTCCGAGGCCGTCTCCTGAGGCGAATCGTTCAGCACGCCCGCAGGCAAGTGCAGCGATGCCAGCAGGGCCTGCGTCTGCTTGCCTTCCTTGAGCTTGATGTCCAGCCGCGTGATCTGGCCCATCATGCCGAAGGCCTCCTGCGCGCCGGCGATGTCCATCACGGCCAGGGACTCGCCCGTGGCGGCCACCGTACCGGCCACGCGCAGCTTGACCGGCTTCAGGCCCGCCTGCACCGTGATCTCGGTGCCCGGCACGATCTCCAGCGCACGCTGCGCCTGCGCATTGAGGAACAGCACCTTCGGGTCGAACAAGGTCATGCGGTCGTTGCCGATGACATCGCGCGAGACCTGCGCGACCAGGGCCGGCGTCAGCGGGCGCGCGGCCATCGGGTCGACACCCAGGATGCGCAAGGGCTTGCCGTTCACCTGCGTCTGCAGGTCGATGACCGGGCTCACGGCGCGCACATCGGGGTGTCTGGCCAGCATCGGGTAGATGGATTCGTCCAGCCCGCCATGCGCGGCGCGCAAGGTCAGATCGGCCTGGCCATTGACCGAGCGCACGGCCGCGCCGAACTCGCTCAGCGCCGACTCATTGATCAGATGGATCGAAAACGCCAGCGCCACGCCCAGCATCACGGCCAGCATGGCCACGCTGTGGCGCACGCCATGGCGCCGCAACTCCTGCCACGAGAACGTCAGCAGGAGCCGCCACACGGGCGAAGCAACAGCCGCGCTCACGCCAGGGCCTCAGTGGGCATCGCGCAGGCCGGTGCGCGTCAGGCACACGACGCGGTCGGCCAGGCTCGCGGCTGACTGCGAATGCGTGACCATCACGCAGGCCGCGCCATGGTTGCGCGTCTGGTCGACCAGCGCCTTCATGATCTTCTCGGCGGTCTCGGGGTCGAGGTTGCCCGTGGGCTCGTCGGCCAGGATCAAGGCCGGCTTGTGGATCAAGGCGCGCGCGATCGCCACGCGCTGCAACTGCCCGCCGGACAGCTGCTGCGGCAGCCGCTCGCCCAGGCCCTCGAGCCCCACGGCTTTCAAGGCCGCATCGACCTTGGCATCGTCGGGCGTGCCCAGCAACATCAAAGGCAGCGCCACATTGCTGGCCACATCCAGATGCGGCAGCACATGAAAGGCCTGGAAGACGAAGCCCAGATGGCGCCTGCGGAACAGCGCCTGCGCCTGGTCGTCCAGCTTCGTGATGTCCGTGTCCAGCACCTTGACCGAGCCCTCGGACACCGTGTCCAGGCCCGCCAGGCAATTCAGCATGGTCGATTTGCCCACGCCCGATTCGCCCACGATGGCGACGAACTCGCCCGGCGCCACATCCAGCGACACATCGGCGAACACGGCCTCCGCGTCATAACGCTTGCTCAGATTGCGAACTTGCAGCACGGTCACCACTCTTCGGTCGGCTCGGAACACTCGGACGCGGACGGGTTGATGCTGCAGCGGATCTTCTTGATCAGCTTGAGCCCCTTCTTGTCGTACAGGCCCTTTTCGGCCATCAGGATGCGACCCTGGCGCAGCAGCAGGCTGTAGCGCTCGGTGTCGCGCGACGACAGGTCGACCCAGAAGTGATCGGGCACGTCCTTGTCGGCGAGTTTCAAGGTCGCCATGGCCAGTTCGAAATTGCGTGCGTTGTACGCGCGCGCCTTCTGCCCGAAACCCTTGGGGAACTTGGCCTGGCGGATGATCATCTGGTAGGTGCTGATCGTCATCGGCATGCGGATCACGGCGCCCTTGGTGCCCAGGCCGCGGTAGATCTCGAACGGCATGTAGGCGATGGTCGGCAGCACCACCATGTCCACGTTGTGATTGTTGAACATGGCGCCCACATTGCTCAGGTCGACCGACACGGGCCGCGCGCCGATGCGCTGCACGAGCTCGGACTCGGCCTTGTCCTGGTCGAAGGTGCCGAAGCGCTTGCCCGACTGCCCTTCGAGCGAGGCGAAGTTCTTGTCGCTGCAGAACACATAGGCCGCGCCCAGCGGGAAGATGCCCGCCACCTCGTAGCCGCCATCGACCATCATCTCGGCCGCCTTGGGCGAGCTCACCAGCTGGATGAAGCGCCGCACCACGTCGTAGCTGGCCAGCAGATCGACCTTGCCGTTGCGCACGATGTTGGAGGCGCCCACCGAGTCCAGCGACGCCGCCATCGCGTTGTACGAACGTGTGCGCAGGCCCGTGGCCATCAGGCCGTCGCACTGGCCGGTGCGGAAGTCTTCGGCTGCCACGCGCTCGTCCACGTACACGCGGATGTCGATGTCGGCGCCCGCTGTCTCCAGCATCTCGAGACGGAAGTCACGCGCGGCACGAAAGCCGTCGCCATTGGTGCCCAGCGGGTCGAACACGCACGCATCTTGGCCTGCATCGGCGCGGGCTCGGCGGCGGCCGCCGATGCAACCAGGCTCAACAAGGCGACCAGCGCGCCGCATTTCCTCAACAACGTCATGCTCATGTCTCCTTATTTGCTGTCCTTGCCGTCATCCTTGCCCCAGTCCTCGGTCATTTCCGAACACTCGGAGGCCTCGGGCTGGATGCTGCAGCGGATCTTCTTGAGCAGCCTCAAACCGCGCTTGTCGTAGAAGCCTTTTTCGGCCATCAGCACGCGGCCCTGGCGCATCATCAGCACATAGCGCTCGTTGTCGCGCGGCGTGGAGTCGATCCACAGCTTCTCGGGGATTTGCTTGTCGCCCTGCGTCACGATGTTCATCGCGGTGTCGAACTGGCCGGCGAAATACTCGCGCGAATCCTGGCCGAATGTCTTGCCGAACTTGGCGCTGCGGATGATCGCCTGGCCCGACAAAATCAGCACCGGGAAGCGCGACACGCCGCCCTTGGTGCCGATGCCGCGGAACAACTCCAGCGGCTTGTAGACCATGGCAGGCGCCATCACCACATCGACCAGGCCGTTGTTGAACATGGTCGCGAAGTTGGTGATGTCGGCGGCGACAGGCTTGGCACCCGCGCGCTGAATCAACTGCGCTTCGGCCTTGTCGTAGTCCATCGCGGCCACGCGCTTGCCGGCGGCTTTCTCGAGCGTGTCGATGGTGCGGTCATTCACGAAGGGGTAGACGGCGCCCAGCGGCATGATGCCGGCCAGCTCATAGTTGCCCGACACGACGAACTCGCGCGCCTTGGGCGAGCTCAGCACATTGACGAACTGGTGCACGACCTCGTAGGACGCCGGCAGATCGATCTTGCCCTTGCGCACGATGGTCGACACGCCCACCGAGTCCAGCGCCGAGGCGAAGGGCACGAAAGCGCGCGTACGCAGGCCCGTGGCCACGACGCCATCGCACTGCCCCGTGCGGAAGTCCTCGACGGCCACGCGCTCGTCCACATAGACCTTGATCTGGAAGGCATGGCCCTTCTTGAGCATGGCCAGCGCGTAGTCCTGCATGGCGCGGTGCGTTTCGCCGCTGCCGATCGGGTCGAACACGCAGAACTGGGTGGCCGGGGCTGCGCCTTCCGGGGCCGCATGGCCCACGCCGAGGGCGCCCAGCAACAAGGCACCGACGAGCCGCGCGGGCGAGAACTTCTTGAGCGTTGACGAGGTAGACATGGTGATCAGACGTTCCATTTGCCACGGTTCTTGTCCAATCCGGACATCCCGTTGCCGGAATCAGTCGGTTGGACAATTGAGATTGTGAGTTTCTGAGGCCGCAGATTAGCCGTCTATCCACCCCCAAAGCCCTCAGGAAAGCCCGCCCCGCGAACAAATGGATGACGGGATACGATCCAAATCCAACAAAAAAGGATCAGCTGGTGACATGCCTGCACCAAGGTTCCCGTGAGAGGCGACATTTTTGGGGTAAACCCAGCCCCTCAGGTGAGTGAGGCCAGAGGGAACCCTTATACGCCATCCGTTCTGCTTTGATAAATTGATGGTGTCGTATGTCAAATGTTGTGTCGACTAACGTTAACCAACAATCATCAAGTCATCACTTGGAAGAGATAGAGGAACACACATGAAATTTGAACTCAAGCATCTCGTTGCCGCCGTGGCTGTCGCCGCTGCCGGTGCCGCTCACGCCGATGTGCTCACCGTCAAGAACGGTGGCGCCACATTCCAGGGTTCGGGCACGCTGACTTTCAGCGCCGACCTGCTGGGCGCCCTGGACACCGCCAAGATGGCCGTGACCAACTACGGCGCGGTCACTTCGGTCATCCAGAAGGATTCCGACGGCTACTTCAGCACCATCTCTGCTTCGGCTCCGATGCAGACGCTGTCGCTGGATGACACCAGCCTGCAGGTTCTGGGCGTGGGCACCAAGGGCGGTCTGACCATGACGGCTCCCGTGCTCAAGAGCGTGTCGTCCGGCGGTTCGCTGACCGTGACCGACATCACCGCTGATCTGACCACCAAGACCATCTACGCCACGATCATCGGCGGCAATGGCGTTGGCACGATCACCAACTTCGCTCTGTGGAACTTCAGCACGCTGGTCGGTCCTACACAGTACGCCGGTCCTGGCACCTACGTCGACGACATCAGCGGCCTGAGCCTGACTGCTGACGGCTTCACCAAGTTCTCGCAAGCCCTGGGCCTGCTGACACTGGGCAAGTCGGCCATGCAAGGCATCACCGACTACGGCACGATCCACTCCGTGCTCAACACGACGCTGGTGATCGATGGCTCCACGCCTTCCGTTCCTGAGCCCTCCACCTACGCCCTGATGGGCCTGGGTCTGGTTGGCCTCGCCTTCGCCGCTCGCCGCAAGGCCTGATAGGCTGCTGATCCGCCGGTGGCCCGCCAGGGTCACCAGCGCATCTCGAAACACACGCTCGCGCAAGCAGCGTGTGTTTTTTTATCGCCCGGTCGATTTCGCATGAGGAACATCAAAAATACCGCGTATCCCCCACCCCATGAATAGGTGATGCTCCAGAAACAACCCTGATACGGCTGCATGCAATTGCGATTAATCTGAAAGCACAGAACGTCAATCCTTCACGGATCGTGATTCTGTAAGTAGCAGTAATTGCAATCATTAAATCTAGGGAATCATCATGAAAGTCAATTTCAGGCACATAGCCGCAGCCGCTGCATTGGTCGCTGCAAACACGGCCGCTCACGCCGGCATCGACAGCTACACCTCCGGTCCCACCACCTTCGACGGCACCGCCACGCTGAAATTCAGCAGCGACCTCGTCGACGCGCTGGGCGTGGCCGAAATCAACCCGTCCGGCTTTGGCGTCGCAACGCCCAGCTTCGTCAAGGACACCGACGGCAATTACGTCGAGATCGCCGCGACGGCGCCGCTGTCCCAGCTGTCGATCAACACTGACACCCTCCAGGTGCAAAGTGTCGGCTCGCAAGGCGGCATGACGCTGACGGCCACGGTCAAGAAGAGTGTGTCCAGCGGCGGCTCGATGACCGTGACGGACCTCAGCGCCGACCTCGCGACGCACACGATCTACGCCACGATCATCGGTGCCAACAACGTGGGCACCGTCACCAACGTGCCCGTCTGGACGTTCAGCAACATCTCGGGCTCGACGACCTACAACGGTCCCGGCGTGTACACCAACACGCTGTCCGGCCTGACCTTGACGGCCGAAGGCTCGGACAAGTTCATCCAATCGCTGGGGCTGCTGACGCTGGGCAAGAGTTCGCTCAAGGGCATCACCGACTACGGCACGATCGACTCGGTGATCAACGCCAAGATCAGTTTGGTGCCCGAACCCGCCAGCTATGCGCTGATGGGCCTGGGCCTTGTCGGCATCGGCCTGGCCTCACGCCGTCGCCGAGCCGCATGACCGCGGCCTGATCAAGCAAGCGCGAGCCGATCCGCACAGGGTCGGCTCACCGCCCCAAAACGCACGGTGCGCACAACGCCCGTGCGTTTTGCTGATGTGCGTCAAGACAAAGGCTTGTTCAGATGACGCCCAGGATCACGGCGTGATCGTGGAACTGGGCCAGCACCTCGTGGCCTTCGGCCAGCTTCATGGCGCGTACATCGGCGGACGCCATCTTGGACACCAGGGTCTGCCCGCCTTGCAAGCGCACGTGCACTTCCGTGTGGGCGGGGCTGGCGACCAGGCCCGAGACGCGGCCGCGCAGGCTGTTGTGCATGGCGGGGTCTTCGGGCGCATCAGGCAGCACGACGCGCACGGATGGCGCCTTGATCAAGGCCATCGCCTGCATGCCCTTGCCCACGCCCAGCGTCTTCAATGACGTGGTCGTGAGCGACACGCGCAGCGTATCGCCCGTCTTGTCGCCAGCCAGGCCGGGCAGGCGCAGGTCGATCAGCGCATCGACCGTGCCCGCGCGGACCTGCGTGACCGTGCCGGTCAACTGGTTGCGCGCGCTCGTGCGCAGCCCCAGGCCGGACAGCGTCTTGAGCACCTCGCCGGGATGGGCCAGCGATTGGGTCAGCTGCGCCAGCAACTGGGCATGCACCTGCTCGATCTGGCGGAAGGCAGAGATCAGTTCGAGCGCATAGGGTGTCAGGACCGTGCCGCCACCGCCACTGCCGCCGGCCACGCGGTGCACGAGGGCCTGGCCGGTGACGTTGTCCATGTCGCGCACGCGGTCCCACGCCGTCACGTAGCTGATGCCGACGACCTTGGCGGCCTTGCTCATCGAGCCTGTCGCGTGGATGGCCTCGAGCAAGGCCATGCGGTCGGCGCCGCCCAGCAAATGGCTGCCGCGTTGCAGCCACAGGCTGCCATTGAGCGCCAAGTCGTTCGCGGCCACGGCGGGCTTAGTTTTGCTGGCAGGCATGGAAGGCCGTTGGCATGGTCGTTGTATAGTTGTTTGAATATCGTTCGAAAGCGTTTTGAACGGTCATCGACTTCATCAGCATGCCATGAAAAACCTTCGCCGCCTTCTCGTCCTTTCCTTGGCCAGCGCCTTCTCGCTGGGCGTCTGCATCGGCGCATCCGCCCAGGAGATCACCGTGTCCGCCGCCGCCAGCCTGCAAAACGCGATGCGCGAGATCGGCGCCGCCTACCAGGCCGCCCACCCGGGCAGCAAGGTGAACTTCAACTTCGCGGCGTCCGGGCCGCTGCTGGCCCAGATCGCGCAAGGCGCGCCCGTCGATGTCTTCGCCAGCGCCGATCTGGAGACCATGGACAAGGCGCAAGCACAAAAGCTGATCAAGCCCGAATCACGCGTGAACTTTGCCGCCAATGAACTGGTGCTGATCTCGCCGACCGCGCAACCCGCTTCGCTCAAGTCGCCCGCCGACCTCAAGAAACCCGGCATCGCGCACATCGCCATCGGCGCGCCGGCCACGGTGCCGGCAGGCCGCTATGCCCAGGCCGTGCTGGAAGCGCAAGGCCTGTGGACGGAGTTGACGCCCAAGTTCGTCTTCGCTGAAAGCGTGCGCCAGGCATTGAGCTATGTCAGCCGCGCCGAGGCCGAGGCTGGCTTCGTCTACCGCACGGACGCCTTGATCGAGAAGGACAAGGTCCGCATCGACGCCGCCGTGCCCACGAGCAAGCCCGTGCTCTACCCCATCGCCTTGACCACATCGAGCGGCAACGCGGCGGTGGCCAGCGACTTCGTCAAGTTCGTGACGGGCGCCCAAGGCCAGGCCGTGCTGGGCAAGTTCGGCTTCACACCCGCCCCTTGATGCGAGGGTGAAGGCGGGTTCACCGTTGGCCTGCTCGCACAGCGGCAACGACGATGGCAGTTGACTACAGCGCGCTGTGGCTCACACTGAAGGTCGCGACCTGGGCGACCTTCTTCGCGTTGACGCTGGGTGGCGTGGCCGGCCTGCTCGTGGCCCGAGCGCGGTGGCGCGGCAAGCACCTGTTCGAAGCCCTGTTGACCTTGCCCATGGTGCTGCCGCCCACGGTGCTGGGCTACTACCTGATCGTCATCCTCGGCCGCCGCGCGCCCTTCGGCCATTGGCTGCATGCGCATCTGGGCGTGACCTTGATGTTCACCTGGCAAGGCGCGGTCATCGCGGCATCGGTCGTGGCCTTCCCGCTGGTGTTCACATCGGCGCGGGCGGCCTTCGAAGGCGTGAACCGCGATTTCGAGAAGGCCGCGCGCGTGCTGGGCGCGGGCGAGCTGAAGGTCTTCCTGCATGTGACATTGCCGCTGGCCATGCGCGGCATCACGGCAGGCACGATGCTGGCCTTCGCGCGCGCCATGGGCGAGTTCGGCGCCACGTTGATGATCGCGGGCAACATCCCCGGCAAGACGCAGACGCTGTCGATGGCGATCTACGACGCCGTGCAATCGGGCAACGATGCGCTGGCCGACACGCTGGTCATCGCGATCTCCGTGCTGTGCATCGTCATCCTGGCCACGGCCAGTTGGCTGCTCAACCCAAGGGCCGCGCGATGAAGCTCGACATCGACATCGGCGTGAGCGTGCGCGGCGGCGGGCAGGCGCAAGCCTTCAGCCTGCAGGCACGCATCGCGTCGCAGGCCGACCGCATCGTGCTGTTCGGCCCGTCGGGCGTCGGCAAAACCATGACCTTGCAGGCCATCGCCGGCCTGCAGCGGCCTGACCGCGGCCATGTCCGCCTGGGCGAGCGTGTGCTGTTCGATCAGGCGCGCGGCATCGACCTGCCCGCGCGCGAACGCCGCATCGGCTATGTGTTCCAGGACTACGCGCTCTTCCCTCACCTGAGCGTGGCACGCAACATCGCCTTCGGCCTGCTGCCCACGGTGCCGTGGCTGCTGAGCGCGGCACACAGGCGCCAGGTCGGCGAGATCATGAAGGCGCTCGACATCGACGGGCTGCAAGAGCGCCTGCCGGGCAGCCTGTCGGGCGGGCAACGCCAGCGCGTCGCACTCGCCCGCGCGCTGATCAGGGAGCCGGAAGTGCTGCTGCTGGACGAGCCCTTCTCCGCGCTGGACATGACGCTGCGCGCCAAGGTGCGCGAAGAGCTCGATGCCATCCAGCGGCGCTTCGCCGTGCCGATGGTGCTGATCTCGCACGACCTGGACGATGTCGCGCATTTCGCCGATTGCCTTGTCCTCTACGACACAGGCCGCACGACGAAGAGCGTGCACATGCAAGGCGAAGACCGCCAAGCAACATTGGCTGCGGCCCAGGCCACCTTGCACAAACGCGCTTGACCCTTTTCAGGGATCGGTGATGGGCATGCGGCGGAGCAAAAGCCATGCCTTTGTGACGCGATGACGGGTACGCCATCTGCCCACATCAAAGGCCTGCCTGACCCAGGCTCACCCAAGTTCATACCCATGCAGACAAAGGACATGCCATGACCACCAATTTTGAAAAATACGTTCGACATCCACGCCCCGATCCAGGAAGTGTTTGCGCAATGGACCCGCTTCACGGACTACCCGCAGTTCATGCCCCATGTGCGGCAAGTGCGGCCCATCGAAGGCGCGCGCTGGATGTGGGAGACCACGGACCAGCCATGGCAAGTGGAGATCACGCAGCAAACGCCGCAGACATCGATCGCCTGGCGCATTGCCGCGCACGACCACAGTTGCGACGCCAGGATCAGCCTCGAGCCCATCGACAACGAAGCGGGCACGAGAGTCGTCTATACCGCGCACTATCCCAATGGTTTCGGGCCACACCACACGGCGGGCAGCGTGGCGAACAGCATGCAGACCACGCTCGAACAGTTCGCACGGCTGTTCGAAGACACCACGCAGCCGCATGCCGAGCAAGACACCGCCGACACCTTGCTCTCGACCATGCAGGCCCAGCAAACACAGGCTGTGGACGACGTCCTCGCGCCATGGAGCCAGGCCAGCGCGGCCGCAGCCGATGCAGTGCGCGAGTTCGACGAAGACGAGATCCCGCGTGTCTTCGAGTCCGCCACGACCTTGCAGCGCACGCTCGCCGAAGCCACGCAGGCCTGGACATCGTCCATGACCAAGGCCTTCGCGTCTTTCAATGCCCTGCTCTGGAGCCCTGTCGAAAGCCTGAGCCAGGAGCTGGGCCCATCGGTTCGCACCTGGTCGCCGCGCTTCGAGACCACGCAGGAAGACGGCATGCTGCTGGTGCGCTCCGAGCTGCCCGGGTATGACGCGCAGGACTTGCACGTCGAGATCGTGGATGGCGAGCTGCTCGTTTCGGGCCAGCGCCACACCGCGCCAGCGCCTGCGGACGATGCATCGACCGACGCCGCGGTGAACGTCTCCGAGCGCTTCCAGCAGCGCATGACGCTGACACAGCCGGTGGACGCCAGGCATGTGCAAGCGCAGGTCACGCCTTCAGGGCAATTGCGCATCGCGCTGCCTTTGAAGCGCGATGCGCTAGCGGGCGCGAGTGCCTGATGCGCCTGATGTGCGCTCGTCCGCTTGCGCCTCGTCCAGGTGGCCCACCTCGAGCAACAGGTGGGCCACCATGGGATAACGGGCCCGGATGCGCTGCTTGAGCGCCATCAAGGCCCGCGTCGCGTCATTGGCCGAGGTGTCGTCCGTGAAGCGCAGTCTGAGCGACACGATCACCTCGTCCGGCGCGACGTAGAGCGAACGAACCCGCCTCACATGCGCGACGACGCGCTCCTCCTCCTCCACCATGCGCTGGATGGCCGCGATCGATTCAGGCCTCATGCCCTCGCCGATCAAGAGCCCGCGCGCCTCCCGCACCAGCAGCAGGGCCACGCCGCCCAGCAGCATGCCGATCGATAGCGAGGCCACGCCGTCCAGAACCGGCATGTCGTACAGATGACTGAAGAAGATGCCAGCGGCGGCCATCAGCACGCCCACCAACGCCACGCCATCCTCGGCCAGGACCGTGTAGAGGTGCTGTTCGGATTCTATGGTGTCCCCTATTAACCTTAGCAATAC
>JASGJC010000028.1:0-222116 GCA_049840915.1 Aquabacterium sp.
TGTATTGCTAAGGTTAATAGGGAAAGCGCTGATAGAATCCGAACAGCACCTGCGTCTGATCGAGACCAGCCACGTGCCCGCGCTCACGGCCAATGTATGGCTGCTCGACCAGCCCTTGATCGAGAAGCAGCTCGAAGGCATCGCGCAACTGCCCGACATCACCTATGCCGAGGTCACGGGCGAGTTGCCCTTCCAGGTGCGGCCGTCCGGGCAGCCGCACATGCGGGCAGGCGGCGCTTTTGGCGCGCCGACGCTGTCGCGCGTCTACGAGCTCAGGCATGTGGACCCGTTGAGCCCGCAGCGCACGGAATCCATCGCGCAGCTGCGCGTCGAGGTCTCGCTCGATGGCCTGTACGGGCGCCTGCGCGAGACGGCCGTCACGATCGTCGTGGCCGAAGTGGTGCGCACGAGCGTGCTGGCCCTTGCCATCATCATGGGCATGCGCCTGCTGATCACGCGGCACCTCACGCGCATCGCCAGCTTCTCGTCGAGGATGTCGATCGACAACCTGGCGACACCGCTGAGGTTGACGCAGCGGCGGCCCGATCAGCACGATGAAATCGACGCGCTGGTCGAGTCGATCAACGGCATGCGCCTGTCGCTGATGGGCGAGATCGGCAAGCGCCTGGCCGTCGAGCAGCGCAGCCAGCAGCTGAGCATCGAGAAGGAATCGGCAGAGCTGGCCAGCGTGGCCAAGAGCGAGTTCCTGGCCAACATGAGCCACGAGATCCGCACGCCGATGAACGCCATCATCGGCATGTCCAACCTGGCCTTGCAAAGCGATCTCGACGACAAGCAGCGCAACTACGTGCAGAAGGTGCACACGTCGGCGCAACTGCTGCTGGGCATCATCAACGACATCCTCGATTTCTCGAAGATCGAGGCGGGCAAGCTCGACATCGAGACCGTCGCGTTCAACCTGCAGGACACGCTCGGCGGCGTGGCCGACCTGATCGGGCTGAAGGCCGAAGAGAAGGGGCTGGAGCTGTTGATCGCGCAGCCGCCCGATCTGCCCGACGTGGTGGTGGGCGACCCCTTGCGGCTGCACCAAGTGCTGGTCAATCTGGCGGGCAATGCCGTCAAGTTCACCAGCCAGGGCGAGGTGATCGTGGGTGTGGACCTGGTCGAGCGCATGCCAGATGCTTTGCTTTTGCGCTTTTGGGTCAAGGACACGGGCGTGGGCATGAGCGAGGCCCAGCAGACGCGCCTGTTCACGCCGTTCTCGCAAGGCGAGATGTCGACCTCGCGGCGCTTCGGCGGCACGGGCCTGGGCCTGGCGATCAGCCAGAAGCTCGTGCGGCTGATGGGCTCGCACATCGAGGTGGAGAGCCACGAAGGGCAGGGCAGCACCTTCTTCTTCAACCTGCGGCTGGGTGTGTCGGCCACAGCCAAGGTCAGGCCGCCGCTCTTGCCGATGGTGCCGGGCGCGCGCCTGCTGGTCGTCGATGACAACAGCACGGCGCGACAGATACTGGGCGCGATGGCGCGGCATTTCGCGTTCGATGTGGACGAGGCCCACGATGGCGAACAGGCCTTGCGCATGGTGCAGGAGGCCCGTCAGGCCGGCCGCCCGTTCAGCCTCGTGCTGCTCGATTGGAAGATGCCCGGCCTCGATGGCGTGGCCTGCGCGAGGCGCTTGATGGACGGCGGCCACGATCGCCCGCAGGTGCTGATGGTGACGGCCTACAGCCGCGACGAGGTCATGCGCCGCATGCGCGATGAGCAGGTGCACGTGCAGGCCGTGCTGAACAAGCCGGTGACGCCGTCGTCTTTGCTCGATGCCTGCCAGCGCGCCTTCGCGCCGCATGCGCCATGGGCGAGCCCGCCCCGCAACGACCTGCAAAAGAGCATGCTGGCCCATCGCGGCAAGCTCGAGGGCGTCAAGGTGCTGCTGGCCGAAGACAACGAGATCAATCAGGAGCTCGCCATCGAGCTGCTGCAGCGCGTGGGCATGCAGGTGACCGTGGCCAGGGATGGCCGGCTGGCGCTGGACGCGTTGAAGGCGCAACCGTTCGACGTGGTGCTGATGGACTGCCAGATGCCCGGCATGGACGGCTACGAGGCCACGCGCCACATCCGCCAGACGCCGCAGTGGCAAGGCCTGCCCGTCATCGCGATGACCGCCAACGCCTTGCTGGGCGACCGCGAGAAGGCCCTGGCCGCGGGCATGAACGACCATGTCGCCAAGCCCATCGACGTGGAGGATCTGTACCGCGTGCTGGCCCGGTGGGCGCGGCCCGATGCGCCGGTTGCGCCCGCCGCGCAGGCCGGGTCCTCGCTGCCCGAGTTGCCTGGCCTGGACATGGCGCTGGGCCGCGCGCGCACCCTGGGCAACGACGAGCTGTACGGACGCATGCTCAAGATGTTCGCCGACCGCGAGCGCCATTTCGTGGCCGACTGGCGCGAGGCGCGTGCCCGTGGCGACCGCGACACCGCGTGGCGCATGCTGCACACGTTGCAAAGCGTGGCCGGCACATTGGGTGCGATGGGCGTGGCGCAGGCTTGTCAGCAGCTGCTGTCAGACCTGTCGGCCGGTGCCGATGAGGCCATGATCGATCAGACGCTGGCCGTGCTCAAGGCCGAGTTGAACCAGGTGCTGTCGGCCATCGCCACGGTGCGCTGAGCGCGCCGCGGCGAGGGCCGATGTTGATCAAAGGTCTTGCAGCACCTGCGGCACGTGGGCGCGATGGAAGCCTTCGTAGACCGGCGCGGGCGCATGGTCGGCCGTGGGCATGATGGCGCTGTGCAAAGGCGCGCCGCCATCGATGGCCACGGTGATGCCGGTCACGAAGGCCGCGCCCGGGCTCAGCAAGAAGCAGATCACCGAGCTCACTTCGGCTTCCAGGCCCATGCGCTTCATCGGCAGGTTGTCCTTGAGCGTGCGGATCATCGGCGCCATGGCCGGGCCGTAGTTGTCCATGCCGCTGGAGGCGATCCAGCCCGGCGCCACGGCGTTGACGCGCACATTGGCGTAGGCCCACTCGAAGGCGGCGGTCTTGGTCAGGTTGACCATGCCGGCGCGCGCGGCGCCCGAATGCGCCATGCCGGGCATGCCGTTCCACATGTCGGCGGCCATGTTGACCATCGCGCCGCCGTGCTTGCTCATCGACTGGTTGAAGACCTCGCGGGCCATCAGGAAGCCGCCCGTGAGGTTGTTGGACACGACGGCCTCGAAGCCGCGCTTGGAGATGGCCGCCATCGGCGAGGGGAACTGCCCGCCCGCGTTGTTGACCAGGCCGTGGATGCGGCCGTGCTTGGCGACGATGGCCTCGACGGCGGCCTTGACCTGGTCCTCGTCGCGGATGTCGAAGGCGTGCGAATCGACCTTGCCGCCATCCTCGAGGATCTCGGCCGCGACCTTGGCCAGCTTCTCTTCCTTGCGGCCCGTGATGACGACCGTGGCGCCCAGCGCCGCCAGCTCGTGCGCCACGCAGCGCCCGATGCCGCTGCCCCCTCCGGTGACCACATGGACCTGGCCGGCGAACAGGCCGGGGCGGAAGATGCTGTCGTATTGCTGAGCAGGCTGGGCGGTCATGAAAAGGTGTCCTCGAATGTGGGCGCCATGGATCGGCGATAGCCGGAATGTACCTTTGCCTTACGTTTGCGTCAATTGGTGGTCGTTAGGGTTAATATGCGGGGGTTTTGGGCATCCAATGCCGTGACCAGACCGGAGTTTTCTCATGAGCCACCCCGCCTTTGTTTCGTACTTCAACGACACGCACGACATGGCCCGCGCCACGGCCCGCCGCTTCGTCGAGCAAGAGATCAAGCCTCACATCGCCGAGTGGGAGGAGGCGGGCACCTTCCCGCGCGAGCTCTACAAGAAGGCGGGCGAGCTGGGCATCCTGGGCATCGGCCATCCGGAAGCGCTGGGTGGCAGCAGCCCCGACGACGTCTTCTTGAAGCTGGCCGTGAGCGAAGAGCTCATGCGCAGCACATCGGGCGGCCTGGTCGCCAGCCTGGGCTCGCTCGACATCGGCATCCCGCCCGTGTGGCGCGGTGGTTCGCCCGAGTTGCAGCAGCGTGTCGTGCCGGGTGTGCTGGCGGGCGACAAGATCGCGGCGCTGGCCATCACCGAGCCCGGCGGCGGCTCCGACGTCGCCAACTTGCGGACACGCGCCGTGCGCGACGGCGACCACTACATCGTCAACGGCTCGAAGACCTTCATCACATCGGGCGTGCGCGCCGACTACTACACCGTGGCCGTGCGCACGGGCGGCGAAGGCTACGCGGGCGTGTCGCTGCTGCTGATCGAGAAGGGCACGCCGGGCTTCATCGTGGGCCGCGACCTGCAGAAGATGGGGTGGTGGGCCTCGGACACGGCCGAACTCTTCTTCGAGGACTGCCGCGTGCCCGTGGGCAACCTGATCGGCCCGGAGAACGCGGGCTTCATGCTGATCATGGCCAACTTCCAGGCCGAGCGCCTGGCCCTGGCCGTGATGGCCTACATGACCGCGCAGCTCGCGCTGGAAGCCTGCCAGGACTACGTCAAGGACCGCGTCACCTTCGGCAAGCCCTTGAGCAAACACCAGGTGATCCGCCACAAGCTGGCCGAGATGGCCACGCGCGTGGACGTGGCCCGCGAGTACGCCTACCGCTGCGCGGCCCGCATGCAGGCGGGCAAGCCCGCCGTGCAGGAGGTGTCGATGGCCAAGAACTTCGCCACCGACGTGGCCGACTACGTGACCTACGAGGCCGTGCAGATCTTCGGCGGCATGGGCTACATGCGCGAGTCCGTGGTCGAGCGCCTGTTCCGCGACAACCGCATCCTCTCGATCGGCGGTGGCACGCACGAGATCATGAACGAGATCATCGCCAAGCAGATGGGGTTGTGAAGATGGGCTTGCAAAAACCCCCCTTGATGCCTGGCCCCGGCTTCATTCAAACGCTTTTGACTTTGGGCTGCTCGCTCTTGGGGCGGCCCAGTTTCAATGGCTGCAACGTGTCCAGCGCAGTCTGGAGCTTGGCGTCCGTGAGGGCGGCCAGCACGTGCAAACCGGCGCGCAAAAGCTCGCTCTTCTTGGCTGGCCGCTTGAAGCCTAGCGCGCGGTCTTTCAATTTCTGAATCAGGGCCCAGTCTTCACTGGGCATGGTGAAGCTGTCACGCACCAGCTTTTGCTTGGTCTTGGGCGACTTGCTTGCCTTTTTGTCGGGTGCCGTGTTGACAGGCGGGGCCGCTTTCACTGCAGCCTTCTTGGCCGGGACTTTGGCCGCGGCCGTTTTCCTCACGACGGTTTTCTTGGCGGTGGGTGTTTTCGCCACTGGGGTCTCGGGCTTTTTGGCGGAAGGTGCTATAGGCATAGATGATCCTCAATAATGGTGTAAATGATTTATACCATATTGGTTCGTGTCATGCTGTTTTGATTGATCAAAAAGTCATGTGCGTTGAAAAAAATGCCCTCGTTCAGTGCCTTGACTCAGGGGTGATGAAAAGTAACATCTGTCCGATTTTTTATGTTAATGTGTAACTGTCACAGTATCTTAACTAAATAATTGCTACCATCTTTTGGCCGACAAAAAAACAACTCGCAAGTGTTGCGAGGTGGTGATGTCGGGCAGCACCTGGAAGTGGCCACACGTAGCCATCGGGGTAAGCCATGTATTGGCTTTGACCAATTAATCAAGCAGGTGAAAAATGAGGGTTATTAAGAAATCGAGTCAGTGCTTTGAACGCGGTCGTCTGGTCATTCCAGATGGCGTCAGTTCGCCCATGCGTGCGTTTGCCCAGGTTGGTGGCAATCCTATTTGTGTGGCGTCTGCCAAAGGCGCGCTTGTTCGAGATGTCGATGGCAATGAATACATCGACATGCTAAATGGCTTCGGCGCCTTGATTCTTGGGCATGCGCCCGATCCTGTCGTGGAGGCGATTGGTGCCCAGGCGGCTTTGGGAACGGTCTACGGTTTTTCTACCGAACTGGAGTACCGCTTGGCGGAACGCATCGTGGCCAGCACTCCCGCCATCGATCAGGTTCGCTTCGTGTGCAGTGGCACCGAAGCCGTGATGACTGCGGCGCGCATCGCCAGGGCACATACCGGCCGTTCGCTGCTGGTGAAATTCGTGGGTTCTTACCATGGGCACTCCGATGTCATGCTGGCCACGCCAGCCAATCTGAATGCGTCGGCGGATCAAACCAAAGGTGTCAGCCGTGGCATCACCGAGGCGCTGAATCGCGAGGTGCTGCTATGCGATTACAACGATCTGAGCCAGTTGCAGGAGCTTTTCACCAGGCACGGTGACGACATTGCTGCGGTGCTGGTAGAGCCCATCGCCACCAACATGGGTTTCGTCAGGCCGAAACCTGATTTCCATCAAGGTATCCGGCAGTTGTGCGACAAGCATGGTGCCCTCTTCATCTTCGATGAAGTCGTAACGGGTTTCCGATTCCGCTTTGGTGGCATTTGCTCGAAGATGGACATCAAGCCAGACCTGATCACCTTCGGCAAGATCATTGGCGGCGGCACGCCTATCGGCGCGTTTGGCGGTCGTCGTGATCTGATGAAGCATGTGCAAATCGGGCAAAGCGTGTTCCAGTCCGGCACGTTTGCGGCCAATCCGCTCACCATGGCCGCTGCCAATGCGGCGCTGGATGTGCTGTCGCAGCCTGGTTTCTACGAAGGCATGGATCAGCGGGGCGCCTGGCTTGAGAGCGCGATCACGAGCGAGTTCAAGACCCACGACATTCCCTTCCTGTTCACGCGATATGGTGCCTTGTCAGGCATTGCGTTCCGCAACGGCAACGCGCAGATGGTCTCCTATCGCGACGTCAAGACGCAGCAGTATGGCCTCTATAAAGCCGTGCATGCCCGCATGCTGGATGCCGGCTTCATCATGGCCCCTTCGCTGGAAGAGCCTGTCTTTTTGAGTGCGGCTCACACGCAAGCGCATATCCAGCGCTTCGCGCATTCGCTGGCAGGTGCCATCGCGAATGTGCTGGCCGAACAGGCCCACCAGACCGCTCAGGTTTGAAGTTACATCGGGAGGGATGAGCGAACCCTCCCGTTTCAGTCAACCATCGAATCCATTGCGTCTACGCGAGGAATCACTGTGCCCAATATCCAGGAGGATCCCATGACATCAGCGACATCCAACATGGCGGCAATTGAACAAGACAACGTGTCCCGCTGGTATGCCAACGCCACCGTGCGCCACAGCGATCGCATCCTTGTACCCGATAACAGCAAAGGCGAATTCATCTTCCCGCGTTCGCGCCAGCTTCTCAGCGAGCACCCCGCCGTCGTGGCGAAGGGGCATGACGCGGTGGCCTATGTGCTGGCCCAGTCGGCCTACAAGTACATGTACGAAATCGGTCTTCTGGAGACGCGTTTCGTCATCGACTGTTCGCTCAACATCATCAATAACAAGATCAAGGGCTTCAACGACGACGAGAAGCGCGAGGCGCTGACCATCGTCATCGACGAGGGCTACCACGCTTACGTGGCATTGGACTTCATCATCCAGATGAAGGCGCTCACAGGCGTGCAGCCGATCGAGGTGCCCGAAGCCAATGGCAACCTCCGCGCCGTTCAGCGTGCCATGGATGCGCTGCCGACCTCCATGCACGATGACTTCCAGTTGATATCGGTGTGCCTGGCCGAACATACCTTGACCAAGGACTTGGTGAGCATCGGTCGCGAGAAGGATGCCACGGCGAGCTTCACGCAGGTCATGACCGATCACGTGTCCGACGAAGGCCGTCATGCCAACTACTTTGCCAGGTTGATGAAGCAGCACTGGGTCACCTTGTCCGAAGCCACGAAGACCACGATTGGTTTCATGCTGCCCAACTACCTCGACGACTATCTGGCTGGCGACGATGAGCGCTCCTTCGACAAGAAGATATTGCTGGCGCTGGGCATGTCTGAAGCCGAAGCACTGCGTGTCATCGACGATACACACCCGGCTTTCATGGACAACCTGCACACCTATGTGTCGGTGACCAAGGCCAACCTTGTGAAGTTGCTGGCTCGCTGCGGCATCATGGATCATGAGGCCACGAAGGCGTCTTTCATTGCCCATGGCGTGAGCGTCTGACGACCTGGCGTTAGGCACACCTCCTTTTTACGGTTGACATCAGGCCGTCGCTTTGGCGACGGTCGCGCATCGGTATGTCCGTCACATTCATACAGGAGCAAAGCATGACAAGCGCATTACTTCAGCAGATCCGCTATCACGCCACTAATCATCCGAATATGCCGGCCCTGGTCGCGGCGGACGGTTCACTGACATACCAGGAAATGTGGCAGCAGGCGAGCCGCATTGGCCGCGCCTTGTCCCAGATGGGCGTCGGTTCGGGTTCTGTCGTGGCTGTATTCAGCCCACGCACGAGCACGCTGGTCGGTTCCCTGATCGGGATCATGATGTGCGGCGGCGCCTATGCTGTGGTCGAAGACGACGGCGTGATGAATGAGCATGTGCATCGCCTGCAGGCCATCCAGCCCGATCTGGTGCTCTGCGAGGAGTCGCGGCTGAACCGCATGCGTGAAGCAGGTCTGGTCGCTTTGAGTTTGTCGGACGCGCTGGGCCATGCCGATGCCATGCGCGTCGATACGGTTCACAAAGACGACACGGCTTATATTCTCTACACGTCTGGTTCGACGGGCAAGCCCAAGGGCGTTGCGGTCAGCCATGCCAACATTCAGCATTACACCGAGTCCCTGATCGCCAGGTTGTCGGTGCCCGCCTCGTTGAGGTATGCGCACGTCAGCACGCTGGCGGCCGATCTGGGCAACACGAGTCTGTTCCTGTCTTTGTGGACCGGCGGCGTGCTGCACCTGCTGGATGCTTCGTTGCGCAAAGATCCTGCGGCCATGTGCGACTACCTGACACGCGAGCAGATCGACGTCTTGAAGATCACACCGTCTCACTGGAAGGCGATCTTTGCCAGCGTGGGTGACCGAGCCTTGCGCTTGCGATACCTGGTCCTGGGCGGTGAAGCCTTGCCGGTGCCGCTGGCCCGGTCGATTCTGGCATCAGGTGTGGCCGAGCGCCTGATCAACCACTATGGCCCGACGGAGACCACGGTGGGTGTGACCGTGTACCCGGTTGAAAGCGAGCAGGCGCTGTCGAACCTGACTGTCGATGTGGTGCCCATCGGGCGGCCGTTTGGCCTGACCCAGTTGCGCATCCTCGATACCGATGGGCTGTTTCATGCGCACGGTGTGGGCGAGCTTTTTGTGGGCGGGCCTTCTGTCTCGAAGGGCTATGTGGGCAACGACCAGGCAACGGCCGATTGCTTTGTCTCCTTGTCTCAGGAAGAGGGCGCGGTTTTCTACAAGACGGGCGATCTGGTCCGGATCGACGAAGAGGGTTGCGTGCACTTCATGGGTCGTGTCGACAGGCAGGTGAAGGTCAATGGCTACCGTGTCGAACTGGAGCACGTCGAAACGGCCGTTCGTTTGCTGGCGGGGGTACTGGACGCGGCTGTATTTTTATTGCAGGTGCGTGGCAAGCCGCGGCTGGTGGCCGTGGTGGCCCCAACTGAAGCCTTCGCAGGCGGTGACTGGTTCAAGCCGCTTCAAGAAACGCTGCTGCACCGCTTGCCCAGCTATATGCAGCCGCAAGTGTGGCTGACACAAGCGCAGTTTCCTCGCAACGAAAACGGCAAGGCCCATATGAAGGTCCTGCAGGCATGGGCGCAAGGCGAGATCGACAGCCACAGCACCTCTCAGGCTGAAGGCGACAGCGACGGATTGCCTGCCGATACCAATGCCTTGACTCAGATGGTCTGCAAAGTATTCACCAAGTACTTGCAGGGTAGCAAGGTCAGTTTGACGGGCAGCTTCTTCGATCTGGGCGGCGACTCGTTGGATGCGATCCAGGTGATCGCCGAACTGCAAGCCATGGGCCATGCAGTCTCGGCGCAGAGCTTCCTCAAAGAGCCGACTGTCGAGGGCGTGACCCGTCACATCCGCGAAGGCCAGCAAGTCGAGCGCCAACCCGGCAAGGTGGTGGCGCGCACGAATGTGGCGGACTTCTCAGGCGCGCAGTCTTTCTTTTTCCAGCAGACTTGGGAAAACGCGGACCACTACAACCAAGCCGTGATGTTGCAGTGTGCGGAGCGCGTGGATGCCGATGCCTTGCGCAAGGCCTTGACGCAACTGGTGCGCAATCATCCTTTGCTGAGAACGGCCTTCATCCACCATGCTGGCAAGCATGTGGCGACGGAGCAGCCTCACGAGGCATGGACCGGTCTGGGCGTGTCTCACCTGGGCGGCAGCATGGACTCGCCCCGGTCCGTACAAAGCCATGTCGAACACGTGGCCGCACGCATCCACAAGGCCATTGACATGGCGTCGGGCGAAGTCTTCAAGGCGCACCTGTTCAATTTCGAAGCCTTTCCCGATCAACTTCTGCTGGTGGCGCACCATCTGTCCATCGACGTCATCTCCTGGCGTGTGCTGATATTCGAGTTGTCACGCATGTACGCGGACATCCAGGCCGAAGGCCAGTCGGCCATGCCAGCGTGCGCCACGTCTTTTTGGGATTGGGTGTCGCACATCAGGCAGTCCGAAGCACAACTGGCTTCGAATGCGCAGGCCTGGCGCGCTGTGGTAAGGCCGACCGGCGGATGGCCGGGGGTCAAGATGTCCGAGGACAACACGGAAGGCCGTGCCCGCACGCTGTGGCTGGGTTTTTCTCACGATGACACCGCCAGGCTGCTAGACGATGTGGTCGCACGCGTTGGTGTGCCGATCCATCACCTGCTGCTGGGTATTTTCGTGCATGCCTACACCCAACGGATGAACCTGCAAGACGTGGCCGTCGAGGTGGAGAGCCATGGTCGTGTCGTGCTGGATGGCGGCCTGGACATCAGCCGTGTCATAGGCTGGCATACATCGACCTATCCCGTTCACGTGCCTCGCGTCAGCCAGGATCTGGCCGAGAATCTGTTTGAGGTCAGCCGCTTGTTGAGCCAGGTGCCCGACCTGGGCGTGGCCAGCAGCGAACATGACTTGAAGGACCATTCCGTCAGGCCCGTGCCCGCAGCTGGCATTTGCTACAACTACCTGGGCGACATCGATTTCAACCACGATGAGCGCGTTGATTGGCAAGTCTCGCCTCATGCGATCGGGCGCGCGCGCGGCGACCTCAATCACCGCATCCACGATCTGAAGTTGTCGGCCCGCTGCATCCAGGGCCGATTGGTTCTGGACCTGTCTTTCCCAGGAAAAGGCGACTTCATCGCGATGACTGCCGTCATGCAGGACATGAAGTCGGCTTTGCTGAACCTGTGCGAAGGCGCGGACACCGGAGCCAGCATCATCCTTGAAAGTGGTACACGCACAGGCTTGATCACCTATGTGCCGCCTCAGTTGGTGAGCAGCACGGTGGGCGAAGGACGTCGTGCCTACAAGGCCATCTTGCTGACGGGGGCGACGGGGTATGTGGGGGCGCATGTTCTGCATGAATTGCTGAGGCAATCGGATGTGCATGTCTATTGCCTGGTGCGTTGCAAACAAAACATGAACGCCGAACAACGCTTGCATGAGACGTTGGCATGGTACTTCCCGCAAGAGGTCAACCTCGATGTGTCAAGCCGTGTGACCGTGCTGGAAGGCGATGTCGCGCAGTTGCGTTTCGGCCTGTCTGAAGTGGACTACGAAGACGTGGCCATCCGTGTCGATGCCATCTACCACTTCGCTGCCGATACGCGCCTGTTCGGTCCGATCGAAGACTTCCAGCGTGCCAATGTGCAGCCCGTGCAGACCTGCATCGACCTGGCCATGTACCGGCGCCGCAAGGACCTGCACTACATGTCCACGCTGGCGGTTTGCGGCGTGAACCCGCAAGCCGAAACCCAGGAGTTCTCGGAGGACAACCTGAGCATCGGCCAAGAGTTTCAGAACTTCTATGAATCGACGAAATTCGCCGCGGAGTGCCTGGTCAAGAGCTTTGAAGCCGGGGGTGGCGGTGGCTACATTTACCGCTCGGGCAACGTATCGGGGCACTCGAACACGGCTCATTTTCAGCGCAATGCCCGAGACAACCGCTTCGTGCAGTTTCTGGCGGCGTGCGCGAAGGTTGGCGAACTGCCCAGGCAGCGTGGCGAGGCGATCGTGCTCAGCCCCATCGATCAGGTCGCGGCGGGCATCGTCGCCCTGTCGCTTGATCCTGGCATCAAGGGTGGTGTGTTCCACGTCGACAGCACGCACGAGATCGCCATGGACGAGGTATTTGCGGCACTGAAAGACAGCGGCCTGCACTTCGATGATGGCGAGCATCCGAACTTCGCCAGCTTGTTCAGAGAGTTGCCCCCAACCCAGGATCCCGATTTGATCCTGGGGCAGTTCTGGGCGGCGCGCAAACCACGCAACGTCCGCTACAAGCACGAGCGTACCTTGCGCTTGCTGAACAAGCTGGGTCATGGCTTTGCGCCGCTCGACCGAGGCTGGTTGATGCGTTTTGCGAACGTGCTGGTTCAACAGGGTGTTTTCGCCCAGAACGCGGAAGGGCTGGCATCGCCATTCAGCGCAGACAGGACCAAACCGGGGAGGGCTCTTGAAATGCAAAGCTGAAGTTGAAAGCGCCCTATACGTTTATTTTTAATTTTTTATATTCAGGTGTGATATGGAATTGATGCAAAAACAGTTCAAGCTGACCGAGCAAGACATTCAAAAATACAACACGACGGGGTTCGTGCTGCTCAAGAAATTTTTCAGCGACGAGTTGGTCGACTATCTGAAAAAGCGCATGACCGCCGAATTGGAAGTCCCGACCGACAAGTACCAAAAGGGTTTTGACCGTCTGGGTTATGACCTGTGCACCGGCGATGCCAATGTCTACAAGCTGCTGGCCGACTCCAACTTCCGCGACGTGATGAACCGGCTCACCAACAAGCGCCTGTTCTTCACGCAAGGCGTGGGCTTTGGTTTGAAGAAGAACGTCAGCACGGGCTTCTCGTGGCACATTGAATCGCAGAGCTTTGGTTTCCACCGAACGGAGGACTACGCCACGACCATCTGGGTTCCCCTGCATCCGATCGACACCAAAGGTCAGCGCGGCGGCATGCGTTATGTGCCCACGAACATCATCTCTGGCGAGTACATGTACTCGCATGTCGACCCGGCCGTGTTCCGCTGCATGAACGAACGCATCAAGGATGGCGAAATCTCGTTCGAGGAATACGTGGCTTTGCGCGACGGCCCCTTGAACTCGTCCGGCATGAACACCTTGCTCGAGTACTTCGCCGTCGAAGACGACTACGAACTGGGCGATGTGCTGATCATGGACAAGTACGTCATTCACCGCAGCGTGAAGCTCGAAGAAGGCCCCCTGGCCATTCGCGATGCCTTCTCCTTCCGCTTCATCTGTGAAAAGTCCCGCTATGACTGGACGCGCGCGCACGACATCGAAATCCCGCGCGATTACTTCAAGTACGCCGGCCCCACGAAATTCCACCTGGACATCTGCAAGGAAGACGGCGAGCTCATCGTGGAAAGCGAGTTCTTCGATGAAGACCGCGACATGCGCCGTGTCTTCGCCTGAGCAACATCGCATTCGCTTCCAATATACGTGAACCTTTGGCGGCCCTTATGCGAGGGCCGCTTCGTACAGCATGAAAGGACCTGCCATGAACCCCAATCCGCAGTTGGCGCATTACGAAAGCAAGCTGGCTTATGAGATCGACTCCTGGGATGTGTACGAGGCCCAGAAAGCCGGAGACGACATCATTGTCATTGACGCCAGATCGGAGGCGAGCTTCGAGAAAGCGCATATCCTCGGTGCGATCAGCCTGCCGCACAAGCAGATGACCTCGGACAACACTGCCCACATGAGCAAGTCGGCTTTGTACGCTGTCTATTGCGATGGCCTGGGCTGTAACGCTTCCACTGCAGGTGCCATGAAGATGGCCCGCCTGGGGTTCAATGTCCGGGAGTTGATCGGCGGTCTTGAGTGGTGGCGCGGGCACGGCTATCCGGTTCAAGCGGATCAAGCCAGTCATCAAGCCGCTCCGATTGCCGAAACGGCTGGCGTCGCATGCGACTGTGCGTGACAGGCGACAAAAACAGATTCATTTCAGGGGGTACCGCATGCCATATGTCAATATCAAGATCACCGATGAAGGTGTCAGCGTCGAGCAAAAAGCCAGACTCGTGGCGGCTGTCACGCAAGTGCTGAAAGATGTGCTGAACAAGAAACCGGAGTCGACCTTCGTGGTGATCGATGAGGTGAGCACGGACAATTGGGGGACAGCCGGAGAGCTGGTTACTGAGCGTCGACGTCGTGGTCTGTGAGTCTGTTTCATCAAATTGGGGTTACCGATGCGCCTGATCAAGGACATGTCGATTTCTGCGGTGAATGCCGGTTTGGTGACCGTCTTGGTGGGCTTCACCAGTTCGGTCGCGGTCGTGTTTCAGGCTGCATCCGCACTAGGGGCAACGCCCGAACAGGTCGGCTCCTGGATCTGGGCCCTGGGCCTGGGCATGGGCGTGACGAGCATGGGCTTGTCTCTGAAGTTCAAGGCGCCCATTGCGACGGCCTGGTCCACATCCGGTGCCGCCATGCTGATTTCCAGCGCCGCGGGTGTCGGTATGCGCGAGGCCATCGGGGCCTTCATGGTGTCGGCCTTGTTGATGATCCTGTCTGGCTTCATGGGGTGGTTCGAGCGGGTCATCAACCGCATACCTGTGTCGATTGCCGCAGGCATGTTGTCCGGGGTGCTGCTGCGCTTCGGACTGGACGCCTTCGGCGCGATGAAGACCCAGTTCGCGATGACCTTCACGATGTTCATCGTTTACCTGCTGGCCCGGCGCTTCAAGCCGCGTTACGCGGTGGTGCTGGCTTTGATTGTCGGGATGCTCATTGCGAGCTGGGAGGGTCTGTTGAAAACCGACATGCTCAGCTTCGCCATCGCGCGGCCGGTTTGGGTCACGCCCAGTTTCTCGCTGCAAGCCCTGATCGGTGTGGCTTTGCCTCTGTTCATCGTGACGATGGCATCGCAGAACGTGCCCGCCGTGGCCGTGCTCAAGTCGGCGGGCTACCAGGTGCCGGTGTCGTCTTCCATTGGCTGGATCGGCATCGTGAATTTCGTGCTGGCCCCTTTTGGCGGCTATGCGCTGAATCTCGCGACCATCACGGCCGCGATCTGCGTGGGCAGGGAAGCGCATGAAGACCCGTCTAAACGCTATGTGGCGGCTTTCTTCGCCGGGGTCTTTTATGCGATCGTGGGCTTGTTTGGCGCGACGGTCGGCGTGGCCTTCGCCGCCTTCCCTCGCGAGTTGATCCTGACCATCGCTGGATTGGCCTTGCTTGGCACCATCGCCAGTGGCCTGACGTCGGCCATGTCCCAGGAAAAGCAGCGTGAACCCGCTTTAATCACCTTTCTGGTGACGGCCTCGGGCGCTTCTTACCTGGGCGTCAGTTCAGCTTTCTGGGGCTTGATTGCAGGAGCGCTGGCTTCTGGCGTCCTGTACCTGAGCGTGCCCGTGCGTGGCACAACCGTCATTGATCAACCTGTGTCGCGATGAGGCCTGTCGAGGAAACTGTCATGGGTAACCGCGCGCCGATCGGCGTCTTTGATTCCGGACTGGGTGGCGTGGCTATCTTGCGAGCCATGCGCGATGTATTGCCGCATGAGGACATGGTCTACATGGCCGACTCTGGCTACGCACCGTATGGCGATCGATCGGTCGAGTGGATCATGGCACGGTCCATGGCCATCTGCGATTTCTTGGTTGCAGAGGGTGCCAAAGCCCTGGTCGTGGCCTGCAACACCGCCACGACCGTGGCTGTTCGGGCTCTGCGCGAGCGTTTAGGCGACCTACCCATCGTAGCCATCGAGCCCGCCATCAAGCCAGCAGCCGCGATGACCCGCTCAGGTGTGATCGGCGTGATGGCGACTTCGCGCACGGTTGGCAGCGAGCAGTTTTCCCATTTGCGTGTGCAATATGGGCAGGGTGTGGACGTCATTGGCCAGGCTTGCCCTGGCCTGGCCGACCTCGTCGAGGCCGGTCAGTTGACCGGCGAAGAAGTGCGAGAAGCCGTTGACAGGTATGTTCAGCCCTTGATCAAGCAAGGTGCCGATACCTTGGTGCTCGGTTGCACGCACTACACCTTTTTGAGCAAGCTCATTCAAGAAGCGGGCGGGCCCGATGTGGTCATCGTGGATCCGGCGGTGGCCGTCGCCAGCGAACTTGTGCGGCGCATTCGCGATCATGGCTTGACCAGTGGCGCCTTGTCGCGAGGGCACGTGCGCTTCTTCACAACGGGGCGTCCCGATCAGGTGACGCGGGTTCTGAGCAGCCTTTGGCCAGGCGATGCCGTGGTCCACCGCGCCCCCGGCCTTGTCGGCAGCGATTGATCCGCGATGGCCTGGGATGTCTTGCTGCTGCTCGCAGCTTCATTGAGTGCGGGCTTCGTGGATGCGATTGTCGGCGGCGGTGGCCTGATCACTGTGCCGGCATTGTTTTCTGTCTACCCATCCGAATTGCCCGCCACCTTGCTGGGCACCAATAAAGGCGCCGCGTTTTGCGGCACTACCTTGGCCGCAAAGCAATACGCGTCACGGGTGCAGTTGGACGTGAACTTGCTGTGGCGGCCTGCGCTCTTGGCCTTGATCGGCAGCGCCGTTGGCGCCTGGCTGGTCACGGTCGTGCCGCCAGCAGGCTTGCGCAAACTGATGCCTTTCATCTTGCTGTTGGTGCTGCTCTACACGATCAGCAAAAAGGATTTCGGCACCAGATCGGCCACATTGAATTTCAGCCGCAGGCAACAGCATGCCAGGGCATCCGCCATCGGCTTGGTGATCGGTGTGTATGACGGCTTCTTTGGTCCAGGCACGGGGAGCTTTTTCATGTTCTTGTTCGTGAAATTGCTGGGCTACGATTTCTTGCAGGCTTCGGCCAGTGCCAAGGTACTCAACATGGCCACCAACATCGCGGCCATTGCGGTGTTTGCCGCTTCCGGCCACATACATTGGTATCTGGTCGCCCTCATGGGGCCTGCCAACATCGCGGGCAGTTGGCTGGGCGCCCGCATTGCCATGCGCCAAGGCGTGGGCTTTGTCAGGGACGTCTTCATCCTGGTGGTATCTGCGTTGCTTGTCAAAACAGCGTACGCCGCATTTGTCTGAACATTGCTTTCTTGCCGACACAAAAATATCGGCCCCAGTCACCTTGGTATACGGTGACTGGGGCCCTATGCATTGTGACGAGACGGGTCGTCTCGTCTCATGTGCCTCAGTTGGCGATCAGGCCTTCCGCCTTCATTGCTTCCTTGACGGCAGGGCGGGCTGCAACGCGAGCCAGGAAGTCTTGCAGATGCTTGTAGCCGCTCAGGTCCAACTGAACAAACTTGCTCCAACCGGAAACGGTGAACAAGTAAGCATCGGCGATCGTGAAGTTCTCGCCAGTCAGGTAGCTGCGGCCTTCGAGTTGCGAAGAAATCCAGTTGAACTTCTTGTGCAACGATTCAGCGAAGACGGCTTTGGCAGTGGCATCGATGGCTGGGTTGAACAACGGCGAGAACGACTTGTGCAGTTCCGACGTGATGTAGTTTTGCCATTCCATCACGCGATAGCGCTCCAACGTCCCAGCGGCAGGAACGAGCCTGGACTGCGGTGCCTGGTCAGCCAGGTACTGCGCAATGATCGGGCCTTCGCTTAAGCGCTGACCATTGTCCAACTCCAGGAGCGGGACGTAACCCTTTGGGTTGATCTGATAGAAGTCTTCGCCAGCGGCGGTCTTGTGTGTGGCCGTGTCGACCTTGACGAGAGTCAAGTTGATGCCGGCTTCGCGAGCGATGATGTTGGGCGACAGTGAGCAAGCGCCTGGGGAGTAGTAAAGCTTCATGATGGATTCCTCTGTAATGAGATGGACTGTTGGCAAGCGGTGCGCAGGGCACGATGTTCGCCGGGACTCCAGCGCATGAGATTTTGTGCCTCACGCGTGCTGGATGGGGGACGCTCGATGTGTGAACAAGGAGCAAGAATGCGGTTCATGGTTTCAGGTGGTCTTGAAAGCCCTTGATGACCTGCTCAGCTTGGCGCATGAGTGTGTCAACAATGACGGCTGTGGTTTCGGCTGCGTGCACAAGGTCGATGGCTTCTCCGACGATGACAGCCGCCGTGCGGACATCACCGGCTTGCGCGGCCTCGGCATAGCGTTGCTTTTCTTGTGCGATGCTTTGTTCGAGGCCTGGCAGGTCTTGCGCCCAGCGTTGCGTGAATTCATTGGCGAGGGTGCGCAAGCGCCAATCAGCAGGCCATGTCAGGCCACGGATGCGATCGAACACTTCGCTTTTGACGGTGTCATCGCCATGTGCTTGAACAGCACGGTTTTTCGCTTTTGGGTGGGCCAATGATTCTTCGCTGGTATACAGCGCTGTACCGATCAGCGCGCCGCACGCACCAAGCGCCAGCGATG
Organism: Aquabacterium sp.; assembly: GCA_049840915.1. Lineage (GTDB taxonomy): Bacteria > Pseudomonadota > Gammaproteobacteria > Burkholderiales > Burkholderiaceae_C > Aquabacterium. The sequence continues at coordinate 18,364 of JASGJC010000028.1, forward strand.
CCGCGATGCCTCTGCCATCGGCGATGCCGCCCGCTGCGACAACAGGCGTGTCTTTCATCGCGTCGACCACAGCGGGCACGAAAGGCATGGTGCTGCGTTGACCCGAGTGCCCACCTGCTTCACCACCTTGCGCCACGATGATGTCGGCGCCGGCATCACGTGCGCGGTGGGCCTGTGCCAAGGTTTGCACCTGAGCGATCAGACATGCACCGCTGTCATGTACCTGCGCAGCGAATCGATCGATCTCTCCGAACGACAGAAAGACCGCGCGTGGTTGTCGCCTCAGTGCAGCTTGGAGCAATTGAGGCTGCTCTTGCAATCGCCATGTGATGAAGCCCACACCGAAAGGGACGGCGGGCGAGATCAAGTCGATCTGGCTGTCGATCCAATCGGCGCCGTTGTAGCCCACCCCAATGAGACCGAGCCCGCCTGCTTGACTGAACGCGTCAGCCAGCCGCCCGCCACTCACGCCGGCCATGGGCGCGGACATCAAGGGATGGCGGATGCCAAGCATCTTGGTCAATGAGGTGACGATGGGCATGATCACGTCTTTCTTTTATCACTATGTGGATTTCTGGGAGGTGCGTTGGCGAAGCACGGTGACAGATTCGCCAGCGATGCCCCAGTTGTCCATCTCGACTTCATCGATCACCACGAAGGTTGTGGCTGGGTTCTTGTCGAGCACTCGCACGAGCAAATCGGTCACACCGCTGATCAATTCGGCCTTCTGCGCCGATGTTGCGCCTTCGCGGGTGATTTTGATGTTCACGTAAGGCATGGTCACTCTCTCTTTCTCAGTAATATGAAAACGTGTGGGTCATTGCTCTGATGACACTAAGCGTAGGCCTACATTTGTGTAATCGTCATAGACACATATAAGTGATCGACATAAAATCGGTTCGTCACTTTCGAAAGCGTTCAGCATGTCAACAAGTAGTCGTTTCGCCGTTGCGGTTCACATCCTGTCCGGATTGACCATGCATGAAGGAGAGCCCTTGGCTTCCGATGTCGTCGCCAAGAGCGCGAGCACGAACCCGGCCGTGATACGCCGCTTGGTTTCCATGCTCAACGAAGCGGGTTTCTCTCGCTCCGTACTGGGCCAAGGTGGAGGTGCCGTGCTTGCCAAGCCCGCCAAGGAAATCACTTTGCTGGATGTGTTCAGGGCGGTCGAGACAGAAGACCTGTTCGCTTTGCACCGCGAGACGCCCGATCAGGAATGCGTGGTCGGCCGCTACATTCAGCCCACTTTGCAACGCACCCTCGACAAGGCGCTGTCTGCGATGGCGGCTGAGTTGAACAAGGTCACCATCGCTGATGTCGTGCGCGATATCAAAAAGATGGACAAGCTCGCCTGAGGCCATTGAAGCCTGCGCCATTGAGCGCACATGGCGTTCGCGCAAGACGATGATCCAGTTATGACGATGCGGCGTGCTCATTGGCGGGTACCCATGTGTGTTCAGTGGAGGTCTGTAATGTATTTGTGTATCTTACATAGTTTCTTTAAAATCGATTCGACAATGTGTTGCCCTTGTGACATTCAGGGGCATTTGATTGTCAGCGTTTGGGCGACCGATGATTGAGCTGTTCAAGCAGAAAGTCAATCAGTGCTCGCACCCGATGGGGCATGTGCCGGTTGGCTGGATAGAGCAGCGAGAAAGGGCGTGACCGCCCTGCATAGGCGCTCAAAATTTCCTTGAGTCGCCCCTCTTGCAGATCCTGCTCGACAATGTATCGGTAGGTCTGCGCAATGCCCGCATCGTGTCGCGCCAGGGTGGCCGGGCCAAGTATGTCGTCGAAGCAACGCAGCGCACCTTGCACAGGGTGCTCGATGTGCTGCCCCTCTTTGCAAAGCAGCCAAGGCACGATCTGGCCTGTGCTGGGCAGCGCGAACTGGATGCATTCGTGATCCGTCAAAGCCTCTATCGACTTGGGTGCCCCGTGGCGCTTGAGGTACTTTGGCGAAGCCACGATCACCAGTTCGGCATCTTCCAGCTTGCGTGCGATCAGGCCTGAATCTGGCGGCGTGCGGCCTCGCACGACCAGGTCATATCCATCAGATGTGAAGTCGATGTTGCGGTTGCTCAGGTGGATGTCCAGCTCGATGTCCGGGTGTGAGCTTCGAAAGGCGCCCAGCAAGGGCAGGATGCGGTAGTGCCCGTACGACGTAGGCAGGCTCAGGCGCACCAGGCCTTGTGGCGCACTGAGTTGGCCGTTCAAGGCGCGTTCAGCATCGATCAGCTGGGTCAGGGCGGGCTTGCATTGTTCGTAGTAGACACGCCCGCCCTCCGTCAGTCGAACCCGCCGGGTCGAGCGCACGAACAGTTGCGCCCCCAATCGCGCTTCCAGTCTGGCGATGGTGCGGCTGACCGCTGCGGGCGTGAGGCCCACCGTATTGGCCGCGGCCGTGAAGCCATGGAGTTCTGCGGTCAGGCAGAACAATTCGATACTGCCCAGGCTGGCATCTTCGAAATTTCGGCTCATTGCGGCACTTGATGTAATTAAAGTAGTTCATGGTGCCAGATTTATCGGCATCGATGTGTTCCCTATCCTTGGTGTCGGGTGCATGGTCCGACGCACCTGAGCCGCTGGCCGCGTCTCTCGACAGGGCGCAGACTCACCTCACCGACGCACCATCATGAAACTCGTATTCGTTGCCGACCCCATGTGCTCCTGGTGCTATGGCTTTGCCAAAGAGCTCACCGCCTTGCAGGAGCTGCACCCATCTTTGCCATTGGAGATCCGTGTTGGTGGTGTGCGTGCGGGCGAGACCGAGGTGATGACGGACGAGTTGAAGCATTTCAGGCTGGGGCATTGGGGCCGTGTCGAGGCCGTGAGCGGTTTGCCGTTCAACCGCGAGGCGTTCATGGCGCTGCGCGATTTTGTCTACGACACGGAACCTGTGTGCCGCGCCATCGTGACCGTGCGCAAGCTGGCACCATCCATTCCGCAATTGCCGGTGTTCCGCGCCATCCAGCGCGCCTTCTATGTCGAAGGGCTGGACACGACGGACGAGGGCGTGCTGGCTGTGGCGGCCGTGGTCGAGATGAAACTGCTCGGGCAGCAGATCACGCCAGCGCAGTTCCAGGAAGTGTGGCGCGACCCCGCCACCATCGCCGAAACGGCCGCCGAATTCAAGATGGTGCGTCGCTGGGGCATTTCCAGCTTCCCGGCCTTGTTGGCCGAGAACAAGGGCGAATTGAGCATGATTTCGCCGGGCTACGCGAGCGTGCGTGATATTCAGGCGCGCTTGAAACCCCTGCTGATGAGCGCGACGGCATAAGTAAGGCTGGGAGGCCTGAAGCGGAAGGTGCCCGTTCGAGGCGGGCGCCTTCCGTGGCGGGGGTTGGGCCCCGCTTGGTTACTTGAGGCGAGGCTGTTGCTCGCCGTGCGCCACGGCCACGGCCGTCATGTTGACGATGCGGCGCACGGTGGCCGATGGCGTCAGGATGTGCACGGGCGCGGCGGCGCCCAGCAGGATCGGGCCGACGGTCACGCCCTGGCCGCCCGTCATCTTGAGCACGTTGAACAGGATGTTGGCCGCGTCCAGGTTCGGGCAGATCAGGATGTTGGCCGTGCCTTGCAGGGTGCTCTCGGGCAGCAGCTTGTGGCGCACCGATTCGCTCAAGGCGGCATCGCCCTGCATCTCGCCGTCGGCGGGGATGTGCGGCATGCGCGCGACGAAGATGTCGCGCGCCTGGCGCATCTTGCGGGCCGAGGGGCGGTTGCTGGAGCCGAACATCGAGTGCGACAGGAAGGCCACGCGCGGCGGCAGGCCGAAGCGCTGCACTTCGGCCACGGCCAGCGCGGCGATGTCGGCCAGTTGCTCGGCCGTCGGGTCTTCGTTGACGAAGGTATCGGCGATGAAGAGGTTGTGCTGGTCGAGGATCAGCGCGTTCAAGGCGGCCAGGCCATGCGCTTCGGGGCGCGCGCCGATCACCTCTTGCACATGCGCCAGATGGAAGTCGTAGCGCCCGATCGTGCCGCAGATCATGCCGTCGGCATCGCCGAGCTTGACCATCATCGTGGCGATCAGCGAGTTGGAGCGGCGCACCACGACCTTGGCCAGGTCGGGCGAGATGCCGTCGCGTGCGCGCAGCTTGTGATAGGCCTCGTAGTACTGCTTGAAGCGGTCGTCCTTGCCCGGGTTCACGATCTCGCAGTTCACGCCGGGCTGCAGGCGCAGGCCCGCGCGCTCGATGCGCGTGGCGATCACATCGGGGCGGCCGACCAGGATCGGGTGCGCGATGCCTTCATCGACGGCCACTTGCGCGGCGCGCAGCACGCGCTCGTCTTCGCCTTCGGCATAGGCGATGCGCTTGGGCGCGGCCTTGGCGCCGACGAACAGCGGGCGCATGAACAGGCCCGTGTTGGTCACGAACTGCGAGAGCGAGTCGCGGTAGGTCTTGAGGTCGGCGATGGGGCGCGTGGCCACGCCCGAGCTTGCTGCGGCCTCGGCCACGGCGGGCGCGATGCGCAGGATCAGGCGCGAGTCGAAAGGCGTCGGGATCAGGTAGTCGGGGCCGAAGCGCAGCTCGCGGCCGGGGTAGGCCGAGGCCACTTCGTCGGACGTCTCGGCCTTGGCCAGGTCGGCGATCTGGCGCACGCAGGCCAGCTTCATCTCGTCCGTGATCTTGGTGGCGCCGCAATCGAGCGCGCCACGGAAGATGTACGGGAAGCACAGGACGTTGTTGACCTGGTTCGGATAGTCGGAGCGGCCCGTGGCGATGATGCAATCGGGGCGCGCGGCCTTGGCCACTTCGGGGCGGATCTCGGGCTCGGGGTTGGCCAGCGCCAGGATGATGGGCTGGGTGCCCATGGTCTTGACCATCTCGGCCGTGAGCGTGCCCGCCGTCGAGCAGCCCAGGAACACATCGGCGCCCTTGACCGCGTCGGCCAGCGTGCGGCCCGTGGTGGGCTGCGCGTAGCGGCGCTTGGATTCGTCGAGCTTGTCCTGGCGTTCCGTGTGGATCAGGCCCTTCGAGTCGCACATGAAGACGTTCTCGCGCTTCACGCCCAGCTCGACCATCAGGTCCAGGCAGGCGATGGCCGCCGCGCCCGCGCCCGACACGGCGATGCGCACTTCATCGATCTGCTTGCCGACCAGTTCGAGACCGTTGAGCAAGGCGGCGCTGGAGATGATGGCCGTGCCGTGCTGGTCGTCGTGGAACACGGGGATGTTCATGCGCGCGCTGAGCTGCTTCTCGATGTAGAAGCACTCGGGCGCCTTGATGTCCTCGAGGTTGACGCCGCCCAGCGTGGGCTCGAGCGCGGCGATCATGTCGACGAGCTTGTCGGGGTCGCGCTCGGCCAGTTCGATGTCGAACACATCGACGCCGGCGAATTTCTTGAACAGGCAGCCCTTGCCCTCCATCACCGGCTTGGACGCCAGCGGGCCGATGTCGCCCAGGCCCAGCACGGCCGTGCCGTTGGTGATCACGCCGACGAGGTTGCCGCGCGAGGTGTACTCGGCCGCCAGGCTCGGGTCTTTTTCGATGGCCAGGCAGGGGTAGGCCACGCCGGGTGAGTACGCCAGGGACAGGTCGCGCTGGTTGGACAGCGGCTTGGTGGGCGTGACGGCGATCTTGCCCCGCGAAGGAAGGCGGTGGTATTCGCAAGCGGCGTCGCGCAGTGCCTGTTCGGCATCTGACAGGTGATGGTCGGAACTCATGGCAGGGGTGTTTCACTCAGCAGGGGCAGGCATGGTAAGCCAAATGACGCGGTAAATCGTGGGGCAGGCGCCTGCGGGACTCGGGATTTGCGCCTATATGCGTCGCTGCGCCCATTGCCGCCTACTTTGGCAGGGTCTTTTCGCCTGATGACACGGGAGGACATCAAGTTTGCCCACCAACGGCCGATCCACCCTGGATGACCGATACAAGGTGCGCATGGCTGTAAACGCGTCCGCGGACGACAAGAAAATGGACGGCTGGCGCCAGCGCTTTCAGGCGTTGGCGCGCGAAGTCATGCCCGACGAGACCGTCGACGGGCCGATCGCACGGCATTTCCGCGCCCGCCAGATCCAGGCGCTGCTGAGCATCCTGCCCTTGATGACCGTGGGCAACATGGTCAACACGATCACGATCTGCTGGTCCTTCTGGGGCAAGGCCGCGCCCGTGCTGCTGGGCGGCTGGTGCACGATGTCCGTGATCTCGCTGACCGTGGCGCACTTCTGGTGGAAGCGGCTGATATCGCACAAGGGCCCGCGCCCGGTGTCGTCGCCCAGGGCGGGCGGCATCATCGTCTGGCAGGTGGTCTACTTCGCCGGCGTGTGGGCGTCGCTGCCCATCGTCATGTTCCCGCAGGCCGATACGGCGGGGGCCATGATGATCGCGACGGTCATCGTCGGCATGATCTGCGGCGGCGCCTTCATGCTCAGCCCGCTGGCGCCCGCGGCCACGGCCTATGTCGTGACCCTCGCGGGGGCCAGTGCCTTCGGGCTGGCGCGCTCCTACTACGCTGGCAGCGCGGCGCTGATGCTCCTGCTGGCCGTCTACATCGTGATCATGTGCGGTGTGGTGCTGACGAACTCGCGCCTGTTCATGAGCCGCCTGCGCGCCGAGGCCGAGACCGACCGCCAGAAGCAGCTCATCGACCTGCTGCTGCGCGACTTCGAGGAGCACGCATCCGACTGGCTGTGGGAGATCTCGCCTACCGGGCATTTGCGCCATGTGTCCGCGCGGCTGGCCCATTCCTTCGGCATGGCGCCCAAGGCCTTGCTGCAAAAGACCTTCACGGAGCTCCTGACGGGGATCACGCCGCCCGACGACGTCGATGCCGCCGCCGCGCTCGGCCGCCTGACCTCGTGCATCCGCATGGGTCAGCCGTTCCGCGACCTGGAGCTGAGCGTCGAGGTCGGCCACGAGATCCACTACTGGTCGCTCACGGCCAAGCCCTTGCATGACGAGCACGGCCGCTCGGCGGGCTGGCGCGGCGTCGGCTCCGACATCACGCACACGCGCCGCTCGCGCGACGAGCTGGCCCGCATGGCCAACCACGATGCCCTGACCGGCCTGGCCAACCGCCACCGCTTCAGCTCGGAACTGGGGCGCCTGGCGCTGGACACGTCCGTGCCGCACCGGCCCTGTGCCTTGCTGTTTCTGGACCTGGACAACTTCAAGCACATCAACGATTCGCTCGGCCACGCCGTGGGTGACCAGCTGCTGCGCCGCGTGGGCGCGCGCCTGAAGTCCTGCGTGCCCGATGGCGACCTGCTGGCGCGCCTGGGCGGCGACGAGTTCGCCCTGCTCAGCTGGCACTACGCCTCGCTGGACGAGGCCACGGCCTTCGCCGAGCGCCTGGTCGTGCTCATGAACCAGCCTTATCAACTGGACGACGCCCTGGTCGAAGTGCACGCCAGCATCGGCGTGGCGCTGGCCCCGCGCGACGGGCTGGACCCGCAGTCGCTGCTGCAATGTGCCGACCTCGCCTTGTACGCCGCCAAGGCTGCCGGGCGCAACACCTACCGCTTCTTCAACGCCGAGATGGCCGAGAGCGCCCGCGCCCGCGTGCGCCTGCAGCACGAGCTGGGGCAGGCCCTGAGCGCCAACCAGTTCACCTTGCACTTCCAGCCGCAGATGAAGCTGGGCACGGGCGAAGTGATCGGCTTCGAGGCCCTGGTGCGCTGGCAGCATTCCGAGCGCGGTTTGATCGGCCCGGGCGAGTTCATCCCCGTGGCCGAAGAGACCGGCCAGATCGTGCCCCTGGGCACCTGGGTGCTGCGCGAGGCCTGCCGCGTGGCGGCGAGCTGGCCGCACCGCCTGCGCGTGGCCGTCAACCTCTCGGCCGTGCAGTTCCGCAGCTCGGCCGTGATCGACCTCGTGGACGAGGCCCTGGCCGAAAGCGGCCTCGCGCCCGAACGCCTCGAGCTGGAGATCACCGAATCGGCGCTGATCGAAGACCTCGACGGCGCCCAGGCCACGCTGGCCGCCCTGCGCAGCCGCGGCGTGCGCGTCGCCATGGACGACTTCGGTACGGGCTACTCGTCGCTGGCCTACCTCAAGCGCTTCCCGATGGACAAGCTCAAGATCGACGGCATGTTCGTGCGTTCGCTTGACAGCGACCAGGATGCCCAGGCCGTCGTCACCGCCATCATCAGCCTGGCGCGTGCCCTGCGGCTGGACACCACGGCCGAAGGCATCGAGACGGCCGAGCAACTGATGATGCTCAAGGCCCTGGGCTGCGACGACGTGCAGGGCTTCCTGATCGCCCGCCCCATGCCCGGCCAGGCCATCCAGTCCTACCTGGACAAGACCAGCGTGGCGTGCATTTGATGGCGCGCATTTGAAACACCGGGTCATCCCTTGGGGAACCTTGCGCCAGAATCAGGCTCTACCCAGCCTTTGTCTGGTTGCCTGTGTGGTTGCTGGCGTGACAGGCGTTGTCACCACCCGGTGATACATTGACGCAACCGGAAAGCCGGGCCAACCCGGCTCAACCTGCTTTTTTGAACAGAGGACCAATAGTTATGAAGTGGATGCGTGACATGGCTCGGTGGCTGGTGGCCGCCACATTGATGATGGGTGCTCTGGCGGCTCAGGCGGCTTCTCAGGGCGATTACACGCTCGGCGTGGGCGACTACATCCGCATCAGCGTCTATCAAAACACCGATCTGCAGCTCGACGTGCGGATCGCGGAAGGCGGCAACATCTCCTATCCGCTGCTGGGCACGGTCAAGCTGGGCGGCCTGACGGTCGCCGAAGCCGAGAACAAGATCGCCAAGGGCCTCAAGGAAGGCAACTACCTCAAGCAGCCCCAGGTCACCATCCTCGTGATGGACATGAAGGGCAACCTGGTGTCCGTGCTGGGCCAGGTGACCAAGCCCGGTCGCTACCCCTTGGGTGCGGTGGCCGGCGGCAACAAGCTCAGCGAAATCCTGGCGCAGGCCGGCGGTGCCGTGGCCGGTGTCGGCAGTGACATCGTGGTCGTGATGGGCTCGCGCGATGGCCGCCCCTTCCGCAAGGAAATCGACTTCCCTCGCGTGTTCGCCGCGAACCATGCCGAAGAAGACCTCGTGCTGCAGAACGGCGACAGCGTCTGGGTCGACCGCGCACCGCTGATCTACATCTACGGTGAAGTCAACCAGGCCGGCGCCAAGGTCCTGGCCCGCGACATGACCGTGCTGCAGGCCCTGGCCGCCAGCGGTGGCCTGACACTGCGCGGTACCCAGCGCGGCATCCGCGTGCACCGCCGCGATGCCGCCGGCGTCGTGCAGATCATCCAGCCCGACATGAACGACAGGCTGCAACCCAACGACGTCATCTACGTCAAGGAAAGCTTGTTCTAAGCTTCAAGCCTTCTTCTCCCACGCCACGGCGTAGAAACCGTCCGTGGCGTGCCGGTGAGGCCACAACCTCAGGTGGCCCGCCTCCGTGACCAGCGATTCGGCCTGCGTCACGCCAGCCTGCTCCAGCTTCTCGCGGGCATCGAGCTGCACGAAATCCTTGTGCTCTTCAGCAAACGCGTTGGCGATGACCTCGTTCTCGGCGGGCATCAGGCTGCACGTCGCGTAGACCAGGCGGCCGCCCGGCTTGAGCAGGCGCGCGGCGCTTTTCAGGATGGCCGTCTGCTTGGCCTGCAACTCCTCGATGGCCTTGGGGCTCTGGCGCCACTTCAGGTCGGGGTTGCGGCGCAGCGTGCCCAGGCCGGAGCAGGGCGCGTCCACCAGCACGCGGTCGATCTTGCCGCGCAGGCGCTTGATGCGCTCGTCGTTCTCGTGCGCGATCTGCGTGGCGTACACGTTCGACAAACCGCTGCGCGCCAGGCGCGGCTTGAGGTTGTCCAGGCGGTGGCCCGAGATGTCGAAGGCATAGAGGCGGCCCGTGTTGCGCATCATCGCGCCCAGGGCCAGCGTCTTGCCGCCCGCGCCGGCGCAGAAATCGACCACCATCTCGCCGCGCTTGGCGCCGGTCAGCAGCGAGAGCAACTGGCTGCCCTCGTCCTGCACTTCGACGTGGCCTTCCACATACAGCGGCATCTTCTGCAAGGCCGGCTTGCCTTCGATACGGATACCCGTGGGCGCGAACGGCGTCGGCACGGCCGGGATGCCGGCGGCGACCAGCGCCTCCAGCACGGTTTCGCGCTTGGCCTTGACGGCGTTGACGCGCAAATCGAGCGGCGCACCGCCCGACAGCGTCTCGACCAGGGCCCAGAACTCGTCGGCGCCGAGCTGCTCGCGCAGGCTGTTGGACAGCCAGTCGGGCATGTTGTGGCGCAGCTTGTCGGGCATGCTGCTGCGGTCGACGGCGTTGGTGCGCTCGAGCCACTGGGCCTCGTCGGCCGTCATGCCGTTTTTCAGGATGTGGGATTGACCTTGCCAGGCCAGCAGCGTGAGGCGGCGCTCGATGGGGCCGTGGCCCGATTGCGCCAGGTTGGCCCAGAGCAGGCGCTGGCGCAGCACGGCATAGGCCGTTTCCGCCAGGGCGGCGCGTTCACGCTGGCCCAGCTCTTTGTGCGAGCGGAAGAAGTAGGAGACGATGCTGTCGGCGGGGGCGTCGAGCTTGAGTACCTCACGGACGAGTTGCGTGCTGAGGTCGAGAAGAGCGTTCGGGTGCATGGCCGGCATTATCGGGGCTGCGCTCCCATTCAGGGGGCGCCCACAGGTGTTTGACCCTCAGGCGCAGGGGCCCGGGCCGCAGGATGTCACGCCCCATGGCCACCCACTCGTGCACGGTCAGCCAGAGCGGGTTGTGGCTGCGCACCTGGTTGACCAGGCCGTAGTCCACCGCCTCGGTCTCTTCCACGAAGGTGCCGAAGAGCCGGTCCCACACGATCAGCGTGCCGCCGTAGTTCTTGTCGATGTAGCGCGGGTTGCGGCCGTGATGGGCGCGGTGGTGCGAGGGCGTGTTGAAGATGAACTCGATGGGCGCGGGCAGCTTGCCCACGCATTGCGTGTGCACGAAGAACTGGTAGGCCAGGTTCATCGACAGGGCCAGCAGCACCCAGCGCGGCTCGAAACCCAGCAGCACCATGGGCATGTAGAACAGCCAGTTGCCCGCGAAGCTGTAGAGCCAGCTTTGCCTGAAGGCCGTCGTGAAGTTCATGTGCTCGGAGCCATGATGCACGACGTGCGCGCACCAGAACCAGCGGATGCGGTGGCTGGCGCGATGGAACCAGTAGTAGCAGAACTCCACGCCCAGGTAGAGCAGGGCGAAGGTCCAGGGTGTGACATCGACCGTGAACAGGCGATGGCGGTAGACCCATTCCATCGCCGGCAGCACGGCCAGCACGACCAGGGCCACGTCCAGCAGCGAGTAGACGCCGCCCAGGTTGATGCTGTCCAGCGCGTCACGCAGGTCGTAGATGGGCTCGGCGCGTTGGCGGTCGCTGCGCCGCAAGCGCAGCCACTCGACGGCCACGGTGCCCAGAAACACGGGCGTTAGCAACACGAGAAACCAGTCGCGCCAATCGGATGCGAGCAGCCACTGCGGGGCCCATGAAAAATGTGCGGCGAAGTCGTGCATCGAGGCAAACCTAAGTACAAACCAGCGGAAAACAACGCAATAGTGACCCTCCATACGTTTTTTGGCTTGATCTTTGTCGACATATTCTTGACGTTTGGCGCCAAGTTATAAATACGTACCTACCGTATAGCCCGAATGGGCAAGGTCTGCGTGACTGGGCATCATCTTGCGTCTGCTTTTGGTGAAGATGTCCCATGGCTGAAACACGCGTTGCTGCTTCATATGCTCAGTTGTTGTACGAGTACCTGGAGAACCAGGGGCTCGATGCTGCGCAGGTGCTGGGTGCGTCCAGGCCGGACACCCACCAGCACTTCGTGCCCATGAGCGATTGGCAGACTTGGCTGCGCCGCGTCGATGCGCTCGAGAAGCGGCCGGCCCTCGCATTGCGCATCGCGGAAGGCATCGGGGCTCGCCATTTCGGCGTGCTGGGCTACACGGCCCTGGCTTGCGGCAACCTGGGCGAGGCCCTGCAGAGGCTGGAGCGTTATCACGCCTCCGTGTACGACGCGAACCCGGCCAAGGTCGTGGCCACGCCCGACGGCATCGCCATCGAATGGGGCGTGGAGCGCGGCAAGCCCGGCTCGCTGGTCGACGAGACGGCCATTGCCTCGCTGGTGCAACTGGCGCGCGACATGACGGGGCGCTACTGGCCTGTCAGGGCCGTGAGCTTCGTCAACCCGGCGCCGCTGCAGACCCAGCCTTATGAGGATTTCTTCGGCGGGCAGGTGAGCTTCGGCGCGCCCCTCACGCGCCTGGAGTTCGACCAGACCTACCTGGCGCTGCCCTTGCGCAAGTCCGATCCGGCCCTGCTGGCGCTGATGGACCAGCAGGCCGAGCAGCTCTTGCAGCAGGTGGCGGCCGTGCCCGCGATCGTCGATGCCTGGCGCAAGACGCTGGTGCCCCTGATCCGCGAAGGCCAGACCTCATTGGCAGCCTTGGCCGCGGCGCACCACACGAGCCCGCGCAGCCTGCAACGCCGCCTGGCCGAGCAGGGCACGAGCTTTCAGCAACTGCTCGACAACACGCGCCAGCACCTGGCCGAGCGCCACCTGATGGACGCCAAGCTGGACCTGGCCGAGATCGCGCTCCTGCTGGGCTACTCCGAGCAAAGCGCCTTCACACGGGCTTTCCGGGCCTGGACGGGCCTGGCGCCCGCCCAATGGCGCAGGCAGCAGTTGAAAGCCGCAGCATGAGCCCTGGTCCTGAACACAGGACCGCGCTGCCTCAGGTTCCCCCGCGACTGGTCGCGCAAGGCCAGCCCTTGTCCGGCCGCTATGCCGGCCGCATCGACAGCATCGACTGGTCCGACTTGAGCGGTGCGCATCGCCGTTCGGCCTGGTGGCGCCACTGGCATCACAAGCGCTGGCAGTACGTGGGCATGGGCTCGGGACAGCTGTTCATCGGCGTGGCCATCGTCGACCTGGGCTGGGGCATGACGGCCTTCGCCTATGTGTTCGACCGCCTGCGCAAGCGCGTGATCGCTGATCTGGGCGCAAGACGGGCTGCCGCTGTTGTCGGGTGCGGTGTCTAACCAGCCTGTTCAGGGGTCGAAGGCCTGGTTCCGTGGGCCGGGCGCGCACTTGAGCCTGCGGCATCAGGATGGCGATGTGATCGCGCTGCGCGTGAAGACGCCGCGGTGCCGCATCCATGCCGACATCGCCTTGACGCAGGCCGCGCCCTTTTTGCTGGCCGTCGGCTCGATCGGGCAAGGCGGTGTGGCGCATGCCACGCAGAAGTCGCCGGCCTTGCCCGTGAAGGGCTGGGCGGAGGTGGACGGGCAGCGTTGGTCGCTCGTGGATGCGGTGGCCAGCCTCGATGCCTCCAACGGCTTGTTGGCGCACGACACCGCGTGGCGCTGGGCCTGCGCGCATGGCCCCGGTGTGGGCTTCAACCTGCAGCAAGGCTATTTCGGCGGGCAGGAAAACGCCTTGTGGCTCGATGGCGAACTGATCGCGCTGGGCGCGGCCCGCTTCGAGTTCGATGCGGCCGATCCGATGCGCAGCACCTGGCGCGTGCGCACTGATGACGGCCTGCTGGACCTGCACTTCACGCCCGAAGGCGGACGCAAGGATGACCGCAACCTGCTGCTGGTGGCCAGCCACTATGTGCAGCCTGTGGGCACCTTCACGGGCGTGGTCAGGCGCACACCCGACAGTGCACCCGTGCAGGTCAAGGCGCTGCTGGGCGTCACGGAAGACCACCGTTCACGCTGGTGAGCAATGGATGAGCCGAAAGCTTGGCAACATGTAAAGTTCGGTATCGGATGAGCCGTTCGGCTCATGTCTGAAGGTAACCATGCCATACGTGCCCTTCAGGATGCGTGCATGTTGCAAGCTCCAACTGGCTCCCTTCAACTGCTGGTCACGCGCTGGCGCCATACGGTGCTCGTGCTGGTGACGCTGGCCCTGAGCGCCTACATCGACGTGGTCACCGGCTACGAGGTGTCCGTGTTCCTGCTCTACACCATTCCCGTGGCCATCGCCACGCGCAGGCTGGGCAATGCGGTCGGCCTGGCCGTGTCGGTCGCGGCGACCTTGCTGTGGATCTGGTCCGACGTCATCACCGGGCACGCCTACAGCCATCAGTGGTTTTTGTACATGAATGCGTTCAATCGCTTCGTGTGCTTCTTGCTGACCATGGCGACGATCCGCTACGTGTCGATCCAGAAGGACGAGTTGATGGCCCGCATCCGGGCGTTCTCCGGCGAGGTGCCGGTGTGCCAGCAGTGCCACCGTGTCGGCGCCGATGATGGCTACTGGCGTTCTTTCGAGAACTACCTGACGGAGTTCGGCCAGGCGAAGGTGTCGAACAAGGTGTGTCCGGATTGCGCGCGCCGGACCTATGCGCGCGCCGCTTATTGCAACCATGCGGATCAGGTCGGTTGAGCGGCAGTCAGAAGGTTGGCATGTCTTTTCGGATTCTTCATTGCATTTCATCGGTCGACCCACGCAAGGGCGGTCCGATCGAAGGCCTCAAGCAGTTGTCCACCGTCAACCAGCAGCATGGGCATGTGATCGAGGTGATGTCGCTGGACCATCCCGACGACCCGTGGGTCAAGGCGTTGCCGTTCAAGTGCCATGCGATGGGGCCGTGCTACATCGGCAACTACCAGTACAGCCCGCGCTGGGTGCCCTGGCTCAGGGCCAACGCGCACCGCTATGACGCGGTCATCGTCAACGGGATCTGGCAGTACCACGCGTTCGGCGTGTGGCGGGCGCTTCGGGGCACGGCCACGCCTTACTTCGTGTTCACGCACGGCATGCTGGACCCCTGGTTCAAGCGCAACTACCCGCTCAAGCACCTCAAGAAGTGGCTGTTCTGGCCATGGGCCGAATACCGCGTGCTGCGCGATGCCACGGCCGTGATGTTCACCTGCGAAGACGAGCGGCGCCTGGCGCGGCAATCGTTCTGGCTCTATAAATGCGACGAATTCGTCGTGAGCTATGGGACCAGCGCGCCGCCCGACAATGAGGCCGCGCAGCGCTCGGCTTTCTATGAGCGCTTCCCGCAGCTGCAGGGCAAGCGCGCGCTGCTCTTCTTGGGGCGCGTGCACGAGAAGAAGGGCGCCGACCTGTTGTTCAAGGCCTTTGCCAGCGTGCGCGCGCGCCAGCCAGACCTGGTCAAGGACGTGCAGGTGGTGATGGCCGGCCCGGCCGACCACGAGTACGGCCAGCGCATGCAGGCGCTGTGCACCTCGCTGGGCATCGACGAGCAGGTGACCTGGACGGGCATGGTCTCGGGCGATGTCAAATGGGGCGCCTTCCGCACAGCCGATGCCTTCATCCTGCCCTCGCACCAGGAGAACTTCGGCATCGCCGTGGCCGAGGCCATGGCCTGCAGCGTGCCCGTGCTGATCTCCAACCAGGTCAACATCTGGCGCGAGATCCAGCAGGCCGACGGCGGCATCATCGACATCGACACGCAAGAAGGCACCGAGCGCCTGATCGAGAAATGGCTGGGCACGCCGGCCGAGCGCTGGCACCGCATGCGCGGCAATGCGCGCGCATGCTTCAAGCAGCGCTTCCTGATCGACCGCACGGCCGAGTCCTTCATCGAGGCGATGGAGGTGTTCGGCATGCGCCGTCATGTGCCCTGACATGTCGGGCGTCGTGCTTGCTGCTGCACGACGTCGATCAACCACCGTTGTCCGTCCGAAGGATGGGGCAGGACACCTTGTCACCTTTGGTTCGGTGCTGCGTCACTCCAACCTTTCCCGCTTTTGGGCGCAGTGGACATGAGTACACACCCACAACTGCCCACGTCTCCCACTATCGCCGCCTGGCTTGGTGTTGCTGGCCAACACGCTGTTGGCTCGGATGTGCTCGTCCAGGATCTGGCTGACGACCTCCACCACGGACTGGTCGCGGTAAATGCGGCGGTTCTTGCGCAGGCTCAAGACGCCGAAAACATCGCGTATTTCTGCTTGCAGCAGCGTGTTGGCGCCATCCGATACCAGGGCTTCGGGGCGGCAGACAAAGCCCGCGACGATGCGTTGGCCGCCACGGTCGTCCGCGATGGCCACGGCCATGGGCAGGCCCATCAAGTCCTTGAGCGGCACATCGGCGCTGCGGCTGACGGTTTGCAGCACATCTGCGACAGGGTTTTCATTCGGTGCCGCTTTCCGGAGTGGTCGATTGCAGCATCGCGCCACAACTGGCTAGATCGCCATGCTGGGCAACATCGATTCCATCTAACATGACGGTGCCGGGGCGCTTGATTGTCTCGATGACGCAATTGCGATGACCCGGAATCGGGCAAGACACTTCGTCGCCCCTTATCGCCACAGACCTCCCCAGCACCTTGGCCGGGCGTTCTTGCCCGATAACCTGCCCCCCGTGGCTGGTGGGGTCGCCCATTCTGATGACGCCGTTCATAGTTCCCCCAGATAAGCAATTTGGATCTAAACCTTGGAGCAAACCTCTGGCTCTTCCCGCCTACTACCCCACTGGAAATCAGAGGAAGAAAGCGGAAAGACAAGTGCGCCCCGGGTATCAACAATTTTTCTAGAGCACTTCACATCTGGCAGAATTTTTGTGGGTAACTCTTGAGGCTCTGATGCAGCGTCAAAGAACTGATACGCGCGACCTTGATCGAGGGGGTAAAATTTAAACCCTTCCTCACTGCCAAGCTCGTGCCCCCCGCGAGTCAGACGTTTGAAATAACCATCGCTTAAGGGCCTCACGAAAACAACAAACTGCCCGCGCGGCCGAGAGGAAAGGCTTTCTACCCCACTTCCCATCACTTCGTTTAGCCCAAAACAATCGGCATGAGATGCGCAGTACGAATCATCACGGACAAAAGCGTATATGCGACTCGGATTGACGATGACAACTGAAGCAGGTTTAGGGTAGTGAAAGCTCATGTCCCCCGTGGGTCTATCAGTCGGTGACTTCGGCATCAACAAAACCGTCTGCTAGCGATCTTCTGGCCTTTCGCGCATTGCAAAGAAGACTCCCACGAATGTGATTTTTTCGTCATATGTCGCAAACGCTGGTCTTAGAAAATGAGTGGGCGACCCTACATCTACCTTGTCAACTGAGCCACCATCAACACTATCGAGCCCGTAGGCCCAGACACCGCGAGAAATCAGAAAGCTGACATCCCTTTCCGAGCAAACCTCTGGAGCATATGACAGCCGCCTGCACTTTGCCGCCATCAACAGCGATGCTTGATTGTCTATCCTTGCCAATATGGTGGTCTGAAACAGAGTCTCCTCACGGTAGCTGCCTGCTCCGACTTGGACTGGCGCACATCCCCCCAATAGAAAACCGATGAGGCATGCCAAACGAATGAGGTGTTTCATTTAATCCGAGAACCCTTGCATGTACTTGGACCAGTCGTATTTCTTGTGCAGCCCCCACCAAGGCAGGTAGGCATTGCCTTCGCCGCGTGCGCGAAACCAGTCCTTGTTCGGATCGAAGACGCGGGCGCGGGCGGGCGGTGTCACAACCACCGCCACGGGGTCATTCGGCTCCGTGGTGCCCGCCACCAAGACAGGCTTGCCCTTTTGATGCGTCCATGCAATCGCCAAGGCCAGATTGGTCAGCGCGGACCCAGCGCGCATGTCGCCCAGCAAGGCTGCTGAGTTGAAAGCCTGCTCCTGGGTATTCAGCTCCGGCGTGAGCATGGTCAGGGCTTGAAAAATGGCTGATGAGCGCGTGCGGACCACCTCGCCCTTACCCAGATCGTGGATGAGGTAGCCGATGTCGCCCGCCTTGACATCGGCTTGCTTGGCGGACTGCCTGACTGCGGCTTCCCAGGCTTGATAGGCTTTGCTGGCCCCCTCCTTGGTCTCGAAGTCCTTGGCGTGGGTCATGGCCGGGCGGGCGATCCATGCCAGCGGCTCCCGATCCGTGTTCATGTTCGGCCCGGCCAAGATCAGCAGAGTGCAGTTCTCTGACATCGACATGTCGTTGGGAAACTGCGGCGAATCCCAGCTCATCACCCACACGGATTTGTCCGGGTGTGCTTGCAGATAGTCCATGGCGGCACTCAAAGAGGTGAACCCGGCATTGGCTTCGCCTGTGGTCACACGCACGTCTGCTGGTATGTTGGCGGTGGACAGGTCGGGCACGTCATGGATAGAAAAGTAGCTACCCATGGTCTTGCGCACATGGTTCGCTGCCAGATCGGGAAGCAATCTGGGCGCAACAGGAATGGCCATTTCCACGTGAATGCCATGCAATTCTCGCCAGTCCTTCGGGTCCTTCGGTTGGACCGTATAAAAGTAGTCGCCGTTCATCGCGTAGCGGCGACGGATGGGGTAAATCAGCTTTCCGATGTAGCTTTCAAAGTACACGTCATATATGGCCCGGCCTTCCACTGCGTAGGTGATCGGCGCGACAGGCTGCACCGAAGAAAACGACTTAGGATCTTCCTTCACCTCTTCATCATTCTTATTGGGCTTCGCCACCCCCAAGGTCCACAGCAGTTGCCACTCCGTGGGGTAGTCACGGCGAACCAAGGGGTTGAGCCACTGCACGCCCACCACCTGGGCTTTGAAGGCTGGTGCAGGGGCTACCGCCTCCGGTGTGGCCTTGACCTCTGCCGTCGCGCTGGTCGCGGCACTGGCGGGCTGCACCAAGGCGGTCGTGAGCGTCAAGGCTGCTGCGGCCAACAAGCCTGGAATGGCGAACAATGTGGTCATGATGCTGCTGTCAGAAATAGGTGGTGAATCAGGTGCCCGGCTGTCGTTCTGGTAACGAAGCCAAAGCGCGGCAGCGGCAAAAGCCAGCATGAAGATGATGGCGGTCAAAGCCAGACGGCGCGGCCATGTCGAAATGAGCTTGCCCATGGTCAGAACTCCAGCTTTGCGCCAGGGCGGCTCATCGTGTAGTGGCTGCCTTCGCTGACGATGGGCTTCCATACACGCTCATCGAACACCTTGTCGGGCATGGCCGCTTCGCCAGTTTTTACCCAATCCTGTAAGGGCTTGCCATTCATAAACCCTTCCGTGAAGTATTCGGTGAAGTAGCCATGCGGATGCCCAGCGTTCTTCAAGTAGTCGGTGTAGCGCCAATCTGCCTCCACCCGCAGCATGTACCAATCGTCCTCAGTCAATCGGCACACCCCTAGCGCCACGTCATAAGCCATGGCCTTGGCAGCATGCTCCGGGTTGGTCACGATGGTGGAATGGTCCGTGGCGGTCTGGTTGACGTTCTGGGCCAGGAATTTGGTCACGTATCCTTGCCAATATGGTGGTCTGAAACAGAGTCTCCTCACGGTAGCTGCCTGCTCCGACTTGGACTGGCGCACATCCCCCCAATAGAAAACCGATGAGGCATGCCAAACGAATGAGGTGTTTCATTTAATCCGAGAACCCTTGCATGTACTTGGACCAGTCGTATTTCTTGTGCAGCCCCCACCAAGGCAGGTAGGCATTGCCTTCGCCGCGTGCGCGAAACCAGTCCTTGTTCGGATCGAAGACGCGGGCGCGGGCGGGCGGTGTCACAACCACCGCCACAGGGTCATTCGGCTCCGTGGTGCCCGCCACCAAGACAGGCTTGCCCTTTTGATGCGTCCATGCAATCGCCAAGGCCAGATTGGTCAGCGCGGACCCAGCGCGCATGTCGCCCAGCAAGGCTGCTGAGTTGAAAGCCTGCTCCTGGGTATTCAGCTCCGGCGTGAGCATGGTCAGGGCCTGGAAGATGGCCGATGAGCGCGTGCGCACAACCTCACCCATACCCAGATCGTGGATGAGGTAGCCGATGTCACCCACCTTGGCATCGGCCTGTTTGACAGACTGCCTTACTGCGGCTTCCCAGGCTTGATAAGCCTTGCTCGCACCTTCCTTGGTCTCGAAGTCCTTGGCGTGGGTCGCGGCCGGGCGGGCGATCCATGCCAGCGGCTCCCGATCCGTGTTCATGTTCGGCCCGGCCAGGATCAACAGGGTGCAGTTTTCTGACAGCGACTCGGAATTGGGAAACTGCGGCGAATCCCAACTCATCACCCACACGGATTTGTCGGGGTGTGCTTGCAGGTAATCCATCGCGGCACTCAAAGAAGTGAAACCGGCATTGGCTTCGCCTGTGGTCACGCGCACGTCTGCCGGGATGTTGGCTGTGGACAGGTCCGGTACGTCATTGATAGAAAAGTAGCTACCTATGGCCTTTCGCACATGCTCGGCTGCCAGCTCGGGGAGCAATTTGGGTATGACGGGGATCGCCAGTTCGACATGGATGCCATGCAGTTCTCGCCAATCCTTGGGGCTCTTTGGCTGAACAGTGTAGAAATAGTCGCCGTTCATCGCGTAGCGGCGACGTATGGGATACATCAGCTTTCTGATGTATTGATCGAAGTACAGGTCATAAATACTGTCTTCATCACCCCCACCAAGGATGGCCGACACGAACTGCACCGAAGAAAACGACTTAGGATCTTCCTTCACCTCTTCATCATTCTTATTGGGCTTCGCCACCCCCAATGTCCACAGCAATTGCCACTCCGTGGGGTAGTCACGGCGAACCAAGGGGTTGAGCCACTGCACACCCACCACCTGGGCTTTGAAGGCTGGTGCAGGGGCTACCTCCGGTGTGGCCTTGACCTCTGCCGTCGCGCTGGTCGCGGCACTGGCGGGCCGCACCAAGGCGGTCGTGAGCGTCAAGGCTGCTGCGGCCAACAAGCCTGGAATGGCGAACAATGTGGTCATGATGCTGCTGTCAGAAATAGGTGGTGAATCAGGTGCCCGGCTGTCGTTCTGGTAACGAAGCCAAAGCGCGGCAGCGGCAAAAGCCAGCATGAAGATGATGGCGGTCAAAGCCAGACGGCGCGGCCATGTCGAAATGAGCTTGCCCATGGTCAGAACTCCAGCTTTGCGCCAGGGCGGCTCATCGTGTAGTGGCTGCCTTCGCTGACGATGGGCTTCCATACACGCTCATCGAGCACCTTGTCGGGCATGGCCGCTTCGCCGGTCTTGACCCATTCTTGCAAGGGCTTGCCATTCATAAACCCTTCCGTGAAGTATTCGGTCAAGTAACCGTGTGGATGCCCTTTTTTGGCAAGCAACTCCGTGTACCTCCAATCCGCCTCCACCCGCAGCATGTACCAATCGTCCTCAGTCAATCGGCACACCCCCAGCGCCACGTCATAAGCCATGGCCTTGGCAGCATGCTCCGGGTTGGTCACGATGGTGGAATGGTCCGTGGCGGTCTGGTTGACGTTCTGGGCCAGGAATTTGGTCACGTAGTCATTGCGCCACGTCTGGTATTGCGGCGATGCCTGACCATCGGCATCTTCGCCCTGCACCTTGCCTTGCTTGTCGGCCATGTTCTCGCGGCGGGCCTTCATGCGCAGGCGTGCCCGGTCCTCGTACCGCATCTGCGCTTCAGAATCCTCGTTGCCCATGGGCGCATCGTCTTGATGCTCATCCTTGGTTTTCACCGTTTGATGGCTATCGTAGGGGTCTTGGGCATCCTTGCTCGCCTTGCCCTTGTTGCGTGCATTGCCGCCTGGATCGTAGTTTTCGTCGAAGTCGGTGGTGAGCGTGTCGTAGCGGCGAGCACGGGGCAGGAATGCTTCGGGCAACGCTGGCGCGTTGATGGGAATCTTCCATCCGCCCTTGGAATGCGATGGCGGCAGCGCATTGACCTTGATGTCGCCGAACTGCACCAGCCACAGCACGGGCGCCGTCACCACCGTCATGAACTTGCCAAACACCGAGGTGTTGGCATCGATGGCCTGCTTGAACGAGAACCTGGCCGCAGGCGATGGCGGATGCCAAAAGCCATCCAGCCCCGCATCCTTGTCCTTGTTCCAGCGGTCGTTCCAGTAGTCGTAGAGCTTGCCCGGGGCTTGGCCCACGGCATAGCCTTGGGCAAACACCCGCTGCGTGAAGACACCGGCCCCGCCAGTCTGGTCAATGTCTTCCTGGCTCATGCCGCGCCAGCCGATGCCCTGCACCGTCGCGGCGGAGATCACCTGATCGTGTGGGTTGCAATACAGCGTCACACGGCCCAGCGTATGGCCGTTCAGGCCGTGCTTGGCTTTGTCCAGGGCGGCAGTGAAGCCCTCGCTGCCGTCCTTCGGTTTGGCGTTGGCCGTGAAGTGGTCCACCACCGTGTCCTGCTGCGCACAGGCCGAACGGGCCCGGATCATCTCGAAGAAGTTCTTGAGCGTTTCGCGGCGCGCATGGTCGTTCTGCCTGCCGCTTGCGCCGATGGGGTCACGGGCACCGCGCTGCGTCCAGCTTTCCGTCTTGTTCTCGTCGTCAGGCACAAGACTGAGCGGCGGGTTGTTCAGGATATAGGTGTCGGCTTGAATGCTCGGATCTTTCTCAGCCTCGCCCAGTTTGTGCGCCAGGAACGCGGCACCGATGCCCACCATGTTGCCCTGACTGTGGCAGATCACGGTGATGGGGCAGTCTTTTTGCTTGTCCCTGATCGACTTGATGAGCCGGGCCAGCCGCAACGCGGCCTGGACGTAGTAAGCACGAGGTGGGCAAGCGTAGACATCGCGGTTTTCCACCGGATTGAGCGATTGCGCCATGATCCACAGGAACAGCCGGTCATTGAGCCCATCGGCCCACAGGTCGGCAATCGAGGTGCAGCCGTTGGCGAACGGGCCACCGCCCCAATAGTCGTTTTCGTTGAGCCAGACATTCGGGCCAAATTCCTTGACCTCTTTCTGGCTGGCTTTGTAGCCCCATCTAAAGCGGATGATGTTGGAACAATATGGCTGCTTTTGATTAATGAACGTCGCAGCGCTGCGTTTGGGCTTGATGAAGCCCTCGGATGTCAATTCCGGCGTGTATGTCACAGGGGTCAGATAGCCCGTTTTCGGCGTGCAGTAGGCCATCTGCGCGGGAGAGCGGGCCAGCCTTTTGTTGAGGCCATCGCACAAGCCTTGCTCTGCGGCTTCATACCACTCGCCATCCGAGTTGACACCGTGAACGAAGATGACGACACCGGGCAGCAGCACGGGAAGAGGAATGGGACACAGGCCACCACCAGGCAAAAGGGGAACATGGGCGGATGTAGAAATCATGGATAGGCAATCAAAAACAAGGGGGCTTCAGGTGTGTGCGAATCAAGCAGGGCTCAAGGGGTTTCGGGTCCGGCATGTTTGAGGGTCAGCTTGGCAACCTCCAATGCCTGACTGCTCAAGCCACCGGTAGCCCCATCGGCTCCTGTCTGCCCTTGCGTCACGCTGCCGTCGGCACGCATCGCCTCGAAGGACACATTGGGCAGCGCCTCGCCATCGGTTGCCCGCACGGCCTGGGGGGTACGCGAGAGTTGTCCGATGCTGAATTGCGGCAGTTCCACGTTTTCGGCGTTGGCGCTGGTGTTCCAGTTGTGCGTGGGCGAATGGACGGTGAAGGCGGTTGGCGCAATGATGTCCACGCGCCCATCGGCCATCTTGATGGTGCAGCCGCCCACGTTGATGACGACTTCCTTGCCTGCCGCGAGGTGGAAGGACTGCGCAGCAGCCAGGCCAATGTCCTGGGCAGACTGCACGAAGGTGTTTCCGCTTTGCGACTGCATCACATGGTCGCCTTGATGGGCCACGGTCTTGACGCCGCCCGATTGCGCGAAGGTGCTCACCCCTTGCCCGGCATTGGTGATCGTGCGCCCGCCGCTGGTGTTCTGAATGTGGGCGCTCGCCACCGTGTCCACGTTCTGCCCGGCATGGGTCACCACGCTGGCCGGGGTACTGTTGTGCAGGCCATCGGGCGCGGTGATGGTCACCATCGGTGCGCCCCCCTGTCCTGTCCCGTTTGCGCCCGGCTTCGTGTTGCTGCCGTTTTCCCAGTTCTGGAGCTTGGCTTGCTGCTCTAGCTGCGCCTGGGTGTCCACCGCCATGCCTTCGTGCTGGGCCGCATACTGGCCCAACTCCTTGAACAGGGTCACGCACTCCTGCATGACTGTCAGGGTTTCCTGAATGTCAAGCTGCTTGCCGCTGGCTTGCAACCGCGCAAAAGCGCTGATGAGCAAGGCCCTGGCCGCACGGATCGCCCCGGACGCATCCGTGGCCACCTCGAACCCTTCGCCTCTGGGATCGCTGCTGCCCTCATCGTGGGGCGTGCCCAGCCAGCCCATGTTCAACTGCGTGGCCGCATGGTCCGTGGCCGCCTGCACGCCGATCTGGCTGGGGAAGTCGCTGAACCGCAGGTGGTTGTAGCGCTCGCCTTGGATTTCCTTGGTGCGGATGCCGGTCAGCGGCGCATTGGCCGGCACGCTCGCTTTGTGCGCGTACTTGGCGGGGTCTTGATTGCCGTTGTAGGGCGCGCCAATGATAAAAGCCTTGTCCGGATCCCCCTGTGTGAAGCCAAGCATCACCTCCATGCCTTGGCGTGGCCAGAAGGTGGTGCCGTAGTCCGCCCCGGCGAATGGCTGGAGCACACGCACCATGGCCGTGTTGTACAGCCCGGGCATGGCCTCATGGTTCGCCAACGCCGTTTCTTCATGGTTGAAAAGCATGCGCACGGGCACGCGGCCCAGCTCGTCTGGCGCCACTTCCTGGCCGTCCGGGTACTCGACGATGGCGCTCATGAAGTGGATGCGCGGCACGTCCCTGTCCGGGTCGAAATCGGGCACGATGGGCACGCTGCTGCGCACGCACTCGAAACGGTTGTAGTACAGCGGCGCCTCGGTCATGCTGTCGTTGTGGCCGCCCGCTTGCGCCTTGTTGTCGGACTCTGTGCGCGGCACATGGTATTGCCAGCCCTCGAAGAGGCTGCGGCCCAGCCGTTCGTCCAGGCGCACGTTGTTGCGGGCGTAGACGTGCAGGCTGGTCAGCGTGAAGCGCCTGTCTTCTGGCGCATGCGTGTCCACACCGTGGTGCTGGGTCAGCTCGAATGTCGTGCCGCAGGCGAACTGGCGCACCACGCTTTCGCCACGAAAGCCCTTGGCCATGAACTCATGGGCCTGGATGCGGCTGCGGCTCATCTGGCCTTGGTGCGATGGGCCCGCCGCCAGGAATGCGGCATCGTAGTGGTAGTCGGTCAGCGTGCGGGCCAGGTTGTCGCCATGCTCGCCCTGGTCCAGCAAGGTCGTTTCCTGGGCTTGACGGACCCTGACGCTCTTGTAATCGAACTGGTCGCGCTGCGTCCCGCCCGGCGCCAGCTCGCGCCACGATTGCCACGCCACCACGGTGTCGTCTTTTTCAGTCGCATCTGCCCGATGAAAGCGCACGGTGCCGGCGGGATTGGGCTTGAATGCCTGCACACCGTCACTGAGCACCAGCGTGTGGATGGGGTTGCCGTCTTCGAGCCCGAACGTGAAGTGCCACGCAATGCCTTCCTGCCTCAGCAGCCGCTTGATGTAGGCTGCATCGCTTTCTCCGGCCTGATGCAGCATGGCCCGTACTGGATAGGTCCGGTGCAGGTTGGACGTGTCATAACGGAAACCGCTGGCCAACACACCATTGGCTCGGATGTGTTCGTCCAGGATCTGGCCGACGACATCGACCACGGACTGATCGCGGAAGATGCGGCGGTTCTTGCGCAGGCTCAAGACGCCGAAGGCATCGCGTATTTCTGCTTGCAGCAACGTATTCGCGCCGTCCGATACCAGGGCTTCTGGGCGGCAGACGAAGCCCGCGACGATGCGTGGGCCGCCACGGTCGTCCGCGATGGACACGGCCATGGGCAGGCCCACCAAATCCTTGAGCGGCACATCGGCGCTGCGGCTGATCGTTTGCAGCACGTAAGACACGCCGCCGCACACGGACTCGTTGCCTGCGAGTTGGTAGGGCACGAGGGACCGCACGGAACTGGGCGCAGCGTCGCCAACGTGCTGTTGCAGGATGCGTTTGTCTTGGGTGAGCGCGGACAATGCGTCCGCCAGTTTGGCGAGCAGCGGAGAATCGAGCGACATCGAGCCTGTCCCTGGGAATCATTTGAATGTAGAACCCCGTCTCCATGGTGTACTGCGGGGCCAAGGGATGAGGCAGGCGCGATTTTAGGGAGGGATGCTTTGGTCCAGATACCTCTTTAGAGGGGGTGGGATGTGAGTTCGTTAGGAAATGAAACAAGGCTCAGGATGAGCCGCATCAGCAGGCCAGGTCGATGGCATTGGCCGCCTGCGCGGTCTCACGCTCCGGCAAGCGCGCGGCGCGCTTACTCGTACTTCAGGCGCGCATCGTTGGGGATGCCTTCTATCGGGCATTCGGCCGTGCCCACCGTGGGCCGGGTCAGTGCCTCGACCATCTGCTGTGTCCCCTCGGGATCTTTGATCCACTTCTCGTAGAACTCGTAGGGGCAGGTGGCCACGCCCTTGTCGCCTTCGCCCGAGTTGATCTTGCCCGTGTAGCCGCGGTGCAGCAGCTTGAAGAGGTGGTTCTGCGATTGCGAGGTGGCGCGCGCATCGCGGATCAGGCGTTTGCTGAGCTGCGCGTACTGGATGCCGTAGTCCTCCTCGCCGCATTCGCCCAGCGTGCGGCCGTCGAAGCCGATGATGGCCGAGTGGCCGAAGTAGCTGTAGACACCGTCGAAGCCGGCCGCGTTGGCCACGGCCACGTAGCTGTTGTTGGCCCAGGCCATGGCCTTGGCCATGAGCACCTGCTGGTCCTTGGCGGGGTACATGTAGCCCTGGCAGCGCACGATCAGCTCGGCGCCCTTCATGGCGCAGTCGCGCCAGACCTCGGGGTAGTTGCCGTCGTCGCAGATGATGAGGCTGATCTTCATGCCCTTGGGGCCGTCGGACACATAGGTCTTGTCGCCGGGGTACCAGCCTTCGATGGGCGTCCACGGCATGATCTTGCGGTACTTCTGGACGATCTCGCCTTCGGGGTTCATGAGGATGAGCGTGTTGTAGGGCACCTTCGTCGGGTGTTCTTCGTGGCGCTCGCCGGTCAGCGAGAACACGCCCCAGACCTTGGCGTTGCGGCAGGCCTGGGCGAAGACCTCGGTCTCGTCGCCGGGGATGGTCGAGGCCGTGTCCATCATCTCTTGCTTGTCGTACATGATCCCGTGCGTGCTGTACTCGGGGAAGATGACGAGGTCCAGGCCGGGCAGGCCCAGCTTCATGCCCTCGATCATCTGCCTGATCTTGTGGGCGTTCTCGAGAACCTCGGCCTTGGTGTGCAGCCGTGGCATCTTGTAGTTGACGACCGCGACGCCGACCGTGTCGTCGCTGCTGGAGATATCGCCGTGAAGCATGGTGCGCTCCTGAAGGTTGCCGGGTGACCTTCATTGTGGGAAGCGCCCAGGGGCGGGCCAATACGTTGTTTGACGTAGGCCGCGCGGTCGGTTCTTCAGTGGGGCAGTTCGGCCACCAGGGCGTCGAGCGCCTGGCTGACTTCGTGCAGGCTGGGCCGGGCCATGGCATCGGCCAGGGTGCAGCGGGCTTGCAGCGTGTGCAGCTTGCTCAGCATGCCCGGCGGCTGGGCGGGCTGCTGGCAGCGTATGAGCAGTTCTTCGAGCAGGTGGCCGAAGGCGCGCACTTCGAGCGCGGCCAATGCGCGCGCCTGGGCAGGCGCGGCAAAAGGCAGGAAGGAGGCCGCGCCGAAATCGCCCAGCAGGCATTGGCCTTGCGCGTTGTGCAGCGTGTTGTGGGCGTAGAGATCGCCGTGCAGGATGCCATGCGCGTGCAGGTGCGCGCCCGCCGAGGCCAGGCCTTGCGCCAGCGTGACGAGGGCGCCGAGCTCGAAGGCGCTGTCCGGTGCGTAGACGTCGCGCGTGCAACTGGCCAGGCTGGGCGGATCGGCCAGGTTGCGGAAGCTGTCGTCGATGCGCTGCATGACCAGGCCGACGCGGCCTTCGGGATGCCCGCTGATGCGGCCGTGCACGTGGATGAGGTGGGGGTGCGCGTCCGCGGCGATGCAGGCGGCCATCTCGCAGTCGGGCAGGCCGTCGCTGGTCATGGCGCCTTTGAAGAGCTTGACGGCCACGGGTGTGGGCTGGCCGTCGCGCTGCCAGGTGGCCTTGTGGATCACGCCGGAGGCACCTTCGCCCAGTTGCTGCTCGATGCGCAGCGAAGACCAGTCGATCTGATGCGCCTGGCTGGCGGCCATGGCGCGGTTCTCGTCCGCTTCGCAAAAGGGGTTGCCGGCATAAGCCAGCCAGGACAGGTGCGGCATGCGCGTCAGCCAGTCGGGCAGGGCCGTGAGCCGGTTGGCCGAGATGCGCAGCAGCTCCAGCCGGTGGCAATGCTGCAGCGAATCGGGCAGGGTGCGCAGGCGGTTGCCGGCCAGCATGAGCTTTTGGAGCTGTGTGCAGTGGCCGAGTTCATCAGGCAGGGCTTCGAGCTGGTTGTCGGTCAGGATGAGCCAGCGCAGGGCGGGCGGCAGCGCCCTGGGCGACAGCTGCGCGATGCGGTTGGCCTTGAAGCCGACCATGCTCAGTTGCGCGCAGCGGCCGATGCTTTCGGGCACGTGCGTGAAGGCGTTGTCGGCGCAGAACAGCACCTTGAGCTTGTGCAGCCGAGGCAGGTCGTCGGGCAGCTCGCTCAGGGCGTTGCCGCTGAGGTTGAGCACTTCGAGGGTGTCGGCCAGCGAGAAGATCTCCGGCGGGAAGCTGCTCAGCCCGCAGGACAGGTCGAGCCGCTGCGCGCCTTCCATGCGGCCATGCCGGAGTCTGTCCAGTGTGTTGTCCATGCGTCGGTGCGGTATCAGGTCTTGGCCATCACGGCCTGGAAGAGGGCGCTGCCCAGCAGCGTGTCCAGCCATTGTCGCAAGGCCGGCGGCGCGGCGTCATCCCACCAGGCGCGGTCGACCTGTGCGAATTGGCGCACGAAGGGCAGCAAGGCCATGTCGGCCAGGCTGATGTGCTCGCCCAGCAGGCAGCGGGTGGTGCGCAGGCGCTGGTCGAGCGGGGCGAGCATGAGCGCCACGGCCTGTTCGCGCCAGGCGTCCTGTGTGTGCCCGGGATGGCGTTCGGGGTATTTGTAGCGGTCGAGCAGGGGCTTGAACCGCAGGTCGTTGGTGTCGATGAGGGCCTGCATGGCATCGGGCGGGGCCTGGGTCAGCCAGCCGTCGGGGTCGTGCTGTGCCAGGGCCCAGCGCATGATGTCCAGGCTTTGTTCGAGCACGCGGCCATCGGGCAGGTGCAGCACGGGCACGGTGCCTTTGGGTGACAGCGCCAGCATGTCGGCGGGCTTGTCGCGCAAGGCCACTTCGCGCAGTTCGAAGGCGACCTGCGATTGCTTCAGCGCCAGGCGCGCGCGGATCGCGTAAGGGCAGCGGCGAAAGGAGTAGAGAACAGGCAGGCGTGGCGGCATCGACAGGCGGACGGATCGGGTCTGACCGCCATTGTCAGTCAAGCCTGCCTGAGCTTGTCCTTCACTGACTGACCGATCGACTTGCTGATCGCCAGCGCCTCCCTGGCGATCTCGCGCAGCATGCCCGTGGGCGAGATGTGGTAGCCGCAGAAATAAAGGTGCTGGCCGGGCACGGGCTGGCCGCTCGATGCGGGCGTGCCTTGGGCGTCCATGGCCGAGGCGCCGGCGTGCAGCCAGCGGTCGACGGCGGGCTTGAAGCCGGTGGCCAGGACCACGGCCTGGAAGTCGCGCTGCTGGCCGTCCGTGAAGACGACGCCGTGCTCGGTGAAGCGCTCGATGTTGGGGTGGACCTTCACGTGGCCATCTTTGATCAAGCGGATGGTGCCGACATCGATGAAGGGCACGCGCCCTTGCTCGCGGATCTGCGTGATCGGGCCTTCGGCAGGCTGGCGCAGGCCGTAAGGGCGCAGGTCGCCGATGATGAGTTTGGTGACGGGCGCGTTGAGTGCGTCGGCCAGGCGCGATGGCAACCAGCTTTGCAGGATGCCCATGGTCAGGAAGGGCGTGCCCAGCACCTCGCGCGGGATCACGTTGACCGGGCTGCGCACCGCGATGCTCGGCCGCGCGCCGTGTTCCCACAGGTCGATCAGCAACTCGCCGCCCGAGTTGCCCAGGCCGACCACGAGCACGTTCTGGTCCTTGAAGACCGCGGCGTTGCGGTACTGCTTGCTGTGCAGGATGGTGCCCTTGTAGCGGTCCTGCCCGGGCCATTGCGGGATGTTGGGCTGGTTGTTGTAGCCCGCCGCGACCACAAGCGTGCGGGCCTGATGGCGGCCTTGGCTGGTCGTGATGTCCCAGACGTCGCCCATGCGGCGCGCATCGCGCACCTCTTCGTTGAAGTGCGGGCGCAGGTCGAAGTAGCGCGCGTAGGCTTCGAGGTAGTCGACCACCTGCTGGCGCGAGGGGTAGCGCGGGTAATGGCTGGGCAGCTTGTAGTGCGGCAGCGAGGAGTGCGCCTTGTCGGTGTGCAGATGCAGGCGGTCGTAATGCGTGCGCCAGGCCGAGCCCACGTTGCCTTGCCGCTCCAGCAGCACGAAGGAGCGGCCCTGGCGCTTCAGGCAGGCGGCCACGGCCAGGCCGGCCGGGCCCGCACCGACGATGGCCACGTCCACGATCGAACGGTTCATCAAAGGCCCAGGATCTCGTTGGCGGCGCGCTCGCCGGAGCGCACGGCGCCGTCCATGTAGCCGGCCCACACGGTCGATGTCTCGGAGCCGGCCCAGTGCAGGCGGCCGACGGGCGTGCGCAGGGCCTTGCCGAAGCCGGTGAGCACGCCGGGCGGGAACACGCCCACGGGGCCGCCGCCGCTGAAGTTCTCGGCCTGCCAGTTCATCTCGGTATAGGCCAGCGGGTTGGCGGCCTTGGCGCCGAAGTAGATGGTCAGGGCCTTGAGCACATTGGCCTTGCGGGCCTCGGGTGTCATCAGGCCGGCGTCGCGCGCGTCCTGGCCATCGATGAAGGCCATGATCACGCCGGGCGCGCCGGCATCGGGCGGCGTGTTGTCGAACACGATCTTGGGCAGGTAGGCGTCGCTGGTGACCTGGCCGCTCAGGCCGTCGTCGCGCCAGAAGGGCTTGTCGT
Organism: Aquabacterium sp.; assembly: GCA_049840915.1. GTDB lineage: Bacteria > Pseudomonadota > Gammaproteobacteria > Burkholderiales > Burkholderiaceae_C > Aquabacterium. The sequence goes on from JASGJC010000028.1 coordinate 49,118, forward strand.
ACACGCAGTGGACCTTCCAGGCCGAGCCCATCGGCACGCGCTGCATCATCTGCTGGCGCAGTTGCATCGGGCCGTCCAGCGGCTCGTAGCTCAGGCGCGAGGCCATCCACGGCGCCATGGCCATCACGGCATGCTGTGCGCGCACCGAGAAGCCCGTGCCCGACACGGTGATGCCCGAGCCGTCCTGCTTGACCTGGCTGACGGGTGAGTTGTAGAGGATGCGCCCGCCCAGTTCGCGCGCCATGGCGTTGGCCACGGCCTGCGAGCCGCCGACGATGCGGTCCTGCTGCGCGCCGCCCTTGGTGGCCAGCAGCATGGTCAGGCCACCGCCTGAGTGGATGTAGAACAGCAGGTAGAGCATCGAGATGTCGCGCGGCTCGACCGAGAGCAGGGCCAGCACGGCCAAGCGCAGCAGCGATTTGGCATCGGCGCTCACGAGGTTGGTGTCGATCCAGGTCTGGGCGGACTCGTTGTCCCACACGGTGGCCTTGGCGGCGTTCCAGGGCGCATCGAGCGGCACGGTCTTGGCCATCTCTTCGAGGCGCAGCAGGGCGATGCCCACTTCGGCCGTGGCGAACAGGCCGGCCCAGGGCACGACGCCCGTGTACGTGGTGCGCTTGCCGCTCAGGTAGTTGACCTGCTTGCCCGTGTCGTACATCGGGAAGGTCTGCAGGCCCAACTGCTGCACGAGCGCGTACATGCGGTCTTGTGTGGGGCCGATGAACTCGGCACCGCCTTCGACCACGTACTGGTTGTAGGGCGCGGGCAGGTTCATGTTCATGCAGCGGCCGCCCACGCGGTTGCGCGCCTCGAGCAGCAGCACCTGGCGGCCCGCCGCCGTGAGGGCGCGCGCGGCGGCCAGGCCCGCATAACCGCCGCCGACCACGACCACGTCGGTGTTGTAGTCGCCCTGCGCGCCGCCCGTGGCGGCCTGCGCCTGGTTGTCGCGGCCCAGCGGCATCAGGGTGGCGGCGGCCGTGGCGGTCAGCCCGGTGAGCAGGCGGCGGCGTGAGGGTGTGCTGGGTTGGGTCATGAGGGCTCCTGGGTTGACGATCTTGAGGGGCGTTTTTCAGCGTAGTGCGGGCGAATTTGCACGCTTATCCAAGTAAACCCCAATGGTTGCCGCGCAATGTGGCAGTGGATGGGTTTGACTGTAAGGCGTCGGACACTTGCGGCACCCTTGTCTGAGGGGTGCATGCCGCGCCATCGTCCGTGAGCCCGGGAAGATCCCGTCAGGCTGGGGCCGCGCGCTTGGGCACACTGCGGCACCGTTTTCTTTTTCCTTCGTTTTTTCTTCGCTTTTGCGCTGCGCTGACTTATGGCCACCACCCTGATTCGCCACCACTCACGTAAACGCTGGCTGTGGGCACTGCTGCCCGTGGCCTTGGTGGCGCTGGCCGTCGTGTGGTGGGTACGCCAGCCGATCGAGCCCGGTCAACAGCCCGCCGCCACGGCCGACAGCGGGCGCTCGGCCTGGCCGACCGCGCCCAGCAGCACCAGCGACGACGAAGCCGACAAGCTGCTGTTCTCGAAAGAACACGTGGGCGAGGCCAAGCCGGCCGACTTCACGCAGAACGCGTGGGACACGCTCAACAAGGCCTTGGCCGACAACCCGAAGAAGGACGAAGAGCGCAACCGCCTCGTCTCTTACCTGCGTTTCCAGCGCGCGGTGACCAAGTGGGGCGAGATGACCAACGGCCCGTCCACGCCCGAGCGCGTCGAACTGGCCCGCCAGGTGATGCAGGACATGCCCACGCATGTGGTCAACGGCGAGATCAACCCGGGCGAAGCCATGATGGCCGTCACGGCCATGGCGATGGACCTGGAGCCCGATGAGGCCAAGCGCGCCGCCTGGATCGAGGCGCAGCGCGCGCGCATGAAGGCCACGGAAACGCCCGAGCAGGCCAAGGCCGCGCGCGACGAGCAGGACAAGGTCAAGCAGTTCGAGGCCGAGAAGGACGCGATCACGGCGCGCTGGATGTCGTCCCACGAGCCGGGCAGTGATCCGGCCACCTTGCAGGAGCAGATCGACGCCTTGCGGTCACGGACCTTCGGCTCGCCCGCGCGTTGACCCATCGACCCGTTGACCGTTGATGCGGGTGTCGCTTATTGCGCCCACCCATCTGAGCGTCCCATGGGGTTGGTAGCATTGACCCTGTTTGATGCATCGCTTAGCTTGTGCTCACCCCGTTGTCAGCACGCCAGAGCACCCCTACAAGAACCGATCATGCGCCAGTACAAGTTGCTTCTTTCCGTTTTCGCCTTGGCCGCCGCGGCCGTTTCATCGTCGGCGCGCGCCGAGCCCGCAGCGCCTGCCGCTGCCGCAGCGCCCTCCACCTCATCGGCCTCCTCGGCCGGCGGCAAGACCCTGGCCAAGGGCTCCTTCGTCGTGCCGCAGCACATGGCCGACAACTGGTCGATGTTCGCCGGCGTGCGCGTGTCCGCCCGCATCAAGAAGCTCGAGCCCTGGGCGCTGTACGAGAGCCTGAACCCCTGCACGTTCGACGAGAAGTTCTGCGTCATCGTGCGCGACAAGCTGCAAGTGGCCACGGTGCAAATGGCCAAGTCGCCCGGTTACGAGCTGACCTGGGTCGTGACCGTGCCCAAGGAGCAGTACCTCAAGATCGGCGAGATCGTCGAGCTGATCCTGCCCAAGGCCCCGACCGAACTCGCCGACATGGTGCTCGATGACGTGGGCAAGATCGTGACGCCCAAGTGCAAGTGGAGCCAGGTCGTCAACGGCGGCGACTTCGAAGGCGTGGTCTGCGACCGCTGGAACTACTCGGACCTGAAGTTCGTGGCCGCCAAGAAGAAGCCGGCCGCCGAGAAGTGATGACCGTGTCCTGATCGGGCCGACCGATCAGGCGAACACGTGATGCCCGGGCTTGAAGGCCTTGCTCAAGCCTCGGAAGGTGAAGCTGAAGCCCGGGAACATCGCGATCACATGGCCGCTCTTGCTTTGATACCAGCTGTGGCAGCCGCCTGACTGCCACACGGTCCGCTTCATCTCGCGGTGGACCATGCCTGTGTAGTCGGCCTCGGCCCGCGGCGTGACCTCGATGGACTTGGCCTTGCGCTGCTGCACGGCCTGGATGGCACGCATGATGTATGCCATCTGCGCCTCGATCACGAAGATGGCCGAAGTGTGGCCGATGCCCGTGTTGGGCCCGGTCACGATGAACAGGTTCGGGAAGCCCGGCATCGCCGTGCCGAGGTAGGCGCGCGGGTACTCGCGCCACATGTCCTGCAGCGACTGGCCGCCCTTGCCGATCACCGGATACGAGATGACGCCGTCGGTGGCGTCGTAGCCGGTCGAGTAGACGATGAGATCGAGGTCGAGCTGCTTGCCCTTGGTCGTCAGGATGCCGCGCTCGTTGATCTCCTGGATGCCGTCGTCGCGCGTGTGCAGCGACACATTGGGCCGCGTGAAGGCCGGGTACAGCGTGCTCGACAAAATGATGCGCTTGCAGCCGATCGTGTAGTCGGGTGTGACGGCGGCGCGCAAGACCGGGTCCTCGATCTGGCGCTTGATGTGCGCCACGGCCTTGTCCTGCGCGACGAGCTTGAGCAGCGTCTTCGAGTACTTGAAGCCGATGACGCGCGTCTCCAGGCTCCAGTAGATGGCCGTGCGCAGCAGCTTGTAGACCAGGCGCGAGCCCAGCAGCGCGCGCTGCCAGGGCGTGAAGACGCGGTCCGGGCGTGGCAGCACCCAGTGCGGTGTGCGCTGGAACACATGCAGATGCTTGACCTCGGGCGCGATGGCCGGGATCACCTGCGCGGCACTGGCGCCGCTGCCGATGATGGCCACGCGCTGGCCGTGGTGGTCGTAGGTGTGGTCCCATGCATTGGTATGGAAGGTGCGACCCTTGAACGTGTCGCGGCCCTTGAAGGGCGGGATCACGGGCGTGCTCAGAGGGCCCGAGGCATTGATCAGGAACTGCGCGCGCAAGGTCTCGCCGCCTTCGGTGTGCACCTGCCAGGTCTGGCTGGCCTCGTCCCATTGCACGCTGGTCACGTTGGTGTCGAGACGTGTCTTGTCACGCAGTTGGTGCTTGTCGATCACATGCTTGGTGTACGCCACGAGCTCGTGCTGCTCGGCGAACATCCGCGTCCATTTGTAAGGCTCGGACGAGATGGCGTACAAAGGCGACTGCACGTCCACCGCCGCGCCGGGGTAGCTGTTCTGGCTCCATGTGCCACCCATCCATGCGCGGCGCTCGAGGAGCATGAAATCAGTGATGCCGATCTTGCGCAGGTTGATGGCGGCGCACTGGCCGCCGAAACCACTGCCGATGATGATGGCTGTGTAGGTGTGCATGAGGTGGTGGGCGTACAACAAAAAGCAGGGCAGAGTGTAAGGGTGTCGGTAAAGACGCCCCGTCAGCAAAAAACGCAAAGGGAGGACCCATTCATGCCAAACACCGAGTCGAGCAGACAGAAGGCCACGCCCGTTCTGTCGGTGTCGATACCGGCGCACAACGAAGCGCGCTTCATCGGGCGCTGCATCGAGAGCGTGCACATGTCGGCCGAGCGCGCGGGGCAGTTGGTCGAGGTGCTCGTGGCCTTGAACCGCTGCACCGATGCCACGCAGTCGATCGCTGAATCACTGGGCGCGCGCTGCGTCGTCGAGGACAGCAAGTGCATCGCCGCCGTGCGCAACGCGGCCGTGCGCGCGGGTCAGGCGCCGGCCGTGGTCACCATCGATGCCGACAGCTGGATGACGAAGGCATCCGTGGCCGCCGTGATGAGGCATGTGCACGATGCGCGCTATGTGGGCGGCGGCGCGGCCTTGTGGCCGGAGCGGTGGTCTGTCGGCATCGTGTGCAGCGGCTTGTCGGTGCTGCCTTATGTGGCCAAGCACCGCGTGTCCTGCGGCATGTTCTGGTGCCTGCGCGAGACCTTCGAGCAACTCGGCGGCTTCGACGAAAGCCTCGTCAGCATCGAGGACCTGGACTTCGCCATCCGCATGCGGGCGCTCGGCCTGCAGCGAGGCCAGCGTTATGGCACCGTGTGGCGCGGCGGCATCATCACCTCGTGCCGCAAGTTCGACATGTTCGGCGACTGGTACCTCGTGCGCAACCGCGACCTCGTGCACCGCCTCTTCACGGGCAAGGACCGCAAAGCCGCCGACCATTTCTATTACGACGTGAAGCGCTGACCAGGTTTTTTCGCGCGGGCATGTCACAAACCCGCGCGCTGGGTCGTCATGAACATGAGAGCCACTTTTGGGACGCTTCATGTCTGCACGACCTCCGCACTGGATACCTCGACTCGCCCGATGGTCGCTGGCCCTGATCCTGGCCGGCAATGCCCTGTTCATGCTGGGCGCGCCACGCCTGTGGTTCGACACCATCCCTGGCGTGCCCTTCACCGGGCCGTTCAATCACCACTTCGTGCAGGACATCGGCTGCGCCTACCTGGTGTGCGCGCTGGGCCTGGCCTGGCGCGCCTGGGTGCCGACCGCCTGGCCTGCGGCCGTGCTGAGCGCGCTGTTCTTGCTGATGCACGGCGGCGTGCATGTGCTCGACCTGGCGCAGGGCCGCTGCTCGTCCGGCGTTTTCTTGCGGGACGTGCCCGCCGTGATCCTGCCAGCCCTGATGGCCCTGTGGCTGGCGCCGCCGGCCTGGCCATGGCCGCTTGCTCATGCCCACGCCCAAGCCAATGCCAACCTGCCAAGGCGCACCGCATCATGATCTTCAAATGGTTCACCGGCCTGTTGATCAGGCGTTTCCAGGCCCGCTACGACTACGACATGGGCTACGCGCAAGAGCTGCTCGACAGCAGCCGCATGGCCTTCATGCACTACGCGCTGATGGGCATGCCCGCCGCCTACCGCAAGGACGTGCCCAAGGACGCCTGGTACGCCGCCAAGATGGTCGCGGCCCGTCAGGAGGATTGCGGCCCCTGCCTGCAACTGGTCATGAACATGGCCGAACTGGACGGCGTGCCCGCCGCGACGCGCCGTGCCGTGTGGGCGCGTGACGAGCGCGCCATGAACGACGACGTGCGCCTGGCCTGGCGCTATGCCGAAGCGGCCATGGCGCACGCGCCCGATCTGGCCGAGTGGTGCGAAGCCATCAGGCAGCGATGGGGCCAGCGTGGCCTGGCTTGCCTGGCCTTGTCGATGACGGCCTCGCGCAGCTTCCCGATGCTCAAGTACGCGCTGGGCCATGGCCAGCAGTGCCGGGCCGTGCGCATCGATGGCCAGGTGCTGAGCGGTGTCGACGCGCCTGCCGCCGAACTGGTCGAACTGGCTGAATGGCCCCATCATGGACGCCCATGAGCCAGCCGCCGCTTCCACCTGTCACGCCGCCCGCACCAGCCGATGCCGAGGTCTTCGAAACCCATCGCCGCCATCTGCGCGGCCTGGCCTACCGCATGCTCGGCTCGCGCGCCGAAGCCGAAGACGTGGTGCAGGACACCTGGCTGCGCTGGCAGGCGAGCGCGCCACAGGCCTTGAACGACACGCGGGCCTACCTCTCGCAGATCGCGACACGCCTGTGCCTGGACCGCATCAAGTCGGCGCAATGGCAGCGCGAGCAGTACGTGGGCTCGTGGCTGCCCGAGCCCTTGGTGGAAGAGGCCGCCTACTTCGATGCCGGGCCCGAAGCGGCCACGCAACTGGCCAGCGACCTGTCCTTCGCCTTCCTGCTGGCCTTGCAGCGCCTGACACCGCTGGAGCGCGCGGCCTTCCTGCTGCTCGATGTGTTCGACATGGACATGCCCGATGTGGCGCAGATGCTCTCGCGCACGCCGCAGGCCTGCCGCCAGTTGCTTTCGCGGGCACGCGACCACGTCCGCCAGGACAAGGTGCGCGCCGACCTCGATGAAGGCGTGCGCATGCGCCTGTCGATGGCCTTCGCGCAGGCCCTGCGCAGCGGCGACCTCACGGCCCTGGCGCAAACGCTGGCCGCGGACACCGTGTTCATCACCGATGGCGGCGGCAAGGTCAACGCGGCGCCCAGGCCCATACAGGGCGCCGAGCGCGTGGCCAAGGCGCTGTACGGCTTCTACCGTCTGGCCGACATGAGCCGGATGATCGTGCGGCCGGCCAGCATCAATGGCCTGAGCGGCGTCGTGATGAGCGAGCTGGACGGCACGCCCATCCAGACCATGGCGCTGGAGTTCGAGGCGTCTGGCGCCATCGCGGCGATCTACGTGGTGCGCAACCCCGATAAATTGCGGCACTTGCGCCCGAGCCCCTAAACTGTCTGCCCGAATCGTCATCACGAAGCCATCACGAGGAGCAGCGGCATGGGCGCGCAGTGGAAAGCAAAGCACAAAGACCTGGCGGCCAACGCCAAGGGGCGTTTGTTCGGCAAGTTGGCCAAGGAAATCATGATCGCGGCGCGCCAGGGTGCCGACCCGGCCGCCAATGCGCGCTTGCGCCTGGTGATCGAGCAGGCGCGCAAGGTCTCGATGCCCAAGGACACGCTGGACCGCGCCATCAAAAAGGGCGCGGGCCTCACGGGCGAGGCCGTGCACTTCGACCACGTCATGTACGAAGGCTTCGCGCCGCACCGCGTGCCCGTCATGGTCGAGTGCCTGACCGACAACGTGAACCGCACGGCGCCCGAGATGCGCGTGCTGTTCCGCAAAGGGCAGTTGGGCACCTCCGGCTCCGTGGCCTGGGATTTCGACCACCTGGGCATGATCGAGGCCGAGCCCGCCACGGCCGGCGCCGATGCCGACATGGCCGCCATCGAGGCCGGCGCGCAGGACGTGGAGCCCGCCAACGAGGACGGCGTCACCGTGTTCCTGACCGACCCGACCGATCTGGACCTGGTCAGCCGCGCCTTGCCCGCGCAAGGCTTCACCGTGCTGTCGGCCAAGCTGGGCTACCGGCCCAAGAACCCGATCGACCCGGCCAGCCTGAGCGCCGAGGCCCTGGAAGAAGTCGAAACCTTCCTGGCCGCGCTGGATGCCAATGAAGATGTGCAGACCGTGTACGCGGGCCTGGCGGGCTGAGAAAGCCAGCAGTTGACCGCCGCCAGGGCGGGGCGGCGAATTCCTTCGCGGCGACCGTGTCGACCGTGTAGCCCAGGGCATTGGTCGAAGCCTTGATCAGGTTGTCCGTGCCATTGACCAGGATCGAGCCTTTGGCCGCCTCGACCGAGCCGAAGTAGCGGAAGTCCCACTGGTTGGCGAAGATCGTGGCACCCGTGAAGCCTGGCATGTAGGCCCGGCCACCCGGACCGACGACCAGGAAGGCCAGAGGCGCCGCGCCATTCGTGGTTTTGAAAGGGCCATTGCCCAAGGTCATGTGCGTCATCAAGCCGTCATGAGGGCAGGCGATGTCGTTATTCGGTATGCTGGCCCGCATTCCCCTTTGGATAGGACGACACCATGCCCATCTCCTACAAGCCCGATGGCTACACCTCTTTGGCGCCTTACCTGATCGTGGACAACGCGGCCCGCACGATCGATTTCCTGATCGCGGTCTTCGGGGCGACGCGCCTGCGCAGTCACCAGAACCCCGATGGGCGTTTGCGTCATGCCGAAGTGCGCATCGACGACACGGTGCTCATGCTGGCCGACAGCCTCGAAGGCTGGGATGCCGTGCCCAGCCATGTGCACATCTACGTGCCCGATGTCGACGCGACCTACCAGCGCGCCATCGAGGCCGGCGCCACGCCCGTGCAGGCGCCCCTCAAGAAAGACGGACGAGGACAAGCGCGGCGGCTTCAAAGACGATGGCGGCACGACCTGGTGGGTGGGCACGAAGGTCGAATGAACGGGCCTGCGAATAGGCACACCGGCGCCTCGGGTTTCCAAAGGTAAAGATGGCCCGCATCCCTATTCGCTAGGGGTGTGTCGCGGGCGGGTTCGCGGCCATTCTGGCGGTCCGCTGAAGCAGTGCCCTCAACCCACAAAGGTCGGCCCGTCCGATCAGGAGATCCATCTCATGAAGCGCTCATTCATTTCCCATGGCCAGGTCGCGGTCCTGGCCATCGCCATGGCGGCATCGGCCGCGCCCGTGCTGGCCGCGCAAAGCAGTGCCTACGCCGTGTCGGCCGATCTGACGACCGACGGCGGCGGCCGCGTCCAGTTGGCGCCGCAACTGCAGACATCCGGTTCCACCAGCCTGGGCCAGACCTACGACAAGCCACAAAACAGCCCGCTGCTGGGCAAGGTCGTTCGCCTGTTGCCGCTGCAGTTGCGCGGCCCGGCCTTGACAGTGCTGGAGCAGAAGCTGGCCACCGATGCATCGGGCATCAGCGGCATCGACGCCGTCAACGCGCAAGGCTTGTCGCGCGCGGCGGCGGGTGAGGTGGCGCATCTCGCTGTATCCGCCCGTGATCATCGACCCGCCCGGTCCGGTGACGGCGGCCTCGGCCACCGATGCGCTGATCGGGCCCGTCTCGGCCTTGCGCGTGCAGTTCAGCAAGCTCAAGGCCACGGCCAACTACGATCACCTCTTCCCTGGCGATGCCAAGCGCAGCGGCAGCACCAGCTTCGGCAGCGTGACGCTCAGCGGCCCACTGGTCGGTGCCAAGGCGCTGACCTTCAATGGCGAGATCAAGCCCAACACGGTCGTGGTGCAGACGCCCACGGTCAAGATCACGCTCAATGCGCAGGTCATCCCGCAGAACCCCGTCTGCAAGCCCGGCGCGGTCTGCCCGCAATACCGCGTGCTCGAGACGGTCGAGACCAAGGCCGTGCTCATCGAGCTGACCGACGCGGCGGTGCTGGGCCACCAGGTGTCCGGCAACATCGTGATCGGCGACGCCCAGGCTGGCGAGTAAGCGCACGAGCGTGGCGTGCCATCACGGTGCGCCACGCACGCCGAGCCATCAGATACCGCGCTTGTGGCGTGCGCGGAACCAGGGGTTTACGGCGGGGAAGGCGTCTGCCTAAACTAGGCGCGGTCAGGTCCATGTGGGCGCTGACGCAACCAGTCGATCGGAGCAAGTCATGGCACATCAATCCAGTTCAGGTGGCGGCGGCCAACCACCCAGCCAGCATGCCAAGCCCGTGGTGTCGGGGGCCAAGCCCGCCGCGATCTCGATGGGCGTGACCATCGAAGGCACGGACGATGGCGCCCTCAGCAGGGAGTTCTTCTTCGTCGAGGCCTCCACGCCAACCTACCGCACGGTCTTGCCGCATGGGCACATCACCTTGGACATGTATGGCGGCGTCGCCAGCATCACCTACACGAGCAGGCTGAACAGCAAGACCTCGGTATACCAGCCCAACGACTGGAACGTGATCCTGGCCGACTCGGCGCCGATCTACAACGCCATGTGCGCCTTCTTCAGCGGCTAGGCGTGAGGGGCGCCGTCGCGCGGCCGCTGCCAGCCCTGATCGTGCCGGGCACATCGGCGCATGCCCCGGCGCTGCGCGCGATCCTGGCGATGCCCGAGGTGGCCTTGCCGTACCTGGGTTCGATGCCGACGCCACACCAGCTCGATGCGCTCGTGGCCGGGCACTGGCGCGGCGTGCCCGAGCCGGCGCGTGTGCGGATCACGGCATGTTCGCCGGACGATGGGCAGGTGATCGGGGCGGCCAGCGCGGCTGGTGGGGCGCTGTCCTACTTCGTGGCGCCCACGCACTGGGGCCAGGGCGTGGCCACGCGCATGATCGCCGCCTTGCACGACCAACTGGCCGCCACGCAGGCCGGCCAACCGCTGACGGCCATGATCTACCGCGAGAACCGGGCCTCCATCGCGCTGGTCGAGAAGCTGGGCTTTCGCTTCATGGGCCTCGAGCCACCCGCCAATGGCACGTTCGCCGGCCGCGCCATGCTGCGGTACGCCTTGCCCATCGCGTCCGGCAAACGCTAGCGGGCCGCGGTGGCAGGCGTGGCGATGCCACCCCATTGCTGTCTGCCGGACACGAACTGCGTCCAGCCCCACAGTGCGCCCAGTTGCCGCAGGATCTGAAAGCACCATGGCTCCAGCAGCGCGGCCAGGATCGCCGAGGCCACACCGATGCAGTTGGCGCTCGCCCGTCCAGCGCCGGTACAGGTGGGCCATCCAGCCGTGGAAGGCCAGGTCCAGCAGGGTCTTGAAGCCCAGGAGGCCGGCGACCGGCAGCAGCACATCCCAACGGCGATGCAGCAGGCTCAGGTAAAGCACGAGCGAGCTGGTCAAGCCGAAGAAGGGCTGCAGCGTGTCGATGGCCTTGAGGGGCAGCATGCGCATGCCCACTTCGCCGTAGCGCGGCTGGCCGACCATGTCGCGGTACCAGTATTGCGTCTGCAGGAAGCCACCGAACCAGCGGCGCCTTTGCCTGAGAAAGGACATGACCTCGCCTGGTGCCTCCGTGCAGGCACGCGCTTGCCCGACCACGGCGGTCGTCCAGTTCAGGCCTTGGCGTGCGCTGTGGCGCATGAGGCGGTGTATGAGTTCGTAGTCTTCGACGAGGCAGTCGGGGTCGAAGCCACCCACGTCGAGCACGGGCTGGCGCCGGAAGGCGGCGAACGCGCCCGAGATCAGCAGCAGGCAGTCGAGCCGCATCCACGTGTAGCGCGCCATGAAGTTGCGCAGGTACTCGTGGCGTTGGAACCAGGTCAGCGCGCGCGTCAGGCGGCCTGGCCCGCCGATGGGCTGGAGCACGCCTGTGGCGGCGACCAGGTCCGGGTCGCGCAAGAAGGCCTGGTACATGGCTTCGAGCGCGCGCGGCTCGAGCAGCGTGTCGGCATCGACGGTCAGCACGAAGTCGGCATCGATGGACTGCATGGCCTGGTTCAAGGCGCGGGCCTTGCCGCCGTGCGCGAGCCTGAGCCAGCGCACGCCCGGGTTCTGGTCGGACAGGGCGCTGAGCGCGCCGCGCTCCGGGGGCTTCACGCCGAGGCGCGCGCTCAGCAGCCTGGCCGTGCCGTCGGTCGAACCATCGTCGGCGATGACGATCTGGTCGGGCGGCCGCGTCTGCGAGAGCAGGCCGTCGAGCGCGGCGGGCAGGATGCGCTCTTCGTTGTGCGCGGCCACGATCACGCCCATGCGCAGGCGCGTCATCGGCAGGACGGTGTCCGGCCGGGGCTGCAGGCGCGTCAGGCGCCACGTCTGCACGACAGTGAGGGCCTGCAGGAACACGTCATGGCAGAGCACGCACAGGCCGACGGACCATGTCCAGATGCCCTGGCCCCTCCACATGCCATACCAGCTGGCGAGCAGGAGCGCGAGCACGGCGGCGTGAAGCAGCGCGCTGCGCCAGGGCGTTCGCACGCCTGTCATGCGCGGCGATGAGGCTGCGAAGCGCAGGCTCAGATCCTGCTGGTTCGGCACGAGGGCAGGGCGCGCGAAGGCACGGTCGAGAAAGTGAAGTGACATGGTCAAGCGGCGAAGTATCCGTGCTTTCATGAGGCAGCAAGCGTGCCATGCGGTTTTGCCTGGGGCGTGTGCGGTGGGCCTGCAACAAGGGGCCGGGCAACTGCTGAAATCTGCTCAATGCGCGAGAGCCTGTGCTGGAAATTCAGCAGATGAGGGCTGGCGGTGTTGATGTCGGGGCACCCCTGTCGTGTGGTTGTCTGGCGGTTGTCGGGTGCGTGTCGTGGACGGCGGCCGGCGCGGGCTTCACGATGGCGGGGTGACGAAAGGACTTTTCATGCTGATTCAAAAATTGAGACTTCAGAGAGGGTGGTCGCAGCAGCAACTGGCTGATCTCAGCGGCCTGAGCACGCGCACCATTCAGCGCATCGAGAACGGGCACCAGGCCAGCGTGGAGTCCTTGAAATCACTGGCGGCGGTCTTCGAGACCGATTTCAATGATCTTCAAGGAAACACTGGCATGAGCGACACGACACTTCAACCCGCGCCCACGGCATCCAGCACGCACGAGTTGCTGGCTTTCAGGCGTGTCAGGCGCAAGCGGTCCTTCTTCATGCACTGCATCCAGTTCGCTGTGGTGATGGCGGGGCTGTTCGCGATCAACCTCCTGCAGCCCACGCACCACTGGTGGGTGATCTGGCCCGCGTTCGGCTGGGGGATGGGCTTGCTGGCGCATGGGCTGAGCACCTTCGAGCTGCTGCCTTTCCTGGGGGCGCAATGGGAAAAGCGCGAGGTGGAGAAGTACCTGGGGCGCAGTCTTTGAGTATGCTGCGGGCATGACCAACTTCACGCCTTTGGCTGGCCTGGCAGGCGGTGCGCTGATCGGCGCATCGGCCGTGCTGTTGTTGTATGCACTGGGGCGGCTGGCCGGCATCAGCGGCATCACCTATGCCGCGTTGCGCGGGCCGGAGGCGCAAGAGCCTTGGGCGCGGTGGTCATGGCGGCCGGTCTTCCTGATCGGCTTGATCGCGGGCGGCGGCGCCTGGGCCTGGTGGAGTGGCCATGTGGTGGCCAGGCCATCGATGCCGCCCTGGCTGTTGACCGTGGGCGGCTTGCTGGTGGGCTGGGGGACGTCGCAGGGCAACGGCTGCACGAGCGGCCACGGCGTGTGCGGCATGGCGCGCTTGTCGCCGCGTTCGCTGGCGGCCACCTTGGCTTTCATGGCCGTGGGCGTGGCGACCGTGTTCACCGTGCGTCACCTGTTGGGGGCGGCATGGGGCGCGGTGTGATGCCACGTCTGGCGGCCAGCCTGCTGGCAGGCGTGCTCTTCGGCGTCGGCCTGGGCGTGGCGCGGATGAGCGACCCGGCCAAGGTGCAGGCCTTCCTCGATGTGGCGGGCGCTTGGGACGCGAGCCTTGCCTTCGTCATGCTGGGCGCCGTGAGCGTGGCCTTCGTCGGCTTTCGCTGGGTGATGCGGCGCGGCCAGCCTTTGTGGGACACGCGCTTTCACCTGCCCGCATCGCGCGCCATCGACAGCCAGCTGCTGTCTGGCGCGGCCTTGTTCGGCATCGGCTGGGGGCTGACGGGCTATTGCCCGGGCCCGGCGCTGAGCACCTTGCTGACTGGCAACCAGGAGGTCTGGTGGTTCGTGCCGTCGATGCTGGCGGGCGCCTGGCTGCAGCGCGCGTGGGCCAGGCACCGGCAGCGCCCTTGACGCTCAGTTGCCCAGCTTCTTGGCGATGCGGTCGATGCCGGCTTGCGCGCAGGCCGTGTCCTTGTCGCCACCCGGCGCACCCGACACACCCACGGCCCCCACGAGTTCCTTGCCCGACCAGATGGGCACGCCGCCTTCAGCGCCTGTCACGCCCTTGAGCAGCAGGAAAGAGGCCTGGCCCGCGGGCGGGCGCTTGCCGACCTCGCCCGATGGCCCGCGCGTCGTGAACGCCGTGTAGGCCTTGCGCTCGCTGTTCTCCAGCGTGTGCGGATTGACGCCGTCGTCGCTCAAGGCCACGGCCGTGCGCCCATGGCGGTTGAGCACCGTGATCGACACCTTGTAGCCGTTGGTGCGGCATTGCTCGAGCGCCGTGCTGGCCAGCTCCAGTGCGGCGTCGACCGAGATGCCGCGTTCTGTGACGAGGCCCGTCGCGTTTTGCGCGTGCGCCGCAGGGATGCCGATGAACAGGGCCAGGGCCGAGCCGGCCAGGAGTCGGCGTGTGCGTGATGTCGAAGGTGTCATGGAGGTCATGGGTAGGTGCGCGGCAATGCCGATGAGCCCGTGACTCTCACCGCCCGTGCCCATGCAGGCAAGTGACAAAGCCGGCTATGTGTCTGCGTTGTCCGCATAAGGAGGCGTACGCATATCGATGTGCGCAATGCTTCGTTGGCGCGGTGCATGCCCGTTCATAGACTGCCGCTCATGGCTTGTCATGACGAGTTGAAGCCAAGTTAACCGAGTTGAAGCATGAGCGCCGAGCCCTTGTACGGTCAGATCAGAAACAGCCTGCGGTCGCGCATCGTCGATGGCAGCTATGCGCCGGGCAGCCGCGTGCCCTCCGAGAGCGAGCTGGGCCGCCGCTTCCAGGCCAGCCGCATCACGGTCAGGCAGGCGCTGGCCGAGCTGCAGAAGGAAGGCCTCATCTACACGCTGCACGGCAAGGGCAGCTTCGTCTCCAAGCCCAAGGCCTATCAGAACGTCAGCTCGCTGATGGGCTTCGCCGAGCAGATGGGCACCATGGGCTACGAGGTGGTCAACGACCTGCTGGGCCAGGAGAGCCTGCCCGCCGATGCCCAGGTGGCCGAGCGCCTGAAGCTCGATGAAGGGCAACTGGTCAGCCGCATCCGGCGCGTGCGCTACCTCAACCGCGAGCCCGTGTCGCTCGAGGTCACGTGGGTGCCGCATGCCTTGGGCCAGCGCCTGGCCAGGGCCGACCTCGCGCGCCGCGACATCTTCCTGATCCTGGAGAACGACTGCGGCGTGAACCTGGGCCACGCCGAGCTGGCCATCGATGCGGTGCAGGCGGACGCGGCGGCGGCCCTGGCATTGAACGTCGAGGCGGGCTCGCCGCTGCTGCGCATCGAGCGCCTGACGCACGACGCGGCGGGCCAGCCCATCGACTACGAATTTCTGTATTTTCGCGGCGACACCTTCCAGTACCGGTTCAGGGTGGATCGCCAGCGCGAGGCATGAGGAACACATGGTGAACACAATCGAACACGAGTACGACATCGTCGTCGTCGGTGGCGGCACGGCCGGCCCGATGGCCGCCGTCAAGGCCAAGGAACACAACCCCGCGCTGCGCGTGCTGGTGCTGGACAAGGCCCACGTCAAGCGCAGCGGCGCGATCTCGATGGGCATGGACGGCCTGAACAATGCCGTCGTGCCGGGCTATGCCACGCCCGAGCAGTACACCAAGGAGATCACGATCGCCAACGACGGCATCGTGGACCAGTCCACCGTGCATGCGTACGCCAGGCACAGCTTCGAGACGATCGAGCAGCTCGACAAGTGGGGCGTGAAGTTCGAGAAGGACGCCAATGGCGACTACGCCATGCGCAAGGTCCATCACCTGGGCACCTATGTGCTGCCCATGCCCGAAGGCCACGACGTCAAGAAGGTGCTGTATCGCCAGCTCAAGCGGGCGCGCGTCGAGATCACCAACCGCATCGTGGCCACGCGCCTGCTGACGGCATCGGACGGCAGCGTCTGCGGCGTGATGGGCTTCGACTGCCGCACGGCCGAGTTCCACGTCGTGCGCGCCAAGGCCGTGATCCTGGCCTGCGGCGCGGCCGGGCGGCTGGGCCTGCCTTCGTCGGGCTACCTGATGGGCACCTACGAGAACCCGACCAATGCGGGTGACGGCTATGCCATGGCCTACCACGCGGGCGCCGAGCTGTCCAACCTCGAGTGCTACCAGATCAACCCATTGATCAAGGACTACAACGGCCCGGCTTGCGCCTACGTGACGGGCCCATTGGGCGGCTACACGGCCAATGCGCAGGGCGAGCGCTTCATCGAGTGCGACTACTGGAGCGGCCAGATGATGCTGGAGTTCTACCAGGAATTGCAAGGTGGCAAGGGCCCGGTCTTCCTCAAGCTCGACCATTTGGCCGAAGAGACCATCCAGAACATCGAGACCATCCTGCACAGCAACGAACGGCCCAGCCGCGGCCAGTTCCACGAAGGGCGCGGCACCGACTACCGCGAGCAGATGATCGAGATGCACATCTCGGAGATCGGCTTTTGCAGCGGGCACAGCGCCTCGGGCGTGCGCGTCAACGACAAGGCCGAGACGACCGTGCCGGGCCTGTACTCGGCCGGCGACATGGCCGCCGTGCCGCACAACTACATGCTCGGCGCCTTCACCTATGGCTGGTTCGCGGGCGTGCAGGCCGCGGAGCGTGCATCAACCATCGGCTTTGCCGAGCTTGATTCAGCACAGATCGAAGCCGAGAAGCAGCGCGTTCATGCGCCCTTGAGCCGCGAGCACGGCCTGCCGCCATCGCAGGTCGAGTACAAGCTGCGCCGCTTCGTCAACGACTACCTGCAGCCGCCCAAGGTGCCGACCAAGTACGAGATCGCCTTGAAGCGCTTCGACGAGATCCGTGCCGACGTGCAGCAGCTGCGCGCCAGGGACGCGCACGAGTTGATGCGCGCGGCCGAAGTGCAGGTCATCCTCGATTGCGCCGAGATGGCGGCGCGCGCCTCGCTGTACCGGCAAGAGAGCCGCTGGGGCCTGTACCACTACCGCACCGACTTCCCCGAGCGCAACGATGCCGACTGGTTCTGCCACACCAGCCTCTTCAAGGACGAGCAGGGCCGCATGGGCCACAAGAAGCGCGAAGTCGAGCCCTACATCGTGCCCATCGACGACGAAGAGAAGCAAGCCTACGACCGCCTGCGCATCCGCGCTGCGGCCTGACCCCACAGGACAAGACAGGAGCCCCACATGGCCTTTACCCCCGGCACCATCGCCCAATACAGCGAAGCGGCCGTCACGGTCGACCTGGACAAGTGCATCGCCCACAAGGGCTGCACGGTGTGCATCGACGTCTGCCCGATGGACATCCTCGCCCTCGACCCGGCCACCGGCAAGGCGCACATGAAGCACGACGAGTGCTGGTACTGCCTGCCCTGCCAGAAGGACTGCCCGACGCAGGCCATCAAGGTCAACATCCCCTATCTCGTTCGTTGACGACATCTCATCCGCATCTGGAGTGCCTCATGATTTTCAAGACCGTCATCGCCCGCGCACTGATCGCCATCGGTGTGGCGAGCCTCGCCGTGGCCGCGCAGGCCGAGACCATCCGCGTGGCCATCGGCACGCAGGACACGACCATCAACTGCGCCACGGGCGGCCTGCTCATCCGCGAGCTCAAGCTGCTCGACAAGTACCTGCCGCACGACGGCAAGTACAAGGGCGCGCAGTACGACATCCAGTGGAAGAACTTCACATCGGGCGCGCCGCTGACCAACGAGATGATCGCCGACAAGCTGGACATCGGCTCGATGGCCGACTTCCCCGGCGCCAACAACGGCGCGGCCTTCGTCAAAGCAGGCAAGAAGAGCGTGTTCATCACGGTGCTGTCGGGCAGCACGCTGGGCAGCGGCAACGGCATCGTCGTGCCCAAGGACTCGCCGATCACGTCGCTGGCCGAGCTGCGCGGGCGGACCATCTCCGTGCCCTTCGCCTCGACCGCGCACGGCATGCTGTTGCGTGCCTTGAAGGCCCAAGGCCTGGACCCCGACAAGGACGTCAACATCATCACGCAGGCCCCTGAAGTGGCCGGCCCCGCGCTGCAGACCAACAAGATCGAGGCGCATGCGGACTTCGTGCCTTTCGCCGAACTCTTCCCTTACCGAGGCTATGCCCGCAAGATCTTCGATGGCGCGCAGGCCAATGCGCCCACCTACCATGGCTCGCTTGTCAATGCCGAGTACGCGAAGAAGTACCCCGAGGTCGTGATCGCCTTCCTGCGCGCGGCCATCGAGGCCGATCGCCTGTTCGCATCCGACCCTGAGAAGTACAGCGAGCTGATCGAGAAGGTCACCGGCATCGAGGCGCCCGTGAACTACCTCTTCCATGGCCCGCTCGGCCTGCAGACACGCGACTTCACCTGGAAGCCCGAGTACCGCCAGGCGCTCAAGACTTCGATCGACACGCTGCGCCTGATGCGCCGCACGGACGTCGATCTGAACGCCGACACCTTCATCGACGACCGCTACATCCGCGCGGCCTTCAAACAGTCGGGCCTCGACTATGAAGCGAGCCTGAAGAACCACGACAAGCTGCCCTTGAAGGCCAACGACGCGCTCACCGGCAAGCCCATCACGGACACGAAGCGCCTGGCCAGCATCTGGTTCAAGGGCGAGCCCAAGGTGCGCCACTACGCCACCATCGCGTCCGCCGTGAAGGACCTGGTCAAGCAGGAGCAGGCGGGCAAAGTCAGCCGCGCCTTCTATGCGCAGGACCTGATCCACGGCATCAAGCTGCTGGGCAACCTGGCCTGGTTCGCCACCGATGCCCAGGGCCAGGTGAGCGCCTTCCTGCAGAAGGACGGGGCCGTGGGCTATGCGGCGGCCAACAAGGGCAAGGTGCTCGACTTCGCGGCGCTGCGCGCCAGCCTCGGCGGGAAGTGACCATGGCCGCCGCACGATCGCTTCAGCGCTGGGGTTTGCAGACCTCGTCCTTGCTGCTGTGCCTGCTGGCGTGGCAGGTGGCATCGACCATGCATGTCAACCTGGGCCTCGTCACCTTCCAGAACGTGCCCACGCCGATGGACGTGCTGCAGGCCGCATGGGCGCTGCTCCTGTCGCCCAAGCTCGGCAAGCACCTGGGCAGCAGCCTGGTGCGCATCGGCTGGGGCTTCGCGCTGGCGGCCGTCGCGGGCGTGGCGCTGGGCCTGGTGATCGGGCGCTCGCGTTGGGCACGCCTGACCTTGCTGCCGCCGCTGGAGGTGGCGCGGCCAATTCCGGCCGTGGCCTGGATACCGCTGTCGATCTTGATGTTCCCATCGTCGGAAGGCAGCATGGTGTTCATCACGTTCGTGGGCGCGCTGTTCCCGATCCTGCTCAACACGATACACGGCGTGCATGGCGTGGACCCGCGCCTGGTGGCATCGGCCAAGGGCCTGGGCACGAAGGGCGGGGCCTTGTTCGCGCAGGTGATCCTGCCGGCATCGGCGCCCAGCATCGTCACGGGCTTGTCGATCGGCATGGGCACCTGCTGGTTCTGCCTGGTCACGGCCGAGATGATCTCGGGCCAGTACGGCATCGGCTACTACACCTGGGAGTCCTACACCGTGCAGAACTACGCCAACATCATCGTGGGCATGCTGCTCATCGGCGTGCTGGGCATGGGCAGCAGCGCGTTGATCCACTGGGGCGGGCAGCGCCTGATGCCATGGTACCAACCATCGGGAGGCAAGGCATGAGCGCCGTGTTGAAAGAAGCCGTGAGCCCCGCACCTTCGCAAGGACGCCTGGGCATCGACCATGTCTCCATCGAACTGGGCGAGGGCGCGCAGCGCTTCACCGCTCTGGACGATGTGTCCGTGCAGGTCGAAGCTGGCGAGTTCGTGTGCCTGCTGGGGCCGTCGGGTTGCGGCAAGTCCACGCTGCTGGGCGCATTGGCCGGGCACCTCAAGCCGAGCCAGGGTTCATTGCAGATCGATGGCGAAGCCATCAGCGGCCCCGATCCCAGCCGTGGCCTGGTCTTCCAGCACCACACCTTGTTCCCGTGGCTGAGCGTGGCGGACAACGTCGCGTATGGCCTGAAGATGCGCGGCGTGGGCAAGGCCGCGCGGCAATCTCAGGCGAGGACATTGCTCGCCCAGATCGGCCTGAAGGGCTTCGAAGACCGCTACCCCAGGGCCTTGTCGGGCGGGATGCTGCAGCGTGTCGAGATCGCGCGCGTGCTGATCAACCAGCCGCGTGTGCTGCTGATGGACGAGCCCTTCGGTGCCCTCGATGCCTTGACGCGCCTGAAGATGCAGGAGCTGCTGCTCGAGTTGTGGCAGCGCCTGCGCACGACCATCGTCTTCGTGACGCACGACATCGACGAGGCCTTGTTCATGGCCGACCGCATCCTGGTCATGAGCCCGCGGCCCGGCCGCATCATCGACGAGATCCACGTCACGGCCGCGCGGCCACGGCACCAGGACTGGCTGACCAGCACGGCCTTCGCCACGCTCAAGCGCCATTGCCTCGACCTGCTGCGCGAGCCCAAGGGCTCGGCCGTCTCGCTCGAACGCCTCAACCCGCTCACGGGCCTGCCCGCGACCGACACACAGCCGCCCGCGCTGTGACGCCTGCCGCCAAACGCGATCACGCCTCCTCACGCCCACCCCATACCGCCATGCCCAGCCTGAACCCCCACCCCCAACCCACGCTGAACAACGACGACACGGCTCTGCTGGACCTGTACCCGCGCCTGACCGACGACGACGCCACCGTGCGCCTGCTGGCCCTGATCGAGCTGGCCGAACTGGAAGATGCCGCGCACGCCAATTGGCTGATCTGGGCGCTGTCCGACACATCGGCCGATGTGCGCCGCGAGGCCGCCGACCGCCTGGCCTATTGGGAGCAGCCCGAGACCGTGCAGGCGCTGGCCAGGGCTTTGTCCGACCCCGCCCCGGCGGTGCGCGAAGCGGCCGCCCACAGCCTGGCCGAGCTGAAGACCGAAGCCAGCGGACGCCTGCTCCTGCCCTGGATCGACAGCCCGGACGGCTTCGTGCAGGCCAGCGTGCTGCGCGCCTGGCGCGAACTGCGCCTGCCCGAGAGCGAGGCACCCGCGCGCGCGGCGCTGCAGTCCGGTGACGCCGCCGTGCGCCTGGAAGCCGTGGCCGTGCTGGGTTGGCTCAAGAGCCCGCCGGCCTTGCCCTTGATCGCGCACATCGCCCGGGCCGATGCCGATGCCGCCGTGCGCAAGATGGCCGCGGGCGCATTGGGCTACGCGCCCGACGACACCGTGCTCGATGCGCTCAGGCAGGCCTTGCGCGATGAAGATTGGCAAGTGCGCGAAGAGGCCGCCGCGACACTGGGCAAGCTGAGGCTGCTGCCCGCGCTGGACGCCCTGATCGCCAGCCTGGCCGATGACTATTGGCAGGTGCGCCAGAAGACCGCGCGGGCGCTGGGCCGCCTGCGGCAACCGCGCGCCATCGGCCCTTTGATCGAGCATGCGCTCGGGCACGCCGTGGCCAATCTGCGCAAGGAGGCGGCCGTCGCGCTCGGCGAGATCGGCGACCCGGCCGCCATCCCGGCCTTGCAGCGCGCCGCGCAAGACGCCGACCCCGATGTCCGCAAGCTCGCCAAGCTGGCGCTCACGCAGATCCAGGAAGGCGTCTAAGGCACCAGCGAGAACACGGAGGCGGGCACGGACCTGCCATGCAGATGCAGGCGGTTGCGGGCCAGGCATTCGAGCTGGGCGCCCGCCTTGATGGCCACGCCTTCGCTCGCGACATTGCCCTGGGCCGCCACGATCTCCACGCGCTGAAGCCCGAGTATCTCGAACGCATACCGCGACAGCGCCTGCACGCTCCTGAGCGCGACGCCACGTCGCTGTGCCGATGTGCGCACCCAGTACCCCAGGTTGCAGTACAGGTTGTGGTGAACGATGCCGTTGAGGCCCGCGCCGCCCAGCAGCTCGGCCGTATCGGCGTGGAAGATGCCGAACTCGTGGGCGCTGCCGGCCTGCACGGCTTCACGGCAAGCCTGGAACCAGGCCAGCGCCTCGTCTTTCGAGAAGGCATCGTGGCACCAGGGCATCCAGGGGTTCAGCGACGCAACCGACTCCCTGGCCGCCACGACGAAGGAGGCCGCGTCCCTGTCCTCGAACGGGCGAAAGACCAGGCCTTCGAAAGTGATGATGTGCTGCTGCATGGCCCGAGCAAGCGTCAAGCTGTTGCCTTGGGCGCGTAGTGCCACCGCGAGGTCATCAGCACGACGATGAACGACACGAGTGCCAGCACCCCCGAGGCGTACATGAAGGTCGGCGCCTGCGCGAAGCGCGTCGGGAAGATGGCGGCATTGGCGCCCAGCCCGACGAAGTTGCCCGCGGCCACCAGCACGGCCACCGTGTAGTCGTGAAAGCGCCGCGCCTCGTTGGCGCCCAGCGACCATTGCGGATCGGTGTTGTAGCTGGGCAGGGTCGTGTGCGCATCGCCCAGTTGCTCCAGCACGGACAGGTAGGTGCGCAGGTTCGTGATGGCGAGCTCGGCCTTGTAGTTCAAAAACGCGAAGCAGATGGATGCCACGGGAAAGCCCAGCACGAGCCACTCGACCGGCGCTTGCGGCGCCGTGCCCGAAGGCCGCAGCGCCACCGTGGCGGCCAGTAGCCCGATCACGATGCTGACGTACAGCGCCAGGGCCTGCTGCCGCTGCGCGATGCGCGCGTTGACCTCGTTGTAGGCGGCGATGAAGCGGTAATTGGCGTCGACGATGTGGCTGGGCATGGGCTGGGTCGATGAGCGGTGAGGGGGCGATGGCAGGGCCTCATTGTCGATCAGTTGCCAGCCTGCGATGGCCGCGCGGCGATGTCCATCGAGCGCCAGCGCATGGCCGGATCGAAGGTGTCGCTCACGAGCATGAACTCATCGGCCTGCGTGGCCTGCGCGAGCGCTTGCAGCCCTTGCCGCACGGTTTCCGGGCCGCCGATCACGGCCGCCGCCAGGAAGCCCTCGACGGCGGCCTGCTCGGCCGGGTTCAGCCCCGCCATGAAGCCGGGCACAGGCGGCTGCAACTTGCCACGCTCGCCACGGATGATGCCCAGCACGCGCTGGTAGGTGCTGCTGGCGAGGAACTCGGCCTCGTCGTCGGTGGGCGCGGCGATGAGCGGCACGCCCACGATCACATAGGGCTTGGCCAGCGTGGCCGATGGCCGGAAGGCGCCGCGGTAGACCTCGAGCGCCTGCATCAGCATGCGCGGCGCGAAGTGCGAGGCGAAGGCATAGGGCAGGCCGCGTTCCGCCGCCAGCTGCGCCGAGAACAGGCTGGAGCCCAGCAGCCAGATGGGCACCTGGCTGCCCGCGCCCGGCGTGGCGACCAGGCGCTGGTTGGGCTGCACGGGGCCCAGCAGACGCTGCAGCTCGGCCACGTCGCGCGGGAAGTCTTCTTCGGTTTCGACGCGGTCGCGGCGCAGGGCGCGCATGGTCAGCGGGTCGGTGCCGGGCGCGCGGCCCAGGCCCAGGTCGATGCGATCGGGGTGGAGCGCCGCCAGCGTGCCGAAGGCCTCGGCCACGACCAGCGGCGCGTGGTTGGGCAGCATGACCCCGCCTGAGCCCACGCGGATCTGCCTGGTGCCGCTGGCGATGTGCCCGATCAGCACGGCCGTGGCCGAGCTGGCGATGCCCGGCATGTTGTGGTGCTCGGCCAGCCAGTAGCGCGTGAAACCCAGCGCTTCGGCGTGTTGCGCGGTGCGCAGCGAGATGGCCAGGGCCTCGGCCACCGTGCCGCCTTCGCGCACGGCCACGAGGTCCAGCATGGACAGCTTCACGCAAGACAGCGGCTTCATGGCATCACAGCGTCGGGTAGTCGGTATAGCCCTTCGGCCCGGGCGTGTAGAAGGTGTCGGGGTTCGGCGCATTGAGTGCCGCGCCCGCCTTGATGCGCGCGGGCAGATCGGGGTTGGCCAGGAAGCTCGTGCCGAAAGCCACGGCATCGACCTTGCCCGCTTGCACCGCCTGTTCGGCCTCATCGGGCGTGTAGCCCATGTTGCCGATCAGCACGCCCTGGTACTTCTCGCGCGCCACGCTCAGCACATCGCCTTTTTGCACTTGAGAGAAGTCCGAGCGCATCACGTGCAGGTAGGCCAGCTTGAAGCTGTTCAGCCGCTCGGCCAGGAAGCCGATGAGCCCGATGGGGTCGCTGTCGACCATGCTGTTGTAGCTGTTGAGCGGCGACAGGCGCAGGCCCACGCGGTCCGCGCCGATCGCCGCCGTCACGGCCGTCAGCACCTCGAACAGGAAGCGGGCGCGGTTGTCCAGTGAGCCGCCATAGCCATCGGTGCGCTGGTTGGCGCTGCTGCGCAGGAACTGGTCGATCAGGTAGCCATTGGCGCCGTGCACTTCCACGCCATCGAAGCCCGCCGCGATGGCGTTGCGGGCGCCTTGCGCATAAGCGGCCACGATGGCCGGGATCTCTTCGGCCTTCAAGGCGCGCGGCACGGCCTGCGGCACCTTGCCTTTCGGCGTGTGGATCTCGCCCTCGATGGCGATGGCGCTGGCCGACACGGTCTCATGGCCGCCATTGATGTCCGGATGCGAGGCGCGGCCCGGATGCCAGATCTGCAGGAAGATGCGCCCGCCCTTGTCGTGCACGGCCTGCGTCACCTTCTTCCAGGCCTGCACCTGCTCGTCCGAATGAACGCCGGGTTCCGCCACGAAAGCGGAGGTGCCCGGCGCCACCATCGTGCACTCGGTGATCAGCAGACCGCCGCTGGCGCGCTGGGCGTAATACTCGGCCATCAGGTCGTTGGGGATGTGCTCGGTACCCGCGCGGGCGCGGGTCAGCGGAGCCAGGATGATGCGGTTGGGCAGCGTCAACGCGCCGACTTGCAAGGGATCGAAAAGCATGGTGGGCACCGGTCATGAGTGAAGCTGCTCCGCACGGTAGCACCGATGAAATGGGCCGAGGCCGGCAAGGTTTCTTCCGGAAAACCGGGCACCTCAGGCCAGTTGCGCCCGGATCGCCTGCAACTCGCGCCGCCGCGCCGCGCTGGCCTTCGGATACTGCATGTTCAGCCCTTGCAGGGTGTCGAGGATGATGCGCGAGACGATCACGCGCGCATTGCGCTTGTCGTCGGCCGGCACGATGTACCACGGCGCATCGGCCGTGCTGGTCGCGCCCAGGCACTTGCCATAGGCTTTCATGTAGTCGTCCCAGAAGGCGCGCTCCTCGATGTCCGCCTGGCTGAACTTCCAGTTCTTGCGCGGGTCGTCGATGCGCTCGACGAAGCGCCTGCGCTGCTCGTCCTTCGAGATGTGCAGGAAGAACTTGACGATGTGCGTGCCGTTGCGGCGCATGTGCGCCTCGAAGTCGACGATGGAGCGGTAGCGCTCGCGCCACAGCACCTTCTCGTCGGTGGGCGCATCGGGCTGGCCCTCGCCATGCAGGATCTCGGGATGCACGCGCGTGATCAGCACCTCTTCGTAGTAGGAGCGGTTGAAGATGCCGATGCGGCCGCGCTCGGGCATGTCGCGCGTGGTGCGCCACAGGAAGTCGTGCTGCAGCTCGGTCTGGCTCGGGTGCTTGAAGCTGAAGACCTGGCAGCCCTGCGGGTTGACGCCGGACATCACGTGCTTGATGACACCGTCCTTGCCCGCCGCGTCCATCGCCTGGAAGATCAGCAGCACGGCCTGGCGATTGGACGCGTACAGCAGCTGCTGCAGCGCGCTGAGCTGCTTGACGTGGTCCTGCAGGATGGCCTGGTAGTCGTCGTCCGAGGTGTAGACGGGTGCCCTGAGCGTGGCGTGCTTGCGCAGGTTGACCTGGCTGTCTGGCTTCACACGGAAGTCCGATGCGTCGATCTTCATCTGGTCTGCCCTTTCATTCAATGCATCGATGGATGAGGCATTGTCCGCGCTGGCGCCGTTGCGTTCTCCGAAACCGCCATTGACCTCTTGGCGCAAATGAGGTCATGATCGCCGCACCATCAATGCCGAAGGGCGGGAAGGCGCAAGGCCATGTCGACAGTGGCGCAGCAGGTTGCCGGGTTCATCGGCAAGTACACACCCGAGATCGAAGCGACCATCCAGGCCTGCCGCGAGACGGTGCAGGGCCTGTTCCCGCGCGGCGTCGAGCTGGTCTACGACAACTACAACGCCCTGGTGTTCGCCTACGCGCCATCAGAGCAGGCGTCCGAGGCCGTGCTGTCGCTGGCGGCTTACCCGCGCTGGGTCACGCTGTTCTTCGCGCAGGGCGCGCACTTGTCTGACCCGGCCGGCTTGCTGGAAGGCGAGGGCGTGCTGATCAGGGGCATCCCGCACATCACGCCCGAGAAGCTGCGCAGCGCGCCGGTCAGGGCCTTGATCGCGCAGGCGATGGCACCTGCGCAGGCCGCGTTGGCGCAGGCGCCTTTGCTCAAGACGGTCGTGAAGTCGGTGTCGGCGAAGCAGCGGGCGCGGCGGCCGGCGGCTTAGGCCGCCATCACCCTTGATGGGGCCACGTTTATGCTGGCGGCTCCAACAACACCTCAGGAGCCTTGCATGACCGCTTTCCCTCGCCGTGCCATCTCAGCGTTTGCGATGGCCTGTGCCTTGTCCGCGGCGCCCGCCTTCGCCGACACCACCTGGCACTGGCAGTACACGGGCGACAACATCGTCGCCAGCGGCACGCTCACCGCCGCCGATGCGGCTGATGCGGACGGCTTCCACCAGATCACCTCGATCACGGGCACGCGCAATGGCGACGCCATCACGGGCCTGCAACCCGCCGGCTCGGCGATTCCGGGCAACGACCCTTACGCGCTCGACAACCTCATCCGCGTGGGCGCGCAGGGCCAGATCACGGTTCATGGCTTCGGCTATGCCACGGCATCGGGCGGTTTTGCCAACCCCTACTTCGCCGACTTCCTGTCGCCGCCGGCGTATTCGGAGGTGTTCACCACGTCCAGGCGCTTCAGCGAGGTGCCCATCACCTTCTCGGCCACGGCGGTGCCCGAGCCCGAGGGCGTGGCGCTGATGCTGGCTGGGCTGGTCGTCGTGGGCGCGGCCTTGCGCCGTCAAAACGCTTGAAGGGGGACGCTTGTGGACATCGATACAGATTGGCCGCTGATCCGCCAGGTCTTTGAAGCGGGCCTGCGCGCCTCCAGGCATTGCGCCATCGCCTCGGTCAATGCGCAGGGCAGGCCGCATGTCACGCCCATCGGCTTCATCTTCCTGCGCGACGACAAGACGGCGTTCTACTTCGAGCAGTACACGCGGGCCCTGCCGGCGAACTTCGAACACAGCAGGCAGGTGTGCCTGATGACGGTCAATGGCGGGGCGGGCTTCTGGTTGCGTTCCCTGTGGCGAGGCCGTTTCCTGTCCTACCCCGGCATCCGGCTGTACGGCGAAGTGGGCGAGCGCCGCAAGGCCAACCCACAAGAGCTCGCCACGCTCGCCGCGCGCATCGGCGGCGCCAGGCACCTTCGCGGCAGCAAGCTGATCTGGTCGGACCTCGCACACGTCCGCGACATCCGGATCACGGGCGTGGAGCCCGTCAAGTACCCGCGCATGATGGCGCACCTGCCATGACGGCCTTGATCATCTGGCAGGTGGGGCCCTTGATGTCGGCGGGCCTGTTTCTGGGCTTTACTGGTTGCGCGATTGATCCTGGCGTGCCTGCCAGGCCTTCAGCGCGCGCCGGTAGTCGTCCATGGCCATGTCGTGCGTGTCGAAGATGCACGGGTCGCAGCCACTGCCGCAACAGGCATTGATGTCCGGCGGCTCGGGCGGTTGCGGCTTGGGGTCGTCGGAGGGCGTGTCGGGCAAGGCGCTCATGGCGTGATGGTCATCCGGGGCTGCGCGATCAGGGCTGTGCTTTCAGCAAAATGGCGCCATGCACGTCGATGCCATTGACCGTGGTCTGGAAGACCAGCACCACGTACTCCCCGTTGGGGCCGGCGATGGTGCCGATGACGCCGCCATCGTAGATGACGGAAGGATTGCCCGGCGCGCCCCGCTGCAGAGTGAACAGCTGCGGCGTGCCACTGCCACTGGGGTTGGTGATCGTGAAGGGCATGCCGGCGAAGGTCCCGCTGATCGACACCCCGACCTTGTTTTGCAGCAAGGTGAGCGGTGGCGCGCCAGGCGGCGTGCTCTGGTCGAAGTCGACCGTCACGCTGGCGCTCGTCACTTGGCCGGGTGCGAGGCCCGTGCCGGCGGCATTCGTCAGCTTGGACACCACGGCCGTGCTGGCCACCATTTGATAGCGCTGCGCACCCACGACGGGCAGGTTCAGCGTGGGCTTGGCGACGGCATAGGGCACGAAGGCGAGTGCTGTGTCGCCGCCCAGCAGGTCGCCGCCCGCGCGGCCGATGCTGGCGATGGCATTGCCGGCGAGTTCATAGGTGGGCGCGCCTTCCGGGATGGCGAAGTTGACGGTGGGGCGCTGATAGTCCGTCGTCGGCCCGGAGATGGCGGTGACCTGGCCGTGCGCGCCGAACCCGACTGTGGCGTTAGAAGCGTAGGCGTAGGCGCTGGTCGGCGCGAAGAAATAGCCTGAGCCCGACACCGGCAGCGGCCCGCTCACGCCGGCGCCCGTGCTGCCTGCGCTGGTGGCGCAGCCCGTCGCGTCGACGGTCGCATCCGGCGCGTTGAACACGACGACCTGCTCGGTGTAGGAGTGGCCGTCCTGGGCGAAGACGATGCGGACGATGGCCTTGTGCCCGCCTTGGCCCGCGAGCGCACCGTTGATGATCAGCGCGGGCATGGTCGCGTTGGCGATCAAGGTGAAGCGCCCATGCGCATCGGCCGTGACGCCGCTGCTCCATGGCGCGGCCAGGCCGCCCGTCGACGTGAAGCGCTGTACCGTGCCCGAAGGTGTCTGGATGCCCAGGTCGAACGCCAAGTGCGCAACGCCGCCGACATACTGCACAGCCATCCTGGCATCGCTGCTCAGGCCGTTGGCCAGCAAGGCCGTGCCTGAGTCGCCCAGGGAGAAGGGGGCCAGCGAGGCGGCCTGATTGAGTTTGATCAGGCCACAACTGGGCAGGCCCGTGGCAGGGCGGGCGACCGCATAGCTCTCGCCCGTCGTGGACACGAGATCGGGCTGCGTGAACTGGGTTAGGCCTGAATCGGTGCGTGTCCACAAGCCGGCCAGGCCGCCGTTCCAGCGTCCGAATCCGACATCGCCATCGCCATCGCCATACACGTCGGCGACGCTGGCGCTGAACAGGCCTCTGTACTGGTCCTGGCCGGCGCCGGTCTGGTAGGCCACCAGCGCGCCGCGCGCGTCGAACATCGTGCCGACGGGGGCATCGGTCGCGGGCAGGGGCAGCGATGTGCCGGGCGCCGGCGGGATGACCAGGAACTGGTCGTCCGGCATGCTGGCCGATGTCACGCCGCTGCTGGTGCCGTGCGGCTTGGCCTGGTCCTGCGTGACGCCCGATGGCATCGTGGCGCCGCCAGTCAGCATCATGCTGTTGATGTACTGCTTGAACTCGGCTGAGACGTTCGACATGTTCGTGAAGTCGAGGAACCCGAGCGTGAGCGGCGGGTTGACGTCGTCTTCGTAGCGATCGGACGTGACGGCGAGATAGAGCTTGTTGAGCGCGTTCTCCGTCGCATCCATGCCGGCGACGGCGGGCAGGCGCTGGCGAAAGCCCGAGAAGCCGCCGATGTTCCAGACCGTCAGCAGCTCGTCGTTGGAAAAGGCCGTCAGGTCTTGCTGCGAGGTCAGGTCGGCCGGCCGGAAGTCGAGCATGTTGTCCACGCCGACCCATTCGGACAAGGTCGAGTTCGCGGCGTTGACGGCCGAGGCCCGCCAGTCGGGCGTGCTCTTGTGCTCGAGGATGCGCACGGCGATTTCGCTGTAAGGCGACACGGAGACCTGCAGGGTCGTGCTCTGCCAGACGCCCACGGCCCTCAGGTGCGTGGAGAGCACGGCGGGCAGCCTGGTGACGTCATCGGTGTACTGGCCGCCGCTGGCGTCGATCAGGAAGACGGTGTCGTTGGCGAGCGGCGCGTCGAACCCGTAAGCGCCATTGGCGTCTGTTTGCGTGGTGGCGACGAGTGTCTTGTACCCATCTTTCTGAACCTGGTACAGCGAGACACTGGCTTGCGCGACCGCCCCGTCCACCACATAGCCGTGGATGGGCATGGCCAGCGCCTTGGCCGACAAACCGCTGGCCGTGGCGTCGTCCGTTTGATGGGTCGTGGGGGCGGCGCCTCCACCGCCACCGCCGCATCCCTGAAGCAGCGTGGCCAGCAAGACAACGCTTGAAAGCAGCAGTGCGCCACGGCGACGGCCATGACGCGCACGCACGAACGCGGTTGCGCGGTCGACAAACATAAACAGCCCCATCCCTGATATTCAGCGCTTGAACCAATCGGAAAGCGCCGACTGTATCTCAAGGCCAAAGGCCGGGGCCACCCCGTATTTGGGCGACAGCGCACGGGGCGTTTCGTATTTCAAAAAGCATCAAGGCCACGCCGCCTGTCTCAATGGCTGATCATCCAGGGCCTCTTGCTCGGGAACATCTTGCTTCCCGTTGGCGCCCGTGACGGTCGCTCCGCGGATGCCGCCGCTCTTGGACGAACAGCAGCCGCAGCCCGATGGGTGCTTGAGCCGCTGGTAGTCCTTCGACGAGGCGGGCGCGTGCCGGGCGCGCTCGTTCATGTCCATGGCCGTGCGCGTGTCGCTGTTCATGCAGGCCAGGCGGGGCGCGCTGACGAACACGCGCGGCGAGGGCGTCGCGCAATCGGGGCAAGTGGCGGGCTCATTGCGCTCGGGCAGGCTGCGAAAGGCCTCGAAGCCTCCGCAGCCCGGGCAGGCATAGTCATAGGTCGGCATGGCTTGCTCCGGCTGTGGTGCGGTCGATGATGGTCAGAGGTCCGGCGACAGCGGCATCTGCACGCCGCCGAAGTCCTGCACGACGGGCCCGGCCGCCGAGGGGTTGATGTCGAACTCGAAGATCTGCGTGGGCAGCCACAAGGTCGCGCAGGCGTTCGGTATGTCGACCACGCCGCTGATGTGGCCCTGCACCGGCGCCGTGCCCAGGATCGAGTAGGCCTGTGCCTTCGAGTAGCCGAACTTGGTCATGTACTCGATGGCGTTGAGGCAGGCCTGGCGGTAGGCCACGTGCACGTCGAGGTAGTGCTGCTTGCCGTATTCGTCCACCGAGATGCCCTCGAAGATCAGGTAGTCGTTGTAGGTGGGCGTGATCGGGCTGGGCTTGAAGATGGGGTTCTTGATGCCGTACTTGGCCATGCCGCCCTTGATGAGCTGCACTTTCATGTGCACCCAGCCGGCCATCTCGATGGCGCCGCAGAAGGTGATCTCGCCGTCGCCCTGGCTGAAGTGCAGGTCGCCCACCGAGAGGCCCGCGCCGTCCACATAGACGGGGAAGAAGATCTTGGCGCCGCGCGACAAGTCCTTGATGTCGCAGTTGCCGCCGTGTTCGCGCGGGGGCACGGTGCGGGCGCCTTCGGCGGCGATCCTGGCCTTGGCGTCGCCCGTGGCCTTGCCCGCGTGCGTGGTGGCGGCGAAGGGCGGGTTGGCCAGCGGTGGCACGCGCTCGGGCTGCGTGGCGATGAAGTCGACCTCGCGCTCGTTCCACATGTCCAGCATCTTCTGGTCGGGCAGGCAGCCGATCAGGCCGGGGTGGATGAGGCCGGCGAACTTGACGCCGGGCACGTGGCGGCTGGTCGTGTAGAGACCGTGGAAATCCCAGATGGACTTCTGCGCTTCGGGGAAGTGCTCGGTCAAAAAGCCGCCGCCGTTCTTCTTGCTGAAGAAGCCGTTGAAGCCCCACATGCTGTCTTGCTTGGCGCCGACGTCGAGCAGGTCGACGACGAGCAGGTCGCCCGGTTCCGCACCCTTGACGCCGACGGGGCCGGAGAGGAAGTGCACGGTGGTCAGGTCCACGTCGCGCACATCGTCGGCGCTGTCGTCGTTCTTGATGTAGCCGCCCGTCCAGTCGAAGGTTTCGAGCACGAACTCGTCGCCTGGGTTCACCCAGCAGGCCATCGGGATGTCCGGGTGCCAGCGGTTGTGGATCTGGGGGTTGTCGTACGGGCGAGGATTGCAGGTCGACTTTGATCAGCGTTTCTGGCATGGCATGGCTCCTTTTAAACAGACAGGTAGGCTTTGATGCGGTCGGCATCGGTGTTGGCGCGGGTCGTTTCATGGACCAGGCGGCCGCCTTCGATCACGAACAGGCGGTCGGCCACGTCCATCGCGAAGGACAGCACCTGCTCGGACACGACGATCGTGATCTCGCGCAGCTTGCGGATCTCGCCCAGCGCCTTGGCGATGTCCTTGATGATCGAAGGCTGGATGCCCTCGGTGGGTTCGTCGAGCAGCAGCACCTTGGGGTTGGTGACCAGCGCACGGGCAATCGCCAGTTGCTGCTGCTGCCCGCCCGAGAGGTTGCCGCCCTTGCGCGCGCGCATGTCGAACAGCACGGGGAAGAGCGCGTAGATCTCATCGGGGATGCGTTTGCTCTTGCTGTTCTCCAGGCCCGTCTGGATGTTCTCTTCGACGGTCAAGGTCGGGAAGATCATGCGGCCTTGCGGCACATAGGCTAGCCCCGAGGCCACGCGCCTGAAGCTCTCGTCTTTGACGACGCTCTTGCCCGCCACGCTGATCTCGCCCGACTTGGTCGGCAGCACACCCATCAGGCTCTTGAACAGCGTGGTCTTGCCCATGCCGTTGCGGCCCATGATGGCCACGGTCTCGTTCTTGTTGGCGGTGAACGAGAGGCCGTGCAGCGCCTCGCTCTGGCCATAGCTCACGAACAGTTTACTTCAGCATGTGCTTTCCTTTCCAGCTGCCGCTTAGCGCGGCGTCGACTCAGCAAGCCACCATGGATCCGCTTTGCCGGGCCATCGGTGGTGCGAGGGGGCCTCAGGCCGTAGGGGGTGGTTCATTGACTAATGGCCGAGGTACACGTCGATGACCTTGGGGTCGCTCTGGACCTTGTCCATCGTGCCCTCGGCCAGGATCTTGCCCTGGTGCATCACCGTGACCTTGGACGCGATCTGCGCGACGAAGTCCATGTCGTGTTCGATCACGATCATCGAGCGGTTCTTGCAGATGCGCTTGAGCAGCTCGGCGGTCTGCTCGCGCTCGCGGCGCTCATGCCGGCGATGGGCTCGTCGAGCATCAGCAGCTCGGGCTCCTGCATCAGCAGCATGCCGATCTCGAGCCATTGCTTCTGCCCGTGCGAGAGCAGGCCGGCCTCCGTGTCGAGCTTGTCGTGCAGGCCGATCTCTTCGGCCACCGCCTGCACGCGCGCCTTGACCTCGTCCGTGCACTTGAAGCCCAGGGCGCCCAGCACCGAGCGCCCGCGCGGGAAGGACACCTCCAGGTTCTGGAACACGCTCAGGTTCTCGTAGATGGACGGCGTCTGGAACTTGCGCCCGACACCGGAGCGCACGATCTTGTGCTCGGGCGTCTTGGTGAGCTCCTGGTCCTTGAACTTGATGCTGCCGTGGCTGGCCTTGGTCTTGCCGCAGATCAGGTCGAGCAGGGTGGTCTTGCCGGCGCCGTTGGGGCCGATGATGACGCGCAGCTCGTTCTGGTCGACGTACAGGTTCAGGTCGTCGATGGCCTTGAAGCCGTCGAAGGAAACGGTCAGGTCTTCGATGTAGAGCACGATTGCTGTTGTCTCGTGATGTGATCGGGGGATGTGATCAGGCTTGCTGGCCGCTCATGCCGGGCGGCATGCTGCTGCCTTGTGCGCTGGGCAGCACCTCCGGGTACATGGCTGCGCGGCCTTGATGCGCTCGGCCTGCCCTTGCGATCGGCCTGGCGCCGGCGCCCACCAGGGCTTGAGCTTTTGCTCGACCAGGCCGGCCAGTCCGTCAGGGAAGGCCATCATCACGCCGATGAACAGGCCCGACATCAGGAACAGCCACATGTCGGGTGCAGCTTTCCGAGAAGTAGGTCTTGCCGAAGTTCACGAGCAGCGCGCCGTAGATGGCGCCGACCAGGCTCATGCGCCCGCCGACCGCCGCGAAGATCACCATCTCGATGGACGGCACGATGCCGACGAACGAGGGCGACATGAAGCCCACCTGCAGTGTGAACATGGCGCCGCCGATGGCCGACAGCATCGCCGCCAGGCAGAAGGCGAAGACCTTGAACATGGCCACGTCGTAGCCGGAGAAGCGCACGCGGTCTTCCTTGTCGCGCATGGCCAGCAGCAGCGTGCCCAGCTTGGAGCGCTGCACCCAGCGGCACAGGAGGACGGCGGCCAGCAGCAGGCCCACGCATTCACGTAGTACAGGATGTATTTGGCGTGGTCGGTGCGGATGTCCCAGCCCATCATGGTCTTCAGGTCGGTGATGCCGTTGACGCCGCCCGTGTAGCCTTGCTGCCCGATGATCAGCACGGTCAGGATCAGCGGCCACGGCCTGCGTGATGATGGCGAAGTACACGCCGCCCACGCGCCGCTTGAACATGGCGTAGCTGATGATGAAGGCCAGCAGCGTGGGCACGGCCAGCACGGCGATCAGGGCCAGCGGCAGGCTCTTGAAAGGCACCCACCACAAGGGCAGGTGCGTGAGCTGGTTCCAGTCCATGAAGTCGGGGATGCCGGGCGTGGACTGGATCTTGGTGCTGATGGGGTCGGAGGCCTCGAGCTTGAGGAACATCGCCATGCAGTAGCCGCCCAGCCCGAAGAACACGCCCTGGCCGAGGCTCAGGATGCCCGCGTGGCCCCAGAGCATCACCAGGCCCAGCGCCACGAAGGCATAGGTCAGGTACTTGCCGATGAGGTTGAGGCGGAAGATGTCCAGGCTCAGCGGGAAGACCACGATCAACAGCAGGGCCAGTATCAGCAGGCTGCCCAGCTTCTGCTGCGCGACCCAGGTTTGCACTTTGCTCATGTAAAAGACTCCTATCTAACTGGCAACTCAGCGGCAACTCAGCGGCGAACCTTCGATGGGAACAGGCCTTGCGGACGCAGCATCAGGATCGTGACCACGGCCAGCAGCGTCAGCACCTTGGCGTTCGAGCCCGTCATGAAGAACTCGCTGATGGACTGGGTCTGGGCGATGCCGAAGGCCGATGCCACGGTGCCCAGCAGGCTGCCTGCGCCGCCAAAGGTCACGACCAGGAAGGAGTCGACGATGTAGAGCGAGCCGCTGGTCGGGCCTGTCGAGCCGATGGTCGTGAAGGCCGCGCCCGCCACGCCGGCGATGCCGCAGCCGATGGCGAAGGTGAGGCGGTCGGTCTGCTTCGTGTTGATGCCGATGGCGTTGGCCATCACGCGGTTGCTGACCGTGGCCCGCACACGCAGGCCCCAGCGCGCCTTGTAGAGCGCGAGCATGAGCAGGGCCGTGACCAGCGCGGTCAGGCACATCACGAACATGCCGTTGATGGGGATGTCCAGCCCTTCATGAGGCGACCACGAACCCATCAGCCAGTCGGGCAGGGTGGGGCTCACTTCCTTCGGGCCGATGAAGGAGCGGAAGCACTGCTGCAGGCCCAGGCTCAGGCCCCACGTGGCCAGCAGCGTGTCGAGCGGACGCTTGTAGAGATGGCGTATCAAGAGCCACTCGGTCAGCCAGCCCACGCAGAACGCGATGGCGAAGGCTGCCAAGATGGCGAACGGAAAGTACATCTGCACGAGGTTGGGGGCGTACTTCTCGGTCAGCGTCGAGCCCATGTAGACCGTGTAGGCGCCGATGGTCATGAACTCGCCGTGCGCCATGTTGATCACGCCCATCTGCCCGAAGATCACGGCCAGGCCCAGGCCCATGAGCAGCAGCACAGAGAACAGGCTCAAGCCCGCGAAGCCCTGCATCAGGCCGATGTTCCACATTTCAGCTAAAGACACGTTCGTCCTCCTTCTCGCGCTACGCGCAGACCGAATCCAAGCGAACGCCGTGGATCCGGCTGTGCCGGTCCACTGGCGTTGCCCCTTGAGGGGCGGCCGTCAGGCCGTAGGGGTGGTCTATTGGTATCCTTTCGGGAAGGGGTTGGGTTCGATGAGGTCCTTGGACTCGGCCACCACCTTGAACGTCCCATCCGGCTGCCCCTGCGCGATGCGCGCGCGGCTGTAGAGGTGATGGTTCTCGTGCAGCTTCACGTAGCCTTCCGGCGCGGTCTTGAGCTCGATGCCGGGCGATGCGGCCACCACCTTGTCCACATCGAAGCTGCCCGCCTTCTCGACCGCCGCCTTCCACAGCCACGGGCCGAGGTAGCCCGCCTGCGTCACGTCGCCGATCACCGACTTCGGTCCGTACGCCTTCTTGAAGGCCTCGACGAACTTCTTGTTGTTCTCGTTGGGCAGCGACTGGAAGTACTTCATCGACGAGTAGAAGCCGGCGAAGTTGTCGCCGCCCACGCCCAGCATCTCGTCCTCGGTCACCGACAGCGTCAGCAGGAACTGCTTGGCGCCCGTGATGCCCGCGGCCTTGAGCTGCTTGTAGAAGGCCACGTTCGAGCCCCCGACCACGGCCGCGAAGATGCAATCGGGCTTGGCCAGCTTGATCTTGTTGATCAGCGAGTTGAAGTTGGTGTTGCCCAGCGGGTAGTACTCCTCGCCGACGATGGAGCCGTGCTGGAAGTTCTCGACGTGCTTGCGCGCGATCTTCATCGAGGTGCGCGGCCAGATGTAGTCGGAGCCGACCAGGAAGAAGGTCTTGGCCTTTTTCTCGTTCTTGGCCCAATCCAGGCCCCACAGGATCTGCTGCGTCGCTTCCTGGCCCGTGTAGAACACGTTCTTCGATTGCTCCAGGCCTTCGTAGAAGGTGGGGTAGTAGAGCAGGCCATTCTCTTTCTCGAAGATGGGCAGCACGGCCTTGCGCGAGGCCGATGTCCAGCAGCCGAAGACGCAGGCCACGTGGTCGTTGACCAGCAGCTTCTTGGATTTCTCGGCGAACGTCGGCCAGTCGGAGGCGCCGTCTTCCTTGATGACCTTGATCTTGCGGCCCAGCACGCCACCCATGGCGTTGATCTGGTCGATGGCCAGCTGTTCGGCCTGGATCGATCCGGTCTCCGAAATCGCCATCGTGCCGGTCGCGGAGTGCAACTGGCCCACGGTCACTTCGGTGTCGGTCACGGCCAGCTTGGTCGTGTTGACGGCCGATGTGGCCGGCGCCGCGCCGTAGCTCAGGCCCGTGATGCCCATCAGGGGCAGGGCGCCCAGGCCTTGCAGCACGCGACGGCGGTGGGTGGATGGATCGTTCTGGTCATTCGACATGAAAAGGCTCCTTGCACAAAAACGGGTTGCCGATGCCGCGCTTTGGTGCAGAGCCAAGGCCCGCACCGCTCATTCGCGACCTTGGGTGCAACAGTACGGACGCGCGCGTTTTTCATGAATACGTCAATTGACGTAGTGGCGCGCCTGGATCGCTTCTTGCAAACAAGGCCGCTGCCTTTCACACACGGAGCCTGTTCGTGTCCGTCGCCCTGCAAAAGATCTTCCGCATCCGCCGCGAGTACAACGCCTGGGTCGCCAACGAGACCCTGGAGGACTACGCCCTGCGCTACACCCCGCGCAGCTTCCGCAAGTGGAGCGAGCTGCGCGTGGCCAACACGGCGTTCGGGGCCGTGTCCTTCCTGGCGCTCGAGGCCATCGGCGGCGCCATCGCGCTGAACTACGGCTTCACCAATGCCTTGCTGGCCATCCTGGTCGTCGGCCTCATCACCTTCCTGACCGGGCTGCCCATCAGCTATTACGCCGCCAAGTACGGCGTCGACATGGACCTGCTCACGCGCGGCGCAGGCTTCGGCTACCTGGGCTCGACGCTGACCTCGCTCATCTACGCGAGCTTCACCTTCATCTTCTTCGCGCTCGAGGCCGCCATCATGGCCCTGGCCCTGCAGATGCTGCTCAAATGGGCCTTGCCTGTCTGCTATGTGGTGGCTTCGCTGGTCATCATCCCGCTGGTCACGCATGGCATCACGCTGATCTCGCGCCTGCAGATGTGGACGCAGCCCGTGTGGCTCTCGCTGTGGGTCTGCCCCTTCCTGTTCGTGGCCTTCAAGAACCCCGAGGCCTACACGGCTTTCGCATCTTTGAGCGGGCGCAGCACGGGCCACAGCGGCTTCGACATGACCGCCTTCGGCCTGGCCGCGACCGTGGCCTTCTCGCTGGTCGTGCAGATCGGCGAGCAGGTCGATTTCCTGCGCTTCCTGCCCGAGAAGACGCCCGAGAACCGCGTGCGCTGGTGGACGGCCGTGCTCGTGGCCGGCCCCGGCTGGGTCGTGCCCGGCATGCTCAAGATGATGGCCGGCGCCTTCCTGGCCTTTCTGGCCTTGCAGCACGAGGTGCCGGTGGACAAGGCCATCGAGCCCACGCAGATGTATTTGGCGGGCTTCGGCGAGGTGTTCGCGTCGCCATCGTGGGCGATGGCCGCGACCGTGCTCTTCGTGATCGTCTCGCAGGTCAAGATCAACGTGACCAATGCCTACGCGGGCTCGCTGGCCTGGTCCAACTTCTTCGCGCGCCTCACGCACAGCCACCCGGGGCGTGTGGTGTGGCTGGTCTTCAATGTGCTGATCGCCGTGCTCCTGATGACGCTGGGTGTGTTCAGCGCCCTGGAGCGCGTGCTCGGCCTGTACAGCAACGTGGCCATCGCCTGGGTGGGCGCGCTCGTGGCCGACCTCGTCATCAACAAGCCCATGGGCTGGTCGCCCAAAGGCATCGAGTTCAAGCGCGCCTATCTGTACGACCTGAACCCGGTCGGATTGGGGGCGACGCTGCTCGCCGCCATCGTGGCCGTGTCGGCGCATGCGGGCATGCTGGGCGAGGCGCTCATCGCGTGGTCGTCGTTCATCGCCCTGGGCATCGCCATGGTCATGTCGCCGCTGCTGGCCTGGGCCACGAAAGGGCGCTTCTACCTCGCGCGCCAGCCGCACACGCCCTGGAAGCCCGGCCAGCTGGTGCAGTGCTCGGTCTGCGAGAACCACTTCGAGGCCGAAGACATGGCCACCTGCCCGGCCTACGACGCGCCCATCTGCTCGCTGTGCTGCACGCTGGAGTCGCGCTGCCACGACCGCTGCAAGACACGCTCGCGCGCGGCCGAGCAGGTCTCCGATGGCCTGATGACCGTGCTGCCCGTGTACCTGTCGCAGCGCATCAACTTCCGCGTGGGGCACTACCTCGTGGTCTTCCTGTCGCTGGCGACGCTGCTGGGCTTCGTGCTCGGCGTCGTCTACTACCAGGAGGGCATCCAGCACATCGGCCTGAACGAGGCGCCCGCCGTCACGCATGGCCTGCTCGATGGCCCGTTCATCAAGGTCTATGCGCTGCTCCTGATGGCGGCGGCCGTGTGCGCATGGTGGGTGGTGCTGGCCTCCGAGAGCCGCCGCATGGCGCAGGACGATTCCAATCGCCACAACCAGTTGCTGCAGCTCGAGATCGACGCCCACCGGCGCACCGACGCGGCCCTGCAGCAGGCCAAGGAGCTGGCCGAGGCCGCCAACCAGGCCAAGACACGGTATGTGGCCGGCATGACGCACGAGCTGCGCACGCCGCTCAACAGCATCCTCGGCTATGCGCAGATCCTGCTCAAGGACGCGCCGGCCCACGCACCCGACAACGGCAAGAAGCGCTCGGCCCTGACCACCATCCAGCGCAGCGGCGAGCACCTCATGGGCCTCATCGACGGCCTGATGGACCTGGCCCGCATCGAGGCCGGCCGCCTGCGCCTCGAATCCGCGCCCGTGCCCCTGCCCGCGTTCCTCGAAGACGTCGCCCGCATGGTGCAGCCGCAGGCCGAAGCCAAGGGCCTGGGCTTCAAGCTCGAGACGCGCGGGCGCGTGCCCGCCTGGGTGCAGGCCGACGCCAAGCGCATCCGCCAGATCCTGCTCAACCTGCTGGGCAACGCCGTGCGCTTCACCGAGAAAGGCCATGTGACGCTGCTGCTCGATGCGCGCCGCGAGGTGCTGCGCTTCGAGGTCATCGACACGGGCATCGGCATCGCGCCGCAAGACCTCGAGCGCATCTTCCTGCCCTTCGAGCGCGGCAGCGGCGGCCGTCGCAGCAGCGAGCCGGGCACGGGCCTGGGCCTGACGATCACGCATTTGCTGAGCGAGCTGATGGGCGGCGAGCTCAGCGTGCACAGCGTGATGGGGCAGGGCAGCACCTTCAGCGTGCGGCTCTACCTGCGCGAGATCGCCTGCCCGCCTGGGCACCGCGAAGGCAGCCCGGCCTTGCGCGCCGAGCGCCTGCTGCACCGGCCCATCACCGGCTACATGGGCCCGCGCAAGACCCTGCTCGTGGTCGACGACCAGCCCATCCAGCGCCAGATGCTGGCCGGCATGCTGCTGCCCCTGGGCTTCGACATCCGCGAAGCCGCCAGCGGCAGCGAAGGCCTGGAGAGCGTGCGCGAGGCCTGCCCCGATGCCGTGCTGCTCGACATCACGATGGACGACATGGACGGCTGGCGCACCGCGCGCGGCATCCGCCAGGCCGGCTTCGAAGCCGTGCCCATCATCATGGTCTCGGCCAACGTCTTCGAGAACCGGCCCGAGAACCTCGCCGCCGCGCAATGCCAGGCTTTTGTGGGCAAGCCGGTGATGGAGTCGGAGCTGCTCGATACCTTGGCCCGACACCTCGGTCTGCAATGGATGACAGACAGCGCACAGCCCGCCGCGCAACGGCCCCTGATCGAACGCCAGCCCGACACCTTCGAGCCGCTTCCCGCCGACGTGGCCTGGGAGCTCGAACGCCTGGCCCGCAAAGGCCACGTCCAGGCCCTGCAAGAAGCGCTCGAGGACTGGACCCGTGTCGCCCCCGAACATGCCGCGCACTGGCGCGTGCTGCGTCAGCAGATCGACCAGTTCGAGCTGGACGCCGTGGCCGCGCACCTGGCCCCCTATTTGAATGAGGACCCGCTCGATGAACCTCAAGCCTGACAGCCGACAAGGCACCGTCCTGGTCGTGGACGACGCCCCCGACACCCTGCGCATGCTCTGCGACGCATTGGCCACCGAAGGCTATACCGTGCTCGTGGCGCGCGACGGCCAGCAGGCCCTGTCGCGGCTCGATGTGGTCACGCCCGATGTGATCCTGATGGACGCGGTCATGCCCGGCCTCACGGGCTTTCAGACCTGCCAGCGCATCAAGGCCCATGCGGACTGGTCCGCCATCCCCGTGATCTTCATGACGGGCCTGTCGGAGACGGCCGACGTGGTCGCGGGCTTCGACGCGGGCGGCGTCGACTACGTCGTCAAGCCCGTGCGCATCGAAGAGATCCTCGCGCGCCTGACCACGCACGTGCGCAACGCCCGCGTGGCGCGCCAGGCCATGGCCGCGATGCGCGGCATGCCTTCGGCCGAGAGCGCCTCTCATGCGTCGGGTTCGGCCCGCCT
This sequence comes from Aquabacterium sp., assembly GCA_049840915.1. Classification (GTDB taxonomy): domain Bacteria; phylum Pseudomonadota; class Gammaproteobacteria; order Burkholderiales; family Burkholderiaceae_C; genus Aquabacterium. The sequence goes on from JASGJC010000028.1 coordinate 90,292, forward strand.
GGACGAGGCCGCGCTCACCCCGCGCGAAACCGAGGTGCTCGGCTGGCTCGCCAAAGGCAAGACCAACCGCGACATCGCCGACATCCTCGGCATGAGCCACCGGACGGTCAACAAGCACCTCGAGCACATCTTCGAGAAGCTCGGCGTGGAGACCCGCGCCGCCGCGGCCGCGCTGGCCAGCAGGGCCATCTCGGTGTGATGCTGCAGCGTGCAGGGATTGACGCGCGACAGACAGTCGATAGATGTTGCCAGGCAACACGCTTACCTCATCTCGTATACCCTGGTGCTTAAAAAATCCTGAAACCTACTCGCTTGGGTTAGGCTTGCGATCGGCGCATCCAGCGTTCATCGATGAGGCCGACGGAGCAGTACATGGCATCACCCCCTCCAGCAGCGCGCGACGCGGGCTGGAACACATATCGGCGTTTCAGCGAACTCATCGTCGTCTCGGTCGCGGGCCACTTCGGCTTCGCGCTCGCTTACGGTCTCTTCTTGAAGCAATGGGCGATCGCGGCGGCCCTGGCCGTGCCGGCCGTGTTCGTGCTGGGCCTGTACCCGCTCTTCAAGTCGGGCCTGCCGCCCGGCCGCATCCGCCTGCTCGGCCATGCGGCCCTGCTGTGCAATGTGGCGGGCCTGAACCTGGGCCTGATGTGGATGGGCCTGAATGCCAGCACGGCGGTCTGGTGGCTGGTGTGGTGGCCCTTGTTCGTGGCGCACATCATGGGCGTGGTCGATGGCCTGCTCTGGGGTGGGCTGGCATTGGGCAGCGCGGCCTTGATCTGGGCCAACCAGTCGCAGCATTGGGTGCACCCGCTCATGCACCCCGACGACAACCCCGTCATGCTGATGCAGATCGCCTTCCTGCTGATCGGCGCGGCCTTCGGCGTGGTCGTGCGCCGCGCCCATGACCTGTTCGAGCAGGACATCGAAGCCAACCAGCGCATGATCGACCAGCAGCACAAGGCGCTCGAGCACCGCGCCGTCAAGCTCGAAGCCATGCTGCAGGCCGTGCAGCAATCGAGCCTGGCGCGCACGCACCTGTTCGCGCAGATCAGCCACGAGGTGCGCACCCCGCTCAACGGCCTGCTGGGCTTCACGCAGCTGCTGGCGCGCACCAACCTCAACGAGCAACAGGCCATGCAGACAGAACAGATCAAGCGCTGCGGTGCCACCCTGCTGCAGATCATCAACGACGTGCTCGATTTCTCACGCCTCGAAACGCACGCCACGCCCTTGAACAAAGAGCCCTTCGACATGGTCCAGCTCGCCAACGAGGCCGTGGACATGGTCTCGTCGATCGCCGAGCAGAAGGGTGTGCTGCTCGTGCGCGAGTTCCCTGGCGAAGAGATCACCGCCGTGGGCGACCCGCTGCGCGTCAAGCAGGTCATGCTCAACCTGCTGGCCAATGCCGTGAAGTTCACGCCGCATGGCGCGGTGGCCGTGCGCTGCCGCCGGCTCGACTTCGACAACGGGCAACCGGGCCTCTACATCGAGGTGCAGGACTCGGGCATCGGCATCCCGCCCGAAGCCATCGGCCACCTGTTCAAGCCCTTCAACCAGCTCAGCGACAGGACGATCAAGCAATACGGCGGATCGGGCCTCGGGCTGGCAATCTGCCAGCGCCTGGTCGACATGATGCAAGGCCGCATCGGCGCGAGCAGCCAGCCGGGGCAGGGCAGCCTGTTCTGGTTCCAGGTGCCGGTCAACGCGGCCTGATGCGCGCGTTGCGCAAGCAGGATCAGGCCACGCCCGCGCCCAGCATCTCGTGCACGTCGTGGACCATCATCGCCAGGAAGACGATCAGGCCCACATAGGCCGTGCCGTAGGTCAGGCGCGTCTCGGCCGTGGTCTGGTAGTAGGCGGCATGCGCCGGGTCGTCGGCGCGGAAGTGCCAGGCCTTCATCACCTGTGGCGCGGCCATGATCGCGATCAGGATCAGCATCGGGTTGGGGTGCATCGCGAACAGCCCGATCAACACGGGCACGCCCAGCAGCCACAGCCTGGGTGACAGCACCGCCGTGATGCGCCCGCCATCGAGCGGCGACAGCGGGATCAGGTTGAACAGGTTCAGGAAGAAGCCGCTGTAGGACACGGCCAGCAGCCACTGGCCGGACGCGCCCATGTCACGCGCGACGAAGTAGCAGGCCAATGCGCCGAGCGAGCCGACCAAGGGCCCGGCCAGGCCCACATAGGCCTCGGTCTCGGCATCGTGCGGCATGTCCTTCATCTCGATCCAGGCGCCCAGGAAGGGGATGAAGGTCGGTGCGCCCACGTTCAGCCCACGCTGGCGCGCCGCGATGAAATGCCCCATCTCGTGCACGAACAGCAGCACGATGAAACCGGCCGCATAGCGCCAGCCGAACATCCAGGCATAGACCACGAGCGAGATCAGCATCGTGCCGCCCGTGGTCAGCAGCTTGCCGAACTTCAGACCACTGAACAGCAGAAACAGCAGCTTGATCATGATGCGTCAAGTCCTTGATCAGGCCTGGTTCTTCTTGAAGACCTTGCGCACGGCCGCGGCCACACCGGCCCCAGCCAGCACGATCACCTTGGCGAACTTGGCGAAGAAGCCCGCCGCCAGCGCGAACAGGCCCAGCTTCTTGGCCGCCAGCCCGCCGACGAGCGCGGCCAGGCCGTATTCGGCCGTCTTGTCGGTCGAGGCGTTGTAGTCGGCGTAGCGCTTGCCCTCGTTGTAGTTCAAGGCGGACAGCAGTGTCTGCGCGTGGCGCTTGTCGGCGCCGATGTTGTCCAGCCCTGTGATCAGGTTGAGCGTGATGTAGCCATCGCGGCCCAGCGCATAGGTGTTGTAGTTGATGCTGGTGCCCGCGTCACCGCCCGTGTCATTGCCCGCGCCCTTGTGCCGCGCCGACATCGACCAGATCAGGCGGTGCGTGTCGGCCGTGTACGTGGGCTTCTCGACCCAGCCCACGATCTCCAGCTCTTGAAAGCCCTGCGCGCGGCGCTCTTCGTTGGCGGCCTCGGTGCCTTCCTTGAGGCGCTTGAACATGTCGTCGACGTTCCAGTGCTTGGCGTCGTCGTCCTTGATGTAGCCGGACGCTTCGTATGTGGCCACGACCATCCAGCCCTCCGACTCGGACTGCGGGAGCACCAGCCCCAGCTCGCGGTCGTCAGGGTGGTTGCCCACGGCCTTCATGAACTGGCCGGCGGCGGGCTCGGGCACCCACACATAGCCCGCAGGCAGCTTGAGCGTGGCCTGGTCGCGCAGCTTGATGTCGGCCGGGCCTTTGATCTGGCTGGCCTCCATGGCCTTGAGCGCGGCGGTCATGGCGGCCTGGCGGTCCATCTTCTGCGCTTCGGGCGGTGGCGTGTCGGCGGCCGAGGCCACCTGGACAAAACCGAGAATGGCCAAAACGCAGGCCCATCGGCGCCACTTATTCGAACTCAATGTCATTGATGAGGGTATCTTACGGAAGGTTGCAAAGATTATCAGACCTCGTGCCGCAGGCGTGGTTGATCGGGCATCGAAACATGCCACCATGGCTGAAATCGGCGGCCCATTCACATGCCTGCCGGCCATCAAGTCAAGGAGGAACAGATGAACAAGCCCTTTTCATTGTTGCGCAACGCGTTCGCCGTGGCCGGTCTGCTGGCCGCGGCGCATGCCCAGGCGGCCAACAGCTACCGGATCGATGCGCTCGATTTTCAGGCGCTCGATATCAACAGCTCAGGCACGATCGTGGGCACCAAGGGGGCGTTTGGAGATGGCCCGATCGTCTACAGCGGCGGGGTCAAGACCGACCTGAACATGCTGCTGTCCGGCAGCAGGCCCACCATCAGCGACAACGGGCTGATCAGCATCCGCGATTCGATGGTGTACGACCCACTGACCGGCACGCTCAGCGGCGGCTATCTGAATCTCGGTGGGGGCGGGCGCGGCGGCTCCAACGTGATCGCCACGACAGGCATCAACAATGACGGCAGCATCGTGGGCTATGTGTTCGACACCTCGGGCGGGCTGGATGGCGATCCCAAGGCGACCGTGGTCAAGAATGGCCAGCTGACCCTCTTGCCGACACTGGGCGGCAACAGCACCGCCGCAGCGATCAACAACCATGACCTCATCGTCGGCAGCGCGCAGATCGAGCCGCAATTCATGGCAGCTGAACACGCCTTCAAATACGACGGCACGACATTGACGGACCTGGGCGTGCTGCCTGGCGGTCGCAGCTCATACGCGAACGCGGTCAATGACGCGGGTCAGGTTGCGGGCGCCAGTTCGACGACAGACGATTATTCCGACGAAAAAACGCACGCCTTCATCACCTCGCCCACGGGCCTGGTGGATCTGGGTCTCCTGGCGGGTGACGAGCAAAGCAGCGCGAAGGGCCTCAACAACCTGGGCCAGGTGGTCGGCTATTCCCGCAAATGGACCTCTGTCGTCACGCCCGATGGTGTCACTTCTTTGCTTGACAGCCGCGCCTTTATTTATTCCAGCGCAGGCGGCATGCAGAGACCTGAACACCTTGCTGCAGGGCTCGCTCAGTCAAGGCTGGGTGCTCGAAAGCGCCGAAGGCATCAGCGACAACGGGATCATCTTCGGCAGAGGCATCCACAACGGCGTGCGCACCGACTTCGTGCTGACGCCAGTGCCCGAGCCTGAAATCGCCGCATTGGCCGGTGCGGGGTTGTGCGTCGTGGCGCTGGCACGCCGCAAAGGCCGCGCTCGCGCCTGAGCGCGGTCAGTGGCCTTCGGGCCACCGCCCATGTCACTGGTCATTGGCCGATGGTCAACTGCGCGTCGCCGCTCTGGTGGATGACGCGGTGGCCTTGCACGCGCAAGGCGACTTCCACGAACCAGCGCACGGCACGCGGGTAGATCAGGTGCTCTTCACGAGCACGCGCACTGACAGGTCGCATCCGTGTCGTCCGCCAGCACGGGCACGGCGGCCTGCGCGACGATGGGGCCGTGGTCCAGCTCGGGTGTCACGAAATGCACGGTGGCACCGGCCAGCTTGCAGCCCGCGTCGATGGCGCGCTGGTGCGTGTTCAGGCCCGGGAAGGCCGGCAGCAGCGACGGGTGGATGTTGAGCAACCGCCCCTCGAAATGCCGCACGAAGCCTTCGGTCAGGATGCGCATGAAGCCGGCCAGCACGACCACGTCGGGCTGGTGGCCGTCGATCACTCGTGCAAGCTCGGCGTCGAACGCTTCGCGGCTGCCGTACTGCTTGTGGTCGACCACGCCCGTGGCGATGCCGCGCGAGGCGGCGAACTGCAGGCCGCCGGCCGTGGCCTTGTTGCTGATCACGGCGGCGACGCGGGCGGGCCAGCGCTCGCTGGCGCAGGTGTCCACGATGGCTTCCATGTTGGAGCCTCGGCCGGAGATCAGGATGACGATGTTTTTCATGCGGCTTGGTGGGAGCAAGCCCTCAAGTGTAGTGGCCATCGGCCGTTCCGGGCGCCCCTGCACGGGGTGCGGCACCCTACAATGGCCCACTTTCCCATCAGCCAAAACGCTCCCTGCGCGTTACCTGAGCCTCGCCATGACACAACGCGTCCTCACCGGCATCACGACCACCGGCACCCCTCACCTGGGCAACTACGTCGGGGCGATCCGGCCGGCCATCGCCGCCAGCCGCGAAGCCGGGGTCGAGAGCTTCTTTTTCCTGGCCGACTACCACGCGCTCATCAAGTGCGACGACCCCGACCGCATCGCGCGTTCACGCCTTGAAATCGCCGCCTGCTGGCTGGCCGCCGGCCTGGACACCGCGCGCGTCACCTTCTACCGCCAGAGCGACATCCCCGAGACGACCGAGCTGAACTGGCTGCTCACCTGCGTCACGGCCAAGGGCCAGATGAACCGCGCGCACGCCTACAAGGCCACGGTCGACGCCAGCGTGGCGGCCGGCGAAGAGCCCGACGCCAACGTGACGATGGGCCTGTACTGCTACCCCATCCTGATGGCCGCCGACATCCTGCTGTTCAACGCCCGCCGCGTGCCCGTGGGCCGCGATCAGGTCCAGCACATCGAGATGGCGCGTGATGTGGCCCAGCGCTTCAACCACACCTTCGGCAAAGGCCGCGAGCTGTTCGTGCTGCCGCAGGCCGAGATCGAAGAAAGCGTGGCCACCTTGCCCGGCCTCGATGGCCGCAAGATGAGCAAGAGCTACGACAACACCGTGCCGCTGTTCGAAGGCGGCCCCAAGGCCCTGAAGGACGCCATCGCGCGCATCGTCACCGACTCGAAGCTGCCCGGCGAGCCCAAGGACCCCGAAGGCGCGCACCTCGTCACCATCCACGATGCCTTCGCCGATGCGGCCACGCGCCAGGCCTTCCACGCCGACCTGCGTGGCGGCCTGGGCTGGGGCGATGCCAAGCAGCGCGTCGTGCAGTTGATCGAAGCCCATGTGGGCCCGATGCGCGAGCGCTACCAGCAGCTGATGGCGCACCCCGAGCAGATCGAGGACATCCTGCAGGCCGGCGCCGCCAAGGCCCGCGCCACGGCCACGCCCTTCCTGAACGAGCTGCGCGACGCCGTGGGCCTGCGCCGCATGGTCGCGGTGTCCCAGCCTCAAGCTGCGAAGGCGCAAACAGCCAAGTCGGACGTGCCCGTGTTCAAGCAATACCGCGAGTCGGACGGCCAGTTCTATTTCAAGCTGACCGCAGCGGATGGCAGCCTGCTGCTGCAAAGCCAGGCCTTCACGCAAGGCCGCGAAGCGGGCGAGTGGGTGAAGCGTTTCAAACAGGACGGCGCGCAGGCCTTGAACGATGCACCCGTGTCCCTCGCCGAAGGCGTGAGCCGCGCCTCCGTCGAAGCCGCCCTGGCCGCCCTGGTGGCCGCGCAGGACTGAGCCACGGCATCCGGGTTCCCACATGGCCGGCATCCACATCACCGACATCGAATCGGCCCTGAACTGGTGGCGCGAGCAGCGCCCCTCGCCCGACGGCATCAGCCTGTGCGACGAGGTCAAGGCGCTGGCCGAGGTCTACGCGCTCATGGTCTATTACCGCGAGCACGAGTGCGACGAGGACACCATGCCCAAGGCCGCGCGCCAGGCCTGGCTGGCCTGGTACGACACCACGCCCGACACACCCTGCATCGCCATCTGCTCGACCAGCCAGGGCGACGACCTGTGCAAGGGCTGTGGGCGCACCTTCGACGAGGTGCAGCTGTGGCCCGAAATGAGCCCCGCCGAAAAGCGCAGCGCCTGGCGCCGCATCACGATGGAATCGAGCGCCTGGCGTTTCAACCGCTATGCCGAGCGCGCCCGCGAAAAGCCCGCTGAAGCCCCTGCGGACGCGCCAGCCCAGAAAGACGAAACCGGGCCACGGGGTTGAGACCCGGGGCTCGGCTCATCCGCGGCGGCCGCTGAAAATACTTTGCTCGAGCAGGCTTGTTTGAATCAGGCCTGTGTCTGGCCTTGAGCCTGGCCCTTGGCATGCGCATCCGAAGCGCTGCGCGAACGGCCACCGAAGATCGTCTTCTTCAGGAAGGGCGGCAGGATCTTCAGGAAGGACAGGAAGTCCGCGCGGGCCAGGCAAGGCAGTTCGGTGCCGCGCTGCCATGTGGGGTTGCGCTGCTGGAAGAAGGCGATGTCGGGGTGCTTGAGCAGGTCGTCGGTGATGCCGGCCACGCCTTCCTTCAGGCAGTTGGCGTTGGGGCCGAAGTCCAGCAGCATGGTCTCGTGGTCGAGCTTGCCGGGGAACAGGATCTCGCAGTATTCCTTGACCATGGTTTCCATCTCGGGCGAGCTCTGGCCACGGCGTGGGTAGTACTCCTGGAAGTTGTTGGCCACCAGCAGATAGGTCTTGTAGCCCTTGGTCAGCAGCGTCCAGTACTGGCGCGTGAACGGGTTCTTGCAGGCTTCGCGGAACATCTTGAGCGCGATGGCCTGCGACAGCGAGCGCGTGCCCCAGTAAGTGCGCTCGAGAATCGTGTCGCCGCTGAACAGACCCTTGACTTCCTTGCCACCCAGTTTGAAACGGAAGATGCCCAGCGTCGAGAAGCCCACGATCTTCTGCGACGTCTTCTCACGCACGATGAACACACCATCCTTCTTGGCCAGGTCGCTCATGAAGGTCGACAGCGGGCTGTACGAGTAGTTCGCTTCAAACAGGGCGTACATCTCGGTGATGTCCTGAACATTCAGGGTGTCGACCTTTTGATAGCGGGTTGTGAGCATGGGTGTCTCTCGGGTTGGTGCTGCTGTGGACTCGATTGTTCAAGCCCGGACACCACCTGCCCGAGAGGGTCAACCCTGTCGGTTTGACGAATACCCTTGAATGAGGGGTGTTTGAAACGTGTTTAATTCCCTAGAGGGCGCATACGAACGTGCGTTTGAAACTTAACCGGAGCGAGGTGGTTATTTCGCGAACACACGTTCGTGATTCACTTCACTGAGGGATGGCCGCCGCCTGCGCGCCTGCAACGGCGTTGTCACGGTCGGCGGGACGGATGTAGCCTTTGGACAAGGCCGCATCGGCCGCCGCCGTGTACTTGTTCACATAGTCCGCATGGGTTGGGTAGAGCGACTTGAGCTTGCTGGCCGCGAAGGCGTTGGTGTTGCCGCCCGCCACGCAGGCGAACACGTCCAGGAAGGCCAGCGAGCCCGTCGTCAGGTTGGCGTGGCCGTACTTGGCGACGGGCACGTCGATCTCGGCCAGGCGCAGGCCGCCCAGCGCATTGCCGTTCGCATCCTTCTTGACGCCGCCCAGGAAGTCGCGCTGCAAGCGCGGGGCCACGGGCGGCGCGATGCCGGACGTCACCCAGTTCTTGAGGTGGTTGAAAGCGGCGATTTCCGTCATGTAGAAGGGCATGGCGTTGTAGGGGCTCGCACAGGTCGGGGGTGTCCAGCCCACGTCGCGGCCGCTGACCTCGCCGATGTTGTCCAGCAGGTACTGGTCGGCGTGCGAGGTGCCGGCCACTTCCCATTGGCGGATCTTGTCCGTGTCGAGCTGTTTGGATGTGCTGGGCGCGACCGACACGTCCATCTCGCTTTGCAGCAGGAAGATGGGCACGTTGGTGTCGCTGCGCAGTGCCGTGCTGGCGGGGAGCTTGTCGCCCGATGCCATGCTGGCGCCCGTGCCCAGTCGGCCGTGGATCAGGAAGCCGTCGAACACCTTCTCGATCGGCTGGATCGCGTTGGCATAGGTGATCAGGCGCACGGCCGATTGCGAGTGCCCGCTGGCGATGACCTTCTGCGCCTGCAGGCCGCCGAGCAGCACGGCGCTCTGGTCGCGCACGGCCTGCGCGGTCTGCGAGAGGATGTCGTACGAGATGTCGTCGTCGGGGATGTTGCCGGCCGCGTAGCGGTCGCCGAACTGCTTGAGCTTTTGCACGCCCTGGATGCCCACTTTCTGCACGTTCACGCCGATGTAGGCATAGCCGTCGCGCAGGATGGCCTCGTGCGCCATGCCCCAGTCCACATCGAGCGGGTAGCCCGTGCTCACGTTGAGCCACTCGACGATCACGATGCCGTTGAACTTCGCTTGCGTGGCGGGGCGGCGCACGATCATGGCCGTGGCATAGGCCGTGTTGTTGGACACGGCCGTGGCGTTCCACTTGCCGTCATTGCCCAGCGTGCCCACGCCTTTGTACTTCCTGGCCAGGCCGGACATGATGAACTCCTGCTCGACGAAGCCGTACTGGTCGAAGTGCTCGAGGCTCGCGCGGTTGCCGTAGCTGTGCGTGTCGTCGACCGGACTGGGCGCCAGGACGGCCTGGTTGACGCCGGCCGTGGCCACGGCGGCGGCGCAGGCCATGACGGCGGCCAGGGCGAGTCGGTGCAGAGGAAGGCGGGCTTGCTTCATGTGTGGCTCCTGATAACGAATGTGGTTGAACTTGAGGTGTTATGTCTGGCGCTCGAAAGATAGTTGCCATGCATAACAAATGCATTCGGAAGAACCCGCGTTCTTGTGTCACTTCGTATCCTGCGGTCCCACGCACCGGGGGTCGATAGAATCAGGGGATGAACGCTCCGACAGACGACAACACACCCTCCAAGCCCAGCAATTTCCTGCGCGGCATCATCGACCGCGACCTGGAGCAGGGCACCTACGCCAGCCGCCGTTGGGCGGGCACACCGGGCGATGCCGCCCTTCAGAAACAGGGCCAGCCCGACCCGGCCAAGATCCGCACGCGCTTTCCGCCCGAGCCCAACGGCTACCTGCACGTGGGCCACGCCAAGAGCATCTGCCTGAACTTCGGCCTGGCGCGCGACTACGGCGGCGTCTGCCACATGCGCTTCGACGACACCAACCCTGAAAAAGAAGAACAGGAATACGTCGACAGCATCCTGGACGCCGTCAAGTGGCTGGGCTTCGGCTGGGACTCGTCGTTCAACGGCAAGGCCGAGAGCCACCTCTACTACGCCAGCAACTACTTCGACTTCATGTACCGCGCCGCCGAGCACCTGATCGAAGCGGGCCTGGCTTATGTCGACGAGCAGACACCCGACGAGATGCGCGCCAACCGCGGCGACTTCTCCACGCCCGGCAAGGACAGCCCCTTCCGCAGCCGCAGCCCGCAGGACAATCTCGCGCGCTTCCGCGAGATGCGCGACGGCCAGCATGCCGACGGCGCCATGGTGCTGCGCGCCAAGGTCGACATGGCCGCGCCCAACATCAACATGCGCGACCCGGCCATCTACCGCATCCGCCGCGCCACGCACCACAACACGGGCGACAAGTGGTGCATCTACCCGATGTACACCTTCGCGCACCCCATCGAGGACGCGCTCGAGCAGATCACGCACAGCATCTGCACGCTCGAGTTCGAAGACCAGCGCCCCTTCTACGACTGGCTGCTCGAGCGCCTGGCCGAAGGCGGCCTGCTCCAGCAACCCACGCCCAGGCAGTACGAGTTCGCGCGTTTGAACCTGACCTACGTGATCACGTCCAAGCGCAAGCTCAAGGCCCTGGTCGACGAGCAGGTCGTGGACGGCTGGGACGACCCGCGCATGCCGACCATCGTGGGCCTGCGCCGCCGCGGCTACACGCCCGAAGCCATCCAGCTCTTCGCCGAGCGCATCGGCGTGAGCAAGGCCGACAGCTGGATCGACTACAGCACGCTGGACATCGCCCTGCGCGACGACCTCGAGAACAAGGCACATCGCGGCATGGTCGTGCTCGACCCGGTCAAGCTGGTGTTGAGCAACTGGGACGAGGTGATGGGTGCCGGCCACCTGGAGGCTTGTTCGCTGCCTGCCTTGCCGCATCCACCTGAAGGGACCGATTCGCCCGTTCGCCACTTCCAGCTCGGCAAAGAAGTGTGGATCGAGCGCGAGGACTTCGAAGAGGTGCCGCCCAAGGGCTACAAGCGCCTCTTCCCTGGCAACAAGGTGCGCCTCAAGGGCGGCTATGTGATCGAGTGCACCGGCTGCGTCAAGGATGCTTCAGGCCAGGTCACCGAGGTGCTGGCCACGGTCGTGCCCGACACGAAGAGCGGCACGCCCGGCGCCGACAGCGTCAAGGTCAAGGCCGCGATCACCTGGGTGGGCGTGGCGGACGGCGTGGCCGCCGAGGTGCGCCTGTACGACCGCCTCTTCACCGACGCGCACCCCGATGCCGGCGGCAAGGACTACATGGCCAGCCTCAATCCCGAGAGCCGCAAGATCGTGACGGCCTATGTGGAGCCTTCACTGGCCGCCGCCGTGCCCGACCAGAAGTTCCAGTTCGAGCGCCATGGCTACTTCGTGGCCGACCGCAAGGACCACGCGCCCGGCAAGCCCGTGTTCAACAAGATCACGGGTTTGAAGGACGGCAACTGGGCGAAGTGACGCCAGGTCAGATCATCAAATTGCCCGTGACGCCCGCAGGCCGTGATGGCGCGCGGCCAGCGTGATCAGCGGGTGAGGCCCGCCGAGATCAGATCTCCCACTTCTCGAGATAAGCCCGGTACTGCTCCGTCCAGGTCGGCGAGCCGAAGGCGCCGCGGCTTTGATGGGTGAGGTTGACGAGCCACGTGCCCATCGACAGCCCCTTGAGGCGGACGGTCCTAGAGAAGTCCATGTCGTAGAAGTGGAACTTGAAGCGGGTGTCGAACGTCACGCCCTGGCTTTGGAGCGCCGATTTGCGCGCCGCCATGAAGACGCCGTCGATCAGCTCGACGGGCAGACCGAACTCGCCGAACGTCACCTGCCGGCCCGGCGGGCGCTCGCCGTGCGTGATGCCGCCGCTGAGGTTTTCTCTGGGATCCGGGTTCAGCATGATGTCGACGAAACACCATGAGGCCTGATAGGGCAGGCGCCGGCGGTTGCCCGCCACGCCGAACACATCGAAGTGGCGCAGGCCTTCGAGGACGCGGTCGCCGAAATCGTCGTCGTTGATCCAGACGTCGTCGTGCACGAAGACCAGCGCGTCCTGGCTGTCCGCCGCGTCGATGCGGGCGTTGTAGACCTCCGGCAGGCCCTTGCGGTTGCAGAAGGCGATGTGGGCCTTGATGCGCGGGTCCTTGGCCATCACGCGCTTGAGCGAGATGCCCAGGGCGGACCTGGACCAGAAGTCTTTCGAAGTGCGGCGCGTGGCGCTGACGATGTCGATCATGTGCTGAGGCGTCCTGCGGGCCGGTGCGTGAGTGGGCAAAGCCGGCAGTTTAGCGAAAGCGCAGGACCCTTCCGGCTGTTTGGAAGCCCTTCACATCGAAGGTTGACGACGATGAAGCCGTGCGAGGCCACGCGCTCGGCGGCGCGCAACGGCCGCCAGCCCGGCCAGCCCCATGCCCATCAGCGGCCAGGCTCCCGGCTCAGGCACGGCGACGGCCCGGATCTCAATGTAGTTGACGCCGAATGTCGTCGCGGCATCCTGCCACCGCTGGGCGCGGGAGATCATCGTGAAGTAGCCATCGATCAGGCTCAGGCTTTGCTGGGAGGAGAGCTGGAGCGTGCCGCCGGTCTGGTCGAACTGCACTGGGTTGATCCCATCCGTGGCGCCCGCCAAGTTCAGCGAGGCCAATGTCTGAGGCGAGGTGCCGCCCTGCAAGGTCGCCGTGAGATCGCCCGTCACGCTGCCCTGGCCGTAGCTCGAGAATGTGGTGCCCATCGTGATCTGGTAGACCACGTCATGGCCCTCCTTGGTTTGCAAACTCAGGGGCAGGTTCACGTCCACGTAGGTGGTGATGGGCGCGCCGCTCTTGACGGGGAAAGGATCCGTGCCGTTCAGGGTGATGCGCAAGGTGTCCTGCGCCGAGCTGACGCTGAATTGCGAGGTCGGCATCATCTCGCTGCCCATGAACTGCTGCAGGCTGTTGAAGACGCCATAGCCCGCCGAGAACGTGCTGGTGTCGTAAGAGACCACGAAGGATCCCGCATCCACCGTTGTGGCGGCCGCTTGCGCGCTGGCGGCGGAAAGAAGAAGGCAGCCGATGGCCGCCACAAAGCAAGCTGTGCGCTTGGTCATGAGTCACTCCCGTTTGTTTATTTGAATGGGCTGCATGCCCTGATCAATGATGCGTGCAGATGATCAGGGCAGGTGTCAGCAATGGTCAGCGATGGTGAGAAAGGTCAGAAGCCTTTCACGTCGAAGCGGCTGTAGTCGCCGCCATCGATGCCGCCCTTGACCAGGGCGTCATAGCGCATGTCCTCGTCCACGAAGCGCTTGAGCCAGGCGATGGCCGACTTGGCCACGGTGGTCTGGTACGAGGCCTTGGCCAGCGAGATGGGGCACAGGTGGTCGGCGCCCTTGACCTCGACCTCGCCGCGCGGCAGCGTGCTGCTCAGGCTGGCGTAGAAGACGTCGGCGTGCTGGGCGTTGGGCGCGATGATGTCTTTCTCGCAGGCCACGATCAGCGTGGGCACCTTGTCGCCGGAGAAGTTCTTGGTCGTGTGCCAGGGGGCGAGCGGCACGGCGGCTTTCAAGGTGCTGTCGGCCACGGCGGCGGCCAGCGTGCCGCCACCGCCCATCGAGTGGCCCATCATGGCGCGGCGCGTGGCGTCGAGTTCGTTGGCATAAGGCGCCTTGCCCGTTTGCGCCAGGTCGATCGCCTGCTTCATGGCGCCGGCCATTTCCTTGGCGCGCAGGTCGGGGAAGTCGAAGATGGTGTTGGGGTCGAGGTTGACGACGATGAAGCCGTGCGAGGCCACGCGCTCGGCCAGGGCCTGGTACACGGCCTGAAAGCCCAGGAAGCCCGGTGTCAGCGTGACGATGCCGAAGGTCTGCGTGCCGGTCTTGGGGAAGTAGACCGTGGCGCCGCCGTAGCCGTAGGTCTTGGCATCGGCGCGGCTGATCTTGAACGAGTCGAGGGCGAAGGGGCCGGCGGCTTCGAGCGAAGCACGGGTCGGATCCGGGCCACGCTCATAGCCTGCGGCATGGGCCGACAGCGTGGCTGTGAAGGAAAAGGCCAGGGCGATGGCGCCCATGGCCAGGCGGGTCAATTTGGTTTGCATGCTTGTTCCAGGCGAGTTGGTGTGATGGGACGGACAACTGCACAACTACGCCAGGGACTCTAATGAGCCGCATGAAATGGCCACCGGGTGTTTCCCCCCGCTGGCCCCCCGACCAGGGGTGGGGTTTGACTGCTTATAGCCCCTTGCCTCACAGCCCCTTGCTTTTGAGGCGCGCGGCCTGTTGCACATAGAAGGCGACGGGATCGGGCGCGCCCTTGCCGATCAGGCCGAGCACCTGGTTGATCTCGTCGAGGTGGTTCCAGGGGTAGTCGTCGCGCAGGACCATGCCCCAGTGGGTCGCGCACACGGGCACGAGGCCGTCGCTGGGCACGCCCGCCGATGTGCCGGCTTGCGCCAGGATGGCATCGGAGATGTCGAGGCTGTTGGTGGCGGGCTGGTTGCCGGTGACCGAGTAGAAGTAGGTGTCGCCGACCTTCTCGGCGCCCTGGCCGCAGTAGGTGGTGGGCTTGCCGGCGGGAAAGCGGGCGTTGAAGCCGGCGGTGTCGGCGGCCCAGGCCTGCAGCGCGGCGGGGTCTTGCGGCAGCTTGGAATTGCCCGAGGCCCAGCCGATGACGCTGCCGAATGCCGCGACCACCTTGCTGTAGTTGGTGAGCAGGTCACCGAGCTTGTTGTCGGCCTGCACGGCCGTCATGTCGTGCGGCGAGCCGACGGACGTGATGCTGGCGACCATGTCGGGCGCGACGCCGTGCACGTAGCGCGCCGTCGGGCCGCCCTGGCTGTGCGCGATCAGGTTGAACTTGGTGTAGCCCTTGGCGGCGGCCCATTCCTTCATCTGCTTGAGCAATTGCTCGCCGCGCACCGTGTTGTCGTTGAACGATGACATCGAGGCCACGTAGACCACGGCGCCGTTCTTGCGCAGCTCGGCGGGCACCTGGTAGAAGTAGTCGATGCCCAGGATCGAATCGAAGCCCGCCATGCCGTGCACGAGCACGATGGGGTACCTGGTCTTGGCCGTGGTGCTGGGGGCCGCCGAGGCGGCATGGCTGCCCGCGCTGGCAAAGAGAAAGAGGGCGGCCGTGGCGGCAAGGCCGGCGAGCAGTTTGCCGATGCGGCGGGTGGTGGTTCGTGGGCTGTTCATGTCAGGCTCCGTTAGTAATGTTATTCTGAATAACAATATTGACGGAGCTTGGCCAAACGGACATCAGGGCTAACGCGAGGTCGAGGCGCTTTCGCGCCTCGGCCACTCATTCGGTGGGGGCGTTGCCCCGGGCCGCTTTCTTGGCGGCGGGCTTGCGGGGGCTGCGGCTGCGTGACGGTGCCTTCTTGGCGGCGGTCTCGGGGGCCGAGGGGGCCGGCTGAGCTGCCTCGGCAGGTGCGGTTTGCGCAACGGCGTCTGCAGCGGGCGTCGCTGATGCGGGGCGACGGCCTCCACGCTTGCTTTTCGCCGCGGGCTGATCTGTCGCGGAAGGCGCGTCGGCAGGCGCTGCGGTGCTTCTGTGCTCCACGGGCTCCACGGGCTCCACGGGCGCAGGCGTTGGCGCGGGCATCGCGGCGGGCGAAGGTGCCGATGCGGCTGCCGCGTGTTCATGCGCCGCATGCTTGCCGCCCGAACGGCGTCCGCCGCGCTGACGGCCTCGTCCACCGGAGGCATGGCCATTGGCCGGCGCCGATGGCGCATGCGCTTCGCCGGCGTAGGCCTCGGTCGGTTCGGCCGCGATCACGGCTGCACTTGCGTGGTCCGGGGCCTCCGCTGCGTGCGCGGCCACGGCTTCGTGCGTCACCACAGGCGAATGCTCCGCGCGCGGGATGCCGCTGCCACGGTACACATAGGCGCCCGATTTCTCATCGCGCCCGAACTCGAGCAGGCCGCGCTGTTGCGCTTCTTCCAGCAGGTTGCCGAAGGTGCGGAAGCCGTAGTAGGACTCGTTGAAGCCCGGGTTGCGGCGCTTGAGCGCTTCCTTGAGCACGGAAGCCCAGATGCGGCCGCCTTCGTCGCGGTCGGTGACGAGCGCTTCGTAGGTCTCGGCGGCCATCTCGATGACCTTGGTGCGGCGCGCGTCCATCTCTTCGCGGCGGCGGCGCTCTTCTTCGGGCGAGCGGCGGGGCTGCTGGTGGTCGCGGCTGTCGCGGTTGCCCTGGCGCGCGGCCTGGCGCTGGCTTTCGCGCACGAGGTCGTCGTAGAAGATGAACTCGTCGCAGTTGGCGATGAGCAGGTCGGACGTCGATTGCTTGACGCCCACGCCGATCACGTACTTGGCGTTCTCGCGCAGCTTGGAGACGAGCGGCGAGAAATCGGAGTCGCCCGAGATGATGACGAAGGTGTTGACGTGCGACTTGGTGTAGCACAGGTCGAGCGCATCGACGACGAGGCGGATGTCGGCCGAATTCTTGCCCGACTGGCGCACGTGCGGGATCTCGATCAGCTCGAAGTTGGCCTCGTGCATCGCGGCCTTGAAGCCCTTGTAGCGCTCCCAGTCGCAGTAGGCCTTCTTGACGACGATGCTGCCCTTGAGCAGCAGGCGCTCGAGCACGCGCTTGATGTCGAACTTGTCGTAGTTGGCGTCGCGCACGCCGAGCGCGACGTTCTCGAAGTCGCAAAACAGCGCCATGCTGATGTGTTCTTGTGGGGTGGCCATGTTGTTCTCGCTCTCATTCTTTTGACAGGGCGCATCATCACATATGTGTGGCCCTTGGCTTCAGATCAGCCCCGCGTCGACCAGGTATTGGCTGGGCCGGTGCCGCTCGCACAGGATGGTGAGCCGCTGGCGCGCCCGCGTCATGCCCACGTAGAGCAGGTTGCGGTTGTCGGCCGTGTTGCCGCCCACGGCGAACTCGCCCCGGTTGAGGCCCGGCATGATCACGTGCTCGAACTCCAGGCCCTTGGCGGCCTCGATGCTCGACAGCACGACGCAGTCCTTGCCGCGCATGGCGCCCAGCCGGATCTCGCGCTCGTTCATCGCCCGGAAGAACGAGGCCACGTTGTCGAAGGTCGCGGCCGACTGGATCAGGCCCTTGATGTTGGCCGCGACCTGTTCGATGTCCTCGTTGCGGACCATCACGCGCGCCGCCAGCCGCTGAGGCATGAGGGTATCGGTGAAGCGGGTCAGGAGCGCATCGGTGGCGTCTTCCTCGATC
Organism: Aquabacterium sp.; assembly: GCA_049840915.1. GTDB lineage: Bacteria > Pseudomonadota > Gammaproteobacteria > Burkholderiales > Burkholderiaceae_C > Aquabacterium. The sequence continues at coordinate 107,730 of JASGJC010000028.1, forward strand.
ACGGCCAAGGCCTGCTTGACGCGTTGCCGCGCGTCGGGCCGGGCATTGCGCAGGATCTGGTTCTCGACGAAGTAGCCGGCCATCTCGGGCTTGGCGGCCACGCTCTTGATGGCCTGCAGCGCTTCTTGCAGGCGTTCGGCCTGTTCGGCCTTGTCGCTCTCGACATGCGAGCCGCAGAACAGCAGCATCGCCTGCAGCACCTTGATGCGCGTGTCCAGGCGCTCGATGGCGGCGAAGTCTTGCCGCGCATGCGCCATCAGGCCGCGCACGAACAGCACTTCGGGGCGCATCAGGTAGGTGTCGAAGCCGCTCGTGCGGTAGGCCACGCCCTGGTCGAGCAAATGGTTCTCCAGCTCGACCGATTGGTGCGCCTGGCGCAGCAGGATGGCGATGTCGGAGGCCGTGGCCTTGGGCGGCAGGCCTTCTTTGTTGCTCAGCATGTGGGCGATGTGCCAGCGCGCCTCTTTCGCGTTGTCGCAGGCGAGCAGGCGCACATCGGTCTGGCGCGGGCTTTGCGACACATAGGCCTTGCTGGCCAGGCGCCCGACGTGCTGCGCCAGCGCGGGGCCGAAGCGGTAGCTCGCCGTCAAAGGGAAGCGCTTGGGCAGGCCGACTTCCTGGTCGAACTGCGTGCCCATGAAGCCCGCATCGGCGCCGGCCACCGCGTGGATGACCTGGTCGCGGTCGCCCACGCCCACGAAGGCGCTGCTCGGGTTGTGCTGCAGCAGGCCCTTGAGCACGGTGAACATGGCCCGGTTCGTGTCGTGCATCTCGTCGACGAGGATGAGGTGCAGGCCCATGGCCAGCGGCTGCGGCAGGTCGACGAAGGCCTCGTCGTTGAGCAGCAGCTTGGCGAGGTCGTAGGTGGCATCGTTGGGCGCGCGGAAAGCCGGGTGGTCGGGATGGCCGCCGCGCCGGATGTGCTCGTAGGCCCAGTAGACACGCAAGGTCAGGTAATCGAGGCCCAGCTCGTTGGCCAACGCAGGCGTGGGCGTGCGGTCGGCGGCGTCGATGGCGAGCTGCATCGTGCCCTTCAAGCGCGCGAAGGCCTGCAGCATGCCCTCGACCATGCCTTCGCCCGCGCCTTCGACGGCGAACTCGTCGCGATGGCGCTCGTCGGGGTTGTCGAGCACGCGCTCGATGGCCTGCAGCACATGGGTCTTGAGCTGCTCGGGGTACGGGTAGCAGGGCACGGCCGTGCCTTCGAACGCGTGCAGGCGCGCGGCGCAGAAGGCATCGAAGGTCTGGATGCGCAAGTGGTTGCGCACGGCCGCCGCGATGCCGATGCGCTCGAGCGCTTGCTGCAGCGCCTTCACGGCCTCATCGGTGTAGGTGAGCGCGAGCAGGTTGCCGGCATCGGCGCCGCGTTCCAATGCCTGGGCCAGGCGCAAGGCCAGCGTCGTCGTCTTGGCCGCGCCGGCATTGGCCTCGACCACCACGTGCTTGTGGCGCTCGAGCTGGATGGCCAGTTGCTCGGTCGTGGGCACGATGCCCTTGGGTTGGAAGCGGGTGTCGGTCATGTCGGGGCTTCACTTCTGGATGGCGAGGTCGAACGCGCCATCGTCATAAGCCTCGGCGTAGCGCAGCCAGTCTGCATGCACCTGCTGTGCGCACGCATCGGCACCAGCCAGCAGGGCCTTGCGCCATTGCTGCGTCTGGCCCCACTCGACGAGCTCATCGGCGATGGCCGAGCCTTGCCGGCCGCTGCTGCGCAACTGCGCCCACGCCAGGCACTGCGCCATCTGCCTGATCACACCTTGCAGTTGCACGACGCCGATGCCCGGCCCGCTGAGCGAGACGCGGTCTTCGCTGGGCTGCAAGGCCCGCAGCACGTACGACTGCTCGCCATGCACGATCGGGTGCAGAAAGGCCATCGACACGGCCTGCATGCGCCGCTGCAAGGCCACGACGCGGTGCGCCTGCGAAGCCCATTTGGGCTGCTTGGGATGCCTGAGGGGCAGGTGCGGCTTCAGGCACGAGGGCGCGGCCGCCTTGAGGTCGAGCAGGTAGTGGCCATCGGGCGCGCCCTTGCCACGCACGAGGATCACATAGCGCTCCAGCCCCAGGCTGCCATTGCCCGCGATGCGCCGCGCCACGTCCAGCACATCGAAGAAGCCGGGTTTGTCTTGCGTGCAGGCGAATGCGTCGAGCAGGCTCACGACATGCCGGCGCTGTGCGGCCGTGACGGGCAAGGCCTTCTTGCCGTCGACACGCAAGGTGCGTCGCTGGCCTTTGAGCACGGTGCGGCCGTCCAGAAAAGCAGGGCGTTGCCGCGCACGCAAGCCATCGAGCAAGTCATGCACGAGGCCTTGCGCCGTGTCGCGCTCGATCCAGCGTGCCTTGCCTTGCGCCAGCGCGCCGAAGTAGGCATCGAGGAACGCGCCATTGAGCGCCTTGGCCTCTTTCGCCGACACTTGCATGGTCTCGGCGGCCAGCGTCACGCTGCTCATGAAGCGCAGCGCGTCCAAGGTGGCGGGCGCGAGCACGGCCTCGTCGAAGTCGTTGATGTCGAAGTAGACCAGGCGGTTGTCGCCCTTGTAGCTGCCGAAGTTCTCCAGATGCAGGTCGCCGCAGGCCCAGGCCGGTGGCGCCTTGACGAAGGCCTTGTGATCAGGCAGTTGCTGATGGAAGAGGTGACACGTGCCGCGCATGAACACGAAAGGGTTCTGGCGGATGCGCGCGTACTTCATCGCCAGCCGCTCGGGGTCGCGGCCCGCGTTGTGGCGCAGGACTTCAGCCAACACGTCAGGCATCGGATGCTTTCTTCTTGCGCGCCACTTTCTTCAACTGGCGCTCGGCCTCGGCGGCTTCGGCAGCGGCGCACCATTGCTCGAACTCCTCGGGCGTTTCCAAGGTGATGCGCCCCATCACGGCACTGCGGAAATCATTGAGGATGATCTCGGCCGCCTTCTGCATGTTGACGCGCCCGCCGCTCATCACGGCACCACGCTTGCGCCCGATCTCGGTCAGCAGCACATCGTCATGCAGACCGGGGATGGCGGCCACGTCGTCGAGCTTGTAGCGCGCGGCCAGCAGTTCGGCATACGGCCTCTTGAGGCTCTTGACCAGCTCCAGCGCCACTTCCTCTTCGTCATAGGCATTGCGGCCCACGGCGCCGCTGGCGGCGAGGTGGTAGCCGCTTTGCTCGACCGTGATCTTGGGCCACAGCATGCCCGGCGTGTCGAACAGGTAGAAGTCGCTGGCCAGGTTGATGCGCTGTTCCATCTTCGTGATGCCGGCTTCGTCGCCCGTCTTGGCGGCCTTCTTGCCCACGAGCGTGTTCATCAGCGTCGACTTGCCCACGTTGGGGATGCCGCAGATCAGCACGCGCAAGGGCTTGGCCATGCCGCCGCGGTTGGGAGCGAGCTCGCGGCAGGCCTTGATCAAACGCTGCGCCGAGCGCGGTCTCGCTCGCGTCCAGCGAGATGGCCTGCGTGTCGGCCTGCGCACGGTACCAGGCCAGCCAGGCCTCGGTGCGGTCGGCGTCGGCCACGTCCTGCTTGTTGAGCACCTTGAGCTTGGGCCGCGTGCCTGTCAGCTCGGCCAGCATCGGGTTGGCGCTGGAGCCGGGCAGGCGCGCGTCCAGCAGCTCGATCACCACGTCGATCTCCTTGATGCGTTCGATGATGGCTTTCTTGGTCACGTTCATGTGACCGGGGAACCATTGGATGGCCATCGGGCGTTCTCTTTTCTGAATCAGGCGGGTGTGGCGGCCTGTGGATTGTCGTTCGTTGCGCCGATCCAGGACGCGATCAGCGCCTCGACCTGCCGCGAATCGTTGACCGTGCGCACCTGCGCGAACGCCGCCTCGGCCTCAGGATACGTCCTGCGCAGGTAGTTCAGCCATTGCTTGACGCGGCCCGCCCGGTATTTGGGGATGACCGGGCCGCAGATCAGTTGCCAGAACACACCGAGCAAGGGCCGCATTTCGGACCAGGGCACAAAAGGCTGGTCATCGACCGCCGGCCCGCCCGACAAGATGGTCAGCGCCAGACCGGGGTCGGCCACCATGCCGCGCCCCAGCATCAAATCGTCGCAGCCCGACTCGGCCTGGCATTGGCGCGCGTCGTCCAGCGTCCAGATCTCGCCATTGGCGATCACGGGGATCGACACGGCCGCGCGCACATCGGCGATGCGGCCCCAGTACGCGGGCGGCCTGTAGCCATGCGCCTTGGTGCGGCCATGCACGACCAGCTCGCAGGCGCCGGCATCGGCGATGGCGCGCGCGCAATCTTCCGCGAGAAGGTCATCGTTGAAGCCCAGCCGCATCTTCGCGGACACGGGCATCTCGGGCGGCACCGCGCGGCGCACGGCCGCCACGATGCGGTGCACGAGCTCGGGCTCCTGCAGCAGGGCCGCGCCGCCGCCATGCCGGTTCACGACCTTGGCCGGGCAGCCGAAATTCAGATCGATGCCCGCCGGCCCCAGCGTCGCCAGCTTCGCGGCGTTGTCGGCCATGCAGGCCGGGTCCGAGCCCAGCAACTGCGCGCGCACCGGCACACCGGCCAGCGTGCGTCCGCCGTTGTTCAACTCGGGCATGACGCGCCTGAAGGCCCGCTCCGGCAGCACCGTGTCCGTGATGCGGATGAACTCGGACACGCAGCGGTCGATGCCGCCCACGCGGGTCAGGACATCGCGCAAGGCGAAATCCAGCAGCCCTTCCATGGGTGCGAGCAACAGCGTCATGAGTCAAAAAAGGCCGAAGCCTGTAAGGGAAACAACCGGGGCGACAGTGTACGGACATCCGCGCCCGCTGCGCCACAATGCCGGATTGGTTCCAGCCCACGGGAGTACGCCATGACCATGCCATCCCGGTCAGAAGCCGCGCGTGACGATGTGCCGGGCACCCCGCCCCTGATCGCCTTCGAAGACCTGCCCGGTCCCAACCCCTGGCCCATCGTGGGCAACGGCCTGCAGGTGCGCATGGACCGCGTACACCTCGACGTCGAAAAGTGGGCGCGCCAATACGGCCCCGTCTTTCGCATGTACCTGGGCCCGACGCGCGTGCTGGCGCTCACCGACCACGGCGTCATCAACCACGTCATGAAAGACCGGCCCGAGGGCTTCCAGCGCCCCGAGAACCTGCAGAAGGTCACCCGCGACCTGGGCATGGAACCCGGCCTCTTCGGCATCGAAGGGCAGGCCTGGTACGCCCAGCGGCGCATGGTGATGGCGGCCTTCTCGCCCACGCATGTGCGGGCGTTCTTCCCGCTGCTGCTCAAGGTGGCCGTGCGCCTGAAAGGCCGATGGCAAAAGGCCTTGCAGGCTGATCAGCCCATCGACCTGCAGGCCGACCTGATGCGCTTCACGGTCGATGCCATCGCGGGCCTGGCCTTCGGCGCCGAGACCAACACGCTCGAGTCCGACGACGACGTCATCCAGCAGCACCTCGACAAGATCTTCCCGGCTTTGTTCAAGCGCCTGAACACGCTCATCCCGTACTGGCGCTGGTTCAAGCTGCCCAGCGACCGCGATCTCGACCGCAGCATGGCCATCGTCATGCACGCCATCGACGACTACATCGCGCAGGCCCGCCAGCGCCTGCAGGGCGACCCCGCGCGCCGCGACCAGCCCTGCAACCTGCTCGAGGCCATGATCGTCGCCGCCGACCAGCCGGGCAGCGGCGTCAACGATGCCGACATCGCGCCCAACGTGCTCACCATGCTCCTGGCCGGCGAAGACACGACCGCCAACACGCTGGCCTGGGCCATCTACCTGCTGCATCAGAACCCCGACACATTGCGCCATGCGCAAGCCGAAGCGCGGCGCGTGGTCAACGGTGACCTGGCCGACATGCGCATGGACGACATCGCCGACCTGCCCTACATCGACGCCGTCTGCCAGGAGACCATGCGCCTCAAGCCCGTCGCGCCATTCCGCGTCGTGCAGGCGATCAACGACACGGTCATCGCGAACGTGGCCGTGCCCCAAGGCACGCTGATCTGGGCCGTTTCACGCCATGACACGCTCGACGACCGCTACTTCCCCGATGCCATGGCCTTCGCGCCTCAGCGCTGGCTCAATGCCGACGCCGCCACGGCCAGCGCGGCCAAGCGTTTGTCGACGCCGTTCGGGGCCGGCCCGCGCGTGTGTCCGGGCCGCTATCTGGCCCTCGTCGAGATGAAGCTGGCGCTGGCCACCTTGCTGAGCCAGTTCGACATCGCCTCGGTCGATACCCACGACGGTAAGCCTGCGCGGGAGCTCATGTCTTTCACGATGACGCCGGTCGGTCTGACCCTCAAATTGTCGCCAAAATCACCCTGAAAGCCGTCAAAAAAGCAGTCAAGAAAAGCGCGCCCGGACCGATATCTTTCTATCCGTTCCGAAGCCGTTGAACAATGACGACCGCCACAGAGCTCATCAGCACAGAAGACATCCTCAAGGAACTGGACAAGGCCAAGAAAAACGGCCCCTTGCAGAACATCGTCATCCCGCCTTGCCCCAACCTGCTGACACGCCTGCAGGACGCGCTGGCCCAGGCCGAACCCGACCTCAACGAAGTGGCGCGCATCGCCAGCAGCGATGTGGCCATGTCGGCCGTGCTGCTGAAATCGGCCAACAGCCCGCTGTTCGGCGCCGGCCAGCCCGTGCAGACCATCGGCCAGGCGCTCAACCGCCTGGGCCTCGAGCAGACGGCCAGCGTGATGCTGGGCTTCCTGGCCAAACGCTACATCAAGGTCAATTCCAACCAGTTGCTGCGCTTTTGGGAACGCTCGACCAAGCGTGCCTTGGCCATGGCCTACCTGGCCGAGAAATTCCCCGGCATGTCGGCCGACGTGGCGCACACCTACGGGCTGTTCTGCCATGTGGGCATGCCCGTCATGGCGCAAAGCGTGAAGGGCTATGTGAGCACCATGGTCGAGGCGCAGGCCCGCATCGACCGGCCCTTCGTCGCCACTGAAAACGCCAACCACCGGACCGACCACGCCGTCGTCGGCGCGCTGGTGGCGCGCACCTGGCGCCTGGCGCCCACGGTCACGGCCGCCATCCGCCTGCACCATGACCTCGAGTCGCTGGGCGAGCGCAGCGCCGAGCCCGACGTCAACGCGCTCATCGCCGTGGGCCTGTTGGCCGAGTACATCATGCGCCGCCACGAAGGCCTGGAGCTCGATGCCGACTGGCTCAGTCACGGCGAGGCCGCGCTCGACTGGCTGCAGTCGCAACCCGAAGACCTGGCCGCCTGGGCCGACGAGCTGCACGAGACGCTCGAAGCCGTCTGACACGCCGCGCCTTTTCGCCATCGTCATGCTGGTGGCCATGGCCTCGGGCAGCAAGGCCCTGGGTCTTTCAAGCTGGCCTGAGCACATTCGGCCGGTTCACGGTACAAAGGGCGCCCTACAACATGTCATGACGAGGTACACATGAGCATTTCGATGTATTCGGCCTTCATCCCCGTGGCCATCCGCAACCTGAACGCGCTGTCGGCCATTCTCGGCAAGGCGGCCGCGCACTGCGAAGCGCGCAAGATCGACCCGGCCGCCTTCCTGTCGGCGCGCCTGTTCCCCGACATGTTCCCCCTGACGCGGCAGGTGCAGATCGCCGCCGACATGACCAAGGGCGGCGCCGCGCGCCTGGCCGGCATCGACATCCCGAAGTACGAAGACAACGAGACCACGTTCAGCGAACTGCAAGCGCGCCTCGACAAGACGGTCGCCTTCCTCAAGACCATCCAGCCCGCGCAGATCGACGGCAAGGAAGACACCGACATCGTCATCACGCTGCCTTCGCGCACGCTCGAGTTCAAGGGCCAGGCCTACCTGACCGGCTTCGTGCTGCCCAACATGTACTTCCACTCGACGACCGCCTACGACCTGCTGCGCCACGGCGGCGTCGAACTCAGCAAGCAGGATTTCCTGGCAGGCTGATCCGTCTGGATCTTGGCATGATCAGTGGTTGCTGGCCGCCGCCGAGGCGGGCAGCCACTGGCTCAAGGTGGCCGCCAGCGCCTGTCGGTCGAAGGGCTTGGTGAGGTAGTCGTCCATGCCCTGCTGCAGGCAGGCCTCGCGGTCGCCCGTCAAGGCGTGCGCCGTCAGCGCCACGATGGGCGTGCGTGGCCGGGCCGTGTCATCGGCTTCGATGGCGCGGATCAAACGCACGGCCTCGTAGCCGTCCATCACGGGCATCTCGCAGTCCATCAGGATCACGTCGTAGGCGTTGTCCCTGAACATCTGCACGGCGATCTCGCCATTGCGCGCATGCTGGCAACTCACGCCCAGGCTCTCCAGCGTCATCGAGGCGATGAAGGCGTTGACGTCGTTGTCTTCGACCAGCAAGACCTCGCCGCTGAGCTGATGGCCTTGCTCGGCGGGCAGCTCCGAGTCATGGAAGTGCGGATCGTTGCGCGACTCGCTCGTGTGCCGATCGTCCTGCACGCTGTAATGCAGGTTGAGGCTGATCTCGAACGTGGTGCCCACGCCGTGCACGCTGCGCACCTGGATCTGGCCGCCCATCTCCTCGATGATCTGCTTGCAGATCGCCAGGCCCAGGCCCGTGCCGCCATGGCTGCGCGTGGGCCCCGAGTCAACCTGGTAGAAGGGCTGGTACAGCCGGTCGAGCGCCGATTCCGGAATGCCGACGCCCGTGTCCGACACATCGATGAGCAGGCAGGCATGCTGCGGATCCAGCACGGTCACCTTGGCGCTGACCAGCACCTCGCCCTGCTGCGTGAACTTCACGGCATTGCTGACCAGGTTGAGCAGCACCTGGCGCAGCTTGCCTTCATCGGCCAGGAGCGTCTTGACCTCGCCCGGGATGCCGCGGATGTCGCCGCGGATCTGGACGCCCTTTTGCACGGCGATGGCGCGGAAGGCCTCGCAGGCCGTTGTGACCGTCTCGCGCGGGTCGAACGGCGCCGGGCTCAGGCGCACCTTCTGGGCATCGAGTTTGGCGAAATCCAGGATCTCGTTGAGCACCTGCAGCAGATTCTTGGCCGAATCCCGCGCCGATTTGACGAACAGGCGATCGCGCTCGGTCAGATTCTCGATATTGAGCATGCTCAACGCACCGATGACCCCATTCATCGGCGTGCGGATTTCGTGGCTCATATTCGCCAGGAAAGCGGTTTTGGTGCGGTCGGCCGCTTCGGCCTGTTCCTTCATGCGGCGCAATTCGGCCACGTGATTCTTGCGGCGCGATTGAAGAAACAATTTGCGCTCGCGTGCCATCGAGAATCGGTAAAGCATGTAACCCAGCGCATTGGCGGCCAGCAGGTGGATCACCATGCGCTGGTAACCCTGCAGATCGAAATCATGGCCGACAGCGCCGAAACCCATGGCCACCGTCATCATGAATGCGCCGAGTAGCACAGTATTGACCGGCTGAAGGCGCGCGAAACCATATGTCATGAGCGTGGCCAGCACGATGGCCGTGGTCATGGTCCAGTATGACGAAATGGTCGAGGCGTGCGCTTGGCTGAGGTGCGCGATGTAGCCCGTGGCCAGCGCGCTGAGGCCGACCAGCAGCGAACAGGTGACCGAATAATGCCGCGCAAAAAAGGGCTTGTGATGCTGGACGAGCTGGCCAAACACAATGAATCCTGCCGCCACCACGAGGCGCACCAATTGCGTGTCTTCGAAAAAGGCGTGTTGCTGGGCCAGTGCATTCACCAGCCAGAACGCCATGAAACAGCAGGCCGCGACCGTGGCCGATATATACAGAAAGCGGACGCCGAAGGAGCGGAACCCCAGCTGGAATTCATGCTCCAGTGCCGCATTGGCAAATCCACGGTTACCGAGTGCGCGAGACAACCTCGAAGATCTCGCCATGCCCATTGAACGCTCCTCAACAATGGCCAGCCGCATCTTTGCCAAGATGGGCCGGACTGTCAAGTATCCGTCGATTTGGGAGATATTGCTGTTGCGTACTGATGAAATCGCCGATGAACCACGCCATGGTCGATATCTATATCAGGGTGGCGTGTCAGCGCCATGAATGGATAAAGCGGACACTGCGCGGCCCGCCACAAGGCATCGGCCTCGCGCACCGGCAAATAATAAAGGCCGTGAGGCAGATTCAGGGTATTGGACAAAGCCAGTTTCCGGCCCCCCAGCGCATCCTTGAATTGCATGGCCTTGTACAGGCGGTCCACGGGGCGGCGGGCCACCACGAGCACATAGTCGATACCCGCGCAGAAACTGACCTCGTACAGCGATTTATACAGGGCCGCGGCCACCATGCGGGCCTGCTCGCAGTTGCGCACGGTCAGCCGCCAGGCTTCCAGCAAACGGTGCCCCCTGAAAATCGCCGGCAATTCGACCTCGTGCTCCAGATGCAGGGCCTGCTGCGAATTGGTGATCAACCGGATCGAGCCCAATACCTGCCCGTCGGATTTGGATTCGGCGATCAGCAATACCGCGTCATCGCGCGCGTCATCGGGTTCGGGGTCCTTCAGCACGGTTTCCATGCCGGGCACGTGGCGGCCATAGGCCTGGGTTCGCACGGCGACGGCCTGACGCAGATCGGCTTCGCTGTGGGCCATCCGTATCCGGAACGGCAGGGGCTGGGTGTGCGCCGCTTGAACGCTGTAAAGGTGGCGGACTGCTTGATTGGGGTCTGACATCTTCGAGCCTTGAAACACAGTCAGCAGACGTCACAGCCGCCGCTGGGCGAGCGCATCCACTGCACACAATTTGCACATGATGCAAATTACGTAACTGTTTCCAAGCATGACCGATGCCACGCCATGGCGCTAACCCTGATCAGGGGATGGGCTGTGTCGGCGGACGCAGCACAGCATCCGCCCATGGGGCCTTGCGCGTCACAAACTGTCAAGCTGGGGGTGCAGCTCAGGGGCGGATCACGCGCCGATGGCCTCGTGCAAGGCCACCATCTCCTGCGTGAGCTTGTGGCGCGCATCCAGATGGATCATGGGGCGCGCCAGCTGGTGTGACTCCTTGATCTTGACCGACGCACTGAGGTAGGGCTGCAACACGGGCTGGCCTTCGTCGATCAATTCCTGTACGAGTTTCTGCGGCAGGTTGGCGCGCGGCTGGAACTGGTTGACCACGATGCCCGCGACCTTGAGGTCGTCATTGTGGTCCGCCTGGATCTCCTTGACGTTGTCGAGCAGCGTGTACAGGGCGCGGCGCGGAAGTCGTCGCAATCGAAGGGGATCGGCAGCCTTGTGCCGCGATCAGCGCCGAGCGCGTGTAGAAGTTCAGCGCGGGCGGCGTGTCGATGTAGATGCGGTCGTAGCTTTCTTCGAGCTCGGCCAGCGCGTCGCGCAGCTTGTAGATCTTGTAGCGCGACTCGAGCTTGGCATGCAGTTCGTCGAGCGTGGGGTGCGAGGGCATGAGCCACAGGTTGTCCCACTGGGTCTGGACCGTGTAGTCGTCGGCGCCCTTGGGCCGCGCGCTGAACTTGAGCGTCTGGTCGAAGAACTCGGCCGCGCTGGTGTCGGCGTCTTCATGGGCGCCGCCCAGCAGGTAGTGCGTGGAGTTGCCCTGCGGGTCGAGGTCGACCACGAGGGTCTTGAGGCCCTGGCTGGCGCTGATGGCCGCGAGGTTGCAGGTGATGGTGGACTTGCCGACACCACCCTTCTGGTTGAAAACGACGTAGCGCATGACCGAGCCCCTCATCAGGAATGACTGCGTGCATTGTGCACTGCAACACAGCTATTCCGTCATCAGGGAAACGCGTCAGCGGTTGATTCGGGCAGTTCGATCTTGACTTCGAGCACTTCCAGGTCGTCTTGCCGCTCCATCGACACCTTGATGTCGTCCGGGTTGATCGAGACGTACTTGGAGATCACCGCCACCAGTTCGCGTTGCAGGTCCGGCAGGTAATCGGCGGCTGTGGCTGCGGCCATTGCGCTCGTGCGCGAGGATCAGCTGCAGGCGTTCCTTGGCCACCGTGGCGGTCTTCTTCTTTTCGCCGAGCAAGAAGGAGAGGAATCCCATGGTGTTACTCTGCCTCCGAACAGGCGCTTGAAGAAGCCGGGCTTCTCGGCCTCGACGAAGCGCATGGGCTTGTCTTCGCCCAGGAAGCGGGCGATCACGTCCTTGTAGGCTTCCGACACGTCCGTGCCGTTCATGTGGATGGCCGGGATGCCCTGGTTCGAGGCGTTGAGCACGCGTCTCGGATTCGGGGATGACGCCGATCAGCTTGACGCGCAGGATCTCGTGCACGTCTTACAGCGACAGCATCTGGCCGCCTTCGACGCGGTTGGGGTTGTAGCGCGTGATCAGCAGGTGCTCCTTGATGGGCTCGCCGCCATCTTGCGCGCGCTTGGTCTTGCTGTTGAGCATGCCCAGGATGCGGTCGGAGTCGCGCACCGACGAGACCTCGGGGTTGGTCACGACCAGCGCCTCGTCGGCGAAGTGCATGGCCATCAGCGCGCCGGTCTCGATGCCGGCGGGCGAGTCGCACACGATGTACTCGAAGCCCATCTCGCCCAGGTCCTTGAGCACCTTCTCGACGCCATCCTGCGTGAGCGCTTCCTTGTCGCGCGTCTGCGAGGCGGCCAGTACGAACAGGTTCTCGCACTGCTTGTCCTTGATGAGGGCCTGGTTCAGGTTGGCCTCGCCATGGATCACGTTGATCAGGTCGTACACCACGCGGCGCTCGCACCCCATGATGAGGTCGAGGTTGCGCAGGCCCACGTCAAAGTCGATGACTGCGGTCTTGTGGCCGCGCAAGGCCAGGCCCGATGCGAAGCTGGCGCTGGTGGTGGTCTTGCCGACGCCTCCTTTGCCGGAAGTCACCACGATGATCTTGGCCATGGATGGCGGTCCTTTCAGATGAGATCAGTACAAACAATCGAAGCGGTCTTCACAAGGCGATCGGGTCGAAGACCAGACGCTCGCCTTCGCAGACGGATCTGTGCGGGCTTGCCGCGCACATTGGCGGGCAAGGGGTTTTCAGTCGTGCGGTACGTGCCCGCGATAGAGAGCAGTTCGGGCTCCATGCAGGTCGAGAAGATGCGTGCCTCGGTGTTGCCCTTGGCACCCGCGATCGCCTTGCCGCGCAGCGGCGCGTACACGTGGATGCTGCCATCGGCGATGACCTCGGCGCCATGGTTGACCACGGCCGTGACGATGAGATCGCCGCCCTTGGCGTAGATCTGCTGGCCCGAACGCAGGGGCTTGTCGATGACCATCGTGGGCGCCGACACCGGAACCTCGACAGGCACTTCGCGGATGACCTCCTTGATCACCTCTTGCACCACGGTCTGCACGACGGTTTCGACACGGGCCGGGCCGTTGTGGCTGTCGGGCGCTTCGCCCAGACCCACATCGAGCGCCGCGGCCGTCTGCTTGACGGTGCCGCCGCGCACGGCCACGGGGTTGAGCTTGAAGCTGGTCAGCAGCGAGATGAGTGCGTCGAAGTTGACGTCGGCGTCGAGGCTGGCGAGATGCGTCAAATCGATGACGACCGGGTCGCGGCTGAAGAAATCGGGTGTGTCGCCGAAGCGTTCCGCCATGGCCTGGCCCAGGGCCTGGATGTTGCCGGTCTTGAGCACGAAGGCGACCAGCGTGAGCGAGGCGCTCTTGAGGTCGAACAGGGCGGATGCGTTCCCGGATGATGCGGCGGACATGGACGACAGGCGCTGAAAAGCCTAGAGTTTAAGGCAGCTTTTCACGGTACTTTGAACAGCCCGCTGCGCGCGGCGCGCGTGATCGCGGCCACGCAGGGGTGGGTGATGCGCCGTTCGACCGAGACGGCGTGGAACTCCTCGACGAGATCGGCGCTGCGCCCCAGCACGTTCACGCCGTACTGGGCGCAGGTTTCGGCCTCCAGCACCGTGGGCGACATGAACACGCCGCGTCCTTCGGCGCCGAAGGCCTTGAGCAGCGCGGCATCGTCGAACTCGCCGATGCCGCGCGGATGCAGCCGGTGCTTGGCCAGCCACAGGTCGAGCCGACGCCGCATGGCGGTCGTCTTGCCTTGCAGCAGCATGGGTGCGCCGTCCAGGCATTGCGGGAAGCGCTTGCCCGCCAGGCTTTGCAGCAGCTCGGGCGTGGCGAAGAAGCTCATGGCCGTCGTGCCCAGCGCGTGGTTGAAGGCCTTCACGCTGACCTGCTTGTCGAGCGGCTTGTCGGCGATGACGAGGTCGAGCCGGTGCACCGACAGCTGCGCCAGCAAATGCGAGAACTCGCCTTCGTGGCACAGCAGGCGCACCGATTCGGGCAGCCCCAGGGCGGGCTCCAGCAGCCGGTAGGCGATGGCCTTGGGCACCGAGTCGGCGATGCCCACGCGGAAGTCGAGCATGGTCTGCGAGCGCTTGGCCTGGCCCATGGCCGCCTCCAGCTCGGCGCTCAGCGCGAAGATCTGGTCCGCATAGCCCAGCGCGACGCGACCGGCCTCGGTCAACTCCAGGCGCCGCCCCGACTTTTGGAAGAGCGCGCAGCCCAGTTGCTCTTCCAGCAGCTTGATCTGGCCCGACAGCGTTTGCGGCGTGGTGTGCAGCTGCTCGCCCGCCCGCATGATGCCGCCCGCCTTGGCCGTGGCCCAGAAGTAGTAGAGGTGCTTGAAGTTCATCAGATTTTCTCGAAGTCATACTTCCAAATATTCGACTTTACGCGAAGTATGTGCAGGGGTAGATTCGGGCGCATGGCATACCTGCTCGACCCCAATGTGTGGATCGCCTTCGCGATGCTCACCAGCCTGGAAATCGTTCTGGGCGTGGACAACATCATCTTCATCTCGATCCTGGTGGGGCGTTTGCCGCCCGAGCAGCGCGACTGGGCGCGGCGTCTGGGCCTGTTCTTCGCGATGGGCACGCGTCTGTTGCTGCTGTTTTCGCTGAGCTGGGTCATGGGCTTGACGGCCGACCTGTTCTCGGTGGCCGGGCATGGCGTGAGCGGACGCGACCTGGTGCTGCTCCTGGGCGGCGTCTTCCTGCTCTACAAGGCGTCGCACGAAATCTTCGTCGAGGTCGAGGCGCGTGAGTTCGACGGCCCGCCTGCTGCCGATGGCGCGGACTTGAAGGCCGCAGGCAAGCGCCTCATGTGGGGCATCGTGGGCCAGATCGCCGTCATCGACATCGTCTTCTCGCTCGACTCGGTGATCACGGCCGTGGGCATGGTCGACCAGCTGAGCGTGATGGTCGCCGCCGTGATCGCCGCCGTCGGCGTGATGATGTGGGCGGCCAAGCCCATCGGCGATTTCGTCGACCGCCACCCGTCGGTGAAGGTGCTGGCGCTGGCCTTCCTGGTGATGGTGGGCATGACGCTGGTCGCCGAAGCGATGGACGTGCACGTGCCCAAGGGCTACATCTATGCCGCGATGGCGTTCTCGCTGGCGGTCGAGGCACTCAACATCCGGGCGCGCAAGCAGCGTCGCCTGATCACCGCTTGATTCATTTTTCCCCTGTCCCATTGAAAGGACCATCATGAGCAACACACTGCAAACCCAAACGATGCACCCGGGCTTCGCGCTCGGCGCGGCGGAGCGCAACAAGGTGCTGCGCAATACCTACTGGCTGCTGGCCTTGTCGATGCTGCCGACCGTGGCGGGCGCCTGGCTGGGCGTGGCCACGGGCATGGTCAGCGGCATGACGGGCGGCGTGGGCGCCATCGTCTTCCTGGCCGGCGCTTTCGGCTTCATGTTCGCCATCGAGAAGACCAAGAACTCGGCGGCCGGCGTGCCCGTGCTGCTGGCCTTCACGTTCTTCATGGGGCTGATGCTGTCGCGGCTGGTCGGCATGGTGCTGGGCCTGGCCAACGGCGCGGGCCTGATCATGACGGCCTTCGCGGGCACGGGCCTGATTTTCCTGGGCATGGCCACGATGTCGTCGGTCATCAAGCGCGACCTGAGCTCGATGGGCAAGTGGCTGATGATCGGCACGATCATGCTGATCGTGGCCGGCATCGCCAACATCTTCCTGCAATCGAGCGCGCTGATGCTGACGCTGTCCGTGCTGTCGATCGGCATCTTCTCGGCCTTCATCCTGCATGACCTCAAGCGTGTGCAAGATGGCCACGAGAGCAACTACATCAGCGCGACCTTGGGCGTCTACCTGAGCCTTTACAACGTGTTCCAGTCGCTGTTGATGCTGCTGGGCGTGCTTGGCGGCCGCGACGAATAAGTGCAGGCAGTGAGCGCACGAGCCTGATCGGCTGCGTTCACGGGCATCTTGCTGCTGTGGCGGCGCGCCGGCGCGCTTGGCGAGCCAGCTGTCGAACTGCGGGTTGCTGCGTTCGAGCACGGCCACGCCCAGCGCCGTCAACGTGGCTTTTTGCGTGCCGTGTTGCCCGCTGCCTGGCCAGGTCGTGCGGGCTTGCCCCCGGCGGCCTTGCCGGGCCGGCTGCCGTTGTCGCGCGGCGGCAGGCCCGTGTGGCTGGTCAGGATCAGGCCCTTGCGTGGCGTGACCTTGGGCAGGGCGCGCGGGTCGGCGGGCTCGGCGGCGCGGTTGGCGCGGCCGGTGGTCACGACCGAGGTCCGGGCGCCCGAGCCGGTCGAGTTCTTGCGGCGCGCGCTCTGGTAGCCGCCATCCGTCTGCGGCTGGTAGAAGGGGATGAGGTGATGCTGGCCGTTGCCGATGAGGTCGGCGCGGCCCATGGCCTTGAGCGCCTCGCGCAGCAGCGGCCAGTTGTTGGGGTCGTGGTAGCGCAGGAAGGCCTTGTGCAGGCGGCGGCGCTTCTCACCCTTGACGATGTCGACCTTCTCGCCCTTGCCCTCGAGGCGGCTGATGCCCTTGAGCGGGTTGCGGCCCGAGTGGTACATGGCCGTGGCCGTCGCCATGGGGCTGGGGTAGAAGGTCTGGACCTGGTCGGCCTTGAAGCCATTGCGCTTGAGCCACATCGCCAGGTTCATCATGTCTTCGTCGCTGGTGCCCGGATGGGCGGCGATGAAGTAGGGGATGAGGTACTGCTTCTTGCCGGCCTCGGCGCTGAACTGCTCGAACAGCTGCTTGAAGCGGTCGTAGGTGCCGATGCCGGGCTTCATCATCTTCGACAGCGGGCCGCCCTCGGTGTGCTCGGGCGCGATCTTGAGGTAGCCGCCCACGTGGTGCGTGACCAGCTCCTTGATGTACTCGGGCGACTTGATGGCCAGGTCGTAGCGCAGGCCCGAGCCGATCAGGATCTTCTTGACGCCGCGCAGCGCGCGCGCACGGCGGTACATCTTGATGAGCGGGCCGTGGTGCGTGTTGAGGTTGGGACAGATGCCGGGATAGACGCAGCTCGGCTTGCGGCAGGCGGCCTCGATCTCGGGCGAGCGGCAGCCGATGCGGTACATGTTGGCCGTCGGGCCGCCCAGGTCGGAGATGACGCCCGTGAAGCCCTTGACCTTGTCGCGGATCTCCTCGATCTCCTTGATGACCGAGTCTTCGGAGCGGCTCTGGATGATGCGGCCTTCGTGCTCGGTGATCGAGCAGAAGGTGCAGCCGCCGAAGCAGCCGCGCATGATGTTGACGCTGAAGCGGATCATTTCCCACGCGGGGATCTTGGTCTCGCCGTCGTGGCTGCCATTGGCGTCGGCGTACGACGGGTGCGGGCTGCGCGCGTAGACGAGGTCGAACACGTAGTCCATCTCGGCCATCGTGAGCGGGATGGGCGGCGGGTTGATCCAGACGTCGCGGTGGGCGTGGGCCTGCACGAGGGCGCGGGCGTTGCCGGGGTTGGTCTCGAGGTGCAGCACGCGGTTGGCGTGGGCGTAGAGCACCGGGTCGCTCTTGACCTGCTCGTAGGCGGGCAGGCGGATGACGGTGCGCTCGCGCGGGGGCATCGCGATCTTGCCTTGGCGCGCGGGCAGGGCCGACAGCGTTGCCGCGGCGGCCGCGTTGGCCTTGATGGTGGCGGACTTGGCGGCCAGCGCCGGGTTGACGACGAGCTTGATGGGCTTGGCGCCGTTTTGCAGATCGGCTTGCGCACCGCTTGCTCCAGTGCCCGAGCCGCCGATGGCGACCTTGCCCGTGTTCTTGAGCGGATCGAAGGCGCCTTCTTCCTCGCGCGCGCAGGTTTCGCCCTGGGCCTCGGCCTGCTGACCCATCGTCATGTAGGGGTTGATGTGCTGGTCGATGCGGCCGGGCATGTCGACCTCGGTCGAGTCCAGCTCGAACCAGCCCTCGGCGGTCGGGTCGTTGGTGCGGCGCAGGAAGGCCGTGCCGCGCACGTCGGTGATGCGCTCGATGGGCTCGCGCGCGGCCAGGCGGTGCGCGATCTCGACGATGGCGCGCTCGGCGTTGCCGTACAGCAGCAGGTCGGCCTTGGCGTCCATCAGGATGGAGCGGCGGACCTTGTCCTGCCAGTAATCGTAGTGGGCGATGCGGCGCAGCGAGGCCTCGATGCCGCCCATGATGATGGGCACTTCGGGGTAGGCCTCTTTGCAGCGCTGCGCGTAGACCAGCGAGGCGCGGTCGGGCCGCTTGCCGCCCTGGCCGCCGGGCGTGTAGGCGTCGTCGCTGCGGATCTTGCGGTCAGCCGTGTAGCGGTTGATCATCGAGTCCATGTTGCCGGCCGCGACGCCGTAGAACAGGTTGGGCTTGCCCAGTGTCTTGAACGGGTCGGCGCTCTGCCAGTCGGGCTGGGCGATGATGCCCACGCGAAAGCCCTGCGCCTCGAGCACGCGGCCGATCACGGCCATGCCGAAGCTGGGATGGTCCACATAGGCGTCGCCCGTGACGATGATGATGTCGCAGCTGTCCCAGCCGAGCTCGTTCATCTCCTCGCGGCTCATGGGCAGGAACTTGGCCGTGCCGAAACGCTTGGCCCAGTAGGGGCGGTAGGCGTTGAGCGCCTTGGACGGGCGCGGCATCGTCACGGCGGAAGCGGCAGGGGACTCGGTGGTCTGGGCGGACATAGGCAGGGCGCACGCGGGGGATGCGCGACAGGGCGGCGG
This sequence comes from Aquabacterium sp., assembly GCA_049840915.1. GTDB lineage: Bacteria > Pseudomonadota > Gammaproteobacteria > Burkholderiales > Burkholderiaceae_C > Aquabacterium. The sequence goes on from JASGJC010000028.1 coordinate 126,510, forward strand.
CAGGCGCACGCCCGGGTGGACAACCTTGTATTGTCGCCTGAGCGGCCGTTTCAGAGACCATTTTCTTAAAATGGATACCTGCGGCAGGGCTGTTCGGGGATTTTTTGGCGGCGCCTGGTGGACGCTTTCGGTGCTTTTCAACAGCTTGTTTCGTTGCGCCGGCCGGGCTGTTTTTTCCGGGCGCGGATTGATCAGAATGCGCAGGAAACGCGCACCTCGAGAGGTCTGACGGTGTCTTCCACTGAGTTTCTGTATGCCTTGCTGCGCTTGCAATTCGGCTTGAGCGCGGGCTTTCATTTTCTGTTCGTGCCGCTGTCCATCGGGCTGCTGCTGTGCCTGAACGTGCTGCAGACCTGCTATGTGCGCACCGGGCGGATCCGGTACCTGCATGCCGCGCGGGTGTGGCGACGGTTCTTCCTGCTGGCCTGGGCCGTGGGCCTGTGCACCGGCTACCCGCTGCGCTGGCAGTTGCAGGAGAACTGGGCCAACTATGCGCAGACAGCGTCGCCCGTGCTGACGGCGATTTTCTCGGTGGAAGGCACGATCGGGCCCTTGATGCTGGCCTGCGTCGCCTTGACGGTGTGGGGGCGGCGCATGCTGAGCGACCGCGTGCACATGCTGGTCGGCTGGGCCTTGCTGGCTTTGCTGATGGCGCAGGCGTTCACGATCCTGGCGGTGAATGCGTGGATGCAGCATCCGGTGGGCGTGAGCTTCGAGGCGGGCGTGTGGCGGCTGCAGTCGCTGCGGGCGATCCTGCTCAACGACATGGCCTTGCACAAGGTGTGGCACACGCTGTCGGCGGCGATGCTGGCCGGTGCGGTGTTCGTGATGGCCGTGTCGGCCGCGATGGTCGTGCACAAGCGCCATCTGGATGTGGCCGCGGCGGGCATGCGTGTGGGCGCGTGGGTGGGGCTGTTCGGCGTGGTATCGGTGCTGTGGAGCGGGCACATGAGCGCCGTGGGTGTGGCCGAGGACCAGCCCATGAAGTTCGCGGCCTTCGAGGCGCATTGGCGGCAGGACGAAGGCGCTTCGCCGCTCGTGCTGTTCGCACTGCCCGATGAGGCGCGCGGCATCAATCGCCATGCGGTGCAAGTGCCGTATCTGCTGAGCCTGTTGAGCGTCGGCACGCTGGCGTCGCCACCCGGCATCGAGGACCTGGGCAAACGCTACGAGCAGCGCCTGGCCTATGCCTTGAGCGTGCCCGACGACCCGCGCCACAAGGGCTGGCTGATGCTCTACAAGGCCGCGTCGCAACGTGAGCCCGAGGCGTGGGCCGCGTGGACACCGCAGGAGCGCATCGCCCATGTGGCGCGGATGGCGCGCCCGGCCGTGGCGCCTTTGTTCTGGTCGTTCCGCGTGATGGTGACGTCAGGGCTGCTGTTGCTGGCGCTGTGCATCGCGGCCTTCGTCAAGCGCGAGGACCTGGCCAGTGGCCGGGCGCGGGGGATGTTGCTGCTGGTGCGCTGTGGCGCGCCGCTGCCGTGGGTGGCCATCCTCAGTGGCTGGGCCGTGGCCGAGATGGGGCGTCAGCCCTGGACGGTGTACGAGCAGTTGCCGACCTTCCATGCCATGCAGGCGCCTTCGCTGGCGCATGCCGTGAGCCAGTCGTTCATGATGTTCGTGGCGGCCTTGTCGATCGCGGCGCTGTTCGTGCTGGCGGGCCGGGCGATCTACCACGCGGGGCCGCAGGCGCGCAGGCCACATGGGCGCCGACATCATTGGCAGGGCGGCCCGATGTCGACCCACCAGCCCACGGCGGTCTGAATGTTTCGTTTCGCGTGAGCCTGCCAGGTGTCAGCGGCTCCAGCGGCTCATGCGGCCGAACTCGCGAAAGCCCAGTCGCTTGTAGGTGGGCTCGCCGAAATGCGTGGCCTGCAGGGTGACGGCCTTGGCGCCTTTTTCGAGCGCGAGGTTGGTGACGGCGGCCGTGCAGGCGGCGGCCAGGCCTTGGCCACGCGCTTGTGGCACGGTGCCGACCCAGTACACGCCGGCGACCTCGCCCGTGTGCAGGGCCATGGCGCAGGCCAGTGGCTGGCTTTGTTCATTGCGCGCCAGGACGATCGAGACATCGGCGGTCATCATGGCCAGCGGATCGACGAAGAAGGAAGGCGTGAACATGGCGGGCAGGCCCAGCGATTCGTAAGCCTGGACGCAGACCTGCACGAAGGCCTGTATCTCGCAGACCTGGATGAGCAGGTCGATGCGCAACGCGGCGTCGATGTCGGGCATCTCGAGGCTGGACTCGGTCAGCATGGTCGGCAGGTTGGCCTGCTCGATGAAGCCTTCGTTGGCCAGGTAGGCATCGAGGTCGAGGTCGTGGCGGCTTTGCGTGATCACCGCGTAGGGGTTGGCCGAGCCGCCGAAGAAGGCCTGTGCCTGCAGCATGAACTGCTCCGGGCGCACGGCCGCGTCCAGCCGCATGGCGCAGTTCTGGTAGGGCGTGGGGATGGGCACGGTGCCCTGGTGCAGCAGCGCGCCGTTGAGTTCGAGCAATCTGGCTGCGGGCTGCCAGCGCTTGTGCATGCGCATGGCCTGCGGCAGGTTCTGGTCGGCCAGTGCTTCGAGGCGGGCGTTCATGCGGGGCTCCTGTGTGGTGTGCTTGTGAGCCGATCCTAGCGCGCCTGGCCTGGCTGCCTGGCGCCAGACGTATCTTTCACCGGCGGATCACCAGCGATACCCGAGGTGTCCGACCCAGCGCATCACTGCCCGGCTTCGCGCAGCACGTCCTTGAGCAGCCGGGCCTTGACCTTCTTGCCCTTGACCTTGACCGCATTGAGCTGCGCCACGGCCTTGCCCGCGATGCCGCGCTCGACTGCCACGTAGGTGTGGAAGTCGGTCACGTTGATCTTGCCGATCTGGCTGCCTTGCAGGCCCGCCTCGCCGGTGAGGGCGCCCAGCACATCGCCAGGGCGGATCTTCTCTTTTCGCCCGCCTAGGATCTGGAGGGTGACCATGGGCGGCAGCAGCGGTTCTTTGCTGGCGGGTGTCAGCTCGTCGAGCTTGTGCCACTCGGACTCGCGCTTTTGCAGCACCTCGATGTTGCCCACGCGCCCCATCTCGTCCATGCTGGCCAGGTTCAAGGCCCAGCCCTCGGCATCGCCACGGCCCGTGCGGCCGATGCGGTGGATGTGCACCTCCGGGTCGGGCGTGACGTCGACATTGATGACGGCTTCGAGTTGGGCGATGTCCAGACCGCGCGCGGCCACGTCGGTGGCCACGAGCACGGAGGCGCTGCGGTTGGCGAACTGGATGAGCACCTGGTCGCGGTCACGCTGTTCGAGGTCGCCGTGCAGGGCGATGGCCTCGGTGCCATGGGCGCTCAGCACGTCGACGAGGTCGCGACACTGTTGCTTGGTGTTGCAAAAAGCGATGGTGCTGGCGGGGCGAAAGTGCAACAGCAGTTGCGAGACGGCGTCCAGGCGCGTATCGCGCTCGACCTGGTACCAGCGCTGGCGGATCTTGCCGGCCTCGTGCGTGGCCTGCACCTTGACCTCCTTGGGCTCGCGCAGGAACTGGGCGCTGAGTTTGGCGATGCCTTCGGGGTAGGTGGCCGAGAAGAGCAGGGTCTGGCGGTGGCGCGGGCATCGGCGGGCGACTGTGACCATGTCGTCGTGGAAGCCCATGTCCAACATGCGGTCGGCCTCGTCCAGCACGAGCGTGGTCAGCGCATCGAGGTTGAGCGTTTCGCGCTCGAGGTGGTCCATCAGGCGGCCGGGCGTGCCCACGACGATGTGCGCGCCGTGCGCCAGGCTCTCGATCTGCGGGCGCATGGTGCTGCCGCCGCACAGCGTGAGCACCTTGACGTTGTCGATGGCGCGCGCGAGGCGGCGGATCTCCTGCGTGACCTGGTCGGCGAGCTCGCGCGTGGGGCACATGACCATGGCCTGCACGTTCAGGTTGCTGGCGTCGAGCCGGTGCAGCAGGGCCAGGGCGAAGGCGGCGGTCTTGCCGCTGCCGGTCTTGGCCTGGGCGATGAGGTCGTGCCCGGCCAGGGTCAAGGGCAGGCTGGCGGCCTGGATGGGCGTCATGCCCAGGTAGCCCAGGCTTTGCAGGTTGTCCTGCATGGCGGGGCTCAGGGGCAGGCTGCTGAAGGAGGGGCTGGCTGGGGCGGAGGAGGTCATGGGGGCGGATTATCCTCAGTCCTGCCGTTTCGGATGGCGCAAGACCCCTTGAAATGGGCGCGACCGCCCCAAGATGCACCTCAGATCGTGCGCACAATGCGCTCACTTTGACAGGCCCTCGAGGGCCAAGGACAGATACACCATGAATTGGAAGAACCGCTTGATGGCCGTGGCCGTGGTGTTGGCCGGCGTGGGCATGGTGTCCGCGCCGATGGACGTGGAGGCCAAGCGCCTCGGCGGCGGCCGCGCCTCCGGCATGCAGCGGCAGATGCCTTCGCGGCAGCCTTCGGTCGCGCCCAATCCATCGCCCAACCCTGGCCAGCAGGCCGCGGCACCCGCGCCCGCCACGCCGACGCAACCCATGGCGCAGCCTGGCCGGCGTTCGTGGCTCGGCCCGATCGCCGGCATCGCGGCCGGCCTGGGCATTGCGGCGCTGATGAGCCACTTCGGCATGGGCGAGGCCTTCAGCCACTTCATGACGCTGGCTTTGCTGGCCATGGTCGCGGTGTTCGTGATCAGCTGGGTGATGCGGCGTTTCAGTGGCGGCGGTGCGGCTTCGCAAGGGACGCAACTGGCCGGCGCGGGTGCGCCGTATCAGCCGCAGCCTTATCAGCCCCAGCCACCCATGCAGCGTGAGGCACAGCAAGCCGCGCTGGCGCCGGCTTCGGGGGGCGCGCCTGCGGGCGATCTGGCTCAGGTGCCCGCCGGCTTCGACATGGCCGGCTTCACGCGCACGGCCAAGATGATCTTCATCCGCATGCAGGCCGCCAACGACGCGGGCAATGTGGAAGACCTGCGCAAGTTCACGACGCCCGAGTTGTTCGCATCGCTGCGTCTGGATCTGCAGGAGCGCGGCGCGGCGCCCAACCAGACCGACGTGATGCAGCTCGACGCCGAAGTGGTCGACACGGCCAGGGAAGACGGCCAGTGGATCGTGTCCGTGCGCTTCCATGGCCTGGTCCGGGAAGAGGTGAACGCGGGTGCCTTGCCCTTCAACGAGCTGTGGCACCTGGTCAAGCCGCAGGACGAAAGCCGCGACTGGGCGATCGCCGGGATCACGCCGATCGAGAACTGATCGGATCAGGCGACGGCTTGGCCGCCGTCGTCGCTGTCGTCCTCGCCGAGGAAGCCGCCGCTCTGGTGCGCCCACAGCCGCGCGTACAGGCCGCCCTTGGCCAGCAGCGACAGGTGATCGCCTTCTTCGACGATGCGGCCCTGGTCGAGCACGATGAGGCGGTCCATCGCGGCGATCGTCGACAGGCGGTGCGCGATGGCGACCACGGTCTTGCCCTGCATCAAGCGGTAGAGGCTGGCCTGGATGGCGGCCTCGACTTCCGAATCGAGCGCGCTGGTGGCTTCATCGAGCAGCAGGATCGGCGCGTCTTTCAGCATCACGCGCGCGATGGCGATGCGCTGGCGCTGGCCGCCCGAGAGCTTCACGCCGCGTTCGCCCACGTGGGCATCGTAGGCGGCGCGGCCCTTGGGGTCGGTGAGCGTCTGGATGAAATCGTGCGCCTCGGCCTTGGTGGCGGCCTCGATCATGTCCGCGTCATGGGCATCGGGGCGGCCGTAGAGGATGTTGTCGCGCACCGAGCGGTGCAGCAATGAGGTGTCCTGCGTGACCATGCCCACTTGCGCGCGCAGGCTGTCCTGCGTGACGTGGCTGATGTCCTGCCCGTCGATCAGCACCTGGCCGTGCTCGACATCGTGAAAGCGCAGCAGCAGGTTGACGATGGTCGATTTGCCCGCGCCCGAGCGGCCCACGAGGCCGATCTTCTCGCCGGGGTGGATGTGCAGGTTCAGGTGCTCGATGACCTTGCGCTCGCCGCCGTAGGCGAAGCCGACGTCCTGGAAGCGGATGTCGCCGTGCTGCACCTTCAGTGGCCTGGCATCGGGGCGGTCGAGCACCTTCTGCGGCTTGGCCAGCGTGTTGATGCCGTCCTGGATGGTGCCGACGTGTTCGAACAGCGAGGCCATCTCCCACATCATCCAGTGCGAGATGCCGTTCAGGCGCAGGGCCATGGCCGTGGCCGCCGCGACGGCGCCGATGCCCACCTGGCCTTGCATCCACAGCCACAGCGCCAGGCCCGATGTCGACAGGATCAGCAGCATGCTCAGCGAGTGGTTGACCACCTCGAAGCCGCTGATCAGGCGCATCTGTTTGTAGACCGTGTGCAGGAACTCCTTCATGGCCGAACGCGCGTAGCTGGCCTCGCGGTTGGCGTGCGAGAACAGCTTGACCGTGGCGATGTTGGTGTAGGCATCGGTGATGCGGCCGGCCATGGTCGAGCGCGCGTCGGCCTGGGCCTTCGAGATGCGGGCCAGACGCGGCACGAAGTAGGCGACGGAGCAGGCGTAGAGCACCAGCCAGCCCATGAAGGGCGCGACCATCTTCAGATCGAAGGTGCCGACCACGGCCGTCATCGTCGCGAAGTAGATGGTGACGAAGACGAGGATGTCGGCGACGATGAAGCAGGTGTCGCGCACGGCAATCGCCGTCTGCAGGACCTTGGTGGCCACGCGGCCCGCGAACTCGTCCTGGTAGAAGCCCATGCTCTGGTCGAGCATGAGGCGGTGGAAGTTCCAGCGCATCTTCATCGGGAAGTTGCCGGCCATGGCCTGGTGCTTGAGCACGGTCTGAAAGAGCACGGCCAATGGGCTGACCAGCAGGATCACGCCCAGCAGCATCAGCTTGTCGTGGGCCTGCGTCCACAGTTGCGCGGGCGGGATGTGGCTGAGCCAGTCGACAATGCTGCCCAGCATGTTGAAGAGCTGGGCCTCGAAGGCGCCGATGAGCGCCGTGAGCGTGGTCATGGCCAGGATGTAGCGCCGCGCCCCTTTCGTGCAGGCCCAGATGAAGGCCAGAAAGCCCGTTGGCGGCACCTCGGGCTGCGCATCGGGGTAGGGGGTGATCAGTCTTTCGAACCAGCTCAGCACGGACGGTGACTCCGACAAGGGGGAAACCTGCAAGCCTAACGCCTGAAGCGGTCCAGGGAAAGGGCGGGGCTATTGGTTTGGCTTGGCTTGGCTTGGCTATTGGCGCTCGGGCGTGGCGTGATCGAGCAAGGGGCCCAGCACCGGACCCAGCAGGGGGCGCAGCTTGCCGAGTTCTTCGAGGTGTGCGGCCGAGAGCAGGGCGAGCATGTCCTGCGCCTGGCCGGTCAGTGTCAGCACCACCTTGCGGCCGTCGGCCGGATCGGCCTGCCGCGTGACGAGGCCCGCCAGCTCCAGCCGCTTGACCAGCTCGACCGCGCTGTGGTGCTTCAGGAGCAGGCGCTCGCTGAGCGCGCCGATGTGCATCGCGCCGCGCTTTTCGGCGCCCTTGATGGCGAGCAGGGCCTGGTGCTGCTGGGGCATCAGGCCCGCTTGGCGCGCGGCCGTTTCGCTGAAGTGCAGGAAGGTGCGCAGGGCGAAGCGGAAGTCGGCCAGCCGTTCGTAGTCGTCGCTGGTGATTTTGCGGGAGCGGTGCATCGGCGCACTGTACACCCGCCGCCTTGCAGATATATCGTGGGGCGATGTATCATCGCGGGCACCATGAATGCGCCCTCACCTTTCGGATTGCCGCCCGGTCAGGGGCAAGGCCCTCTGCCTGTATCGCCCTCTTTGTCGGGCACGTTACGCCAGGCCCGCATGCCCTCGCGGCAAGCCCTGGTCGACATGCGCGTGTGGCGCATCACGGGGCTGGCGCTGCTGCTGTCGATCGTGTGCGTGCTGGCCGCCATGACCTTGATCGCCCTGATCGGGCTGGTCACGAACCTGGCCTTCTACGGCACCTTGTCCACGCAGACCGTGTCGCCCGCGGGGCACCGGCTGGGGATGTGGGTGGTGCTCGTGCCGGTCGTGGGCGGTGTGATCGTCGGGCTGATGGCGCGTTACGGCGCCGCGTCGATACGCGGGCACGGCATCCCCGAGGCGATGGAGCAGATCCTCACCAACGAGAGCCGCATCCCTTTGCGCCTGACCTTTCTCAAGCCTTTGTCGGCGGCCGTGGCCATCGGCACGGGCGGGCCCTTCGGCGCCGAAGGGCCGATCATCGCGACGGGCGGCTCGCTGGGCTCGGCGCTCGGGCAGGCGCTGAGCGTCACGGCGAGCGAGCGCAAGACCTTGCTGGCGGCCGGCGCGGCAGCGGGCATGACGGCGATCTTCAACGCGCCCGTGGCGGCCGTGCTGCTGGCCATCGAGCTGCTGCTGTTCGAGTTCAAGCCGCGCTCGCTGATCCCCGTGGCGCTGGCGGCCAGTTGTGCGGCGGCCTTCCGGCAATGGGCGATGGGCGCCGGGCCTGTGTTCGCGATGCCCTCGGTGCCGATGCCGGAGGTCGGGGCCTTGCCCGGCTATGTATTGATCGGGGCGCTCGTGGGCCTGGTCAGCGTGGGCGTGACCAAGAGTGTGTACTGGGTCGAAGACGCTTTCGCGCGCCTGCCGGTCCATTGGATGTGGTGGCCGGCCATCGGCGGGCTGGTCGTGGGGCTGGTGGGCCATGCCTTCCCGCGCACGCTGGGCGTGGGCTACGACAACATCGAGATGATCATCGGCGGGCACTGGGCCGTGCCGGCGCTGCTGGCCTTGATGCTGGCCAAGTTCTTGTCGTGGTCCATTGCTTTGGGCAGCGGCACATCGGGCGGGACGCTGGCGCCCTTGTTCACGATCGGCGGCGCCTTGGGCGGCCTGCTGGCCGTGGGCCTGGCGCACTTGGGCATCGCGAGCGGCGCACTGCATGTGCATCCGGGCGTGGCGGCGCTGGTGGGCATGGCGGCCATGTTCTCGGGCGCGTCGCGCGCGATGCTGACTTCGGCCGTGTTCGCGCTGGAGACCACAGGGCAAGCCAGCGCGCTGGGCCCCCTGCTGTGCGGCTGCGTGGGCGCCTACGCCGTGTCCTGCCTGACCATGCGCACGACGATCATGACCGAGAAGATCATGCGCCGGGGCGTGCGCGTGCCGGCCGAGTACAGCGCCGATCCGCTGGCGCAGCTGTCGGTGGCGCAGGCCTGCACGCGGCCGGCCTTCATGCTGCCCGCGCGGGCGCAAGTGGGCGCATTGCGCGAGTGGATGAACAGCCAGGGCACGCACACCGACCATCAAGGCTACCCGGTCGTCGATGAAACCGAGAGCCTGTGCGGTGTCGTCACGCGGCGCGACGTGTTCAACCCGGCCGTGCCGGCCGACACCGCCCTCGGGCAGCTCATCAAGCGTCCGCCCATCGCCGTCGCCTTGACTGACTCGCTGCGCGACGCGGCGGACCACATGGTGGCCGAGAACGTCGGGCGCCTTGTGGTCGTGGACAAGGCGCGGCCCGATCAGGTGCTGGGCATCCTGACGCGGGGCGATCTGCTGGCCTCGCAATCGGGCCATGTGCGGCAGTCGCGCGAGGCGCGGCGGCATTGGTCGCCGTTCAAGGGCGTGCGCGAGAAGACGGCGCCTTGATCGACCCTTGATCAATAGATCTCGGGCACGACCATGCTCGCCGGCACGGGCTGGCGGGCGTAGTCTTCCTGGCGCTCGCGCGGCGGCAGTTCGACCGACGGGTGCTCGACCTCGTGATAGGGCATCTGCTCGAGCAGGTGATGGATGCAGTTCAGGCGCGAGCGTTTCTTGTCGACCGCCTGCACGACCCACCAGGGCGCCTCGGGAATGTGGGTGCGGTCGAGCATCACTTCCTTGGCGCGCGTGTAGGCCTCCCAGCGGCGGCGGCTCTCCAGGTCCATCGGGCTGAGCTTCCACTGCTTGAGCGGGTCGTTGATGCGGGCCAGGAAGCGCGCCTCCTGCTCGTCGTCGCTGACCGAGAACCAGTACTTGAACAGCCGGATGCCGCTGCGCACCAGCATCTTCTCGAACTCGGGCACGGAGCGGAAGAACTCTTCGAGGTCGTCCTCGGTGCAGAAACCCATGACGCGCTCGACGCCGGCGCGGTTGTACCAGCTGCGGTCGAACAGCACGATCTCGCCGGCGGCGGGCAGGTGCGCCACGTAGCGCTGGAAGTACCACTGCGTCTTCTCGCGGTCGTTGGGGGCGGGCAGGGCGGCCACGCGGCACACGCGCGGGTTCAGGCGCTGCGTGATGCGCTTGATGGCGCCGCCCTTGCCAGCCGCGTCGCGGCCTTCGAACAGCACGACGATGCGCTCGCCCGAGTGCACCACCCAGTCCTGCAGCTTGACCAGCTCGCCCTGCAGGCGGAACAGCTCCCTGAAGTACATGCGGCGGCTCTCGCGCGTCTCGGCGCTCATGCCCATGGCGCCGTCCAGCAGGCGGTCGTCCACCTCCATCTCGAGTTCTTCGTCGTAGCTGTCGATGACGTCGTCCTGCAGGCGGCGCAGGATGTCGTCGTCGAGAGGGGATGGGGGCACGTGGATGGCGGACATGGCTTGCTGACTTTGGAGACAATACAAGTCGAGCACGCTGCCAGATTCATGTGTCAGTTTGACGAAGCCCCGCCCGGGCGGATATTTCTGCACATCTGTGCACATAATCCCACCTGTCTTTTTCTCATTCGGGCAAGCCGCCCCTCACGCCTCATGCTCCAACGGATTGTGTCCGCCCTCAAAGCGACCTCGGCCTGCCTGATCCTGAGCGTCAACACGCTGATCGTGTTCGCGCTGATGATCCCCCTCGCGCTGATCAAGCTGCTGCTGCCGCTGCGTTTCGTGCGCGTGGTCACCGACTTCCTGCTCAATGCGCTGGCCGAGATCTGGATCACGGTCAACAGCGCCTGGATCGACACGGTGGGCGGCACGCGCTTTCACCTCAAGGGCTTCGACCAGTTCAACTACAAGGGCTGGTACCTTGTCAGCAGCAACCACCAGACCTGGGTCGACATCCTCGTGCTGCAGCGCGTGTTCAACAAACGCATCCCGCTGCTGAAGTTTTTCATCAAGCAGGAACTGATCTACGTGCCGCTGATGGGCCTGGCATGGTGGGCGCTGGACTTCCCGTTCATGCGGCGCAAGGGGGGCGCGAGCGCCAGGAAGGACCTCGAGACCGCGCGCAAGGCCTGCGAGAAGTTCCGCGTGATCCCGACGTCCGTCATCAGCTTCATGGAAGGCACGCGCTACACACCCGCCAAGGCCGAGCAGACCAAGACACCCTACAAGCACCTGCTCAAGCCCAAGACGGGCGGCGTGGGCATGGCGCTGGAGACCATGGGCGAGATGTTCAACGGCATGCTGGACGTGACCATCGTGTACCCGCACGGCGTGCCCACGGTGACCGACCTGATCAATGGCCGGCTCAAGGACGTGATCGTGACCGTGCGCCAGTTGCCCATCCCCAAGACCGTGCTGGTCAACGAAGACGGCGAGGCGCCGCCGCGCGAAGCCCTGCAGGGCTGGATCAGCGCGATGTGGTCCGCCAAGGACGGCGAGATCGATCAGCTCAAGGCGGCGTTCGCGGCTGGGAAGCTGTAAGGGCGGCTTTCAAAGGCGCTTTCAGGGACGCCTTCAGGGGCGCGCGCAGCAACTCGAACCGCGCGGGCGCCACATACTGCAGCAGCTCCTTGCCTTCGGTGTCGAGGGCGAGGTCCAGGCCTTTGCCGGGGTACAGGAAGTGCTCGACATGAGCGCTGCTGCGCACCCGCTCGGCGGGCTGGCCGAAGCGGCCCACGACCGTGGCTTCGTCGAGGTTGGCCTGCGGGATGAAGCTCAGCGACTGGATGGGCGCTTGCATCGCGGCCTGCAGGTCGGCGGCGGCGAGCGTGTACTTGCGCGTCGTGCTGTCCATGAAGGCGGACTTGACGGCACGCTCGCGCATGGCCTTGATCTCGGCCGCCGGCAGTTGAACGGTGATCACGGCCTTGCCGGTGATGAAGCCCGCGCTGGCCGGGTCGACGAAGGCCTCGAGCGTGCCGTTTTCGCCGGGCGCGGCCACGATGGCCACTTCCATGCCCTGCCCCCATTGGTCCGACACGGCTTGCAGCGTGCTGCCTTTGCTGCCGTCGTGCGAGAGCGTCAGCCCCATGACCATGCTGCCGCCGTTGCGCAGCACCTCGATCTGCCAGGGCAGGCCGGAGGCCTCGGCGTCTTGCCCGATGGGCGGCAGTGGCGAAGGCTGTTTCGTGCCGTCGTGCCCTTTGACGATGAGCGCGGCCACGGCCAGTGCCGCCACGACGAGGCCGCTGACGATCCACACTTGCTTCATGCCTTGTAGCCCGGGTCGATGCGGTCGAGCTTGCGGATCAGCGCGGGCCACACGAAGGCGCCGCCCATGCCGCCCGTCTGCACCTTCATGGCCTGCGCCACGCCTTGCACGATCAGCGGGTTGACCTCGGTCAAGGCCGCGCCGCCCGATTGCGCCGCGAGCTGGATCTGGCAGGTGCTCTCGAACACGTACATGTGCAGGAAGGCATCGGCGATGGTCTTGCCGACCGTGAGCAGGCCGTGGTTGCGCAGCATGAGGAAGTTCTTGTCGCCCAGGTCGGCCTGCAGGCGGGGCTTCTCTTCTTCGCGGAAGGCCACGCCTTCGTAGCCGTGGTAGGCCAGCGAGGCGAGCACGAAGGTGCTTTGCTGCGAGATGGGCAGCACGCCATCCTTTTGCGCCGACACGCCCACGCCCGCGCGAGTGTGCGTGTGCAGCACGCAGCCCGCGTCTTCGCGCACCGCGTGCACGGCGCTGTGGATGGTGAAGCCGGCCGGGTTGACGGGGAAGGGCGAGTCGCCGAGCTTGTTGCCATCCTGGTCGATCATCACGAGGCTGGACGCGGTGATCTCGTCGAACATCAGCCCGTAGGGGTTGATCAGGAAGTGGTGATCCGGGCCGGGGACGCGCGCCGAGATGTGCGTGAAGACGAGGTCGCTCCAGCCATGCAGCGCCACCAGGCGGTAGGCCGCGGCCAGGTCGACGCGCAACTGCCACTCTTCGGGGCTGACCTTGTCTTGCAGTGAGGGGATGTTCATGCGCGTACCTTACTGGAAGATGGTTTGATAACGCTCGCGCAGCAGGTTCTTTTGGACCTTGCCCATGGCGTTGCGCGGCAGATCGGGCACCGTCATGACGCGCTTGGGCACCTTGAAGCCCGCGATGGCGGTCTTGAGCGTGGCGATCAGCGCGGCCTCGTCGACGGCCTGGCCAGACTGCCCCGGTTGCGCGACGATGACGGCGATCACGCCCTCGCCGAAGTCCGGGTGCGGCACGCCGACCACGGCCGACTCGACCACGCCGGGCAGCTTGTCGATGTGGCCTTCGATCTCGGCGGGGTAGACGTTGAAGCCGCCCGTGATGATCAGGTCCTTGGCACGGCCACTCAGGTGCACATAGCCTTGCGCGTCGATGTGGCCGACGTCGCCCGTGCGGAACCAGCCGTCGGGCGTGAAGGCCTCGGCTGTTTTGTCGGGCATGCCGAGGTAGCCTTTGAACACGTTCGGGCCACGCACTTCGACGTTGCCGATGGCGCCTGTGGGCAAAGGCTTGTCATCATCGCCCGTGATGCGCAGGCCGACGCCGGGCAGTGGCTTGCCGACGCTGCCGGGCATACGCGGGCCTTCGGACGCGCGGCAGGGGTTGGAGCACAGCATGCCCGTTTCGCTCATGCCGTAGCGCTCCAGGATCGTCTGACCCGTGCGCCGCGTGAAGGCCTCGGATGCCTGTGCCAGCAAAGGCGCCGAGCCGCTGATGAACAGGCGCATGTGGGCCGTGGCCTTTTGTGTGAGGCCGGCATCGGCCAGCAGGCGGCCGTACATCGTCGGCACGCCCATGAACAGCGTGGCGCGCGGCGCGTGCGCATCCTGCCCCTGCTTCATTTGCGCCAGCACGGCACCCGCATCGAACTTGTTCAGCCAGCGCAGCGGCGTGCCCGAGAGCAGCGCGCTGTGGCAGGCCACGAACAGGCCGTGGATGTGGAAGATGGGCAGGGCGTGGACGAGACAGTCGTCGTGCCGCCAGTCCCACAGGCGCAGCAGCGTGCGGGCGTTGCTCAGCAGGTTGCCGTGCGTGAGCAGCGCGCCCTTGCTGCGGCCCGTCGTGCCCGATGTGTAGAGGATGGCGGCGAGGTCGTCGGTGTGGCGCGCAACGGGCTTGTGCTTGTCGGACTGCTGCGCGGCGTGGGCGAGCAGGCTGCCCGTGCGGTCGTCGCCCAGTGTGAACAGGTGGCCGACCAGGCCCTGCGCGGCCAGCGGGATCACCCAGTCCTGATCTGCCGGACGGCACACGAGCACGGCGGGCCGCGCATCGCCCACGAAGTAGGCCAGCTCGGCGGCGCGGTAGGCCGGGTTGAGCGGCAGGAACACGCAGCCCGCGCGCAGCGTGGCCAGGTAGAGCATCAGCGACTCGACCGACTTGTCGACATGCGCGGCCACCACGGGCGGTCGCCCGCCCACGCCGCGCAGCTTCAGGCGCTCGAGCAGGTTGGCCATCATGGCCGTGGCGCGGTCCAGGTCCTGCCAGGTGTAGGCCAGGCCGGTGTCGGTGAGGATGGCCGTGTCGCGCACGGTGGCGGGCCATGCCGCGCGCATGGCGGTGAACAGATTCATCGCGGGGAGCCTTTCGCAAGCCTGCTGCGCCAGAGAGGATCGGACGATCAGAGGATCAGGCCGCGTCGTTGGCTGCTTGCAGCGGGGCAACCTGCGCGTCCACGGTTGCCAATTCTGGGTGATAAAGCTGCACGCGGTTGCGGCCGTGTCGTTTGGCCGCATACAGTGCGGCGTCGGCGTGGGCCAGCATGGCGTCCACATCGACGTGCATGGGCAGCCACTGCACAGCCCCGATGCTCACTGTGGCGTAAATGGTGTGCTCGCCGAACTGGATGGGCGTGTTGTCCAGCGAATGGCGGATGCGCTCGAGCGCGTTGAGCGCCTCGACCAGCGGCGTGTTGGTCAGCAGCACGGCGAACTCCTCGCCACCGATGCGCGCCGGCGTGTCCGTGTCGCGCAGGGATTCGCGCAGCACGTCGGCGAAGGCCTTGAGCACGGCATCGCCGGCCGCGTGGCCGTAGGTGTCGTTGATGTGCTTGAAGTGGTCGAGGTCGAGCAGGGCCACGGTCATGGGGAGGCTGTAGCGGCGCGTCTGCACGAGCGCGGCATCGGCGACGTCGAAGAAGACGCGGCGGTTGGCCAGGCTGGTGAGCGCATCGCGCATGGCCAGGCGCACGAGCTCCTGCTCGGCGTTGACACGCGCCGTCTCCTGATTGCGCGCATGAAAGAGCGTGCCCAGCGTCACGACCAGCGGTTCGAGCAACTGCACGAGCTGTTCGTCGAAGCCCTCGGGCCGGTTGCCCAGGCCGATCATGCCCAGCACCTTGTTGTCGAAGCGGATCGGCATGCCCAGGAAGCTGCGCAGCCCGGTCGGGCCGATGGGCCTGCCGTGATGGGCGTGGTGCGACTCGGGCTCATTGGTCAGCACGATCTGGTTGTGCGTGATCACGTGGCCGAAGAGGTTGTCGAGCTGGTGCAGCTGAATGTTGCCGGGCGCGTTGCCTTGCGCGTGTGCGCGGTGCACGCCCGGGCCTTGCCAGCCATGGTCGGACGCGCTGGGCACGTTCAGGTAGAGCTGGCCCTGCTCGTTGTGCTGCACGATGCCGATGAAGCCGAAGCCGCTTTCGCTGATGTGCAGCAGCGGCTCGAACAAGGCCTCGCAGGCGTCCTCCACATCGCGGTTGAGCAGGAAGCTGGTCTGCGCCCTGTTGAGCAGGTCGAGCAGCTGGCGCTGGCGGTTGCGCAAGGCGTCCTGGCGCTTGCGGTCGCTGATGTCGATGAGCGTGCCGACGATGCGGCGCGGCTGCCCGCTGGCCTCGCGCTCGACCGTGCGGCCATAGCTTTGCACCCACACGTAATGGCCCTTCTTGTGGCGGATGCGGTATTCGAGCGCGATCACGTCCTGATCGGGGTTGCGGTAGCCCGCCAGCGCGCGGTCGGTGTTGACGCGGTCGTGCGGATGCACCATGTCCAGCCAGGTCTGGTTGTTGTGCTCGATCTCGTCTTCGCGGTAGCCCAGGATGTTGGCGGCGCGCGCGTTCACGATCAGGTCCTGCGTCTGGTTGTTGACGTCCCAGGTGCCGATGCGCGCCGATTCGAGCGCGAGGTAGAGCCGCTCCTTGGTCGCCTCGGTCGAGGCCTCGAGCTGCTTGTGGCGTGTCAGGTCGACCAGGTAGCTGCGGATGCGCTGCAGCGTGCCGTGCTCGTTGTAGTCGGCCTTGTTGACCTGGTGCACCCAGCGCGTGCCGCGGGGCGATGGCCGCAGCCGGTAGCTGAGCTCGAGCAAAGGCAGCACGCCCTGATGGTGGCTGCTCAGGCTGCTGAGCATGGCCTCGCGGTCGTCGGGATGAACGATGTCGGCGAAGGGGCGCGCGTCGCGCAGTTCGTCGGCGCGCTGCTGTCCGATGATCTCGCCGAGGTTGTCCGACAAGTAGATGGGGCGGGCGGGCACGTGGTCGTCCCAGACCACGGTGGCCACGGGGCCCGACGAGAACAGCGTGTGCGCCTGCTCGACCTGCAGGCGCACGCGGCGCAGGCGGATCTGGTCGTGCACGATCTCGCTGAAGCTCACGAGCTGCTGCAGCTTGCGTTCGTCGAAATCGGGACGCGGGTGCTGGTCCATCACGCACAGCGTGCCCACCACATGGCCCTCGCCGAAGACCAGCGGCACGCCGGCGTAGAAGCGCAAGGGCGGCAGGCGGCGCACGACGAGCGCGTTGTCGGCGAAGCGCTCGTCCAGCCGCAGGTCGTGTGCCAGGATCAGGCGCTTGCTGGCCACGACGTGCCCGCAAAAGCTCAGTTCGCGCGGCCACTGGTTGCCATCGGCACCGTGGCGCGCGGCGAACCACAGCTTGTCGGGCCCGACCAGCGAGACCAGGCAGATCGGCACGCCCAGCACATCGGCCGCGAGGGCCGTGATGCGGTTCAACTCCGCGTCGCCATCGTGGCCCAGCAGGTTCAACTCATTCAGCGCTGCCAGTCTCAGGTCTTCGTCAGGCGGAATGAGGGCAGCGGGCATGCAAGGGGCTCCAGCGACTCGGCAGAACGGATGCCGGGCGGCGTCGCCAACCGCGGCGCCAGCCAATGCATCCCACGCATCGGCAGCGATGTTAAGCACAAAGCACCGTGAGCGGACCGATAAATTTACGAGCAGACATGGTCTTCCCGGACGGGTGTTTGACGCATGGCATTAAGTTTTGGCGCAAGAAGTCAAGCAGTTGGGCGTGGCTTTACAAGATGAAACGTAGGCAGCCTTGAACTTGCGCGCTTTGCCCCGATCTCACGGGCTCCACCCATCACCGACCGGAGCCCACGATGCGCATGACCCGATACTGGATGACCGGCAGCATGGCCCTGATCCTGCTCGTGGCCGGCCGCATGCCGACACGCACCGATCTGGAAGATGAACAGCGTGAAGGCCAAGGCGCCCGCATCACGATGATCAGCAAGTACCAGGTGGACGAAACCATGCGCTACATCGAGCGCACGGCCCGCAAGAGCGGCCTGCCCGTGCTGCTGCGCACGGCCGTGCAACAAGCGCCTGCCGAGGGCGAGCAGGCCGAGGCCTCCGCCGAGCAGGCGCCCGCGCAGGTGCTGGTGCTGGGCGACACGGATGGCCGCACACCCGTGTGGCAGGGCGCCGAGCACGAGACCCCGTACCTGCCCTGGCACGTGACGGTGCGCCAGCGAGCCGATGGGCGGGCCGAGGTCGTGCTGCCCGATGCCAGCCAGATGCCGCCGCCCGAAGAGATCGATGCCGGCACCCTGAGCCGTCTGAACGACCTGTCGAAGGTGATCGAGCGCGGCATCACCTGATCTTCGCCCGTTGAAGGCGCCAATGAAAAAAGCAGGCCGGAGCCTGCTTTTTTCATGCTGCAACGACATGTCTAGGCTTTGTTGATCAAACTCAGGACCAGGGACACGAGGAACCCGATCAGGAAGATGAAGAACAGCACCTTGGCGACGGAGGCAGCACCGGCTGCGATGCCACCAAAGCCGAACACGGCTGCGATGATGGCGATGACGAAAAAGACGGCTGCGTAATGCAACATGATGGCTCCTTCACTGTGAGGGGATGAGGGCCGGGCAAGATCAGTTGCGCGGCTTCACGTGGACGTCGTTCTTCACGGACTTCACGCCATTGACCTTGCTGGCCAACTCGACCGCGCGGTCGATCTCGGCCTGGGTGTTGGCGAAGCCGCTCAACTGCACCGTGCCCTTGTAGGTCTCGACGGAGATCTGCAACGCGCTCACGGTCTTGTCTTCGACGAAGGCGGTCTTGATCTTGGTCGTGATCACGCTGTCGTCCACGGTTTCGCCGAAGCTGGCATGTGTGGGCGTGCTGCTGCAACCTGCGTTGAGCGCGCAAGCGCCGACAGCCAGCAAGAAGAGGGGTGCGAAGGCAATGGTCGATCGGTTCATGGATGACTCCTGTTGGTTTTCCGAGCCTTCAGTTTGTCCAGGCGTCGGGCCCGCATCTGTCGGTCAAAGCGGCGCGGCTTCGACAGCGAAGGCCGATCCTGACGTCAGCGCGCGCTGACAGGAAACGCCGACAGCGCTATCGGCGTGGGCCTGCACGCCATCACGCCCATGGCCGACAGGCGCGGGCCACGCCGCTGCCTAAGCTGGCATCCAGCGTGGCGGGGTTACCGTCATGTGTTCACAACCCAACATCCACAGAATGGAGATTCCGATGAACCAGCACAACACCCCCATGCACAAGGCCCGCTATGGCGCGCTGGCCGTGTTCGTTGCCTGTATGTCTGTCGTGGGCGTGCAAGCAGCCACCGGCTCCAAGGCCGACTATGACGCCGCCAAGGCCACGGCCAAACAGGCTCGCGATGTCGCCGAAGCACAGTGCAAAGCCTTGAGCGGCAATGCCAAGGACGTGTGCAAGGCCAAGGCCAAGGTCGACTACGTGACGGCCGAGTCCAACGCCGAAGCCAAGTACAAGGGCACCGAGAAGGCCGTCTACAACGCACGCGTCGACGTGGCCAAGGCCAAATATGACCTGGCCAAGGAAGAGTGCGACGACAAGACCGGCAACGACAAGAGCGTGTGCCGCAAGGACGCCGAAGCCGCTTACGTGGCAGCCAAGGCCGATGCCAAGGCTTCGCGCAAGACGCACGAGGCCGCCGATGACGCCGCCGATGCCAAGACCGATGCCGCTTACGACGCCGAGAAGCAGCGTTGCGACGCCCTGAGCGGCGATGCCAAGGATGCTTGTGTCGCCAAGGTCAAGGCCACCTACGGCCGCTGATCGCAAGGAGAACGACATGAACTGGGAACGCATCGAAGGCAACTGGAAGCAGCTCAAGGGCAAGGTCATCGAACAGTGGGGCAAGCTCACCGACGATGACTTCGACAAGATCAACGGCCGCTCCGAGCAACTGGTCGGCCGCATCCAGGAGCGCTACGGCATCGCCAAGGAAGAAGCCGAGCGCCAGGTGAAGGACTGGGCTGACAAGTCCCACTGAGGGGCCGGGTCAGCAAATGCCTACAACGCCATCCGGTCTGGCTGACAGACTGGGTGGCGCCAGGGCCCAACAATGCTTGTCATGGCGCCATCTGTGCATGTGCAGGAAAGATGGTGATGTGCCGAGCAAGCAGGAGCAGCAAGTGAGCCGTCTACAACAAGAATCGGGGGTGAATGCACCCCGCCGGGTCGCCATCGTCGTGCGTGATGGCATGGATCACACGCTTTTCACGCGGACATTGCACGATCTGGGAAGCGACGACCGCGCCGAGATCTACGTGCTGGGCCTGCGTGTGGGCAGCGTGTGCTGCGACAACGGCAGCCGCGTGGCCGTCGACGCCACCGTGCGGCGCTGGCCGGGTGCCCGCTTCGACATGGTCTGCGTGATGCACGCCAACGAGGCGCGTCCCGTGAAAAGCGCCCTGATCGAGGAAGTCTTCGTCCGGGCGGCCCAGTGTGCCGGCGCCACAGTCCGCCATGTGCCGATGCCGGCTGCCATGCCACCGGTTGCGCGGCCTGTCATGCGGCCTGTCATCCGGCTCCAAGCGCGGCCTTCACGGCCTGCCACGCGGCCCCAGATCGGTGTGTCCACGCTGGCGCGCTGGCTGGTGCCGTCCTTGTTGCTCGGCGCGATGGCGATGCCGGCACGCGCACTGGACCTGCCTTCGCTGCCCTCGGTCATCGTCGACCCGGGTGCCACCGCCTCGCCCTATGCCGTGGACAGCCGTGGTGCGCTCGTGCGCAGCAACACCGAGCAATGCTGGCGCACCGGCTCATGGACGGCCGAAGACGCCGCCAGCACGAAAGTCGTCGGCAGCGAGTTTCCGGTCGGCTGCTACTGTGACAAAGAGCTGATGCCCCAGGGCGTCTGCGAACCCAAGCCCGTGGCCGTCACGCCTGCGCCGGCACCCGCGCCTGCCCCGGCGGCACCTCAGCCCGCGCCGCTCGTGCCCGACAAGGTGAGCGTGCCCGCCGATGCCTTGTTCGCATTCGACAAGGCCGTGCTGACACCCGCTGGCCGCAGCCAGTTGAGCACCTATGCCGACAAGCTCAAGGCGCTCAATCTGGAATCCGTCGTGGCCGTGGGCCATACGGACCGCATCGGCTCCGAGGCCTACAACCAGAAGCTGTCCGAGCGCCGTGCCGCCGCCGTGAAGGCCTTCCTGATCGAGCAGGGCGTGCCCGCCGACAAGGTGTTCAGCGAAGGCCGAGGCAAGACCCAGCCCGTGACCGGCGATCAGTGCCAGAAGATGGGACGCGAGAACGCCGCCAACCACAAGCTGGTCGCCTGCCTGGCGCCGGATCGCCGGGTGGAAGTCGAGGCGGTCGGGGTTGCCCGTTGACACTTGACGTCGCTGGTGCGTGGCAGCCACGCGATGGCCCCATCACCAACATCGGATTGGTGATGGGGCCGCAAATGTGCATAACATCGGGGCTCCGATGACCTGGCCAGACCGCCTCGCACCTGCATGACCCAGCAAGCCAGCTACGACAGACTGTCATCTCCCGACCTGATCGACCAGATGAGCGCCGATGTGCGCTTTCAGCTGGCCGTGGAGGCGGGCGAACTGGGCTCATGGACCCACGATGTGCAAACCGGCAAGCTGATCTGCTCGGCCATGTTCCGGCAGCACTTCTGCTTGCCGCCCGCCGGCACCGTGACACTGCAGGACATCCTGGACCGCGTCGTGCCGCAAAGCCGGGACGATTTCCAGCACGCGCATGAACGTGCCTTGACGCAGCCCGGCCGCCACAGGCTGGAAGTGCGCATCCTGGACGATGCCCAGCGCAGCAAGGTCGTGCGCACCCATTTCCAGGTGTTGCGCCATGCCAGCGGGCAGGTGCGCGTGTCGGGCGTGTCGGTCGACCTGACCAATCGCCTGATGCTCGAGGCCTCGGCCGACCGCGCCCACGCCTTGGTCGGGCAACTGGTGCTCGAGCGCATCCAGCGCCTGGCCGAACTCAATGCCCATGCCGTGGCGACCATCGAGCGCGAGCGCAAGACGCTGGCGCGCGAGCTGCACGACGAGATGGGCTCGATCCTGACCCTGATGTCGCTGGAGCTGGCGCGACTGCAAGGCAAGCCGGATGCGGCGCACGCCGAATTCGGGACAGGGCTGGGGCAGTTGTCCAACCTCGTCGAATCGCTGCGTCAGTACAAGCACCGCGTCATCAGCGGCTTGCGGCCGCCGCTGCTGCAGGAACTTGGCCTGGAAATGGCCATGCAGAGCTACGTGGACGAGTTCGTGCGCAGCGCCAACCTCGAGGTCGACGCGGACATCGAGCCCGAGCTGCCCCTGCTCAAGGAGGACGCGGCCCTGGCCCTGTTCCGCGTGCTGCAGGAGGCGCTGACCAACACGGCCAAGTACGCGCAGGCCCGCAAGGTGCGGATCCGCTTCCACACCGATGTGGAGCAACTCTGGCTCGAGGTCACGGACGATGGCAAGGGCCTGCCGACCTCGTCCGACACCAGCCGCAGCTTCGGGCTGCAAGGCATGCGCGAGCGCATCGAGGCGCTGGGTGGCTCGGCCAGCTTCAGCCGTGTCAGCCATGCCGGCGGCACGCGCATCCTCGTGTCCATCCCGAAGGAAGGCAACCTCGAGGACATGCTGCCCTCGGGCTTCGACCAGGCCTGAGTGCCTTGTCAGCGAACGCCTACAGACGTATCGTCCGCATCCTACAAAGACGGCGTGTCTGCCCTGACGGCATCTTTTGCTGGCTTCGGTATCCTCCAGACACGCATCAAAGGAAAAATTGACATGCTCATCATCAGGCTGGGACTCTTCGATGACCATGACATCGTGCGCGCGGGTTTCAAGCACATCCTGGCCCAGCACAGCGACATCATGATCGAAGCCGAAGGTGGCACGGGGCGCGAAGCCTTGGCCGCTGTGCGGCGCTGCGAGCTGGATGTCTGCGTGGTCGACCTGTCGATGCCCGATCTGTCGGGCATCGACGTGCTCAAGCAGGCCAAGAGCATCCGCCCCGAGATGGGCGTGCTCGTGCTGAGCGCTTATTCGGAAGAGCAATACGGCCTGAACGTGCTCAAGGCCGGCGCCAGCGGCTTCCTGAGCAAGGGCCTTGCACCCGACCAGTTCGTCACGGCCGTGCGCACCGTGGCCGCCGGGCGTCGCTATGTGAGTCCCGCGCTGGCCGACAGGCTGGCCGCCGGCCTGACCGACAACCTCGATCAGCCGCCGCATGCGAAGCTGTCCGAGCGCGAATTCCAGATCTTCTCCAAACTCGTCGTCGGTCGCACCGTGACCGACATCGCCAACGACCTCTGCCTCAGTGCGAAGACCGTCAGTACCTACCGTTCACGCCTGCTCGAGAAAATGGGTTTCAACAGCAATGCGGAACTGGCACATTACGCGGTCAAGCACGACTTGATCCCATGACCAGCGAAACCCTCTCGAGCGAGGCCCTGCCTGCCACCAGCCTGACTTCGATCCAGTTGATCGAAGACCTGCCCCTGGTGCAGAAGGTGCTGCGCGACCTGCTGGAAGAGACCGGGGAGTTCCAGGTGTGCGTGATGTCCGACACCGAAGCGGGCGCCATCGCCGACTTCATCCAGCACCAGCCCGCCGTGGTCATCGTCGACCTGAACCTGAAGCAGGGCTCGGGCCTGGGCTTCCTGCAACAGGTGCGGCGCATGCACCTGCATTGGCGGCCCGTGCTGATCGTCGTGACCAACTACGCGATCGCGGCGCTCGAATCGGCCTGCATGCGCGCTGGTGCGGACCACTTTCTCGACAAGAGCCGCGATCTGGCGCGTTTGCGCGAGGTCATCGGTCAGAGCCTGGCTTCGCCTTCGCCCTGAACGCCTTGAGGCTTCTTGGGGATCTCGACGCTGAGCTCGACCCCCTGCTGCGGCCGTGATGCGATGACGAGCGTGCCTTTGTGGCTGCTGACGCGGTGGCGCATGCCCTGCAAACCATGCTTGACCTGGCCTGTCGTCGGCGGCGTCATGCCGACGCCATCGTCGCGGATGACCATGCGCACCGCCTGACCCATGTCCTGTACGCTGAGCCAGACCTGTGTGGCGTGGGCGTACTTGATCGTGTTGGTCATGGCCTCTTGCGCGATGCGGTAGAGCGTGAGGGCGATGTCGGCATCCACGACGATGTCCTCGACGGCCAGCTCCCACTTCAGGCCGGCGCGCTTGCAGGTCTCTTCGATGTGCCAGCTCACGGCGGCCGAGAAGCCGAGCTGGTCCAGCAGGGAAGGGCGCAGGCTTTCGATGACCAGGCGCTTGAGGTCCACGGCCTGATCGAGTTCGTGCGAGAGGCGCTCTAGCCGCTCGGTGCGTTGCGGATCGGTGCCGGTGTTGCGGCCTTGCAGCCAGCTGACGTCCAGCTTGGCCGCCGTCAACAGCGCGCCGAACTCGTCGTGCAGGTTGCGCGCCAACTGGGCCCGCTCGCGCTCGGACTGTTCTTGCAGATAGGTGGACAGGCGGGCGAGCTCTTCCGTGCGCGCCTGCACGGCCAGTTCCAGCTGCTCGGCCTGCTCGGCCAGCGACAGGCGCTGGATCTCGCGCTGGTAGAAGTGCTTGATGGTGCGCGCGGCCAGGGCGGCCAGGAACATCAGGTTGAGCGCCACGAGGCCACCGACGGCCAGGCGCTGGCGCCACATCAGGTGCTCGCCTTGCGAACCGAGCTGGCGCGTTTCATTGAGGATCAGCTCGTCCAACTGGTCGCTGGCGGTCTTGATCGACTCGGACAGGAGCAGGCCGCGGCCCGTGTGCAGGATGGCCATGGCCTCGCTGCGCTGGCCGTTCTGGGCCAGATGCACGGTCAGGACCAGCTCTTCCTGCTTGCGCTTGATCAGGCCGCCGATCGAGATCGCCTGCTTGCTGAGCTTGTCGAACTCGCTGACCTTGCCCAGCAGCACACCGTGCTCGAAGGTGGCCATGTCGCTGGCGCGCTCGAAGGGCTTGAGGTAGGAGGCGTCGTTGAAGATGAGGTAGCCGCGCTGCGCGGACTCGGCCAGCACGATGTCGTCCTGCATCTTGAGCAGGCTCACGCGGCCATCGACGAGCGACCACAGCTTGGTCTGCGAGGCCGCGATCTGCGTGAACGCCAACTCGGAGCCGGCCAGCACGAGCACCGACGCCACGGCCGTCACCAGCAAGGCCACGATCACGGCCGGCGGGATCGCCGCGTACCACCTGAGGAGTGCGCGCGTGGGCGTTGTCTTGGGGTCGGGAAGCGAAGCGGGTGGATCGTCGTGCAGACTGTTTGGCATGGCTGATCGCAACGGCTCGCTTCGCTGTGCAGGGTGGGGCTGGAGCCCCCGATTTTACTGGCTCGAAATGGTGGCCGGCTCGGATTCCAGCAAATCCATCATGTCGTCGGCGTGCTCTTCCTCGACCGCCAGGATATCTTCCAGCAGCTTGCGCGTGGTCGGGTCCTTGTCGCCCAGGTATTGCACCATCTCGCGGTAGCTGTCGATGGCGATGCGCTCGGCGACCAGGTCCTCGACGATCATTTCGCGCAGGCCCGTGCTTTCATCGTAGGTGGCGTGGGCGCGGTTGGTGAGCGTCTCGGGGTTGAAGTCGGGCGTGCCGCCCAGCTGCACGATGCGCTCGGCCAGGCGGTCGGCGTGGTCCTGCTCCTGCTGCGCGTGCTCGAGGAACTCGCTGGCCGCGAAGCGTGCCTTGATGCCTTTGGCCACATAGTAGTGGCGCTTGTAGCGCAGCGTGCAGACCAGTTCGGTGGCGAGCGCGTCGTTGAGCAGGCCGACCACTTCCTTCGGGTTCAGGCCGTAGCTCGAGGTCAGCGCGCCATCCATCAGGCCTTGCCTGGCGCGTTCGCGCAACTGGTCTACCGGGGTCAGGCCGTGGCCCGTCTGCCTGACGTCAGTGGGGGAGGTGTCGCTGCGGCTTGGAGGCGTCAGCGTCTTGACGTTTTTCATGGTATTTCCTTGAAAGAGACAACATGTGCTGTAAAACGGGCCAGCCCGCCGCCAGCAGGCGGTAAGGCCGCGGCAGGAACTTCATGAGCCAGCTTTGGCCACCATGCTTGGCCAGGCCCACGCTCCAGGCGGCGATGTAGAGCGCGGGTGTGCGTCGCAGCCTGTTCACCTGATGTTGTGCGCTCAGTCGCTGCAAGGCGGCCGTGGCTTTGAGCAGGCGGATGCGGTCGTCATGCACGGTTGGGGCTCGGCTCATGGCTGCTCTCCTGAGGAGATGAATGCGGGGTGGACGAGGGCGTCAGGGCCTTGGCGTCTTCTTCCAGCACATCCAGCGTTTCGGCCAGTATGTGGGGGTCCGCGATGCGGGCACGGCGAACGCGCCAGCCAATGGCCCAGCAACCCGCCATGCCCGCCAGCCCCGTGCCCACCATGATCGATGGCCGCCAGCTTTCCGGCGCCATCTGGATCAAGCCGACGACCCCCAGGAACAGGCAGCACACGCCGAGAATGACGGCGGCCATCATCCAGATCAACTGGGCGAAGAGCCGGTCCTTCTCGGCCTGCAACTCGGCCTGGGCCAGGCGCAGCCTGGTGTTCACGCTGCGCAGGCCCAGGTCGGCCAGCGCCCGCAACTGCGCGATCAGGCCGAGTCCGGCGGTGCCTTGGGCTTGTTCCATGACCGGCTTCAGTTGCGACGGCCGAGCAGGAAGCCGATGGTCAGGCCGACGGCGGCCGAGATACCGGCGATCTGCCAGGGGTTGGCGTGCGCGTATTCATCGGTCTTGTGGGCGGCGCTGACGGCGCGTGTGCGCACGCCCTGGCCCAGCGCGTTGATGCTGTCCTTGGCCGATTGCAGCAGCGGGTCGATCGAATCGCGCAGGTTGCTCACGGCGGCGGAGCCATTGGCGCTCACGTTGTTGATCAGGTTCTCGACTTCGCGGGTGGCTTGCTTCAGGTCGTGCTTCAGTTCTTGGGTGCTCATGATGGGCTCCTGTTGAGTGTGGATGAAGGGCGCTCCTTGAAAAGAGCGCTGCCTGAATACTGACTGTAGACATGGTCGCTGGCGCGTGCTGTCGGTTGGCGCTGACGCTGTGTGGCGGTAATGCTGATCGGCTTGTCAGCATTCGCTGACACGGTTGCGCCATGCCCATGCTGTAGTCGTCACCTGACAGCGATATCGGCGGGAACCGATACAGCGGCTGTTTTGCCACCCCTAGTCTGAGTCTGTGCAATATCGCCGAGCAACCTAGGAGTTGACACATGAACAGCCGAAGCAAACACATTGCCCTGTTCGCCACCAGCCTGGTGGCCGCATTGGCCTTGTCCGCCTGTAACCGCCACCACGACACGGAAACAGCGGGCCAGAAGCTCGACCGCAACATCGCCGAAGCCCGTCAGGAAGGCCAGGACGCCAAGCAGTCCGCCCAGCAGATGGGGCAGGAGGCCAAGACCAATGTCGAGCAGGCCGCCAAGAAGGCCGGCGACGACGTCAATGACGCGACCATCACGGCTGCCGTCAAGGCCAAGCTGGCCGCCGATTCGCAATTGAGCGCGCTGGACATCCAGGTCCAGACCGACCATGGCGACGTGCTGCTGACCGGCAAGGCCCCGAGCGACACCGCCCGCGCCCATGCCACGACCCTGGCTTCGAGCGTGAGCGGCGTGCAGGCGGTGCAGAACCACCTGCTGCTGGACGGCGACAAGCTCTGACGCCCAGCCCCGATCCATCATCAAGGCCGGTCACAAAGCCCATGCGGTTCACGCTGCATGGGCTTTGTGCTGTCTGGCCTTGTCATCGCGCGATCAGGATGCGTCCACGTGCAGCAACTGCACCAGTTCGTCGATGGCGGGCTTGAGGCCTTCTTCCAGCACCGGGTGGTAAACCGGGCTGTGATGCAGCGCCTTGACGCTGACCTGGTGCTGGATCGCCCACGTCAGCAGGTGCGCGATGTGCTCGGCGCCCGGTCCGACCATCTCGGCGCCCAGCAGCGTCTCGCTGACCTTGTCCGCATACAGCCGGATGACGCCGCCCGCGCTGCCCATGATGCGGCCGCGGCCCATGTCGTCGAAAGAGGCCATGCCGCAGGCGACCGAACCGGCGCGGTCGCGCAGGTCGTGGAAGGACTGGCCGGCCACCATGATCTGCGGATCGCAAAAGACCATGGACAGCTTGGGCGGCAGCGTGTGTTCGACCACATCCGGGAAGCGTGCCGCGTTGTCGCCCGCCATGTGGCCGGTGAAGCGGGCCTCGTGCAGCACCTGCTGCTGGCCGCGCGCATCGCCGGCCACGAAGAAGTGGCTCTGGCCGATGCGGCCCGTGTGTTCGTCGACGCGTGTCAGCATGCCGTGTTCATCGAGCGCCAGGCCCGCGGCTTCCAGGTTCAGGTCGGCCAGCACGGGGCGCCGGCCCATGGCCACGAGCACGTGGTCGACCTGCGCCACGCGCAGGCGCCCGTGTGTCGTGTAGCTCAGGTTGACGCGGCGGCCTTCCAGCGACATGGCCAGCACCTGGCTGTTCATGTGCATGTCGATCTGCTGGCCGAGCAGCTCGGTGGCCCGCGCCTGCACGACAGGGTCGGTCAAGGGCGAGACATGGGCGCCCTGGTCCAGCAGGATCACGCGCACGCCCAGGCGGCTGTAGGCCTGGGCCAACTCCAGCCCGATGGCGCCCGCGCCGATGACGGCCAGCGAGCGCGGCAGCTCCACCCAGTCGAACACCTCGTCGCTGGTGACCAGGCGGCTGCCGAGCTTGTCGCGCCAGCCGGTCGGCACGACGGGCGCCGAGCCCGTGGCGATCACGAAGCGCTGCGCCGAGATCGTTTCATCGCCGACCTGCACGTGGTGCGCGTCGATGAAGCGTGCCCGGCCTTTGATGCGCGTGGTGGCGGGCCAGCGCTCCACCTGGTGGGTGATGTGGTCCACGAAGCGGCGCCGCTCGTCGTGCACACGCTGCATCACGGCGCGGCTGTCGATGCGCATCATCTCGGTGTGCACGCCGAAGCGCCGTGCCGTGCGGGCCTGATGGGCCACCTCGGCCGCCGCGAGCAGCAGCTTGCTCGGCATGCAACCCTGCCGTGCGCACAAGGTGCCGTAGGGGCCGGACTCGATCAGGGCGATGTGCAGGCCATGTGCGCTGGCCGCCTTGTAGGCCGCCATGCCCGCCGTGCCCGCGCCAATGATGGCCAGATCGAATGAACGCATGGTCATGGGTCACCTCTTGTGCATTGCTTGGCTTCACTGTGGGCGCGCCGCCGGCCTTTGCCTGTCGGCGCAGGCGCATGTGCGTGTCAGTCAACGCTGACATGGCCATGAGGCATGGCTGACGGCGCTATAGGGCGCCGCTGACGGCGTGCGCGGGCGCCGTTGCGTAAGGTGCTCAGCATGCCTTCATTCATGTACGACTCATGTACGCAGCACACAGGAGCGACCCCATGACATCCCTTCAAGCCAATCAAGATCGCCAGGCCCCCGCCCACCATCAAGGCCAATGCCTGTGCGACCGGCGTGAACCGTGCGAAGGCGCCGCCAGCAGCTGCGCGCAACGCGTGCCCGTGCTGCTCATGCCGCAAAGCGCGATCGACAGGCTGCGCGCCGTCGAGATGAACACGCTGGCCTTGAGCGATGACGAGGTCCACGACCTGGAGTCACCCCGCCAGCTCGGCTTGAGCTTCTGAGCAGATCGCCCAGCATGAAGACCTTCTCGTGCTCACACTGCGGCCACCTTGTCTTTTTCGACAACACGGTGTGCGGGCATTGTGGTCTGAGCCTGGGCTATGACGTGGCCGGCGGCCGCATGCTGGCGTTCAAGGTGGACGGCGAGCAGTGGCTGGCCCAGCGCGGCGGCGCGGACGAACGCCTGTGGCGCCCGTGCCTGAACTACACGGCGCACGGCGTGTGCAACTGGATGCTGTGCGACGCCATCGCGCAGGACCGCAGCCAGACCTTGTGCGCCAGTTGCCGCCACACGGCCGTCATCCCCGCCTTGTCGGAGCCGGTCAACAAGGCGCGCTGGTACAAGCTGGAGGCCGCCAAGCGCCGCCTGATCCACGAGCTGCGCGCGTTGCGGCTGCCACTGGTCACGCGCGCCGAGGACCCTCAAGCCGGCCTGGCCTTCCAGTTTCTCGCCGACCAGCCCGGCCAGCCCGTGATGACGGGCCACGACAACGGCCTGATCACGCTCAACATCGCCGAAGCCGACGACGATCGCCGCGAGGCCAACCGCGTCAGCCTGGGCGAAACCTACCGCACCTTGCTCGGTCACCTGCGCCACGAGACCGGCCACTACTACTGGGACAGGCTGATCAAGGGCAACGACCGCTGGCTCACCCGCTTTCGCGGCCTGTTCGGCGACGAGCGCCAGGACTACGCGCAAGCCCTGAAGACGCACTACGCGCAAGGCGCGCGCGCTGAATGGAACAGCGAGTTCATCAGCGCCTACGCCAGCAGCCACCCCTGGGAAGACTGGGCCGAGTGCTGGGCGCACTACCTGCACATCGTCGATGCGCTGGACACGGCCTACCACTGGCAGATGCGGCTCACGACGCCCGCCAGCGACGAGGTGCCCGCGCAGGCCGTGCGCGTCACGCCCGCGATGAGCAGCTCGTTCAGGAGCCAGCTCTACAAGCAGTGGCTGCCGCTGTCGCAGTGCCTCAACAGCATGGGGCGCAGCCTGGGCGAGCCCGACTTCTACCCCTTCGTCATGCCCAACCCGGTGCTTGACAAGCTCTCTTCATCCATGCACGCCTGCGTGCCATGGCCACGCCATCCGGCCTCGTGCAACGGACGCAAGGGCGCCAAGGCGGTGTCCCCCAAGAGCAAGCCGATTCTTTCAACAACCTTCAACTCGCCCAGGAGCCATCACCATGAAAGCCATCCGATCCACACGCGCCCTCCAGCTGGCCGTGGCCGCCTTGCCCTTTTGCGCCGCCACGGCCTGGGCCGACCCTTCGCCCGCGCTGGACCGTGTCAGCGTCTGGCTGGGCGGCTACCAGGCCGACATCAAAGGCTATGCCTCGCTCAAGAGCGCCGATGGCACGTTCGACACGGGCGAGCAGCGCGTGCTCGAAGGCCACGAGACCTTGCAGCGCGCCCGCCTGGACTGGCTGCTGATGGACTCGCAAGGCTTTTCGGTCGACTACTTCCGCATCCACAGCTCGAAGCAAGGCTCGGTCTCGCAACCCTTCACCTTCAACGGCGTGAACTACGGCTTGAGCGCCAGCCTGGCCTCCGAGACGACCGCCGATGTGGGCAATGTGTCCTACCGCTGGTGGTTCGGCGACAGCAGCAACCGCTCGGTCTTCGGCCTGGGCGTCGGCGGCGCCTACTACCACCTCAAGCTGGGCCTGGAGGGCGACGTGTCCGGCCTGGGCCTGAATTACAGCGGCCTGCAGACCTATTCGACATCGGCCTGGGCGCCCCTGTTGACGCTGGGCTACCGCTACCAGGTCAATGACGCCGTGCGCCTGTACGCCGACTTTTCCGGATCGCGCAAGAACGGCGACAACAGCGTGAGCATCGTCAACGCGGCGGCCGGGGCGGAGTGGTTCCCGTGGAAGAACGTGGGCGTGGGCCTCGAGTACGGCACCAACCGCGTCCGCTACAAGAAGATCGAAGACGGCGCCGAAGGCCGCATCCATCTGAACATGGACGGCCCGGCCGCCTACCTGCGCCTGCGCTTCTGATCAGGCCTGATCGGCCCCGGCCTCTTGCGCCACCACCTTGATCCGCACGCCCTGCACGCTCACCACTTGCCCGGCGCGGATCTTGGCGGTCTTGCGCGACTCGTCCTGCCCATCGACTTGCACGCGGCCCTCGGCGACGAGGGTCTTGGCGCGTCCGCCGCTTTCGGCCACGCCGCAGGCCTTGAGCAGGCTGTCCAGGGTGATGAAGTCGCCGCGGAGGTCGAAGGTGATTTGCTGCAAGGTGGCCATGGGAAGATAGTTCAGATAGGGGGGATGTTCAGGGTAGACGCGGGTGGAAAAAACACCTGAATATGTCACGAAGGGTGCACAATCGCGGCATTGTGGGCTGCGCTGTATTCAGATGGATGCGGGCGGCCCGGCGTGCCATTGTCCTGCCACGGACCGATTTCTGCCCATGAAAAAAACCGATCTGGAAAAAAGCAAGGCCCTCAAGCTGATGGGCCAGATGCACGGTGCGGCCATCCCCAGCCGTTTCGGCCAGGGCGCGGGTGCTGTGCCGGATCGCCGTGAGCAACGCAAGATCGATCAGGCCGCGGGCCTGGTGCCGTTCGCCGTCAAGCTGCATCAGGATCTGGTTCGCCAGCTGCATGAGCGGGCCGCCCAGGAAGGCGTCGGCCTCAATGAGTTGACGGCGCGTTTGCTGCAGGCCGGGCTGGGTGCGCCAGCCGAGAAGGCTGAAGCCAAAGAGGCCGCTGTCAAAGCGCCAGCCGTCAAGAAAGCGGCCGCGAAAAAAACCGCCGCCAAAGCATCCCGATCCGCCTGACCAGGCCGTGCGCAGACTTACCGGAGATCCACCATGAGCCGTCCCATGATGCAAGTTGTAGACCCCAAGACTGGCGAATCGAACCCGGCTGACATCCAGCGCGTGTTCGACTCGCAACTGGCCACGGCCATCGCCTGGCGCGAGTCCACGGTGGCCGAGCGCATCGCGCGCCTCAAGAAGCTGCGCGACGGCATGATGGCCCGCCGCGAGGACTTCTACAAAGCCTTCCAGCAGGACTACCACAAGCCCCCGTCCGAGGTCGAAGGCACCGAGTTCATGCCCGTGCTCGACGAGATCCGCCACGCCATCGCCCACCTGAAGAAGTGGGCGACGCCCAAGCGCGTGTGGCCCACGATGACCACGATGGGCACGCAAAGCTGGATCGAGTACCAGCCGCGCGGCCGCTGCCTGGTCGTGGCCCCGTGGAACTTCCCGCTCAACCTGTGCTTCGGCCCGCTCGTGTCGGCGCTGGCCGCCGGCAACACGGTCATCCTCAAGCCATCCGAGATGACGCCCGCCGTCAGCACCGTGATGGCCGAGATCATCGCCGACCTGTTCAAGCCCGATGAGGTGGCCCTGTTCGAAGGCAGCCTGCCGACTTCGCAGGTGCTGCTCGACCTGCCGTTCGACCACATCTTCTTCACGGGTTCGCCGGCCGTGGGCAAGGTCGTGATGGCCGCCGCCGCCAAGAATCTGACCAGCGTCACGCTGGAGCTGGGCGGCAAGTCGCCCGTCATCGTCGATGAGTCGGCCGACCTGAAGGCCTCGGCCCAGACGCTGCTGTGGGGCAAGTTCACCAACAGCGGCCAGGTCTGCGTGGCGCCCGATCACCTGTATGTGCACGAGTCCGTCAAGGCGCGCTTCGTCGAGGCCTGCAAGGCCGTGATCGCCGAGCGCTTCGGCACCACGCCCGAGGCCCAGCGCGCCAACCCCGACTTCACGCACGTCATCAACCAGCGCCACACCCAGCGCATCGCGGGCCTGCTGCAAGATGCCAAGGACAAGGGCGCCAAGGTGCTCGTGGGCGGCGATGTGGATGTGGCCGGCTGCTTCATCGCGCCCACGCTGATCGACCAGGTGCCCGACAACGCGACCATCATGTCCGAAGAGATCTTCGGCCCTGTGCTGCCCATCATCGCCTACCGCGACCTGAACGATGTGGTGCGCAAGATCAACGCCGGCCCCAAGCCCCTGGCGCTGTACGTGTTCAGCAAGAACAACGCGCGCACGCGCCGCCTGCTGGCCCAGACCAGCTCGGGCGGTGTGGCCATCAACCACTGCGTGTTGCACTATGCCCACGGCAACCTGCCTTTCGGTGGCGTGAACAACTCCGGCATCGGCAGCGCCCACGGCGAGTTCGGCTTCAAGGCTTTCTCGCACGAGCGCGCCGTGCTCAAGTCCGGTCCGATCATGATGGCCAAGATGTTCTTCCCGCCCTACACGGGCCTCAAGCGCAAGATGATCCGCTGGACAGTGGATTCCCTGCGTCTGCCGTCGCTGTTCTGACCGATAATCCGCACGTTTTTCGGCATGGCCCGCCTCTTTGGCGGGCTTTTTGCATGTCTTGGCTTGTGTGATTGACGCTCTGGTAGTTCGTGGACACCTTCATTCAACAACTGATCAACGGCCTGGTGCAGGGCAGCATGTACGCCCTGGTGGCACTGGGCTACACGATGGTCTACGGCATCGTCAACCTGATCAACTTCGCGCACGGCGAGGTGCTGATGGTGGGCGCGCTGGTCAGCTGGACGATCGTGACCTGGCTGGAAGGCAGCATGCCGGGTTGGGCCTTGCTGCTGCTTTCGCTCGTCGTGTCGATGCTGAGCTGCATGGCGCTGAACTACCTCATCGAGAAGCTGGCCTACCGCCCCTTGCGCAACGCGCCTCGACTGGCGCCGCTGATCACGGCCATGGGCATGTCACTGCTGCTGCAGACGCTGGCCATGATCATCTGGAAGCCCGACTACAAGCCCTATCCGATCCTGCTGCCCGATGAGCCCTACGACATCATGGGCGCCTCGATCAACATGGTGCAGATCCTGATCCTGGGCGTGACGGCCGCGACGCTGGCGGGCCTGATGGCGCTGATCCACGGCACGAAGCTGGGCCGGGCCATGCGCGCCACGGCCGAGAACCCGCGCGTGGCGCAACTGATGGGCGTGCAGCCCGACAAGGTCATCTCGGCCACGTTCGTGATCGGCGCGGCGCTGGCCTCGCTGGCGGGCGTGATGTGGGCGGCCAACTATGGCTCGGTGCAGCACACGATGGGCTTTTTGCCGGGCCTGAAGGCCTTCACGGCGGCCGTGTTCGGCGGCATCGGCAACCTGGGCGGCGCCATGCTCGGCGGCATCCTGCTGGGCATCATCGAAGCGATGGGCGCGGGCTACATCGGCGATTTGACCGGCGGCGTGCTGGGCAGCAACTACCAGGACATCTTCGCCTTCGCCGTGCTCATCATCGTGCTGACCTTGCGGCCGCAGGGCCTGCTGGGCGAGCGCGTGGCCGATCGGGCTTGAGGCGGGCGTGATGACGAAGCCGATGTTCAATCGTCTGCAAGCCTTCCTGAGCAGCGCGCTGGCCTTGGCCGTGCTGCCCCTGCTGCTGCAGGGCTTCGGCGAGGCCTGGGTGCGCATCCTCGACACGGCGCTGCTCTACATCCTGCTGGCGCTGGGCCTGAACATCGTCGTGGGCTTCGCGGGGCTGCTCGATCTGGGCTACATCGCCTTCTATGCCGTGGGCGCCTACCTGTTCGGGCTGCTGGCGTCGCCGCACCTGATCGACAACATCCCGGCCGTGGCGGCGCTGTTCCCCCATGGCTTGCACATCCCCATCTGGCTGGCGATCCCGCTGGGCGCGGGCGTGGCCGGGCTGGCCGGTGTGCTGCTGGGCGCGCCCACGCTCAAGCTGCGCGGCGACTACCTGGCCATCGTCACGCTGGGCTTCGGCGAGATCATCCGCGTCTTCCTCAACAATTTGGATGCGCCCATCAACATCACCAACGGCCCCAAAGGCGTCAACAGCATCGACCCGATCCGCATCGGCGGTGTCGACCTGGGCGAGCCCTGGCACGTGCTGGGCTTCACATTGCCCTCGGTCACGCTGCACTACTACCTGTTCCTGCTGATCGTGGTCGTGGCCGTGGTCGTCAGCCTGCGCCTGCACGACTCGCGTCTGGGCCGCGCCTGGCTGGCCATCCGCGAAGACGAGATCGCCGCCAAGGCGATGGGCCTGAACACGCGCAACCTCAAGCTGCTGGCCTTCGGGCTGGGCGCGATGTTCGGCGGCGTGGCGGGCGTGCTGTTCGCGAGCTTCCAGGGCTTCGTGTCGCCGGAGTCGTTCAGCCTGCAGGAGTCCGTGATGGTCGTGGCGATGGTTGTGCTGGGCGGGCTGGGGCACATTCCCGGAGTGATCCTGGGCGCCTTCCTGCTGGCGGCCTTGCCCGAAGTGCTGCGCCATGTGGCCGGGCCTTTGCAGGCGATGACCGGCGGCCGGCTGGACGCGGCCATCTTGCGGCAACTGCTGGTGGCGCTGGCCATGATCGGCATCATGCTGATGCGCCCGCGCGGGCTGTGGCCTTCGCCGCGCCTGGAAGACCGCCTGATGCCCGACGAAGACGCGGCCAAGGCCGGAGGCCGGGCATGAGCGGCGCGCTGCTGACGGTCTCGGGCGTGTCCAAGCGCTTCGGTGGCGTGCAGGCGCTGAGCGATGTGGGCCTGAGCATCACGCCCGGTCAGGTACATGGCTTGATCGGCCCCAATGGCGCGGGCAAGACGACCTTCTTCAACGTGATCACGGGCCTCGTGCCTTCGGACCAGGGCCGCTTCGAACTGGCGGGCAAGGCCTACAAGCCCACGGCCGTGCACAAGGTGGCGCAGGTCGGCATCGCGCGGACCTTCCAGAACATCCGCCTCTTCGCCGACATGACCGTGCTCGACAACGTGCGCGTGGGCCGCCATGTGCGCACGCAGGTGGGCTGGTGGCAGGCGCTGCTGCGCACCCGCGCCTTCACGCGCGAAGAAGACCAGATCACGCGCGACGCCATGGCGCTGCTCGATTTCGTAGGCCTGGCCGCCAAGGCCGACCAGACCGCGCACACGCTGAGCTACGGCGACCAGCGCCGCCTCGAGATCGCGCGCGCCCTGGCCACCGAACCCAAGCTGCTGGCGCTCGACGAGCCCGCCGCCGGCATGAACGCGACCGAGAAGGTGCAGTTGCGCGAGCTGATCGAACGCATCCGCGCGCAAGGCCGTGCGGTGCTGCTGATCGAGCACGACGTCAAGCTCGTGATGGGCCTGTGCGACCAGGTGACCGTGCTGGACCAGGGCAAGCGCATCGCGCAAGGCCTGCCGGTCGACGTGCAGCGCGACCCGGCCGTGATCGCGGCCTACCTGGGCACATCGCACCAGCCATGACGCCGCCTGACATGTCCTCTTCACCAGATACCAAAGGCCAAACGCCGCTGCTGGCCGTGCGCCAGTTGAACGTGACCTATGGCGGCATCCAGGCTGTCAAGAACCTCAGCCTCGAACTGCATGAAGGCGAGCTGGTCAGCCTGATCGGCGCCAATGGCGCGGGCAAGTCGACCACGCTCAAGGCCATCTGCGGGCTGCTGGCGCCGCAATCGGGCGAGGTACAGTACCTCGGCCGCAGCATCAAGGGGCAGGGCGCCTGGACGCTGGTGTCGCAAGGCCTGGTGATGGTGCCCGAGGGGCGCGGCATCTTCGCGCGCATGCGCATCGACGAGAACCTGCGCATGGGCGCCTACCTGCGCAAGGACGCGCAGATCGAGGCCGACATCGAAGCGGTGTACCAACGCTTCCCGCGCCTGAAAGAGCGCCACAAGCAGCTGGCCGGCACCTTGTCCGGCGGCGAGCAGCAGATGCTGGCCATGGGCCGCGCCTTGCTCGCCAAACCAAAGCTCCTGCTGCTCGACGAGCCCTCGATGGGCCTGTCGCCCATCATGGTCGACAAGATCTTCGAGGTCGTGCAGGACGTGCACAAGCAGGGTGTGACCGTGCTGCTGGTCGAGCAGAACGCGCAGCGCGCGCTGCAGATGGCCGACAGGGCCTACGTGCTCGATTCGGGCGAGATGGTGCTGGCGGGCGCGGCCAGCGAGCTGCTGGGCAACCCGCAGGTGCAGGCGGCGTATCTGGGGGTTTGAACCTCAGGCGGTCCCTGCTTCGCTTTCCTGCAGGCGTCCCAACCGGATCAGGCGCGACTTGATGGCGCCAGCCGTTCGCTGGTGGGCCTTCGCCAACTCGGCTATTTGCCTGCCTTGGTCGAAGGCCTGCGCCAATTGCTGATCTTCTGCCGGCGTCCATGACTTGCCGGCATTGCCCGGGCTGTCGGCTTTCGCGCGGGTGGGCTTGTCATCCGCTGCCTGCTCCAGCGCCTTGGCGGCCATGAACAGTGCCCGGATGACGTGCGGGCTGTTGATCGGGCTGTCCTGAGGCAGCACCTCGCCTGTTTCCGGGTCGATCCCTTTGGCCAGCACTTCGACCACTTGCTTTGCTTCTGTCGGTGTCATTCGTCCTCCAAGCCTGACCATCGGATGGGTCGGGTGATCCGCTGCAAGTATGCAATACACCATGTTAGCGATTGGCGGCCTGCCGCGCCCCCGTCCACACCACCCGGTCATCCACGGCATACAGCTGACACGCCTGGTGCCCTTTGCGGCAACTCTGCAAGGCGCTGGCCAGCACGTCGAAGTCCCTGGCGCTCAATGCCCATGCGCCATCCGGCGCGATGACGAAGGCGCGCGGCTTGGGCAAGGTCAAGAAGCGCTGGTAGCCTTTCTTGCCGTTCTCGCCCAGAAAGGGCACCGCGCCCACATCGGCGAGTTCGGCAAAGGGCGTGGCCGGTGGGGTGGGCAGGGGCCTGGGCCAGACCACGTCGTCGTCCACCGCGTAGGCCTGGCAGCGCACCTTGTGCTGGTCGCACAGGGCCTGCATGCGGGCCATGGGGTCGTAGCCGCCTTCCGTGGTGATCGTGTCGCCGCGTGTGGTGAGGGCGAACACGCGCGGCCGCGACTTGCGCAGGAAGGCCTGGTAGGCCTGGCGCCCCTTGTCGTCGACGAGCGGGATGGCGTTCACGTCATCGAGCGCGGCGAAATGGCTGGGCAAGGGGTAGGGCGCGGGCAGCAGCTCGGCATGCACGGCCTTGCCCGGCAGGCCCACGTTGCGCAGGAAGGCATCGAGCCTGGGCATCCAGATGGGCAACGCCTCGATCTTGCCCAGGAAGTTGTGTGCGTCGTCCATGAACGGGCCGTAGGCCACCAGCTCGATGCTGCGCCCGCGGCTGACGTAGCTGTCGTACATCTCGCGCCAGGTCGGTGGGGCGAACTTGCTGTCGTTGTCGCCGTAGAACCAGATGGTCGGCGTCGCGCTGCGTTTGGCGAAGTGGTCGGTGGCCTGCACGAGGCTGCGTTGCCAGGCGCCGCACGAGGGCGCGTGGATGCCGCCGGCGAAGTTCACGAGGCCCTTGATGTCGGGTCGCTGCAGCGTGCCGACGGCCAGCGTGTTCCAGCCGCCCATGCTCTGGCCCGACACGACCACCTGCTGCGCATCGACGGGGAAGCCGGGGATGCCGACATGGCCGAGGTAGTCGATGACGCGGCCGATGTCCTGTGCCTGTTTGATGGCGATGCGTTCGAGGTCGCAGCCGCGCACCCA
Source organism: Aquabacterium sp. (assembly GCA_049840915.1). Lineage (GTDB taxonomy): Bacteria > Pseudomonadota > Gammaproteobacteria > Burkholderiales > Burkholderiaceae_C > Aquabacterium. The sequence continues at coordinate 165,049 of JASGJC010000028.1, forward strand.
GGTCTCGCCGCCCGATTCGGCGAAGCCGCGCATCATCGGCAAGGCCACGGCATAGCCGCGCGACAGGAAGTAGCGCGCGATGTAGACCGAGCGGTAGCGCTTCTCGTCGCGCGGCAGGCCGGGCTCCTTGCCGTGGTTGAGCACGGCCAGCGGGAAGGGGCCGGCGCCCTCCGGCTTCATCAGCGTGACCTCCAGCTGGACGTCGCCCGTGTCGTCGACGGGGATGTCGACGATGCGCTCGTTGAGCGTCGCGTCCAGCTTGGTGGCGTCGTCCTCGGCCAGGGCCTTGGGCGGGCAGGCGATGCCGGCCGCTGTCAGCAGCAGGCCGATCATCAGCGAACGGACCAGGCTGCCGGGCCTTGACGAGGCTTGCGTCATACCAGGGCGCGCGTGGCGCTCAGGCTTCCAGGGCCGCGATGATCTTGGCGGCGAGCGCCTTCAAGTGGGTTTGGTCGGCCATGTTGGTGGCATGCGGGCGGCGCAGATCACCGATCGAGCCGGGGATCACGTGGATGTGGAAATGCGGCACGGTCTGGCCGGCGCCGGGGCCGTTGAGTTGCATCAGCACGACGCCGTTGGCGCCCAGGCCCTTTTTCTGCGCGTTGCCGATCTTGCGCACGGTGCGCATGCAGGCGGCGGCCGCGTCGTCGGACAGCTCGAACAAGGTCTCGGCGGCCTGCTTGGGCACGACCAGGGCGTGGCCTTCGGTCTGCGGCATGATGTCCATGAAGGCCAGCGTGTGCGCGTCTTCATAAAGCTTGATGCAGGGGATCTCGCCGCGCAGGATCTTGGCGAAGATGTTGTGGTCGTCGTAGGCCATGGGTGCTCCTTGGTTTTCAGTCGAGATGGCAATCAGTCGGCGTGCTTGTCGGCTTCGCTGGTGAAGGCGTCGGCGTAGAAGTATTCGTCGGGCAGGCCGGCTTGCGCGAGGAAGTCCGCACGGGCCGATTGCACCATGATCGGCGCGCCGCAGGCATACACCTCGTGCGCCGACAAGTCGGGCAGGTCGGCCAGCACGGCCTGGTGGACGAGGCCGGTGCGGCCCGCCCAGTTGTCTTCGGGCCTGGCGTCGGACAGCACGGGCACATAGGTCAGCCAGGGTAACTCGGCGGCCTGCTGTTCGGCCCAGTCGTGCAGGTAAAGATCGATCTTGCCGCGGCAGCCCCAGTAGAGCGTCGTGGGCCGCGCGATGCCCTTGTGGCGCATGTGCTCGACGATGGCCTTGACGGGCGCGAAGCCCGTGCCCGATGCGAGCAGCACGACGGGTCGCTCCGATTCTTCGCGCAAGAAGAAGGTGCCGAACGGGCCTTCGACGCGCAGGATCTCTTTTTCCTTCATGCCGCCGAAGACGTGTTCGGTGAACAGCCCGCCGGGCATGTGGCGGATGTGCAGCTCGATGCCGTTGGGCCCGGCTTCCTTGACGGCGTGCGGCGCGTTGGCCATCGAGTAGCTGCGGCGATGGCCGTCGCGCAGCACGAACTCGATGTACTGACCTGCGCGAAAGCCGAAGTTGTTGGTCGCGGGCAGTTGCAGGCGCAGGACCATCACGTCCGGCGCGACGCGCGTCAGGCTGGTCAGGCGCGTGGGCATCTTGACGACGGGGAAGTCGCCCATGCCGACCACTTGCTTGGCCTCGATGACGAGGTCGGTCTGCGGCGTGGCGCAGCAGGTGAGCAGGTAGCCGGCCTGCTCTTCGGCCTGGCTCAGGGCCTTGTCCTGGTGCGCGCCGTGGATCACGCGGCCTTCGAGCAGCTTGCACTTGCACGAACCGCAGGCGCCGTCCTTGCAGCCATAGGGCAGGCCGATGCCCGCGTTGATGGCGGCACTGAGCACCGTTTCGTCGCGCTGCATGGTGAAGGCGCGGCCGCTGGGCGCGATGGTGACGGAAAAGCTCATGAACACAAACCTCGTGGGCGACTGGCCAAAACAATGCGATCTGCCTGATCCCTCAGAATCACGGGAGTCGATTTTCGCTCATCCTCGTGATGTCCCCGCCATGTTCTATCCGCAGCCCAGCCGCCACGCCCGATTTCGCCAGACCCGCGTCCTGATCGTGGGCTGCGGCGACGTGGGCCTGCGCGCGGCCAAGGCCCTGTTGCCGCGCTGCCGCGTGCTGGCGCTGACCTCGCAGGCCGAGCGCGTGCCCGTGCTGCGCGCGGCGGGGTTGGTGTCTTTGCGGGGCAATCTGGATGAGCCGGCGAGCCTGGCGCGGCTCTCTGGTCTGGCCACGCGCGTGCTGCAGCTGGCGCCGCCGCCGGGTCATGGTCTTGAGGACACACGCACGGCGCATCTGCTGCAGGCCTTGTCCCGCCGTGGCGGCGTGCGCGGCCTGGTCTACTGCAGCACCACGGGCGTCTACGGCGACGCGCAAGGCGCGCTGTTCGACGAGACGCGGCCCGTGAACCCCGCCACCGACCGCGCCCGCCGACGCGTCGATGCCGAAGCCCGCCTGCGCTGGTGGGGCCGCCAGCAGGCGGGGCAGGGCGGGGCGCGCGCCAGCATCCTGCGCATTCCCGGCATCTACGCGCTGGACCGCGAAGGCGGCGATCCGCGCGAGCGCGTGCGCAAGGGCAGCCCGCTGCTGGCATCCGCCGACGATGTCTTCACCAACCACATCCATGCCGACGACCTCGCCCGCGCCTGCGTGGCCGCGCTGTGGCGAGGCAAGCCGAACCGCATCGTGCATGCCTGCGACGACACCGAGATGCGCATGGGCGACTATTTCGACTGGGTGGCCGACCGCTTCGGCCTGCCCAGGGCGCCGCGCCTGAGCCGCGCGCAGGCGCAAGGCGTGCTCAGCCCCGTGCAGCTGTCTTTCATGAGCGAATCGCGGCGCTTGCTGAACCGGCGTCTCAAGCAGGAACTGCGGCTGGCCTTGCGTTACCCGACGATACACAGCGGGCTGGCTTGATGGTGATATCTTCCCGGCTCTCACCATCAACAGGGGAAAATCATGATCCATCGTCGCGTGGCGGCCGCCGTTGTGGCCCTTTTCGCAGCGCTGTCGGCGCAATCGGCTTCGGCCTACGACCAGCTCATCGTGTTCGGCGACAGCCTGTCCGACAACGGCAACCTGGCCGCCAGGTTCGGTGGTGCCGTGCCGGGTGCGCCTTATGACAACGGCCGCTTCTCGAACGGCCCCGTGTCGGCCGAAGTGCTGGCTTCGCAACTGGGCCTGCCCCTGGTCGACCATGCCTATGGCGGCGCCTTGACGGGCACGGGCAACCAGTTCCAGGCACAGAACCCGCTCGTGGCCAACACGGGCATGCAAGCGCAGGTCAGCCAGTTCACGGGCCAGCTGGCGGCCAGCGGCAAGTCGGCGGATGCGTCGGCGCTGTACATGGTCTGGGGCGGCGGCAACGACTTCCTGGCGGCCATCGGCACGGGCGACTTCGCGGGCATGAACACCGTGGTCGCGACCGCCGTGACCAATCTCGTGACCGAGGTCGGCACGCTCTACGCGGCCGGTGCGCGCGATTTCCTGATCCCTTTGCTGCCTGACCTGGGCACGACCTACTACGGCACTTCCGGCCAGTTCCCGGCCAGCCTGCTCAGTGGTCTGTCGGCTTCTTTCAATGGCGTCTTGACCGCGCAGATGAACGCGCTCAAAGGCACGCGGCCCGACCTGCGACTGACGATCTTCGACACGCCCTCCGTGCTGGCCGGCGTGCGCGCCGACATCGCGGCCCACGGCGGCAACGTCACCGACCGCTGCTGGACGGGCGACTACACGGGCGCGAACGCCACGGCCCCGGTCTGCGCCGACCCGGGCACCTACTACCTGTTCGACAAGGTGCATCCGACGGGCGTGGTACACGATGCGGTCGGCAAGGCGATGGCGGCCAGCGTGTCCTCGGTGCCCGAGCCCGTGGGCAGCGACCTGATGCTGGCCGGCCTGCTGGTCACAGGCGTGGCCGTGCGCCGCCAGCGTGCGGCCTGATCGATATCGGGCTCAGGCGGGCGCGACCGTTTTCGGCTTGAACTTGCACGGCCCGCTCACGCTGCATTCCCAGCAGCGCGGCTTGCGGGCCTGGCACACATAGCGCCCATGCAGGATGAGCCAGTGGTGCGCATGCAGCCTGTAGTGCGCGGGGATGCGCTTGACCAGCTTGTGCTCCACTTCCAGCGGCGTCTTGCCCGGCGCCAGGCCGGTGCGGTTGCCCAGCCTGAAGATGTGCGTGTCCACGGCCATCGTGGGCTCGCCGAAAGCCACGTTGAGCACGACGTTGGCCGTCTTGCGGCCCACGCCGGGCAAGGCCTCCAGCTCTTCGCGCTTGCGCGGTACCTCGCCGCCATGCAGCGCGATCAGCATGCGGCAGGTCTCCATCAGGTGCTTGGCCTTGCTCTTGTACAGGCCGATGGTCTTGATGTAATCGCTCAAGCCCTCGATGCCCAGGTCCAGGATCTTCTGCGGCGTGTTGGCGATGGGGAAGAGTTTGGCCGTGGCCTTGTTCACGCCCACGTCGGTCGCCTGGGCCGACAGCAGCACGGCCGTCAGCAACTCGAACGGCGTGCTGTAGACCAGTTCGGTTTCAGGGTGCGGGTTGGCGGCTTGCAGGATGCTGAAGAAGGCCTCGATGTCGGCCGGTTTCATCAAGGCGGTCATGGCTTGGGCGTGGCGCTGTTCAGCGGTTTCAGGTCGCCGCAGTCGGCGCTCAGCCACTTGCCGTGGTGCTTCATGTCGATGGCGACGGGCTGGCCGTTGTGCTGCGATGTCACGTGGATGTCGCTGGCGTAGGTGTCCGTGCCCTGGAAAGTCGTGGTGCCTTCGCCTTCACTGGGCGGCTGCGTGCACTTGAACTTCCAGCGCCATGTCGCGCCCGTGTGGCTCTGGCTGGTGTTCTCGCAATGGCTCTCGGTCTTTTGCCATTGGTTCTTGTCGAGCATGTCGCGCGTGATGCACATGCGCACGCCGAGCTGGCCGCCGCCGGCCGTGGTCATCTCGACGCCGCGTGCCTTCATCTGCGCGTCCATCTTGGCGCGCACTTCGGGCGGCAGTTTCTGCATCTGCTCGGCCATCTTGGCCGACATGTCGGGCATGGCCTTGCCGTTGACGGTGCGCGCATCGGTCGTGATCTCCCACAAGCCGGGCTTGATGGGCGGCGCATCGGCCCAGGCCGTGGCCAGGCTCGAGGCCAGGCCGATGCCGAGGGCGGCGCGCAAAGGGTGAAGCAGGGCGTGAGGGGTGTTGGGGGAGCGGAACATGGGGACCTCCTGTTCGGTGCGCCGAGATCATGACACAGCGCGCCCTTCAGAACATCTCCTGGATGAAGATCAGCTTCTTGGACTCGGGCGAGTAGACACCGAAGGTCGCGCGCGCGGACGGGTCGCGATCATAGGTCGTGACACCCGCGCAGGCATTGAGGGCGCCGTTCTGCGCGCGCAGCCAGGCCTTGTTGGCGCCCGTGCTGCCGGGGTGGCCGGCCAGGCAGGACTTGTCCGTGCTCGTCGCGCCCAGGTTGAGCGCGACGTCCACGCTGCCCGTGCCCGAACTGCTGGGCGCGCCCAGCGTCAGGGTGCCGATGCCGCTCGAGATCGACACGCCCGAAGCGCTCGTGCTCCAGCTGGACGTGGCCTGGCCTTTGGCATCGAGGTAGTTGCTCAGCGCGACCGAGGCCGCCGGCACCACCGTGCAGCCATCGACGTTGTTGATCACCCAGGTCTTGCCGTTCCAGTACTGCGCCTGGACCGGGATGGCCAGGCTCACCTTGCCCGCGCCGAAGGCGTTCGACATCTTGAGGCGGCCGCTGCGCAAGGCCACACTGGGCTCCGAGCCGCCGTTGGACGACGACACGTTGTTGGCGTCCATTGCGCGGAGGGACACGGACATGGGCATCGTGAGCTTGTTCGTGAACGTGAAGGCGGGCGTGAGCGTCGCGGTGGCCGTACCAGAGGCGAAGCTGCTCGCCGCGATCGCCGAGCCTGTCAGGCTGCCCGAGGCTGCGTTCGTGACCGCCGACAAGGTGAGGGCCTGCGCCTGGTTGGGGCTCGTGTTGACCGAGCCGTCGTAGTTGAAGGTCGTGCCGCCCGAGGCATTGCGCGCCGTCACGGTCGTTGTGAAGGGCTGCCCGCTGTAGGTGAACGTGCCGCACGATGGCGCCGCGTCGATGTCGAAGTGGTGCGGCACGAACGCGCCCACGGCTCCCGTCGAGCCGGTCGTGCCCGACACGCCGATGCCTGTCGACAGATAACTGCCGCTGACGAGCGTGGCCGACAGGTCGCCGCTGCCCACTTCGGACCAGCTCAGATTGCCCAAGGTGACCGAGCCCAGGTTGAAGCCGCCCGAGCCCAAAGGCGATGCGCTGCTGCCGCCGGTTCCGCCAAAGGTGCCAGCGACGGCGGCCGTGCCACTCGGTCGGTATTTGGCCCACGCGATGCGCACATAGTCCGCTGTCGAAGGCGTTTCCTTGCCGAAGTTGGGCGTGGCATTGCCCGCGCTGTTGCGCGCCGTCAGCGTGGCCGAGAACGGGCTGCCCGCCACCAAAGGCGCGGCCGTCACGCCGCTGAAGCCGAAGCCCGCGGGCACGGCCACGAAGGATGTGCTGCCCGACATGCCAAGGCCCGCGTCCGCACCACTGCCCGTGTAAGACCCCGACAGGCTCACTTGCCCGACATCCGCATACTGCAAGGTGGCCGTGGCCAGCCCCGTGCCATCGAAAGCCAGGTACACGCTCGTGCTGCCGCAAGCCGCCGACGCGCTGTTCGATGCGTTGAGCGCCACACCGCCGATGCGCACGGGCAGCGTCCCCGAGCCCGGGTTGGTGTAGCTGCATGCCAGTTGGATGGCCTTGCTGACATTGGCGAATGCCGGCACGCAAGCCGCCGTGCTCGTGCCTTGCTTGACCGCCGTCACGCTCAGCGCGCTCACCGATTCAGACACGTGGTTGGGCACGCTCAGCAGCAAGCCCGCCGCGTTGACGTTGAACTGGCAGGAGTCCAGGTTCGATGCCGCCGTGCCCAGCCCGCAGTACACGGTGGGCGAGCCCGATGGCGTCTGCGACAGGCCACCCGCGCCGACCGTGACGTAGCCCGTCGCGGGCACCACGGTGACCTGTGCATTGATGCTCTGGCTGGACGCGCCCGCGCCGATGCTGAAAGCGATCGAGGCCGAAGGCTTGACCGTCGCGCCGGTGCCGCTGAACGTGAGGTTGCCTGTCAGGCCGCTCGTGTAGGCGGTCGAGCAGGCCGCGTCCGCGCAGGCCGTGACCGTGAACGTGGTGGGCGTGCAGGTCAGGCCGCTGCTGGCGCTGGCCGTGACCGCGACATGGTGCAGCGGCGGCAGCATGCCGTAGTTGCAGGTGCTGGTGCCCGTGGCGGCCACGCCCAGGCCGCAGTACAGCTTGGGCGCGCCGATGGGCGTGACGCTCAGGCCGCTGTAGCCGACCGTGACGTAGCCCGAGGCCGGTGTCGACGACACGGTGAGCGCGACCGTCGCCGACGAGGTGCCCGCCGCCATCGAGAACGCGCCCGATGTGCCATCGCTCAAGGCCACGCTGCCGCTCAGGCCGCGCGTGTACAAGGTGCTGCAATCGGATGTGGCGCAGGCCTTGACCCTGAACGTCGTGGCCGTGCCGACGATGCCGCTCGACGTGGGTGTCGTGACCTCGATGTGGTCGAGCGCGCGCAAGGCCGTCACGCCGATCACGATGGGGCCGACGTCCCAGCCGATGTAGGTGTAGCCGGGGATCTTGTTGTCGACGAGGTCGCCCAGCGTGTAGCCCGACAGCTCGTTGCCGAGCGACACGGTGTCGGTGCGCTGCCAGGCGAGACTCGGGTCGTAGACGTGCAGCGTGTTGGCGCCTTCGACGAAATACAGGTTGCCCTCTTCGTAGCCGACCATGTATTGCAGCTTGCTGACCAGGGTCTGGCCATTCCAGGCGCCGTTGGTGAAGGTTTTGGCCGTGGGATTGCTGTACAAGGTGCCGCCCAGGTAGTTGTAGAGGCTGATGGAGCCATCGCTGTCGAGCAGCACAAGCTTGTCGTCACCGAGGGCCAGCAGCTTGTTGTTGGTCAGGATGGCCTCGCCCGCGTGAGGCCCGCCGCTCAGCGTGAGCGGGTACAGCGCGCGCAGCACGGAGGGGTTGAGCCACAGCGACAGGGCACCGCCATACTGGTTGCTGTACCAGTTGAACCAGTAGTTGTTGCCGCTGTCGCCAGGGTCGACGAAGTTGATGTCCCAGTCTTCCGATAGATCCTTGGCGCGTGTCAGCGCGATCGAGCTGCCCAGCACATAGCTGGACTCGAGCATCGCCACCCACAGGTTGGCGCAGGTCTGCTGGATGTTGCCCGCCACGACCAGCGACGGGTACATCGTGTAGAGCTGCTTGGGCGGGCAGACGTCGTATTCGTTCAGATTCAGGAATTCTTCCGGGTATACCGTCGTGCCGCCCGATGAATACCTGCCCCATTCGTTCCAGCGGGCGGCAAATACATAACTGCCGGCGTAGTTGTACGCGTGGACGGGTTTTGGGGAGAATATCGAAACCAGGCAAAACAGGAAAATGAATGCCAGCCGCAATGCGGCGAACTGCTCGGTCATGCTGCGCTCACGTCCTCAATGGCTGCTGTGTGCGCTTGAATCCTAGCGTTGGTCCTGAAAATGGCAAACTACGCCAATATGCCGTGATTTGTCACCATTTTGACTGATGCGCGGTTCGGTTTCTGATATTCAGATGAAAATGCCGGCGAGCAAATATCCCCATATTTGAGTCGCCGCGCGAAAATCAAATCAGCGCCACGGCATCCGGCAGTTCATTGGGCCGTTGGCCGCCGCCCGTGACCGGGTAATGCTGCCTGAGCAGCGCACCCACCTGCTGTACGGCCTCGGTCAGGCCCTGCTCGAACAGCCCCTCGTGCAGCGCGGCCGACAGGCTGGTGGCGATGGCCTGCCACTCGGTGTCGGACGTGCGCGCATGCAGGCCTCGGTCGGCCAGGATCTCGATGCGCCTGTCGGCCAGCAGCAGGTAGATCAGCACGCCGTTGTTGTGAGCGGTGTCCCACACGCGCAGTTGGCTGAACAGTTCGATGGCGCGCGAGCGGGGTGCGTCGCCGCGCCACAAGGCGGCCATCGGCAGGCCGGCCTCCACGCACAGGCGCAACTCGCCCAGGTGGCGCGATTCGCTGTCCGCCACGGCCTGCTCGAGCCTTTGCAAGCCGGCGGGCGTGAGCACGCGGCGGGCGTCGGCGGTGTCCAGCCACAGGTGTCGGGCCCAGCGGGCGAGTGTGCGCATGAAAGGTCCCTTCTGCCTTGTGTTTGCCGCGTCCTACCGTACTCACCAATTGCCGGAAGCCCCGCCGCCGCCGAAGTCGCCGCCGCCCCCGGAAGACCAGTTGCCGCTGCTGTTGCCGCCGGAGCCTCCCGCGCCGCCACCCCAACCGCCCCAGCCACCGCCCATGGGCGGGCCGCCCCAGCCGCCTCCGCCCCCGCCGCCACCTCGGCCGAAAGCCATCGCCAGCAAGGAGGCCGCGGCCCAGGCGCCCAGCGCCATCAGCGTGCTGCTGGTGATGAGCCAGGTCAGCCCGCCGCCGATCACGCCCGTGGCCATGGCGCCGACCTTGCGGCCCAGGATGCCGCCGAGCACGCCCGAGATGATCGGGACACCGATGAGGCCGAACACGAGCAGGTCATTGATCTGGAAGCCGTCATTGGCGCTGTGGCGGGCGCGCGTGTCGGCGGGCAAGGGCAGGTTCTCGCCTTGTATGCGGGCGATCAACTGGTCGACGCCCTGGTTGAGCCCGCCCGCGACATCGCCCGCCTTGAACGCGGGCTTGATGGCGCGCTCGATGATCTGGTTGGCGGCCAGGTCGGGCACGGCGCCTTCGAGGGCCTTGGCCACTTCGATGCGCACGCGCCGGTCCTGCTTGGCCACGATCAGCAGCAGGCCGTCGCCCACATCGCGCCGGCCGATCTTCCAGGTGTCGCCCACGCGGTGCGCGTAAACGGCGATGTCCTCGGGCAGCGTCGTGGGCACGAGCAGCACGACCAGCTGGCTGCCATGCGCCTGTTCAAAGGCGCTCAGCTTGCTCTCGAGCGATTGGGCCTGGCTGTCGCTCAGTGTGCCGGTCTGGTCGATCACGTGGCCACTCAATGGCGGCACGGGCAGCACGTCGTCGGCGTCGGCTGGGGTCCAGATGCCGCACAAGGTCAGCGCCATCGCCATGGCCATGGCCATCCACAAGCTCGGTCGCCAGCGAGGCAACACCGGGGCGGTCATGCGCATGCCTTACTTCTTGCCGAAGTCCACGCTGGGCGGCGTCGATATCTGCGCTTCGTTCTGCACGGTGAAGCTGGGCTTGGGCTGGTAGCCGAACATCATCGCCGTCAGGTTGTTGGGGAAGCTGCGCGCCATCACGTTGTAGCTTTGCACGGCCTTGATGTAGTTGTTGCGGGCCACGGTGATGCGGTTCTCGGTGCCTTCGAGCGTGACGCGCAAATCCTGGAAGCTCTGGTTGGCCCTGAGGCTGGGGTAGCTTTCGGCCACGACCATCAGCCGCGACAAGGACCCGGTCAATTCACCTTGCGCCTTCTGGAACTTGTCGAAAGCCTCGGGGTTGTTGACCAGCTCGGGCGTTGCCTGGATGCTGGTGGCCTTGGCGCGTGCCTCCACCACCTTGGTCAGCGTGTCCTGCTCGAAGCTGGCTTCGCCCTTGACCGTGGCCACGATGTTGGGCACGAGGTCGGCGCGGCGCTGGTACTGGTTCAGCACCTCGGACCACGAGGCCTTGGTCTGCTCGTCCAGGCGCTGGAAGTCGTTGTAGCCGCAGCCGCCGAGGGACAGTGACAGCGCGGCGGCGCTCAAAGGCAAGGCCAGACGTCGAAACGAGAGAGGCAGGTTGGCAGCGGTCATCATGGGTCTTTCTGTGGTAGATGCGGGCGGCGCCCGATGCGTCGTCAAATGAGGGCATCGGGCGCCGGCACAAGGACCACAGCTTAGGGGATTTTCGCGCCTAGACCGCCTGCCAGTAGGTCACGCAATACAGGCCTTGGCTGTCCTGCAGGCGCAGCCTGGGCACGAAGTCGCTCTGCCTGGCCATCTGCGTGATCATGTCCTGGCTGTATTTTTGCGACTGCTCCGTGTAGATGGTTTCGCCGGCCGTGAAGTCGAAGCGCAGGCCCAGCTTGTCGCTGCGCACGGTCTGCGCGCACAGGCTGACCAGGAAGCTGCGCGCCGCGCCATCGAGCGGCGAGTAGGTGGCGTAGTGGCTGAAGCGGTCGGGCAGGAAGTTGGTGCCCATCTCGCGGTTCATGCGCGTCAGCAGGTTGAGGTTGAAGGCGGCGGTCACGCCTTCGGGGTCGTTGTAGGCCGCGAGGATCGTGTGCGGGTTCTTCATCAGGTCCAGGCCGATCAGCAGGCCATCGCCTTCGGCCAGCTGGTTGCGCATCAGGCGCAGAAAAGCCGCGGCCTCTTCCTGCGCGAGGTTGCCCAGGTTGCTGCCCATGAACATCACGATCTGTCGACCGTGGTTCGCACTGCGCTGCCAGCCCGCGTGGTAGTCGCCGATCTGCACGCGCACGGGCAACTGCGGCAGCTTGCGCAGGAAGGCCTCTTGCAGGCTGTGCAGGGCATGGGCCGATGTGTCGATGGGCTGGTAGGCGAACTGCGCGCCGGCCTGTGCGAAAGCGGCGCACAGGTCCAGCGTCTTGCTGCCATCGCCGCTGCCCAGCTCCACCAGCTCGAAGGGGCGCCCATCGGGTGACAGCGCATCGAGCAGCTTGGGCCACTGCTTGACCATGATCTCGCGCTCGGCCTCGGTGAGGTAGTAGCCGGGCAGTTGCATGATGCGCTGGAACAGGCGCGAGCCCTCGTCATCGTAGAAGTAGGCCGATGGCAGGCGCTTGGGTGTTTGCTTGAGCCCCTCGATCACGTGCCGAGACAGCGTGTCCAGGTAGAGCGAGTTCAGCATGGTGTGGTGCTCCGTTCGATGGTGTGATCAGCCGCGTGCGAGGCGGATGCCGGTGTGCTGCCAACGTAGATGCGGATGGAAGAAGTTGCGGTAGCTGGCGCGACCGTGACCAGGCGGGGTGGCAAACGACATGCCCCGCAAGACCTGCTGGTTGACCATGAATTTGCCGTTGTATTCGCCCACGGCCCCGGCCGCTTTTTTGAAGCCGGGGTAGGGCTTGTAGGCGCTCTCGGTCCATTCCCATCGTGCACCCCAGGGCACCTGGCCTTGCGCCGCTTCCCATTCGAACTCGGTGGGCAGGCGGCCGCCGGCCCATTGCGCGAAGGCACAGGCTTCGTAGTAGCTCACGTGTGTCACGGGCGCGAGGTCTTGGAGTGGCTCGGGCCCGCGCAGCGTGTAGTGCCACCATGCGCCCGACTCGTCGTCCTCGAACCAGTAGAGCGGCGCTTGAATGCGGTGCGCGTGCAGCCACTCCCATGCTTCGGCATGCCAGAACTCCGCGCGCGCATAGCCGCCATCGGCCATGAAAGCAAGGTAGGCCTTGTTGCCGACCAGGCCTTGTTGGAACTGAAAGGGCCGCAGATGGTGGGCGTGCCGGCCCAGCTCGTTGTCGAAACAGAAGCCCGCGCCGCCGTGGCCGATGTCGTACAAGCCCCCCGGTACATCGATCCAGTTGGTCAAGCTGTCGGCAGTTTGTACAAGATGCTCGCGCGCCAAGTCGATGTCGGCCACGTTTTGCGCGGCATAAGAAGGCATCAGGGGGTTGAGGCCGAGGATGTATTTGATGTCCGTGAGCAGCAACTCCTGGTGCTGTTGCTCGTGCTGCAGGCCCAGCTCGATCAGAGCGTGGGTGTCGGCGTCGATGTCGCGTTCGAGCCAGCGCGACATGTGCCCGTCCACATGGGCGCGGTAGGCCAGGATCTCGGCCACGCCCGGCCTGCTCAACGCGCCCCTGTGCGCGCGCTGCACCCGCTGCCCGACGGACTCGTAGTAGCTGTTGAACAGGTAGCCGTAACGCGGATGAAAGGGCTGTTGCTCGGGCGCCAGCCGAGGCAGCACGAAGCATTCGAAGAACCAGCTCGTGTGCGCCAGGTGCCATTTGGGCGGGCTGACGAAATCGACGGGTTGCGGGACGTGGTCTTCCGGTGTGAGCGGCTGGCACAGCGCCTCGCTGCGTTGGCGTACGCTGGCATAGCGCGCAGGCAAATCCAATGGCGTGCGAGAACCCAATCGATGGAGCATGTACCCGATTCCTGTTGTGCGTTCGAACATGGCCGTGCGGCAAGCGCATGGGCAGACAACGTGGCTCCGCACGACAGCCATCGCGCGGGCCGACGAGGTGGCCGCGCGACACAGCGGATTTCTTGCAAAGGATCAGGGGGATTGGCGCCGCTGTCAACCGCAGCAGCGATTTCCGCTCATTGGCGCGGAAAAGAGGCGAGACCGATCAGGGCGATCAGGCGGCCTGGACGTTCAGCACGTGGCAGGACAGCACTTCATGCGCGCGGGACTTGGGGTAGCGGTCGCGCACGATCTGGATGGCACCCATCGGCGTGTCGGCCATGACCTTCAATACACGTTTGACGGCTTGTTGGGATGGCGTGATCACGACGAGTGTCGATACTTCGAAAAGGCGCAGGGCAGGTTCAATGGCAAGGTTCATCAAGGCGCGCATGGGGTCTCCACTTCATGGGCAAGGCGCTGTCGTTTGCCCACAGCCTGATCATGCATTTTGCGGGCCAGCCGTGACATCGGAGTGACCCCAGGATGGGGGTGGCGCTGGTGTGCAAGACATCGCATATGCCTTCATTCTCAATGCAACCCCCTCGAATGAAGGGTCGTGGAAAACCCCTTGCTGTGCCGCAGCATCACAGTGGATGCTGCCATGCACCATTTGTGTTATCAGCTTTGGTGCACACGGCGTGCGGCAGCGCCCAGGAGCACCAAGCCTGTCAGCACCAGGGTCAGGCTTTCAGGCTCGGGCACGGCGGCTGTCACGGCCACGTTCTGGATGCCCAGCAGGCTCGTGGTCGTGAAGCTGCCGACGTCTGCCACGGCGAAGCCCAAGGTGAACTGGCCACTGCTGCCGGCCGTGAAGCTCACGTGTTGCCAGCCTGTGCCGAACCAGCCGTTGGCCATTGAACCCATGGTCGGGGATGTGCTTGCGAGCGTGCTCAGGGCCGGTGTGGCCGAGCCTGCCTGCCACGTCATCCAGGCGGTGTCGGGTTCGTTCATGGGCAGGCCGTGCGTGGCCAGCATGAAGTCGAAGGACACGACATCACCGGCGGACACGGTGAAGGTCTGCTTGGCCGACGAGCCTTCGTAGACATCGCTGCCCAGCGCGTTCAAAGGCAGGCCCAGCGAGGCTTCCAGGCCGGCGGGGTCGCCCGAGAGCACGGGGTCGTTGCCGGACAGGTTGTAGGCGCCGGGCGCGGCGGGCGCATCGTCGTCCGTGAAGGTCACGGCGGTGCCGAGCAGCAGCGTGGCGTTGGCATTGCCCAAAGACAGGCCCACGGCCGATGTGCTTTGCACGCTGGCATCGCCGGCCGTCTGCCAGCCTTGCAGGCCTTGCGCGAAATCGCCGTTCTGCACGCCGGCGGCGTGGGCGCAAGAAGCCAGCAGACCGAGCAAAGCGGTGGCGAGCGCCGTGAGTGAGGGAGCAAAAGACTTCATGTTCAATCCGATCCAATCAAGAATGTGGGTCACAGCATCAGGTCGCGGGCGGCGACGATCTGCGCGGCGGTGACGCCTTGCAGGCGCGTCAGCACCTTGGCCGTGGCCGGGCCCGCGTTGCCGTCCGTGTCGATGCGCACTTCGCAAGGCCGCCAGTCGTGTCGACGAGCTGGATGTAGCCGCCGCCGATCACATCGGCGTTTTGGCCCGCCGTGGCGCGGATGCTGGCGACGATGGCGCTGAGGTCGAGGCGGTCTTCACCGGGTGTGAAGTCGGTGATCGTGTCCAGCGCGTCGCGGATGCTCGTGTAGACGAACACGTCGCGGCCCGCACCACCCGTGATGGTGTCGGCGCCGGCGCCGCCCGTGATCACGTCATCGCCCGGCGTGCCCACGATGGTCTCGCTGGCCGATGTGCCGTTGATGACCTTGACGAGGTTCAGGCCCAGCAGCAGCGGGTCGTGGTCGGACGAGCGGTACGGTGTCTTCGTGTAGTAGTCGGGGCCGCAGGTCGCGCAGGCGGGCTGCTTGAACTCGAGGTTGTAGTCGATGATGGCAGGTTCGTCGGCGTTGACATGCCATTCCGTGGCGCCTGTGACCAGGGCATTGAAGGCCGATGTGGCCACGGCGTGGTCGAGCGAGCCGGCCTGGCCATCGAACACATACGAGTAGGCGAAGGGGTTGAAGCGCGGGGCCAGGTCCGTGTAGCCATTGCTCGTCAGGTTGTAGAGGGGGTCTTCCTGGCCGTAGGCGTTGAAGTCGCCGAGCAGCACGGTGCGGTTCACGCCCGTGCTGGTCTGCAGGTTGGTGACGAAGCCGCGGATGGCCTGGGCTTCGGCCAGGCGCGAGGCGTTGAAACAGCCTTGGCCGTCGTTCTGATCGAGGTCGCCTCCGCTGGCGCCATCGCAGCCCTTGGACTTGAAGTGGTTCACGACCACGGCGAACTGCTCGCCATTGGCCGCCGCGAACACCTGCGCCACCGAGGGGCGCTTGTGCGCGGCATTGGTGTCGCTGGTCGATGCGCCGCTGCGGCTGACCACGGCGGGCTTGTAGATGATGCCGACCTTGATCGCATCGGTGCCCACGCCGCTGACCGGGTCCGGCACGATGGCATAGGTGCCCGCACCCATCACGGCGTTCAGGCCATCGACCAGGTTCTGCACGGCGGCCGCGTTGTTCTGCAGCTCCATCAGGCCGATCACGTCGGCGTTCATGGCGCTCAGCTCGGCGATGAGCTTGTCGCGCTGGCGTGTGAACTCGGCGGCCGAGTCGGCGCCGCGGCAATCCGATGTGGTGCCGCCGGGCGCGCAGCCCTGGCCCGTCTGGCCGCTGGCGGTCTGGCCGTTCGAGAAGGTCGTGAAGAAGTTGAGCACGTTGGCGCTGGCGATGCGCAGGTTGCCGCCGACGGCATCGGGCGCCGTCGTGCGCGCGTTGGCGCGTGTGAAGCTCACGGCCGTGGTCGGGTGGATCTTGTAGTTGGCGATGCCTGTGTTGTCGGAGGTGGCCAGGCCGTAGTCGATCACGCCGGTGATGCTGTCGACCGTGTCGCCGGCGCGCAGCGTGTTGTCCGCGCCGATGTAGGGCGTCGGGTCGGGGTTCTGCACGGAGGTGCCGTCGTCGAGCAGGATGGTGCGCTGGGCATTGCGCTGCGTCATGCCGATGGCATCAGCCGTGTTGGGGCGGAACCTGTTGGTCGGTGTCTCGAGGCGGCCCCCGGACGACAGCGTGACCTGGCCGTAGCGGCCCAGGAAGTAGTTCTGCGAGGCGGTCAGCTGCGTGTTGACCGTGACCAGCATGCCTTCGACGGCTTCGAGTTGTGCATCGCTGATGGGCAATGTGATCACGGTTGGCGTGATGCTGTTGCCGCTGCTTTGCACAGCGATGTTCGTGGGCGAGGTCAGCTCGGTCACCGTGTGGCTGGCCGTGACCGCGTTGCTGGCGGCGCCCGTGTTGAACTCGGACACCGTGCCGCTCAGTGTGACGGCCTGGCCGACGCTCACGGTCGGTGCCGTGCTCGTGTAGACGAAGACGCCTTCGGACGTGTTGGGGTTGTTGTCGGGGTTGGGGTCTTGCAGGAAGAAGCCATTGTTGGTCAGCTTGGTGACCACGCCCGATGTGTTGACGGTCTGGCCGACCAGCGGGCTGGTGCTGCCGCTGCCCTGGATGTCGTGGATCGGGGTGAGCGTGCCTGTGCCACCCGTGCCGCCGCTGCCACCGTTACCGCCCGTGCCACCATTGCCGCCCGTGCCGTTGCAAGGCGCCAAGGCCGTCGATGTGTTGCGCGGCGCGGGCGTGCCGGTCGTGAAGTCGGCGCTGTTGACGTTGGTGTCCGTGCAGCCATTGTTGGCGCGCAGCAGGGCCGTCGTGGCCGTGAGCGTGGGCGCGGGTGCCGAGCCTTCGAAGTAGTTGGCGTTGCCGTAGCCGACGAGGTCGACGATCTGCGCGGTCTGCGTGCTGTTGCAGGCCGTTGAGCTGCCGTTGCAGGCCAGGCCCGTGCTGCTGTTGACCAGCACCACTTTGCCGGCCGAGCTGGACATGTTGGTCGTGCCCGTGGCATCCGATGTGGGCAGGGCCGTGCCGGTCGTCGTGGCCAGTTTGACCAGGTAGTACTGGCCGGGTTGCAGCGTGCCGCTCAGGGCGGTGACGCCGTTGCCGGAGAACAGGCCCGTGCCAGTGGCGCTCGAGTACTGAACCGACCAGCCGCTGATGCTGACGCTGCTTGTGCCGTTGTTGAACAGCTCGACGTAGTCGCTGGCATAGGTGCTGCCGTTGCCGCCATAGATCTGGCTGATGACGACGCCCGCATGGGCGGCCATGCTGCCGAGTGCGGCCATCGTGGCGACACAGACGGGTTTGAGAACAGGTGCGAAAGCGTGACGGGCAGAGCGGAACAATGGCATGGCGAACCTCGAACAATGAGATGCCACGCAGTGTGGTGATGCCGTGTTTCATCCGCACCAGGGTGATGCGGGCCAGGCATGGTCTATTGGAGCCAGGGTCCGTGGCAGTGCCTGTGCGGCCGCATGCCGACTGGACCGTGCGGCGTCGCGCTCAGCCTTGTTGACGCCGCGCCCGCGCCCGTGCCAGGGCGGCCTCGATCACGGCACGCTTTTGATCGAGCGCCTGCGGGTCCGTGAGCTTGGATGCTTCGGCCAGGTTGGCCAGCTTGTGCTCGGCCTTGACCTGCAGGCGCGCTTCCTGCTCGGTCTTGGCGCGCGCCACGCGCAACTGATGAAAGCCGTGACGCTGGCGGGCCTGATCGGCCTGGTCCTGCGGCCATGCGGCCCAGCCTGTGGGCGCGGGCGCATGGTCGGTGGCGGCATGCACAGGCTCTAGCGAGATGCAGTCCACAGGGCACACGGGGATGCACAGCTCGCAGCCCGTGCATTGGTCCTCGACGACCGTGTGCATGTGCTTGTTCGTGCCGATGATGCTGTCGACAGGGCAGGCCTTGATGCACAGCGTGCAGCCGATGCACCAGGCTTCGTCGATCACGGCCAGCATGCGTGGTCCTTCCAGGCCGTGCGCTTCGCTCAAAGGCGATTCAGGCAGGCCTGTCAACGCGGCCAGACGGCGCACGCCCTCGGCACCGCCGGGCGGGCACTGGTTGATGCCGGCCTCGCCCACGGCGATGGCCTGCGCATAGCTGGCGCAATCGGGAAAGCCGCAGCGCGTGCATTGCGTCTGCGGCAGGAGGTCGTTGATCTTTTGGGCGTCCAGCATGATGGTGCCGGAGTTTACAAGCCCGGTACAAGCCCGCTACAACCTTGCGCCGGCCAGGGCCGGGCAAGGTCCGCATTCACTTGTTGTTGGCCAGGATGAAGGCGCGGATCTCGGGGTAGGCCTTCTCGCGCCAGCGGCGGCCCGAGAAGATGCCGTAGTGGCCTGCGCCGACCACGTCGTAGTGCTTGTGGCGTGTCTTGGGGATGCCGGTGCACAGTTCGTGCGCGGCCTTGGTCTGGCCCGCGCCCGAGATGTCGTCGAGCTCGCCTTCGACGGTCAGCAGCGCCGTGGTCTTGATGTCCTGCGGCTTGACCAGCTCTTCCTTGCCCTTGGGGTTGCGCACCTTCCAGGTGCCGTTGACCAGGGCGAAGTCCTGGAACACGGTCTTGATCGTGTCCAGGTAGTACTCGGCGGGCATGTCCAGCACGGCGTTGTACTCGTCGTAGAACTGGCGGTGCGATTCGGCGCTGTCGTCATCGCCGCGCACGAGGTCGAGGAAGTAGTCGTAGTGCGAGTTGGCGTGGCGGTCGGGGTTCATGGCCACGAAGCCCGTGTGCTGCAGGAAGCCGGGGTACACACGACGGCTGGCGCCAGGGTAGTTGGGCGGCACGCGGTAGATCACATTGTTCTCGAACCACTCGTACGACTTGTTCATCGCCAGGTTGTTGACGGCCGTGGGCGATTTGCGCGCGTCGATCGGGCCGCCCATCATGGTCATCGTCTTGGGCGTGGTCTCGCCGCGGCTGGCCATCAGCGAGACGGCCGCCAGCACAGGCACCGTGGGCTGGCACACCGAGATCACGTGCACGTTCGGGCCGACCTTGCGGATGAAGTCCTGCACGTAGTTGACGTAGTCGTCGAGGTGGAAGGGGCCTTCCTCGGCGGGCACCATGCGGGCGTCGATCCAGTCGGTGATGTAGACCTTGTGGTCCTGCAGCAGCGTGCGCACGGTGTCGCGCAGCAATGTGGCGTGGTGGCCCGACAGCGGCGCGAACACGAGCACGACGGGCTGCTCGCGCATCTTGTCGAGCAGCTTGGCATCGTCCGTGAAGCGCTTGAAGCGCAGCAGCTTGCAAAAGGGCTTGTCTTCGGCCACTTGTTCTTGAACGACCACCTCGGTGCCATCGACGGTGACCGCGTTGATGCCGAAAGCGGGCTTTTCGTATTCCTTGGTCAGGCGGTGGATCAGATCGAAACCGGCGGACACGCGCTGGGCGGAGGGCAACTGGGCCAAGGGCGACAGCGGGTTGCTGTACAGCTTGGAGGCCGCGCTGGCGAATTCGGAGAAGGGGCTGATCCAGGCACGATTGGTTTCGTAGATCTGATAGAGCATGGCGGGGCCTTTTTCGTCTGGGACGGCGATCACATGAAGGTCAAAAAACGCGTTTTCAACAACATGTTGCGGTGCAGCATAGTTGAGTTTTTCAATGTTTGCACTTCCCATGGCCCGGTGAGCAAGGCAACAACGGCACGAACGTGGTGCATTTTCGAGTCTGCTCAAGCATTTATTCAGCGCGCGGCGCACTACTTCGGTCTGCGTCCCTACCAAGACAGGGGGGATCTCCCCTGGTCTGGGGGGCGTGGTTTCCACCTGGTTTCATTTGCTTACGCTAACGTCAAGACACGAAAAAATCTCGCAATTCGTGCAGTTTTGCTTGATTCGCCTTCTTTTGTCAGCACAGCGCGCAGCATGAAACATCTCCCGCAGTCCCTTTCTTCGATCCGCCCGACCTGGCGACCCCTGGCCCATGCCGTCCTGGCCCTGGCGGGCTTGTCGGCCTTGCCAGCGGGCGCGGCCGTGGACACCTACGTCAAGGGCTCTTTCGGCCCGGTCGTGTCCTGGCCCCTGATCCCGCTGCACATGGTGCTGCTGCCCGATGGACGCGTGATGGCCTACGGCACCGACGGGCAGGGCAACCAGACCGGCCAGTTCATCTACGACGTCTGGAACCCGGCGATGGGCACGGGCGCCAACGCGCACATGGTGCTGCCCAACACGACGGGCACGGACACCTTCTGCAGCGGCCAGCTGGTGCTGCCTTCGAGCGGTGCGGTGCTGCTGGTCGGTGGCGACAAGACGGTCAACGGCGTGCGCAACTACTCGGTCAACGATGTCAACCTGTTCGACTACCGCGGCACGGCGTTGTACTCGGCGCAGCAGCCCATGGCCTTTCTGCGCTGGTACCCGACGGTGCTGACGACGGCGGCCGGCGAGGCGCTGGTGCTCGGCGGCCGGGTCGATCCGAATACGCCTGCCCCGATCCCCGAGGTCTACACCGAAGGCAAGGGCTGGCGCCAACTGACCACGGCCAGCAGCGACGACGCCTATGGCATCAACAACTGGAGCTACCCGCGCGCCTGGCAGGCACCCAATGGCAAGGTCTTCATCGTGTCGGTGACGGGCGCCACGTTCTACCTCGATCCGGCGGGCACCGGCAAGGTCGACCAGACCGGCCTGAAGCTGACCCAGGGCGACATCTACCTGACCAGCCTGATGTATGCGCCGGGCAAGATCCTGTCTTTCCGCAAGCTCAACAAGGCCGTGACGATCGACCTCAATGGCGCGACGCCGACGTCCAAGTCGGTCACAGGCGTGGGGCAGGACCGCTACCAAGGATCGGCCACCGTGATGGCCGACGGCAAGGTGTTCGTGAGCGGCGGCTCGATGGTCACCAACGTGGCCAACGGCGTGGCCTACACGGCCAAGATCTGGGACCCGGCCAACAGCGGCTGGACGACCGCGGCCACGGCCACGAAGATGCGCCTGTACCACTCGGTGTCGATGCTGCTGCCCGATGCGCGCGTGATCACGGCCGGCGGCGGCGCGCCGGGCCCCGTCACCAACCTCAATGCCGAGATCTACACGCCGCCTTATCTGTATGTGCAGGACCGGACCGCGACCCTGGCGACACGGCCCGTGATCCAGGCCGCGCCGGCCACGGCCACATGGGCCCAGCCCATCACCGTGACGACGGACGTGTCGGGCATCAGCAAGGTCACGCTGGTGCACACGGGCTCGGCCACGCACACGCTGGACTTCGACCAGCGTTTCATCAACCTGAGCTACTCGGGCAGCAAGACGACGCTCAGCGTGACCATGCCGGCCTCGGCCAACGTGGCGCCACCGGGCTACTACATGCTCTTCGTGTTCAACAGCGCGGGCGTGCCGTCGGTGGCCAAGTTCATCAAGCTGGGTTGATTGCCACGCGCTGGGATGCGCATGGGCGGCTGCGCATGAAAAGGGCCCCGAATCTCGGAGCCCTTCGCCTGGATCACGAACGCGAATCAGGCTTGACGACGACGTGCGGTCACACCAATCAAGCCCAATGCGACGAAGCCCAGGGCCCAAGTGCCGGGCTCGGGCACGGCGGCGAGCGTCGTGACGCTCAGGTTGTCGAAGTTGCGGCTGCCAAAGCTCAGCAGCACAGCCGATACGCCGTGAACCGGGCCCGACGAAGCCACGGTGAAGCCAGGCTGGTTCAGCGCGCCGTAAGCCACGTCCGTGCCCGCGATCGCATGGCCCGTGCTGTCCAGGAACTGCAGCACGTTGGCGAAATTGCTCCACGTGTTCATGTCCAGCTGCACGGAGAACGAGGCCAGGTCGACCGGCGCGGCGAATTGCAGCAGGATCGGGGCGAAGCCGTTGTCCAGCACGTTGCCGCCCGATACAGCGGCGCTGCTGCTGTTGACCCGCACATCGCCATACGAGGCCGAGGCGTCGATCCAGTGGTTCGTGCCGGTGTAGTCGCCGAAGGCATCCACATCCGCTTCGGTATCGCCGTTGCCAAAAGACATGACACTGCCCAGACCCAGGCTGGCCAGATAGTCGTTGGCCTTGGTGCCCGAAGCGACGGTATCGAAGTTCAAGGATGCATTGATCGCGATGTCGGCGTGGGCCGCGATGCTGGCCGAAGCCAGTGCCACGGCGGCCACGACACCACGCAAAGAGAGCTTGTTCATCTTGGTACTCCTGTGTGGTGCGTGTGGTTACTTGGCGCCGCCGATGGCGATCTGGCCGAGCTTGAAGAACACATCGGTGTTGTCGAACACACCCGTGAACAGCGAAGCACCGCGACCGAAAGCCGACAGCGGGATGTCGGTGGCCGTGTGCGTGGCCTGGTCAGCCGGGACTTGACCCGTCACCAGATAGCCCGTGGTGCTGTTGCGGACCTGACCGACCGTTGTCGTCGTGCCGGCGGTCGCGGTGCTGTTGCACTGCGTTCCACCCAGGTTGTTGGCGCCGCAGGCGTAGCTGTTCAAGGGCGATGCGCCGATGAAGGGCTGCTGCGAGTCCTGTGCGGGCGTGGCGTTGGTCAGCCAGGTTTCATAGCGGTCAGCGTTGGCGCCGTAGCCGATCAGGATCTTGCCGTCGATGTCGGTGTTGACGGGGTAGCCGTCAGCCGCGATCGTGTACTTGGGGAACTTGGCTGCGTCGTAGGTGCCGACGACCGCGTCGCGCTGGGCGGCGCTCGTGTGGTTCGAGCCCGAGGCGATCGCGTTCAGCGTGGCGGCCGTGGCGGTCGATGCGCCGATGATGGCGGCGCCCGAGCACTCATGGTCGGCCGTGACGATCACGATCGTGTCGGGGTTGGCGGTGGCGAAGTCCTTGGCCTTCTGGATGGCGCGGTCGAATTCGATGGTCTCGAGAATCCAGCGGTCGGAGTCCATCAAGTGGGCCTGCTTGTCGATCGAGGCGCCTTCGACCATCAGCACGAAGCCATTGCTGTTGTTCTTGTTCAGAACAGCCAGGGCCTTGTCGGTCATGTCGTCCAGCATGGGCTGGTCGGGGAAGCCGTAATCGGCCGTGATGGTCGATATGCCGCGGCGGCCGTTGATCTTGTCCAGCGCGACGTTCATGTTCGACAGAGAGAACAGGCCCAGCAGCTTGTCGGGCGTGCCCACGGCCTGGAGAGCCGTGTTGTCGGGTGCGTAGCTGAAGCCGGCGCTTTGGAAGCTGGCGATCAGGTCGCGGTTGGCATCGAGCGAGCCGGAGGCCGCGCCCCAGCCGGCCTGGATGTCGGTGGGCAGCACGTAATCGGACGAGGTCTTGCGGGCCGAGCCATTGGCGCTGGAGCCCAGGCCGGAAGGCGTGACGTTGAATGTGTGCGTGGACGCATCCTGGCCTGCCGTTTGCGATGCATTGCCGGGAATGAACCACTTGCGGCCGCCGCCCATCAGGACCTTCAGGCCCGTCAGGTTGGCATCGTCCAGGAATTGGTCGACGATGCCGGTGCCATTGCCGCGATTGGATGTGTGCACGGCGTTGGCGGCCGGCGTGGCATCGAACACGTCGGCCGTGGTGACCACGCCCAGGCTGGTGCCCTTGGTGCGGTGCAGGTACTCGGACAGGTACTCGAAGCGGGGGTTGTCAAACGCGTCCAGCGTGTCGTCGGGGAACACGCCTTCCTGGTTGTTCTGCGCCTTGTTGCCGCTCACGTAGTTCGACATGCCTGGTGCCGAATCGGTCACGATCGAGTTCAGCGAAGCCGTCATCACCATGCCCGTGAAGGGGAAGGTGTCCATGGCCAGGCGGTCCTGTGCCTTGCCTTGCAGATAGCCCTTGGCCACGATGCGCGCGGCGGTGCGGTGCGCGGCGCCCATGCCGTCGCCGAGCATGATCACGATGTTCTTGGCGGGGCGACCGTTGTTCAGCGTGATGCCCATCACTTCGAAGTTGCCGTTCGTCTTGCTGATCGACACCGAGGCATCGGTCACGGCGGTCACGCCCAGCGTGTGCACGCCCACGGCGCTGTTGCTGTAGCCGCGCACGGACACCACGGCGGCATTGCCGGGCAGGCCCGCGACCAGCTTGCAGTTGGTGGCGCCGGTGGTCAGGCCGGTCGACGTGCTCACGCAAGCGGCGGATTGGGTTTCAGTGACGATGCTGGTCGTGTTGGCCATGGCGGATACAGGCAGGCCATCGACCTTGAATTGGAAGCTCACGACGCTCTGACCGGCATCGGGCAGGACCGTCGCTTGAAGATCGAACTTCTGGCCTTGCAGGAAGCGCGACAGCGTGCTGGCCGAGGCGACCAAGGGGTTGCTTGGCGGCGTCAGGCGCGAAATGGATCCGGCGTGAGCGGTGACGGCCAGGGCCGACAGGGCCGATGCCAGAGCCAGGCTCAAGGCGCGGCGTTGGAACAATGCGTTGGACATGGTTGAACTCCTATTTGAGGTGATCGTGAAATCGGAAGAAAAGCCAAAGGCTGTGCGGATCAAAAGAACGGAGAAAACAGGGAAGCCAGCCGTTCAGGTCAACGTGCGCTGAATCTTTTGCGTGCGGCGGATTTGGTCGGCTTGTCGGGTTCTGCGCGCGTGGTCAACAAACGCGAGGTCTTGTCGTCCAGTTCAAGGCGAATGGCGGACACGTGGCCATCGGCTTCTTCGAACGCACCGACGGACAAGGTGCCTGTCAGGTGCAGCAGACCCTGCAGATTGGGGACGGCCTTGTCGGCGTACTTGCCGGAGAGGTGCACGAACACGGCGTTGCCGGGCAGGTCGTCGGACAGGCTCTCGTCCTCATCGCCCAGATTGACCGGCATGGGCGTCAAGATCAGCCCGCCCGGCCTGGATTCTTCCTGCGTGGCCATGAAGCCCACCAGCCGAACCTGGCGGCCATGCAAGGACAGCAGACGCTCCGACGGCTCCAGGCCCTTGGGGCCGATGGGCGTCTTGAACATGTCCTGGAACTTCAAGTCGGTGACGCCGGCAGGCGCGGTGCCAAGCGGTCCGGTCACCGCCACGGCGGCAGGCGGCAAGGCGATGTTGGCCAGCGTGGCCTGGGCCTGCGTCGTCAGCAGCATCGTGCCCAGGGTTATGGCACACAGGGCCAAAGCGAGTCGAGAGCGTCTCATGTCGATACATCCGGTTTGAGCGCAGGCCTGGTTGTGCAAAGCCGCGTAAAGAAACTGGACGATCAACGAAAAGCATGACCTTGCGATGACACGCGGATCATGCCGAGGGCAGAAAAGAAAAAGGGGCCTCGCGGCCCCTTTGAATTCAGGTCAAGTGTCAGGCTTACATCACAGCCTTGATCGCAGCAGCCACAGCCTTGATGTTGCCGGTATTCAAGGCCGCCACGCAGATGCGGCCCGAGTCCACACCATAGATGCCGAACTCCGAACGCAGACGCTGCATCTGGGCCGCGTTCAGGCCAGAGTAGCTGAACATGCCCTTTTGGCGCGTGATGTAGCCCAGATCGCCGCTCACGCCAGCCGCCGTCAACTCGCTGACCAGCGCCGTGCGCATGATCTTGATGCGCTCCCGCATCTCGGCCAGCTCGTCTTCCCATTGCTTGCGCAGCTCAGGATTCGTCAGCACCGTGGCCACGACCTGCGCGCCATGCGTCGGCGGGTTCGAGTAGTTCGTGCGGATCACGCGCTTGAGCTGGCTCAGCACGCGGGCCGCTTCCTCGCCCGACTCGCTCACGATGCTCAAGGCGCCCACGCGCTCGCCGTACAGCGAGAAGCTCTTCGAGAAGCTCGTCGACACGAAGAAGCTCAAGCCCGAATCCAGGAACTTGATGACCACGGCGCCGTCTTCGGCGATGCCGTTGCCGAAGCCCTGGTAAGCCATGTCCAGGAACGGCACCAGGCCGCCCGCCTTGCAGATCGCGATCACTTCGTCCCACTGGGCTTGCGTCAGGTCGTAGCCCGTCGGGTTGTGGCAGCAGGCGTGCAGCAGCACGATCGTGCCAGCGGCGGCGGCCTTCAGCTTGGCCAGCAGGCCTTCGACGTTGATGCCGCGATTGGCCGCATCGTAGTAGGGGTAGGTGTCGACCGGGAAGCGGCCCGACCTGTCGAACAGCGCGCGGTGGTTTTCCCAGCTCGGGTCCGAGATCAGCACCTTGGCGTCGGGGTTCAGTCGCTTCAAAAAGTCGGCGCCCAGCTTCAGGCCGCCCGTGCCGCCGATGGCCTGCGCCGTCGAGATGCGGCCGGCCTTCACGGCGGCGTGCTCGGCGCCGAACACCAGGCCCTGCACGGCCTTGTCGTAGGCCACGATGCCGTCGATCGGCAGATAGCCACGTGCCTTCGGCGCCTCGGACATCTGCTTCTCGGCAGCCGCGACGCACTTGAGCAGCGGCAGCTTGCCCTGGTCGTCGGTGTAGACGCCCACGCCCAGGTTCACCTTGTTGGGGTTGGGGTCGGCATTGAATTGTTCGTTGAGGCCCAGGATCGGGTCCCGGGGAGCCATTTCAACGGAAGCGAACAACGAGGCCATGCGAGCAGTCTCCGATCGGTAGCAATGAGTTGCGGTAAGCTGAAAAATCAAGCGCGAAATCACGCAGGTTGCTGCCGCATTCTAAAAAGCGGCCGCCGATCTGGGTAGTGAAATCGGGCAAACCCACAATCTTATCCTGTGTGAACCCGGATGTCTGAGCCGATCGATCTCCATGCCGCCAAGGCGCCGTCAGAAAGTGCCGCGAAGGACGCGCCCGCAGGCGAATTCGTGCGTTTTCCGGATTCGCCCTACGAGCTTTTCCAACCCTATCCGCCGGCGGGTGATCAGCCCACGGCCATCGCGCAACTGAGCGAAGGGATCGAGGACGGCCTGTATTACCAGACCCTGCTCGGGCGTGACTGGTTCGGGCAAGACCTTCACGATTGCCAACGTGATCGCAGACGCGCAGGCCGCCCGACCATCGTCTTCGCGCCCGAACAAGACGCTGGCTGCGCAGCTTTACGGTGAGTTCCGTGACTTCTTTCCGCACAACGCGGTGGAGTACTTCGTCACCTACTACGACTATTACCAGCCCGAGGCCTACGTCCCGCAGCGTCGATCCTTCATCGAAAAGGACGCGCCATCAACGATCCATCGAGCAGATGCGCTTGGCGGCGACCAAGGCCTGCTCGAACGGACGCGACATCGTCATCGTCGCGACGGTGTCGGCCATCTACGGTATCGGCGAGCCGGAGGATTACATGCGATGGCCTGCACGTGCGCAATGGCGACATGATCGGTCAGCGCGCCGTCCTCGCCGCACTCACCGCCATCCAATACAAGCGCAATGACGCGGTCTTCAACGCGGCACTTACCGGGTGCGCGGCGAAGCATCGACATCTACCCGGCCGAGCCGGAGCGGCTCGCGCTGCGCGTCGAGCTGTTCGACGACGAGGTCGAGTCGCTCTCGCTGTTCGACCCGCTCACCGGCGGGTGCTGCGCAAGATCCGCGTTACGAGCATCTACCCGTCAAGCCATTACGTGACGACGCGTGAAACCGTGCTGCGCGCGATCGAAACCATCAAGGAGGAATTGAAGACGCGCGTCAAGCAGTTCGTGGCTGAACAAGTTGGTCGAGGTGCAGCGCGTCGAGCAACGCACCCGCTTCGATCTCGAGATGATGGACGAGATCGGTTACTGCAAGGGCATCGAGAACTACAGCGTCACCTGTCGGCGCCGCGCCGGGTGAACCGCCCCGACCTTGTTCGAATACATGCCGAACAATTCGCTCATGTTCATCGACGAGAGCCACGTGATCATTCGCGCAGCTGAGCGCCATGTACACAGGGCGACCGCTCTCGCAAGAAAACCTGGTCGAATACGGTTTTCGACTGCCGTCGGCGCTCGACAACCGACCGCTCAAGTTCGAGGAGTTGGAGCGCAAGATGCGCAGATCGTCTTCGTGTCGGCGACACCCGCCCTTATGAGGAGAAGCACGCGGGGCGGGTGGTGGAACTGGTCGTCGGCCCGACGGGACTGGTCGATCCCGGTCGGTCGAGGTCCGGCCCGCACGTCACCAGGTCGACGATGTCCTGCAATCAGATCCGCTCTGTGTCGAGAAGAACGAGCGGGTGCTCGTCACCACGCTGACCAAGCGCATGGCCGAGGATCTCACCGACTACCTCAGCGAGCAACGGCGTCACAGGTGCGCTACCTGCACTCCGATATCGATACGGTCGAGCGCGTCGAGATCCTGCGTGACCTGCGCCTGGGCAAGTTCGATGTGCTGGTCGGCATCAACCTGCTGCGCGAGGGACTGGACATCCCGGAGGTCGGGCTGGTCGCGATCTTGGATGCCGACAAAGAAGGATTCCTGCGTTCGGATCGTTCGCTGATCCAGACCATCGGCCGCGCTGCGCGCAATCTAGAACGGCCACGCCATTATGTATGCGGATCAAGTCACCGATTCCATGCAGCGTGCGATGACGAGATCGAACGCCGCCGCGCCAAGCAAATCGCGTTCAACGTGGCGCACGGCATCACGCCGCGCACGGTCAACAAGAAGGTCAAGGAGCTGATCGACGGCGTGATGTCCAACGCGGCGAAGGACGACCTGCGCGCCGCCGAAGCCCTGGCGCGCTCGGTCGAGGGCAGCGAAGGCCTGTCCGAGAAGGACCTCAGCAAGCGCATCAAGCAGCTCGAGAAGGACATGCTCGAAGCCGCTCGCAACCTCGAGTTCGAAAAGGCCGCCCGCCTGCGCGACCAGTTGGGGTTGCTCAAGGAACAGGCCTTCGGCGCGGTCGTCCACGACAACATCGTGCCTGCTCAGGCTGGCGCCCAGGCCAAAAAGGCATGAAGATCGGCATTCCGTGATGTGGAAAAATCGTGCTGACGGTAGGGGCTTTAACATTTCTTTGCAGCCCAGCACGGGATAACGATCTCTCCGCCACCAAGGCGGCGCTTGATAGCATCCCTCCGCACCAACACCACGCCAGGATTGCCATGCCCACGACGCTCCGTTTCCGATCCGCCGCCCGTTGCCTGTTGGTCGCCACGCTGCTGGCCGGCGGTGGCGCGAACGCCTTTCAACGCCCCGACCGCATGGCCGCGCAGGCCGATGCCAGCGGTGGCCTGACCGACCGCGTGATCGTCAAATACAAGGACGCCGGCACCACGTCCGCGCCCAGCTCTGACAGCCTCTCGGGCGCGCGCCAGGCGGGCAACCGCTGGGGCGTGGCCATCAGCCACCATCGCCGCATGTTTTCCGGCGCCGACGTGCTCAAGCTCGACCACCGCCTGGCCGGCACGCAGCTCAAAAACCTGCTCGCCGACATGAAGCGCACGGACAGCAACATCGAGTACATCGAGCCCGACCGCATCCTGTACCCGATGGGCCTGACACCCAACGACCCCTTCTACAACCAGCAATGGAGCCTGTTCGACAGCACGGGCGGCATCAACGCGCCCAATGCCTGGGACCTGTCCACAGGGGCGGGCGTGGTCGTGGCGGTCGTCGATACCGGCGTGCTGCCACATGCCGACCTCGTCTCCAACCTGCTGCCTGGTTACGACTTCATCAGCACCACGCAGGTGTCCAACGACGGCAATGGCCGTGACAGCGATGCCAGCGACCCGGGCGACAACGTGGCCGCTCATTTCTGCAGCACAGGCTCGGCCGCGCAGAACAGCAGCTGGCACGGCACCCACGTGTCCGGCATCATCGCCGCCACGGCCAACAACGCGACGGGCGTGATCGGTGTGGCCTACAACGCCAAGATCCTGCCGGTGCGCGTGCTGGGCCGCTGCGGTGGCTACACCTCCGACATCGCCGACGGCATCGTCTGGGCCGCGGGCGGCACCGTGTCCGGCGTGCCCGCCAACAGCCGGCCGGCCAAAGTGATCAACATGTCCCTGGGTGGCCCGGGCGCCTGCGACACGACCACGCAGACGGCCATCAGCAGGGCGCGCTCGTTGGGCGCCGTGGTGATCGTGGCGGCGGGCAACCTCGCCGGCGATGCGAGCCAGAGCACGCCATCGGGCTGCAGCGGCGTGGTCAGCGTCGCCGCGACCGGCCTGGCCGGTGGCCGCGCCTACTACTCCAACTATGGCAGCAGCGTCAGCCTGGCCGCGCCCGGCGGCGACCCCGCTTCCGCCATCGTGTCGACCGTCAACGCCGGCGCCAGCGCCCCCACGTCGGACAGTTACGCCTCCTACATGGGCACGTCCATGGCCGCGCCCCACGTCAGCGCCGTGGCCGCCTTGATGCTGGCCCGCAATGCCACGTTGACGCCCGACCAGATCGCCACCATGCTCACGAGCACGGTGCGCGCTTTCCCGGCCGACTGCAGCGGCTGTGGCGCGGGCATCGTGGACGCCTACGCGGCCGTGTCCGCCGCCGCCTCGGCCTATGGTGCCACGCCCGTCGTCCCCGAAGTCGAGCCCAACAACACGCTCGCCACGGCCCAGGCCATCGCGTCCACCCCGTCGATCGTCACTGGCAGCATCAAGGCCGCCTCCGACACCGATTACTACAAGGTCACCGTGCCCGCCTCGTCCAAGCTGCGGGTGGCCTTGTCGCCCAACTTCCAGTCCAACTACGACCTCTGGGTCTACGACGCGTCCGGCGACTTGTCCGACTACAGCATCAACGGTTCGGGCCTGACGGACGAAGTCACCATCAGCAACACGACCAGGGCGGGCGTGGTGTACTACCTTCGCGTGGTGCGCACCAGCGGCCTGACCGGCGCAACGGGCACCTACACGCTCAACCTGTCACGCTGACCGAGGCGAGGCGCGACAATGCGGCATCGCTTCGATGTCTTTCTATGTCGCTCAAGGTCTACCTGTCCCGTTTGATGCCAGCCCCGCCCAGCGCCCCGCGCTACCGGATCCTGATGATCTGCATGGGCAACATCTGTCGCAGCCCGACGGCCGAGGCCGTGCTGCGCCACAAGCTGGCAGCGGCGGGCCTGGCCGACCGGGTCGAGGTCGATTCTGCGGGCACCCACGCGTACCACATCGGCAGTCCGCCCGACGAACGCTCGCAGAAGCACGCCAGCCTGCGCGGCTACGACTTGGCCGCCTTGCGCGCCCGCAAGATCAACGGGCAGGATTTCGCCGCCTTCGACATGCTGCTCGCCATGGACTGGGACAACCTCTCCATCCTCGAAGACGCCTGCCCCGACGACCCCGAACTCCGGCGCCGGCTCAAGCGCCTGACCGAGTTCCTGCCGGCCGGCTCGCCCCATGCGGGTGCCCAGGTCGTGCCTGACCCTTACTACGGCGGCCCGGCGGGCTTCGACATGGTGCTGGACCTGGTCGAGGCCGCCTGCGAAGGCGTGGTCGCGCACGTGCGCCGGGTGCTTGCTACAACGGATTGATTTGATCCGTCGGCGCCATCTCGAAAGACGCTGCGCAAACAAGGGAACTCCCTCGGTCGAAGTTGACCCAATCAGTAGGAATCCCTATAATTGACTTAATTGCTCGGGTTTAAGGCGCCCCTGATTCACCGGAGATCCCGGTTGGGTCACATACTGGCTAACCCTAGGCCTTTTTGGGTGTCGTCCGAGTTCCCTGACCAAGGAGAATGCCATGCGTTTGACTACAAAAGGCCGTTTTGCTGTGACGGCCATGATCGATCTGGCCCTGCGCGAGCACACCGGCCCCGTTGCACTGGCTGCCATCAGCCAGCGTCAGCAGATTTCCCTGTCCTACCTCGAGCAGTTGTTCGGCAAGCTGCGTCGCCATGAGCTGGTCGAAAGCACCCGTGGCCCCGGCGGCGGTTATTCGCTGGGCCGCAAGGCCGACGACATCACCGTGGCCGACATCATCGTCGCGGTCGATGAGCCCATCGACGCGACGGGCTGCGGCGGCAAGGAAAACTGCATGGGTGAAGACGGCGGTCGCTGCATGACGCACGACCTCTGGACCAGCCTGAACAACAAGATGATCGAGTACCTTGACTCCATCTCCCTGCGCAAGCTGGTGGAAGACCAGCTCGCCAAGGGCGTGTCGATCGAGGCCCAGCCGATCAAGCGCGCCATTTCTACCCAGCCGGTGGTCAAGCCGATCAAGGTCACGGCACCCAATTCGGTGTTCGCCCTCGGTGCGGCCCTGACCAAGTAAGGGCAAGGCTGGCCCCGGGTTTGCACGCCTGGGGCTGTGTCAACGATAATTGAAGGTTTTCTGGCGCGCATGTCGCCATGTGGCATGGCGCGATGTGCTGTGTTGCGCCAGTGTTTTGCCAAGTCTCGACCATGGACATGACCCCTCACTTCCCGATCTACATGGACTACGGCGCCACCACGCCGTGCGACCCCCGCGTCGTCGATGCCATGATCCCCTGGCTGCGTGAACACTTCGGCAACCCTGCCTCGCGCACGCACGCCTACGGTTGGGAAGCCGAAGAGGCCGTCGAAAAAGCCCGCGCCCAGGTGGCCGAACTGATCGGCGCAGACCCGCGCGAAATCGTCTGGACATCGGGCGCCACCGAGTCCAACAACCTCGCCATCAAGGGCGCGGCGCAGTTCTACAAGACGCGCGGCAAGCACATCATCACGGTCAAGACCGAGCACAAGGCCGTGCTCGACACCGTGCGCGAAATGGAGCGCCAGGGCTTCGAGGCCACCTACCTCGACGTCAAGGAAGACGGCCTGCTGGACCTGGACGTGCTCAAGGCCGCCATCCGCCCCGACACCATCCTGATCTCGGTCATGCTGGTCAACAACGAGATCGGCGTCATTCAAGACATCCCGGCGATCGGCGCGTTGTGCCGCGAAAAGGGCATCGTCTTCCATGTGGACGCCGCGCAGGGCACGGGCAAGGTCGACATCGACTTGGCCACGCTGCCGGTCGACCTGATGAGCCTGGCCTCGCACAAGACCTACGGCCCCAAGGGCATCGGCGCCTTGTATGTGCGCCGCAAGCCGCGCATCCGCATCGAAGCGCAGATGCACGGCGGTGGCCACGAGCGCGGCATGCGCTCGGGTACCTGCCCACGCACCAGATTGTCGGCATGGGCGAGGCCTTCCGCATCGCCAAGGAAGAGATGGCCACCGAGAACGTGCGCATCAAGGCGCTGCGCAATCGCCTGCTGGCCGGCCTGCAGGGCATCGAACAGATCTTCGTCAACGGCGACCTCGAACACCGTGTGGCCCACAACCTGAACGTGTCGTTCAACTATGTTGAGGGCGAGTCGCTGATCATGGGCATCAAGGGCATCGCCGTGTCCTCGGGTTCGGCCTGTACCTCGGCCAGCCTGGAACCCAGCTATGTGCTGCGCGCCTTGGGCCGCAGCGACGAGCTGGCGCACAGTTCGCTGCGCATGACCATCGGCCGTTTCACCACCGAAGAAGAAGTCGATTACGTCGTCAACACATTGAAGGACCGCGTGGCCAAGCTGCGCGAGCTGCTCGCCCCTGTGGGACATGTACAAAGACGGCATTGACATCAGCACTATTCAATGGGCGGCACACTGACGGATGTGAGCACCCGGTTGCGTTGAGCCGCAGCCACCCGTTCTTTAGCAAGATTTGGAGTTCATCATGGCATAGCGACAAGGTCATTGACCACTACGAAAACCCCCGCAACGTCGGCTCTTTCGAAAAGGGCGACGAGTCCGTTGGCACCGGCATGGTCGGCGCACCCGCCTGCGGTGACGTGATGAAGCTGCAGATCAAGGTCAACCCTTCCACCGGCGTGATCGAAGACGCCTGCTTCAAGACCTACGGTTGCGGCTCGGCCATCGCGTCGAGCTCGCTCGTGACCGAGTGGGTGCGCGGCAAGACGCTGGACGAGGCCCTCTCGATCAAGAACACGCAGATCGCCGAAGAACTGGCTTTGCCGCCGGTCAAGATCCACTGCTCGATCCTGGCGGAAGACGCGATCAAGGCCGCCGTCACCGACTACAAAGCCAAACATGCAGCCTGATCAAGCCACCGTCAATCCGGCATCGTGCACAGCCGGGCCGGGCAACGGCCCGCTGGCCGAGATCGCCGAGGCCACCGAGAGCATGTCGGTGGGCCTGACCGATGCGGCCGCGCGCCACATCACGCGCTACCTGGGCCGCCGCGGCAAGGGCGTGGGCGTGCGCTTGGGCGTCAAGACCACGGGTTGCTCGGGCCTGGCCTACAAGATCGAGTTCGCCGATGACATCGCGCCTGAAGACATCGTCTTCGAGCAAAAGGGCGTGAAGATCCTGGTCGATCCGAAGAGCCTGCCCTACATCGACGGCACCGAGCTCGACTTCGTGCGCGAGGGCCTGAACGAAGGCTTCAAGTTCAACAACCCCAACGAGCGTGACCGTTGTGGTTGCGGTGAGTCCTTCCGCATCTGATTCGCCTGCATGTTGGCAAGACGCTGTTGTCTTGCCCAGAATGGAAGCCTCACCATGTGGTGGGGTTTCGCTTTTTAAGACCGGCTCGAAACCGTCTTGGTGCCATGAACATCGACGCTGACGACTTCACCCTGCTGGGCCTGAACAAGGCTTTCACGTTGGACCGCGCCCAGCTGGACGCGGCCTGGAAGGCTTTGCAGGCCAAGGTGCACCCGGACCGTTTCGCGGCCGACGGCGCCGCCTCGCAGCGCATCGCCATGCAATGGGCCGTGCGCGTGAACGAGGCCCATCAGCGCCTGAAAGACCCGCTCAAGCGCGCCGCCTACCTGTGCCAGTTGGCCGGTGTGCCCGTGCAGGCCGAGAACAACACGGCCATGCCGGGTGACTTCCTGATGCAGCAGATGCACTGGCGCGAAACGCTCGAAGAAGCCGGCAATGCGGCCGACGTCGAGGCCTTGTCCGATGAAGTGCAAGGCCAGCGCCAGGCGCGCCTGGCGCGTGTCACGCAACTGCTGGATGTGGATGCCGATCCCGCGCAGGCCGCGCAGGAAGTGCGCGCCCTCATGTTCATCGATCGCCTGCTCGAAGAGATCGATGCCCGATTAGAGCGTTACGAAGACGCCAGTGAAGACCGACTCCAGAGCGACCCCACAACATGGCCCTGCTGCAAATCTCCGAACCCGGACAATCGCCCGACCCCCATCAGCGTCGCATCGCCGTGGGCATCGATCTGGGCACGACACACTCGCTCGGTGGCTTCCGTGCGCCACGGCACGGCTGAATGCCTGCCCGATGAGCAGGGCAGGGTGATCCTGCCATCGGCCGTGCGCTACATGGTCGACGAGCGCGGCCAGACGCGCCGCCATATCGGCTTCGAGGCCTTGTCGGCGCAGGCCGAGGATCCCGTCAACACGGTCGTATCGGTCAAGCGCTTCATGGGGCGTCGTCTTGCTGACTTGCCTGATGCGCGGGCGCCTGCCTTACCAGTTCGAAGATCAGCCGGGCATGGTCGCGGTCAAGACCGTGGCGGGTGTGAAATCGCCGGTCGAGGTGTCCGCCGAGATCCTGGCCAGCTTGCGCCAGCGCGCCGAAGACACCTTCAACGACGACCTGTTCGGTGCGGTCATCACGGTGCCCGCCTACTTCGATGATGCGCAGCGCCAGGCCACGAAGGACGCGGCGCAGATGGCCGGCCTGAACGTGCTGCGTCTGCTCAACGAGCCCACGGCCGCGGCCATCGCCTATGGCCTGGACAATGGCGCCGAGGGCCTGTATGCCATCTATGACCTGGGCGGCGGCACCTTCGACATCTCCCTGTTGCAACTGAGTCGGGGTGTGTTCGAGGTCGTGGCCACGGGCGGCGATTCGGCCCTGGGCGGCGACGACATCGACCACATGCTGGCGGACGCGGCCTTGCTCGAGGCCAAGATGGAGGCCGTCACGCCGCAGGACAAGCGCACGGTGCTCGTGGCCGCGCGCCGCACGAAAGAGAAGCTATCGACCGATGGCAGCGCGCACCTGTCGTGCGCCTTGTCGGGCGGCATGCTGTCGGTGAGCATCACGCGCGAGCGCCTGTCGGCGCTGGCCAAGCCTTTGATCGACAAGTCGCTGGCCTCGGTCAAGCGCGTGCTGCGCGACGCCAAGATCAAGCCCGATGAGGTCAAGGGTGTGGTCATGGTGGGCGGCTCGACGCGCATGCCTGCGGTGCGCGATGCCGTGGGGATCTTCTTCGGTCAGACGCCGCTGACGGACCTGAATCCCGACGAGGTCGTGGCGCTGGGCGCGGCCATCCAGGCCAACCAACTGGCCGGCAACAACGTGCAGGGCGAATTGCTGCTGCTCGATGTGCTGCCGCTGTCGCTGGGTCTGGAGACCATGGGCGGCCTGGTCGAGCGCATCATCCCGCGCAACACGCCCATCCCTTGCGCCCTGGCGCAGGACTTCACCACCTTCAAAGATGGCCAGACGGCCCTGGCCGTGCACGTGGTGCAGGGCGAGCGCGAGCAGGTCGAGTTCTGCCGCTCGCTGGCGCGCTTCGAGCTGCGTGGCATCCCGCCGATGGCCGCTGGCGCGGCGCGCATCCGCGTAAGCTTCCAGGTCGATGCCGATGGCCTGCTGAGCGTGTCGGCCAAGGAGCAGCTGTCGGGGGTCGAGGCTTCGGTCGTCGATCAAGCCGAGCTATGGCCTGAGTGACGAGCAGGTGGCCACGATGCTGCGGGAAGGCTTCACGACGGCCGCCGCCGACATGAAGGACCGCGCCTTGCGCGAGGCCCGCGTCGAGGCCGAGCGCATGCTCGAGGCCACGCGGCACGGCCCTGGCCGCCGATGGCGACCTGCTCAGCGAAGCCGAGCGCGCCGAGATCGACCAGCTCCTGGCGCAGATCGGCCAGCGCTGCGACCGCGGCGATCTGGAGGCGCTCGAGAAGGCCACCAAGGCGCTGGCGCAAGGCACCGAAGCCTTCGCGGCCGAGCGCATGAACCGCAGCATCCGCCAGGCATTGGCCGGGCGCAAAGTCGATCAAGTCTGAGTTTGTTGAACACCATGCCCATCATCAAGATCCTGCCGCATGCCACGCTGTGCCCTGAAGGCAAGCAGATCACGGCCGCGCCCGGCACCAGCATCTGCGAAGCCCTGCTCGAGAACCACATCGAGATTGAGCACGCCTGCGACATGAGCGCGGCCTGCACGACCTGCCACGTCGTCGTGCGCGAGGGCTTCAACAGCCTCAATGACATCGAAGAGACCGAAGAGGACCTGCTGGACCGCGCCTGGGGCCTGGAGCCGAACTCGCGCTTGAGCTGTCAGGCGATCGTGGCGGGGCAGGATCTGACGGTCGAGATCCCGAAGTACACGATCAATCACGCCCGTGAGAATCACTGATCAGCGCGGTTAAAGTGCAGCCATGAGCCGCCAGATCTTTCTCGATATCGAAACCACCGGCCTGAGCCCCGAATCAGGCGACCGCATCATCGAAATCGGGTGCGTGGAGATGGTCAACCGCCGCCTCACGGGCCGGCACCGGCACTTCTACATCAACCCCGAGCGCCCCAACCACGAGGACGCCGTCAAGATCCACGGCCTGACCGACGAGTTCCTGGCCGACAAGCCCGTGTTCGCCGCGCTGGCCGACGAGATCATCGAGTACTGCCGCGATGCCGAGATCATCATCCACAACGCGAGCTTCGACGTCGGCTTCTTGAACGCCGAGTTCAAGCGCCTGAACAAGGGCGTGTTCAAGGACTACGTGGGCGGGGTCATCGACAGCCTGGTCATGGCGCGGGAGATGTTCCCGGGCAAGTCCAACTCGCTGGACGCGTTGTGCAAGCGGCTCGAGGTCGACAACACGCACCGGACGCTGCACGGCGCCTTGATGGATGCCGAGCTGCTGGCCGAGGTCTACATCAACATGACGCGCGGCCAGGACGCGCTGCTGATCGATGCCGATGGCGGCGACGGCGGCGAAGGCCAGGGCGC
Source organism: Aquabacterium sp. (assembly GCA_049840915.1). Lineage (GTDB taxonomy): Bacteria > Pseudomonadota > Gammaproteobacteria > Burkholderiales > Burkholderiaceae_C > Aquabacterium. The sequence goes on from JASGJC010000028.1 coordinate 202,817, forward strand.
GCTGGAAAGCGGCGTCCTATCCGGCTCGGCCCGGACGAACCGGGTGCCTTCGAGCAACCGGACGAGCCTCGCGCCGACGATGGCCACCGCGGCGATGCCCGCCCATACCACGGAGGCCAGCCCCGCCACCCACTTCACGGCGCCACCCAGCGCGAAGAAAAAGCCCACGTCCACCACCACGCAGGCCAGGGCGAGCGCGGCCCACACCAGGTACTTGCGGGATGTCCTTGACGTTGCGCATGACACGGTCTCCTCGTTGGATGGAGCCAGTGTAGGGAGGACGGGGCTGCAGTTGGGGATGGCTTAGAATGGGTTGCCGGCGAGGAATGCCGGGCTTCACGAGTCGACGACACCCTCCGGAGCCCGGGCTCGGCGACCGCGAAAGCGGCACGGCCCTCACTTGACCAGCGTGTACTCCGCCCCGCAGTAAGGGCACTTCGCCCAGCCGTGCTCCGCGACGGCAGGTATACGTGCGGATGCGAGTTCCACAACTGCATCTGCGGCATGGGACAGGCCAGGGCAGGTCCTCGGCCGTGACTGGTATTCGTTCTGGGCGTTCGGCTGGAGCAGCGGTTTGGCAGTAGCGGACATGAGGCGACCCTTTGGAGAGCCGGGATTATACGGATGGCGCGAGATAGGCGTGAATCTGCGCCACCACGGCCGACCCCTCCCCCACGGCCGCGGCCACACGTCTTACGGACCCCGCCCGATGGGCAGGCTGCGACTATAGCTCGCGGGCCCGCTCAGGCCATCACTTCGTTCCAGATGCGCGTGACCTCGCGGCGCTGCGCTTCGAATTCCCCACCGGCACCCGGGGCGGCGGGAATCCAGTGAGATGATGTGTGCGCGCGCGATAGGCCCAGTACCTGCCACCAGCGCATCCACCGTCTCCTGGGCGACGAGATTCGCGGACGCCCGCGCATTTCGGCCACGGATCGTGTCCGAGAACATCGCCACGGTGCGTTCTTCGCCCACAGCAGCGCCCAGTACTGAGCGAGGAACTCGATGTCCGCTACGCCGCCCTCGCCCTGCTTGATGTCGAATTCCCCGGGCGTCCCCTTCACCAGCTCTCGCCTCATGCGCTCGCGGTATGTCGCGCACTTCCTCCCGAGGCGTTGTGCTGCAGGTGCTGCCGCAAGGTTTCGATGCGCACACGCTCTACTCGCGCAGCTCCGGTGCTCCTGCCGACTGAGCGCGCATGCAGCAGAGCCTGGTGCTCCCACGTCCACGCTTCCTGCCGTTGATATTCAGCGAGCTGGCACCACGCTGGTGACGAGCATGCCGCCCTTCCCGCTCGGCCGCAGCCGCACGTCCACCTCGTAGAGCCCGCCCGCCGCCGAGTGCAGCGTGAGCAGGTGCACGATGCGCTGCGCGAGGCGCACGAAGAAGATCTGATTGTCGAGCGGACGCGCCGCCTGCGTTTCCTGCCGCTCACCGGTGGAATCGTGCAGGAACACGAGGTCGAGGTCCGAGGAGTAGCCGAGCTCACTTACCGTCCGAGCTTTCCGTAGCCCACGGCGGCGATGCGCACCGGGCGCCGCTCCTCGCCCTCTCTGCATCGGCACTCCGAACTGCGCCGTGATCTGCTGCCAGGCAAACTGCATGGCGCGCTCGACGATGAGCTCCGCGACGTCCGGTCAGCCGGTCGCTCACTTTCATGAGCGGCAGGCGGCCGGTGAGGTCGGCGACCGCGATACGGAACAGGGCGACGCGCTGGAAGTGGCGCAACGCTTCCACCTGGCGCTCGGGGTCGTCCTCGACCAGCTGCTGCAGCGTCAGCTCCAGGTCGCGTGTGAGGCTTTCACGAGTGGGCAGCCGCGAGAACAACCGCTCGTCGAGCAATTCATCCAGCAGCAGCGGATGCAGGCCGATCTGGCTCGCCAGGAAATCCCCGCGGCCGCAGAAGATCCACGAGACGCGTGCGCGCCCTGTGGCGCTCTCCTGCAGCAAGGCGAAGTACACGGAGCGCTGCCCGATGGCCTCCACCACTCTCAGCACCCGGCGAAGCGCCGGCACTGGCGCAGGGCTCGCGGCGATGTCCGCGACGAGCAGCGGCAGCAATGCCTGGAGGCGCTTGCGCCCGGGGCTCGTCCAGGCGGCGCACGAAAGAGGAGCCTCGCATCTCGAGGAGCAGGCGGGCCGACTCGCTCGCATCGGTGAAACCTGCGCGCACGAGCGCTTCGAGCAGCGCGGCCTCTTCGGCCTACGTGTCCCAGAAGCGGCCGAGGTCCACCTTCACCGCGGCGCGATCGGCTTCCTGCCCGCCGCTCAGGACCACGGATTTGAAATGCCGCGATCCGTCTGACGGTGCTCGTTGAGCGAGACCGAGCAGCGCATCCCAGTCCGCCGCGCCCATCGCGGCGGCGATGCGCGCCCGCGCCGCATCTTCCTTCGGCAGGCGATGCGTCTGGGCGTCGTCCACCATCTGCAGGCGGTTCTCGAGGCGCCGCAGGTACGCGTACGCGGCACCGAGATCGGCGACCACCTGGGAAGGCAGCAACCGGTCGCCGTCGAGCTTCGGCAGCACGGCGAGCAGTGATGGATTCTGCAGCTGGCGCAATCGCCCGCCCGGATGGATGAGCTGGAACGTCCTGTACGATGATCTCGATCTCGTGGATACACCGGGCCGAGCTTCACGTGGTCGGCGAGCTCGCGGCGCTCCACTTCCCGCTCGATGAGCGCTTCATCTCGCGCAGGCTCTCGAACATGCCGTAGTCTCCACATAGCGGCATAGACGAACGGCCTGACCGCTTGCGCATAGAACTCTGCATAGCGTCCGGCGCCGTCAGCGGGCGGGCCTTGATGTAGGCGTAGCGCTCCCAGTCCCGCCCGTGGCGCAGCAGATAATCTTCGAAGAACGACAAAGCTCGCGACCAGCGGACCGGCTGTCGCCGAGAAGGGGCGCACCCACATGTCCACGCGGAAGACGAAGCCATCCCGTTGCGCGCATCGAGCAGCCGGATGACGGCCTGCCCGAGGCGCGTGAAGAACTCTTCGTTGGCGATGGAGCGCGCCCCGTCCGTCTCGCCGTGCTCGGGGAACACCAGGAAGATGAGATCGACGTCGGACGAGAAATTGAGCTCGCCGCCCCCGAGCTTGCCCATGCCCAGGATGAGCAGCGGCTGGATCTCCCCGCTGGCGGAGCGGGGCTCGCCTAGCGCAGATCCGAGCATCTGGCGTGCATGCCGATAGGCGGCGCCAATCGCTGCGTCCGCGAAGGTCGAGAGCTCCCGCAATGCCTCTTCAAGGCTCGCCCAGCCGGCGAGGTCACGCCATGCGATACGCACCATCTCGCGGCGCCGCCACTGCCGCAGTTCGCTCATCACGGCGCTTTCGAGCGTGGCGCTGTCCGGCGGGAAGGCCGGGGCACGCGCCTCGAACTCCGCGGCACCCAGGGGCCGCAGCAGGTCGCCGGAAGCGATCAGCTGCTCCAGCAGCGCCGGATGACGGGTGCAGGACTGGCTCACGAAATCGCTGCAAGCGAGCAGCCATATTCATGCCGCAGGCCGTCGACGCGCCGACGCTGGCGCTGATGCGCGCGATCAAGGCGACGTTCGACCCCGACGGACTTGAACCCGGTACTGTCGCCGCCATGAGCCAGTCGCTGGATTCGCTGCTGCGCGACATCCGCGCCTGCCGCCTGTGCGAAGCGCATCTGCCGCTCGGCCCGCGACCGGTGCTGCGGGCTTCCGCCAGCGCGCGGCTGCTGGTCGTCGGCCAAGCGCCGGGCACCAAAGTCCACGCCAGCGGCGTGCCCTGGGACGACGCCAGCGGCAAGCGCCTGCGCGACTGGCTGCGAATGACGCCGGACGTCTTCTACGACGCATCGCGCATCGCGATCGTGCCGATGGGCTTCTGCTATCCCGGCAACAGGGCGCCGGCGACGCGCCGCCGCGCCCGCAATGCCGCGCGACCTGGCATCCGCTGATTCCGCTGTTGAAGGACGTGCGGCTCGACGCTGCTGATCGGCCAGTACGCGCAGGGCGTATTTCCTCGGCGCGCGGCGCAAGGCCACGCTCACCGACACCGTGCGCGCATGGCGCGAGTATCTGCTGGATCATCTGCCCCATCCGGATCCTAGCCGCGCAACATCGGCTGGTTCCTCGCGATCGATGGTTCGAGTGGAGCGCGTGTGGTGTTGCGCGAGCGCGTGAGCGATGTTCGCGTCGTAGCCACGGCCGGGTGCGCGGCGGATTGGCAGTTGCGACGAGATCCACGTGATGGGTACGGCGTGATACGACGCGGCTGCGGCTGCGGGTGCGACGCGACGCGACGCGACGCGACGCAAGCGCAGACCCAATCTTTGTCATCCCGAGCGCAGCGAGGGACCTGCTCTTCGGTGTGGGCTGGATTTTGCAGCAGGTCCCTCGCTGCGCTCGGGATGACATTCGCGATCTGGCCGCCGGCGCGATTCGACGGCAAGCGCACTTCCGCCATAGCGGCGCTTCGACGATGGCGGCATCTCAACGATGGCGTTTCAACGGCGAACACGCTGCAACTGTGGACGAGCTGCAACTGTGGACGCGCTTCGACCACGGACGCACTTCAACGGCGAACCCACTTCGTCCGTCGGCGCGCTTCAACCGCCGAACTGGCCGACCTGGTCGCGACGACGCCCAGGCCGCGCCACCGGCATCGATCGCCGCCACCCGCCCCGCATCCTCGGTGACGTGTCCATCAGTTGCTGCAGGTCGCACAGCGCCAACGCGGCCTCCACCGCGAGCCGCGCGGTTTTCGGCGCGGTGAAGCAGAGCTCGTAATCGTCGCCGCGGCGGACTGCAACGCGCGCCGCGCATGCGTTCCGCGCGCGCCAGCGCGTCGGAGATCGGCAGCGCGTCGACGTCGACTTCCGCGCAATGCGGCTCACGCGACATGGAAGATCCTGCAACAAGCCATCGAGACTCGATGCACGCATGCGCGATCCCGGCGAGCGCGCCCCAGCGTAACGTGGCGTCGGACGGTCGAGACGGGATCGCAGTCCGGATCGATGACGGCGCCTCGCACAACTCGCGCAGCGCACCGCCGCATCGCCCAGCGTGCCGCTGACCCAGACGTCGTCGCCGACGCGCGCGGCATCGCGGCGCAGCGCGCCGCCGGTTCGACGAAGCCATGCGCGGTCACGGACACCGACAGCGGCCCGCGCGTGGTGTCGCCGCCGACCAGTGCGACGTCGTGTCGCGCGCAAGTGCGAGGAAGCCGTCGAGAAAACCGTCGAGTAATGCGGCGTCGGCATCGGGAACGACAACGACAGGACGCACCACGCCGGCGACGCGCCCATCGCGGCGAGATCGAAAGATTCACCGCCAGCGCTTTCCAGCCGATGTCCGCCGGCGCGGTGTCCGGGGAAATGCACGCCGCTGTTGAGCGTGTCCATGGCGACCACCAGCTCGCGGCCGGCAGGCGGTCGCAGGATCGCCGCGTCGTCGCCGATGCCGAGCACCACGTCGTCGCGCGACACGGCGCGCCGCGGATGCGGGCGATCAGGTCGAATCGCCCATACGCGCGGCGCCGCACCTCGACCGCACGCAGCTCGGCGGCGGCGTGGTCGAGCACGCCGTTGATGTAGGTGTGGCCGTGCTCGGAGCCGAAGCGCTTGGTGGTTTCGATCGCTTCGTTGATCACCACGCGGTACGGCACGTCGAGGCGGTGGTTCAGTTCGTAGGCGGCGATGCGCAGCGCGGCGCGCTCGATCGGATCGACTTCGTCGACGTGCGGTCGAGATGTGGCGCACAGCGCGTCGAGTTGTCGCCGGTAGTCGTCGCACGCCGTGCACGATATCCTCGAAATATGCGAGGTCGGCGTTTTCGTGCGCCTGTTCGTGGGCGAACTGCGCGATCTCGCGTGCGCTGGCGCCCGAGATCTGCCATGCGTAGATCGCCTGCATGGCGCGGCGGCGCGCGCGCGTGCGCAGCACGGTATCGATGCCGTCGTGACGGCGATGGTGCTGTTTGGTCATAGGCGGGCTTTCCATCAGGTTGGCCATTTCGATCACGACGAGCGCGGCCTCCTCGCCCTTGTTGCCGTGGCTGCCGCCGGCGCGCGCTTCCGCATCCTCGTAGCGTTCCACCGCCAGCACGCCGTTCGCGACCGGCACGCCGTAATCCAGCGCCACGCGCATCAGGCCGTCGGAACAGCCGTCGGCCACCTGTTCGTAATGCCGGGTGTCGCCGCGCACCACGCAGCCCAGCGCGACGATGGCGGCATGGCGACCGCCGACGGCCAGACGCGCGCGGCAGCCGGCAGTTCCCATGCGCCGGGCACGCGCACCACGTCGACTTCGTCCTCGGCGACGCCGTTGGCGTCGAAGGCATCGCGCGCGCCGTCGACCAGCCGCTCGGTGATGCGCGGGTTCCAGCGGCTGGCGATGATCGCGAAGCGCGCGCCCTCGGGGGCGCGGAGGTCGCCTTCGAAATGCGGCATGGAGGCCGAATGATAAGGCGGGTGGCGAAACGGCCAAAACGGCGGGCGGGCCTTACGGTTCCACGTACTCCATGACTTCGACGAACCGGCCAGGCCGACCTGCTTGCGCGGGGTGCCGAGCACCGCGCAGGCGTCCAGGCCGAGGTCGGCGAGGATCTCGGCGCCGGCGCCGGTGCGACGCCATTGCACCATCGCCCGGCCCGGGCGGCCGGTCGGCTGCTCGCGGATGCGTGCGAGCATGGCGTCGGGGTTCTGCGCTTCGCCGAGCAGGACCAGCACGCCGCGTCCCTCGCGGGCGATCATCGCCAGCACGTCGCCGACCGGCGGGCCGAAGTCGTCGCGCCGCCAGTGCAGCGCATCGGCCAGCGGGTTCTGCACCTGCACGCGCACCAGCGTCGGCGTCGCCGGCGGCACCGGCCGCGCAGCAGCGCGTAGTGCAGACAGCGGCTGAGGCGATCACGATAGGTGTGCAGAAGGAAGGGGCCGTGGGCTGTCGTCGATCGCGCGCGCGTCGACACGTTCGATGTGTGCTCGGTGTGCAGGCGATAGCGGATGAGGTCTTCGATCGACCCCATCTTCAGTCCGTGCTCGCGGGCGACGCTTCCAGTTCGGGCCGCCGCGCCATCGTGCCGTCGGCGTTGAGGATCTCCACCAGCACGCCGGCCGGCTCGATGCCCGCGAGCAGGGCGAGGTCGCTGGCCGCTTCGGTGTGGCCGGCGCGCGCCAGCACGCCGCCCGGCTGCGCCATCAGCGGGAAGATGTGGCCGGGCTGCGAGAGATCGTCTGGGCTTCGCGTCGGGCGCGTACCGCGGTGCGTACGGTATGCGCGCGGTCGTAGGCGCTGATGCCGGTGGTGACGCCTTCGGCCGCCTCGATGCTGACGGTGAAGTTGGTGTGGTGCGGCGAGGTGTTGTCGCGCACCATCGGGTCAGGCCGAGCTGCGCGCAGCGCTCGCGGGTCAGCGACAGGCAGACCAGGCCGCGTGCGTGGGTCACCATGAAATTGATGTCTGATGGCCGCACCAGTTCTGCGGCCATGATCAGGTCGCCTTCGTTCTCGCGGTCCTCGTCGTCGACGATGACCACCATGCGCCCGGCGCGCAGTTGTCAGCAGTTCGGGGATCGTGGCGAAACTCATGCCGCGTCCCTTGCGCCGCCAGCAAGCGTTCGACGTAGCGCGCGACCAGGTCGACTTCGAGGTTCACCGCGTCGCCCACGCTCGGTGCGTCGAACGCGGTGTGCGTCACGGTGTGCGGGATCAGCGTGACTTCGAAGCCTTCGTCGTCGACTTCGTTGACGGTCAGGCTGACGCCGTCCACGCAGATCGAGCCCTTGTGCGCGATGTAACTCAGCAGCGGCTTCGGCGCGTCGAAGCGCCAGCGCTGCGCGCGCGCGTCCGGCCACACGGCGAGCACGCGGCCGATACCGTCGACATGGCCGCTGACCAGATGCCCGCCGAGGCGGTCGGTCGGCAGCATCGCGCGTTCGAGGTTCAAGGCGCGCCGGTGGCGAGTCCGCCCAAGCGTGGTCAGCGCAGAGTCTCGGTCGGAAGCGTCCACGGCGAAGCTCGACGCGTCGAACTCGACCACGGTCAGGCATACGCCGTTGACCGCGATGCTTTCGCCGAGCGCGACGTCGCCGAACGGCAAGGTGCCGACGCCGATGCGCAGACGCGCGCATCGCCGCCGCGGGTTTCGCGCCGCGACAACGCGCCGACCGCCTGAATCAAACCTGTGAACATGAATCCCTGGGGTTTCGTGATTCCAAGGCGGAACGACGCAGACTCCGCCCGCGCGAACAGGGGCCAGCGCACGCGCTAGCGTCGCGCGCGTCGCCCCAGGCCCGATTCGAACGAGGGAATGGCGTCGGCGACCGGCGTCGGGCCGGTCGCTTCGCGATGACGCTTGCTCGCGGAATAACTGGAGAAATAGCCGAGCAATCGCGACAGCGGCCATCGATCGTGGCCAGCTCACGGCGGCGGCGCGTCGATCGCCGAGAGTGGCCTGCGAACCGGCGTAGGCGCGTCGATGATCAGCGGCGTTCGCGCGGCCAGGCGAGGATGCCGTTTTGCAGCGCATCGTTCGCCACGCTGCGCAAGCGCGGCGGCACGACGATGTCCTGGTAGCCCCAGGCCACCAGCGACGCCACCGGGCTTCAGCACGCGCGGCGACTTCGGCGAAGTAGACGCTCGCGATCGAACCAGTGCAGCGCCTGCGCCACGCAAGCGGCATCGACGCTGGCATCGGGCAGGCCGCAACGCTCGCCGGGTTCGCACCGCGAAAGACGCATTGCCGATGACCGGGGCGCTGCGCGATCTGCGCGGCGCTGGGATCGGTGGCGTGCACATGGGCGAAGCGCGCCGCGAGATCGCGCGTGGCCTGCCCGCTGCCGCAGCCGGCTTCCCAGCACAGCCCGTGCGCGGGCGCGATTGCGGCGATCCAGTCGAACAGCGCCTGCGGATATTCCGGACGCGCGGCGGCGTAGTCGCCGGCGACGGAGGAAATGATCCTGAACTCACGTTTTCCCATCCGTTGAGGAGCGCCGGAAAGGATCGAAAGCCCTTCGGCTTCGCTCGGCTAGGGGCGGATCGCTGCGCAGGACGCAGCCGCAGGCGCTGGTCGTCGCCGATGCCGGCGGCTGTCCACCGCGCGCATCTGTAGGCGCTCGGTCATCGCGTCGATGTGCAGGCCGTCGAACAGCGGGCGCGCGCGTTCGCCGAGCAGCACCGGAGCGATGTACAGCAGCAATTCGTCCACCAGTCCTGCGCGCAGGAAGCGCGCCGGCGAGCGTCGCCCCGGCTTCCACCTGCACTTCGTTGATCGCCGCGCGCGGCCAGCAACGCTCACCACGGCAATCGAGGTCGAAGCCCGTGCGATCGGCACCGCGAGGTGTTCGCGCGGTCGAACCCGCGCGGCGGCTTGGCGTCGGGCGCATGCAGGTACAACGTCGGCGCGTCGCCTTCGCGCACGTGGCCGCGCGCGATCGTCGCCAGACCGGGATCCAGCACCACGCGCATCGGCGGCACGACCACCTCCGCCATCGCTCCAGGCGCACGGTCAGTTGCGGATCGTCGGCGAGCACGGTGCCGGCGCCGGTCAGCATCGCGCCGCAGCGCGCGCGCCACTGCATCACGTCGCGGCGCGCGGCCTCGCCGCTGATCCATTTCGAATCGCCGGTGGCCAGCGCGGTGCGGCCGTCGAGGCTGCATCGCCAGCTTCATGCGCAGCCACGGCCGGCCGCGCTCGACGCGCGACAGGAAGGCGCGATTGAGTTCGGCGCGCCTGCGTCTTCCATCAATCCGATGCCGACCTCGATGCCCGCCGCGCGCAGCCTCTCGAACCCGGCGCCGTCCACCTGCGGGAACGGATCGCGCATCGCCGCGACCACGCGCGCGACGCCGGCCGCGATCAAGGCGTCCGCGCACGGCCCGGGTGCGGCCGGTATGCGCGCAAGGTTCCAGCGTCACGTAGACGGTCGCGCCGCTGCGCGCGGTCGCCCGCCGCGCGCAGCGCGAACGACTTCCGCGTGCGGCTTCGCCGGCTGCGCTCGTGCCAGCCCTCGCCGACGACTCTCCTCGCCGTGCGCGATCACGCAGCCGACCATCGGATTCGGTTCGGGTGGTGTACGCGCCGCGCTCGGCCAGGCGCAGGGCGCGCGCCATCAGCACATGATCGGCGGAGGTGAACGTCGCTCATGCGCTGGTATCGACTTCGGGAGTAGATCGGGATGCCCTTGCGGCCAGTTGATCGGTCGGGATGGCGCGCCACGGCGATGCTCCGGCATTCGCGCGACGCGCGAGCGAATCCCGCGATCGTCGTCGCGGTCGTCGGCCGTTTCCGGCAACGCGCGACAAGCGTACCGCCCAGGACGAGCGCGCGCCGCGGCACGCGTTCGGCGCTGGGCGGCGGACACGCGCCGTCGACCTGCCCCCGCATGCGAAGGGCTCGCGGCGTCGATCGGCGCGCGCATCAGCGCTTCTTCTTGTCCTTTCGGCGTTCCTGTCGAAGGGCACTACGTCGCCGCCGAGCAGCGGCAACTGGCCTTCGCCGGGCAGGTCGTGCTCGAGGCGATCGAGTTCCTCGCGGAAATCGGCGACGTCCTCGAACGCGCGGTAGACCGAGGCGAAACGCACGAACGCGACGTGGTCGAGCTTGCGCAGCTCGGCCATCACGAATTCGCCGACCCGGCGCGACGGCAGTTCGCGCGTCGGTGGTCATGCGCAACTGGTGCACCACCGCGCGCACCGCCGCTTCGATCTGCTCCTCCGACACCGGACGCTTGTGCAGCGCGCGGTCGAAGCCGTGGCGCAGCTTGCGCGCGTCGAAGTTCTCGCGCCGGCCGTCCGACTTGATGATCGCCGGCAGCTTGAGCTCGATGGTTTCCAGCGTGCGAAAAGCGTTCGCCGCAGGCCTCGCACTCGCGACGGCGACGGATGGTCGCGCCGTCTTCGGTGACGCGCGAATCGATCGACGCGGGTGTTGGAGTGCTGGCAGTAGGGGCAGTGCATCAGTCCTCGACGAGATACGCGTACGGACAGCGCAGCTTCTCACGGCTTTCCGTCCAGCATCGCGGGCGCGTACGCATTGTCCTTCGCGGCATCGACCGCGACTTCCGCGAAACGGTCGTCGGTCGAACACACCGCGACCGCCCGCCCCACCTTCCCTTTTTCTGTCGATCAGCACCAATACCAACACGGCGCCGGGCTTGCCGGCCTCGGCACCAGCGACGCGGGATAAGCTGGATCGGCGCGCGGGAGCGCATATTCGGGGGGCGTCCCGGCCGCGCCCGCAGCTCGGCATCCTCGCGCTGCCGTGGCCAGTCGCTCCGCGTGCGTCGGGCATCTTCTGCGCCACCGCATCCGGGCATCGAGCGGCTGGCCGGGGACAGCACGCGCGCAAGCACCGAACGATCGACCTCCGGATGGGATTGATGGCGTAGGTCGACGCGGACCGTCGTCGCGCACCGGTGATCGACATTGGCCGAGCGTCGCGCAATGAGAGCTGCAGAGGTTCATCCGTAGACCGGAAACTGCTGGCATCGTCTTCAGTTCGATGTTCTCGCGCACGCCGGTGATTACGTTTCTCGTCCGTTCGGGTTGTCCAGCACGTCGTAGATCGAGTGCGCCAGCGCCACGCATTCCGGTTCCTTGTAGCCGCGCGTGGTCACCGCCGGCGTGCCGATGCGGAGGCCCGAGGTCATGAACGGCTTCTGCTTATCGTTCGGGCACGGCGTTCTTGTTGACGGTGATGTGCGGCGCGGCCGAGCGCGGCTTCGGCGTCCTTGCCGGTGACGTCCTTGCCGATCATGTCGATCAGCATCAGGTGGTTGTCGCGTGCCGCCGGAGACGATCTCGTAGCCGCGCCATGAGTCTTCGGCCATTGCCTGTGCGTTGTTCACGACCTGCTGCTGGTAGGCCTTGAACTATGGCTCCAGCGCTTCCTTGAACGCCACCGCCTTGGCGGCGATGACGTGCATCAGCGGACCGCCCTGGATGCCCGGGAAAACGATCGACTGCAGCTTCTTCTCGATCTGTTCGCCGGCCTGGCGACGATGATGCCGCCGCGCGGACCGCGCAGCGTCTTGTGGGTGGTCGAGTGGTGACTACGTCGGCGTACGGCATCGGGTTCGGGTAGACGCCGGCGGCGATCAGGCCGGCGACATGCGCCATGTCGACGAAGAGATATGCGCCGACCTTGTCGGCGATCGCGCGGAAGCGCGCCCAGTCGACCACCGCGAATAAGCCGAGAAGCCGGCGACCAACATCTTCGGTTTGTGCTCCACAGCAAGGCGCCGACTTCGTCGTAGTCGATCAGGCCGTGTCGGTATTCACGCCGTACTGCACGGCGTTGAACAGCTTGCCGCGAGAAGTTGACCTTGGCGCCGTGGGTGAGATGGCCGCCGTGCGCCAGCGACATGCCGAGGATGGTGTCGCCGGGTTGGAGCAGCGCCATGTACACGGCCTGGTTGGCCTGCGAGCCCGAGTGCGGCTGAACGTTGGCGTAGTCGGCGCCGAACAGCTGCTTGGCGCGGTCGATCGCCAGCTGCTCGGCGACGTCGACGAATTCGCAACCGCCGTAGTAGCGCTTGCCAGGATAGCCTTCGGCGTACTTGTTGGTGAGCTCGCCCCCTGCGCTTCCATCACCGCGCGGGCGGCGTAGTTTTCGGAAGCGATCAGCTCGACGTGATCTTCCTGATGACGGTTCTTCGCCGCGATCGCGGCGGCCGTATCGCAGGGTCGAATCCTTCGATATGGGTGTCGCGCGGGAACATCGGATTTCCGGTGCTGGGGCAAGACCGTCATTCGGCAACCCGCTGCTCGGAACCCTGCCCGGACCGCCGCTGGATGCGCGCGGAGGGCGTGCCCGGCGGTTTTTTCGCGCCCGATCAGTGCATCAGCACGCTGGCGATGATGTTGGTGGCCACCGCCACCAGGACGGCAGTCCGCCGTCACGTCGCGGCGTCAGTAATAGCCGCGCTGCGGGCGTACAGGTCGTAGACGCGGTACTCGCGGACCACGTAGGTCGGCGCGTAGCCGTAACGGTCGTAGCGGTTGCCGCGCTGCCAATGCGAGTAGCGGCCGTGAGGCCGGCTGCCGGTAGCTGCACCACCAGCGCGGCGGCGCGTAGCGCGGGACGTAGACCGTGCGCTGCCGGTCGTAATTATTGTAGCGATCGTACCGGTCGTCGCCCCGGCGGTCGTCGCGATAATCGCGGTCGCCGTCGCGGCGGTAGTCGCGATCGTCGTGGCCGCGGCGGTCGTAGCGATGCTCGAGTGGTTGCCGCGATCGTCTGGTCGCCGTCGTGATCGCGGGCGAATGCGGGCGCGGACACGGCGGCCGCGGCCAGCAGCAAGGCGGTGGCGAGGCGCGGGAGGTCGTGGTACGCGTCATGGGGTGTCTCCTCTAGACTGTCCGAAGTGGACGGTTGCGAGGATGGCGCCGGCTGTCTGAACGATGGCGCCCTGTTGTCGTCGGCCTGTCGGCCATCGGCGACGGTTCAGACACGAGTGATTGGGACTCGGCACCGCGCCCGGTCTGCCCTGCTATAATTCGTGGGCTTTCCGCACTCCCCGCGCGCGCCCTCTCCGGCGGGCCGCCGCCGTCCGCCCCCACGACGCCCGTCCTGCACGCCGGCGCCGTATCCGACCGAGTCCCCATGTCGCAATACATCTACACGATGAACGGCGTCAGCAAGACCGTGCCGCCGAAACGCCAGATCATCAAGGACATCTCGCTGTCCTTCTTCCCGGCGCGAAGATCGGCCTGCTGGCCGAACGGTGCCGGCAAGTCCACGGTCCTGAAGATCATGGCCGGCGTGGACAAGGACTATCAGGGCGAAGCCCTCCGCAGCCGGGCATCAAGGTCGGCGATCTGGCGCAGGAACTGGAACTGGATCGAACAAGACCGTGCGCGAAGCGGTCGAGGAAGGGTGGGCGAAGTGCTGCAGGCCCAGGCCGCGCTCGACGCGATCTACGCCGCCTACGCCGAGGAAGGCGCCGACTTCGACGCGCTGGCGAGGAACAGGAACGCCTGGAGGCCATCCTGGCCTCGGGCGACGCGCACATGCTCGAACAGCAGCTCGAAGTGGCGGCGACGTGCTGCGCCTGCCGCCGTGGGAGGCCGTCATCGGCAAGTCTGTCCGGCGGCGAGAAGCGCCGCGTCTCGTGTGCTGGCTGCTGCTGAGCAAGCCGGGCATGCTGCTGCTGGACGAACCGACCAACCATCTCGACGTCGAATCGGCGGAATGGCTGGTACAGTTCCTTGCCGTCACACCGGCACCGTCGTCGCGGTCACCCACGATCGCTACTTCCTCGACAACGCCGCCGAGTGATCTCGAACTCGACCGCGGCCGCGGCATTCCGTGGAAGGGCAACTACACCGAGTGGCTGGTGCAGAAGGACGGAGCGTCCTGAAGCAGGAAGAGAATCAGGTAAAGGCCCGCCAGAAGGCGATCCAGAAGGAACTGGAACGGTCGCGCCAGAACGCCAAGGGCGGCCGCTCCAAGGGCAAGGCGCGCCTGGCCCGCCTGGAGGAATTGGAGTCGGTCGATTACCAGAAGCGCAACGAGAACAACGTAATCTTCATCCCGCCGGGCGAGCGCCTGGGCCAGAAGGTCATGGAGTTCAAGAACGTCTCGAAGAAGTTCGGCGACCGCCTGCTGATCGACGATCTGAGCTTCGTGGTGCTGGCGTGGCGCCATCGTCGGGATCATCGGCCCCACGGCGCCGGCAAATCGACCCTGTTCAAGATGATCACGGGCCAGGAGAAGCCGGACTCGGGCGAAATCGATACGGGCCCCACCGTGAAGCTGGCCTACGTCGACCAGAGCCGCGAAAAGCTCGAGGGCAACCACAACGTGTTCCAGGAAGTCTCCGGCGGCCTGGACATCCTCAACATCAACGGCGTCGAGATCTAGTCGCGCGCCTACATCGGCCGCTTCAACTTCAAGGGCCAGGACCAGCAGAAACTGGTCGGCACGCTCTCGGGCGGCGAACGCGGCCGCCTGCACATGGCCAAGACCCTGCTGCAGGGCGGCAACGTGCTGCTGTTGGACGAACCGTCGAACGACCTCGACATCGAAACCCTGCGCGCGCTGGAAGACGCGCTGCTGGAGTTCCCCGGAACACCTTCGTCATCTCGCACGACCGCTGGTTCCTGGACCGCATCGCCACGCACATCCTCGCCTTCGAGGGCGACTCGCACGTGGAGTTCTTCCAGGGCAACTACCGCGAGTACGAGGAGGACAAGAAGCGCCGCCTCGGCGCGGAAGGCGCCCAGCCGCACCGGCTGCGGTTCAAGGCCCTGAAGTGAGACCCGCGCCCGCCTTCATGGCGGGCGCTTCGTATCCGCCGCCGACGAATGTTCCGAACTGAGGCACAGGTCACCGCCGCACCCCGACGACCGCCCTCTCCCGTCCTTACGCCCGACACGCATCTTTGAAATCATGAACGACTCCCCGAGCACGAAGACGCCCGAGCCGATGCGAGGTTTCATCGACCGACTGCAGCACCGCTGGCGGCACGCCGACACCCTCGTCTGCGTCGGGCTGGACCCCGAGCCGGCGAAGTTCCCGGCGAAGTTCGCGCACGACCCGGACGCGATCTTCCACTTCTGCCGCGACATCGTCGACGCCACCGCGCCCTACGTCTGCGCCTTCAAGCCGCAGATCGCGCACTTCGCGGCGGCGCACGCGGAGGAAGCGCCGCGCATGCTGATCCTGCACATCGGTTTCCGCTATCCGGACATCCCGGTGATCCTGGACAGCAAGCGCGGCGACATCGGCAGCACCGCGCAGCACTACGCCAGCGAGGCGTTCGATCGCTACGGCGCCGACGCGGTGACGGTGAACCCCTATCTCGGCCGCGATTCTGTCCAGCCGTTCCTGGACCGCTCCGACAAGGGCGTGGTGATCCTCTGCCGCACCTCGAACCCGGGCGCCGGCGATCTGCAGGACATGGTCATCGGCGGACGGCCGCTGTATCAGCACGTCGCCGAAAAGATCGCCCGCGACTGGAACGACAACGACAACTGCGCGCTGGTGGTGGGCGCGACGTGGCCGGACCAACTGCGCGAAGTGCGCGCCATCGTCGGCGACGTGCCCTTCCTGGTGCCGGGCGTCGGCGCCCAGGGCGGCGACGTGGAGGCGGTGGTGCGCCATGCCCGCACCCGCGACGGCACCGGCCTGATCATCAGCTCCTCGCGCGCGATCCTGTACGCGTCGGGCGGCGACGATTACGCCGAAGCCGCGACGAACGCCGCGCGCGCGCTGCGCGACGAGATCAACCGCTGGCGCTGATCCGCCCGAACGTCCCGCGCGTCACGCATGGCGGGACACGAGGAACATCGCGACCACGACGACCACCGTCAACACCGAGCTGACGAACATGTACAGCCCGAAACCCAGCAGCGTGCGAAGCGCGGTTTTCCAGCGCGGCGACTCGGAGAAGAACTGCGTCATCGAAAAGACGCCGTAAGCGATCGTCAAACACAGCGTCCACGAAACGGCGCCCGGAAACCAGCGCTGCAGCGGAATCGAAAGCCCCCACAGGATCAGCGTCTGCGCGGTGAGGAAGGACGTGATCACCAGCCATTCCGGATAATTCAGGTTCCTCCAGCGCCAGAACGCCAGCTTGAACATCGCCGCCTCCAGCGGCAGCAGCATCAGCGTGACCAACGCGAAATGATGGTTCATCCATGCGTTCGCCGCCTCGAAGGCTTCGAGGATGGGCGTCGGATCGAACGTATCGCTGCCGCCGCCCCGCGCGCCATCCGCGACGCCGTGAACGAAAGCCGCCCCCATCACGTCGCCGCCCAACAGATACTTCGTGAGGAACACCACGAAGGCGGCCGAGATCATGATCAGAAACAGCGGTTTGACATGATGCGCCCGCTGCCCGTCGATGTAGTCGCGGATCAGATGGCCGGGACGGACCATCAGGTGCTTCAGCGTGTACAGGATGCCGCGATCATGTGCAGCACGCTGTGCTCGAGTTCGTGCCCGAGGAAATGCCAATCGATGCGATGCACCGGCGTGGGTTGGCCGCAGGCCGGACAGAATTTCTGGTCCGCGCCGTCGATGGCGCGGCCGCAGTTGGCGCAACGGCCAGCATCGAGCATTTCGACTATCCCCGCGAGCAATGGCTCGACCGATCTTCTTCACGAGCGCGAACGAACAGCGCGCCGATATCATCGCCCACACCGCCGCGCGCGTCGACAGCCCGTGGCGCCGCGCGTCGAACTTGCGGAAGTAGCGCCACAGCCCGCGGTGTTTGTGCCATTCGACGAACAGCGGCCGCGAACGGCTGGACACGCCGCGCACGTGCACCACGCGCACGTCGTTGGCGACCGCGACGAACGCGCCCGCCTCGCGCAGACGCCGGCAAAGATCCAAATCCTCGGCGTGCAGCCGATACGCGGCGTCGAAGCCGCCGACGCGCGCGAACGCCGCGCGCGGCAACAGCATCAGCGCGCCGGAGATCGCGGGCACCGCCTGCAGCGTCGCCGCTTCGTCCACCGGCACGTCCAAGCGCCGCGCCGAGGCGCTGCGCAGCATCGCGGCGAAATCGGGATCGCGCCGCCGCGCCGCGCCGTCGCGCACGCCCGCCTCGTCCACCAGATCGGCGCCGATCAGCGCGTCGCGCGCGCAGGCGCGGGCATGCGCGCGCAACCGCGCGAGGCTGTCGGGCTCCACCAGGCAATCGGGATTGACGAAGACCAGCCACGGCGCGCCGCTGGCGGCCGCGCCCTGATTGCAGGCGGTGCCGAAGCCGGGGTTGTCGGGATTGGCGACGAAGCGCACCCGCGCGTCGGCCACGGCGTGGCGCTGCACGATCTCCATCGTGCCGTCGTCGGACGCGTTGTCGACCACGCGGATCTCGGCGACGCCGTCGGCCGCGCGCAGCCGCTCCAGGCATTCGCCGATGGTCTCGGCGCTGCGGTAGGTCACCACGACGGCGGCGATGTCGGCGTCGGTCATCGTTCGCCGCCTTCGCCGTCGGCGAACAGGTCCGGCTGGTCGCGCGGCTCGGTCGCGTGGTAGGCGCGCGTCAGCGACGCGCGCAGCGCGTGCAGCGGGTCCTGCATCAGGAACTGCGCCAGCCGCGCGTGCCAGCCGGGCCAGCGCGCGCCCAGGGTTTCGACGTCGTCGCCCAGCGGCGCGCCTTCGCCGGCGCGCGCGACGAACGCGGTTTCGCACAACGCGTTGCGCCAGCCGAAGCCCGCCATGCGCAGGGACAGGTCGATCAGCGCGGCGTACCAGGACGCGTAGCTTTCGGCGTCGAGGCCGCCGGCCTTCTTGCGCGCGGCCCCGCGCAGGAACACCGCGTGATTCACCGCCGACGGCAGTTCGGGATGGTGCGGCGGCAGCGACGCGGCGGCGCGCGCGAGCCGCGCGGGCTCGTCGGGCGGCGGCATCACTTCGCCCACGCGCGGCCATGCCGCGGTTTCGCCCGCGTTGCACCAGGGCGTGGCGGTGGCGATGGCCGGATCGCGCGCGGCGCAGGCGGCCAGTTGCGTCGCCCAGCCCGGCAGCGGCACGGCATCGCTGGACAGCACCAGCACGTCGGCGTCGCCGCAGGCTTTGAGCATGTCGTCCAGGTGCGCCGCTTCGCCGACGGAACGCTGGCGCCGGGTGTAGTCGGCGCGCAGCGGCGTGCGCGCCAGCCAGCGCTCGACGATGGCGAGGCCGCGCGGCCCGGCCTGGGCGTCGTCGGCCAGCCACACGCGGGCGCCGGAGGGCGTGCCCGCGTCGAGCGCGGCGAGGCAGGCGTCGAGAGCGTCGTCGTCGACGCCCACCGGCACCAGGACGACGGGCAATTCGCTCATGGCGGACTGCGCGCCTCCGTCCGGCCTCAGTTCTTGGGCTTGGACTGCGGCTTGCCGATCGGCTCCATCGCGCGGAAGCGCTTCGAGTACTCGTCGGTGAAGTCGCGCAGTTCCTGCTGGTCGCGGACGATGGTCGGCGTGATCAGGATCACCACTTCGGTGCGGTCCTGATTCGAGCTTTGCTTGCCGAACAATCCGCCGAACACCGGGATGCGGCTCAAGCCCGGAATGCCCTTCGAGCCCTTGGTGGAGCTGTCCTGGATCAGGCCCGCCAGCAGCACGGTGTCGCCGCTGGGCACGATGGCCTCGGTCTTCATGCGCCGGGTGTCGATGTGCACGTTGCCGTTGGCGTCGGCGGTGGAGCCGGGCGAGCTGACTTCTTGGACGACGTCGAGGAACACCGTGCCGTCCTTGGTGACGCGCGGACGCACCTTGAGGATCACGCCGGTGTCGATGTACTGCACTTGGCTGATGGTGTTGCTGGTGTTGGTGTTGGTGTTGACCGACACCGAATTGATCGGAATGCGGCTGCCGACGTTGAGGGTCGCCTCGGAATTGT
>JASGJC010000029.1:0-29379 GCA_049840915.1 Aquabacterium sp.
TGGTCGATGACAGCTACAACGCCAATCCTGATTCGGTGCGCGCCGCCATCGAGATGCTCGCGGCCTTGCCGGGCCCGCACTGGCTGGTGCTGGGCGACATGGGCGAGGTGGGCACGCAAGGCCCGGCCTTCCATGCCGAGGTCGGCGCCTATGCGCGCGAGTGCGGCATCGAGCATGTCTGGACGGCGGGCGAGCTGTGCGCGCACACCGCGCAGGCTTACGGCGTCGAGCCCGGTGGCAGCGCCCGCCATTTCAACAACGCGCCCGAGATCGTCGCGGCGCTGTCCTCATCAGGCCAGGCACCGCGCGTGGCATCGGTGCTGGTCAAAGGTTCTCGCTTCATGAAGATGGAACAAGTCGTCGCCGTGCTGGCGGGTCAAACCAAGGATGCGGGAGGCGCCCATGCTGCTTAGTCTGGCCCTGTGGCTGCAAGGCCTGCATCCCGAGTGGGGCTTCCTGCGCGTCTTCCAGTACCTGACCTTCCGTTCGGTCATGGCCGCGATGACGGCCTTGCTGATCGGCCTGTTCTTCGGGCCCCTCGTGATCCGCAAGCTCACCGAGCTCAAGATCGGCCAGCCCATCCGCGCATACGGCATGGAGACGCACCTGAGCAAGCGCGGCACGCCCACGATGGGCGGCGCGCTGATCCTGCTGGCCATCGGCTTGTCGACGCTGCTGTGGTTCGACTGGGGTAACCGCTTCGTGTGGATCGTGATGATCGTGACGACGGGCTTCGGCGCCATCGGCTGGGTCGACGACTGGCGCAAGGTCGTGCTCAAGGACCCGGAAGGCATGCCCTCGCGCGAGAAGTACTTCTGGCAATCGATCATCGGCCTGATCGCGGCCGTCTACCTGGCCTTCAACGTGTCCGAGACCAACTCGCTGCGCGTGGCCGAGCTGTTCTTCCGCTGGATCGCATCGGGTTTCTCGAACGATCTGCCGCCCAAGGCCGATCTGATCGTGCCTTTCTTCAAGACCGTCAGCTACCCGCTGGGCGTCTGGGGCTTCATGGTGCTGACCTACATCGTGATCGTGGGCACGAGCAACGCCGTGAACCTGACCGACGGCCTGGACGGCCTGGCCATCATGCCGGTCGTGATGGTGTCGGCGTCGCTGGGCATTTTCTGCTATGTCACGGGCAACGCCGTGTTCGCCAAGTACCTGCTGCTGCCGCACATCGCGGGCGCGGGGGAGCTTTTGGTGTTCTGCGCGGCCTTATCGGGGGCGGGCCTGGCCTTCCTCTGGTTCAACGCTTATCCCGCCCAGGTCTTCATGGGCGACGTGGGGGCCTTGGCTCTGGGTGGAGCACTGGGCACGATCGCGGTCATCGTACGGCAGGAGATCGTACTGGCCGTGATGGGCGGGGTTTTTGTATTGGAAGCACTGTCGGTGATGGTGCAGGTGAGCTATTTCAAGTACACGAAGAAGAAGTACGGCGAGGGCCGCCGCATCCTGCTGATGGCGCCCTTGCACCACCACTTCGAGAAGTCCGGCTGGAAGGAGACGCAGGTCGTGGTCCGTTTCTGGATCATCACGATGCTGTTGTGCCTGCTGGGTTTGTCCACATTGAAGCTGCGCTGACCGCGAGACCATCGAGAGACCATGCATTACTTACGTGACCTCACCGTGCTGATCCTGGGTCTGGGCGACTCGGGGCTGGCCATGGCGCGCTGGTGCGCCCGGTGCGGTGCGAACGTGCGCGTGGCCGACACGCGCGCGAACCCGCCTCAGGCCGCGACCTTGGCGCAAGACGTGCCGGCCGCGACCTTGCACCACGGGCTGGACGTGAGCTTGCTCGATGGCGTCAACGTGCTGCTCAAGAGCCCTGGCCTGGTGCCTGGCGCGCCCGATGTGGCGGCCTTGCTGGCGCGCGCCGACGAGCTGGGCATCCCGGTGCGCGGCGAGCTGTCGCTGTTCGCCTCGGCGCTGGCCGACTTGAAGGTCGACATGGGTTATGTGCCCAAGGTGCTGGCGATCACGGGCACGAACGGCAAGACCACGACCACGTCGTTGACGGCCAAGCTGGTCGAGCGCGCGGGCTTGCGCGTGGGCCTGGCGGGCAACATCGGGCCGACCTTGCTCGACACCTTGCGCGAGGCGCTGGAGCAGGAGCCTCGGCCGCTGATCCAGCATGACGAGGCATCCGTCGCTGTGTCGCATGAATCGGCTGACGCAGCGACATCGGCTGCGCCAGAAGTTGTCGCCATAGAACAGCATGATCAGGTGGATCAGTCTGCCGCGGTCGATGCGGGTGAAGATGCCGTTGCGGTTGATGAGGTCAGCGTTGACATCGCCGAGCCCGTCGAAGCCGAAACCCCTTCAGCCCCACTGGCCGACGATGCCGACGCCCCCCTGATCGAACTGGCCCCGCCGCCCCCCGCCGCGCCCACCTTCGAGGTCTTGCCCGACGCCTGGGTGCTGGAGCTGTCCAGCTTCCAGCTCGATGGCGTGAGCAACTTCGACCCGGACGCGGCCGTCGTGCTCAACATCACGCAGGACCACCTCGACTGGCACGGCACGATGGCCGCGTATGCCCAGGCCAAGGCCCGCATCTACGGCAAGCACGCGATCATGGTCATCAACCGCGATGACCCGGCCGTGATGGCCATGGTGCCGCCGCCCGAGGTGATCAAGTCCGGCGTGCGCGGGCGGCCCGCGCGCATCGTGCACCGCGACGTCGTCCAGTTCGGGCTGGATGCGCCGCGCCGTCCGGGCGATTTCGGCCTGGTCAACGAAGCCGGCATGTCCTGGCTGATGCGCGCCCGCGAGGCCGACCCGACGGTCAAGCTCAAGAAGGGCGAAGAAGACGAGATCGTGCTGCAGCGCCTGATGCCCGCCGATGCGCTGCGCATCCGTGGCCGCCACAACGCCTCGAACGCGCTGGCCGCCTTGGCATTGGCCACGGCCATCGGCTGCCCGCTCGCGCCGATGCTGCACGGCCTGCGCGAGTACCGCGGCGAGCCGCACCGCGTCGAGCATGTGGCCACGGTCGGCGGCATCGATGCGATCGACGACAGCAAGGGCACCAATGTGGGCGCCACGGTCGCGGCCCTGCAAGGCCTGGGCGCCGACCTGTCGCCGGGCAAGCTGATCGTGATCCTGGGCGGCGACGGCAAGGGCCAGGATTTCGCGCCGCTGGCCGAGCCCGTCGGCCGCTTCGCGCGCGCCGTGGCCCTGATCGGCCGCGATGCGGCGGCCATCGAAGCGGCGCTGCAAGGCGCGAGCATGCCCTCCGGTGCGAACCTCGCCATGCAGCGCCACGATACGCTCGAGGACGCGACCCGCTGGGCCTTCGACCAGGCCGTGCAGGGCGATGCCGTGCTGCTGAGCCCCGCCTGCGCCAGCCTGGACATGTTCCGCAACTACGGCCACCGTGCCGAGGTGTTCGTGCAGACCGTGCAGGCGCTCGCCGCTGACCGGGGAGACATCGCATGAGCAATGTGTCGGTCCGTCAGGCGCTGTTCGGTGGGTGGGGCGACAAGCTGCGCGCCCGCTTCGGCAAGGGCGCGAAGGCCGAGTCCGGCGGGCCGCTGCCCGTGCGCGACTTCGTCAACGTGACCTCGTCGCAGCCCTCGCGCGTCATGGGCTTCGACCAGCCGCTGGTCTGGCTGACGCTGGCGCTGCTGGCGATGGGCCTGGTGATGGTCTACTCGGCCACCATCGCGCTGCCGGACAGCCCGCGCTTCGCCAACTACACGCCGATGTTCTTCTTTCAGCGCCACCTGGTCGCCATCATCATGGCGCTGTGCGTGGCGGCCGTGGTCACGCAAGTCCCGATGGCCACCTGGGAGCGCATGGCGCCGTGGCTGTTCGTGGCGGCGCTGCTGCTGCTCATCCTCGTGCTGATCCCGCACATCGGCAAGGTCGTGTACGGCGCGCGGCGCTGGCTGCCGCTGGGCATCATGAATTTCCAGCCGTCCGAGCTGGCCAAGCTGGCCATCACGCTGTATGCGTCGGACTACATGGTCCGCAAGATGGACGTGAAGGAGCACTTCTTCCGCGCCGTGGCGCCGATGGCCGTGGCCGTGGGCGTCGTGGGCCTGCTGCTGCTGGCCGAGCCGGACATGGGCGCCTTCATGGTGATCGCGACCATCGCGATGAGCATCCTCTTCCTGGGCGGCGTCAACGGGCGCATGTTCTTCCTGATCACGACCGTGCTGCTGGGCGCCTTCACCTTGATGGTGACGCTGAGCCCGTGGCGCCGCGAGCGCATCTTCGCGTACCTCGATCCGTGGTCCGAGAAGAACTCGCTGGGCAAGGCCTACCAGCTCACGCACTCGCTGATCGCGTTCGGGCGCGGCGAGATCTTCGGCGAAGGCCTGGGCTCCAGCCTCGAGAAGCTGCACTACCTGCCCGAGGCCCACACCGACTTCCTGCTGGCCGTGATCGGTGAAGAGCTCGGCTTCATCGGCGTGGCCATCATCATCGTGGCCTTCTTCTGGCTGGTCGTGCGCCTGTTCAGCATCGGCCGCCAGGCCATCGCGCTGGACCGCGTCTTCTCCGGCCTCGTGGCCCAAGGCGTGGCCGTGTGGATGGGCGGCCAGGCCTTCATCAACATGGGCGTGAACCTGGGCGTGTTGCCGACCAAGGGCCTGACCTTGCCCTTGATGAGCTTCGGCGGTTCGGGCGTGATGCTCAACTGCGTGGCGCTGGCGATCTGCCTGCGTGTGGACATCGAGAACAGGCAGTTGATGCGGGGAGGGCGCGCATGAGCCATCACCTCGTCATCATGGCAGCCGGCACGGGCGGCCACATCATGCCCGGTCTGGCCGTGGCCGATGAGATGCGGCGCCGCGGCTGGACCATCAGCTGGCTGGGCACGCAAAGCGGCATGGAAAACCGCCTCGTGCCGCCCACGGGCATCCCGCTCGATGCCATCGGCTTCGCGGGCCTGCGCGGCAAGAATCTCAAGGACACCTTGTTCGGCGGCGTGCGCCTGCTCAAGGCCTTCGCCGACTGCTACGGCATCCTTCGCAAGCGCAAGGCCAACGCCGTGCTGGGCATGGGCGGCTATGTGTGCTTTCCCGGCGGTGTGATGAGCGCGGCGCGCGGCCTGCCGCTGGTCATGGTCAACGCCGACGCGGCCATGCTGCTGAGCAACCGCGCCCTGCTGCCCATCACCGATGTGCTCGCTTGCGGCTTCGACGGCCCGGCCTCGCACCACAAGGTCGCGCGCGTGACCGGCAACCCCGTGCGCACCGAGATCGAAGCCATCGCCACGCCCACCGAGCGCTTCGCCGGCCGCAGCGGCCCTTTGAGCATCCTGATCGTGGGCGGCAGTCTGGGCGCCAAGGCGCTCAACGACGTCGTGCCGCGCGCACTGGCGCAGTTGCCACCAGAACAGCGTCCAAGCATCACGCATCAAACGGGCATGGCCAATTTCGAGGCCGTCAAGGCCGATTACATCAAGGCAGGGCTGGACCCGGCCAAAGATGCCGAAGTCCTGCCCTTCATCAACAACATGGCGCAGCGCCTGGCCGAGTGCGACGTGATCATCTGCCGCGCCGGCGCCATCACCGTGAGCGAACTGTGCGCGGCCGGCGTGGCCAGCATCCTTGTGCCGCTGGTCGTGTCGACCACGGCGCACCAGCGCGACAACGCCCTGTACATGGCCCAGCATGGCGCGTCCATGCACCTGCCGCAAACCGAGTTGAACGCCGACGCCCTGGCCGCGCAACTCAAGACACTCAACCGCGCGGGCCTGCTGGCCATGGCCATCAAGGCCAGGGGCCTGGCCCGCCTGCGATCGGCCGCCGCCGTGGCCGATGCCATCGAACAGCACGTGAAACCTCTCAACGCAAAGGCGTCCACATGAAGCACGCCGTCAAACACATCCACTTCGTCGGCATCGGCGGCGCGGGCATGAGCGGCATCGCCGAGATCCTGCACAACCTGGGCTACAAGGTCTCGGGCTCCGACCAGTCCGAGAGCGCGACCTCGCGCCGCCTCGCTTCGCTGGGCATCGCGGTGCACGTGGGCCACGACGCCGCGCACATCGCCGGCGCGCAGGCCGTGGTCACGTCCACGGCCGTGAAGGGCGACAACCCCGAGGTCATCGCCGCGCGCGCCAGGCGCGTGCCGGTCGTGCCGCGCGCCGTGATGCTGGCCGAGCTGATGCGCTTGCGCAAGGGCATCGCCATCGCCGGCACGCACGGCAAGACCACGACCACGTCGCTCGTCACCTGCATCCTGGCCGAGGCCGGCGTCGACCCGACCTTCGTGATCGGCGGCAAGCTCAACAGCGCGGGCGCCAACTCGGCGCTGGGCAAGGGCGAGTACATCGTCGTCGAGGCCGACGAATCCGATGCCTCCTTCCTGAACCTGCTGCCCATCATGTCGGTCGTCACGAACATCGACGCCGACCACATGGACACCTACGGGCACGATTTCGCCAGGCTCAAGCAGGCCTTCGTCGACTTCCTGCACCGCATGCCCTTCTACGGCTCGGCCATCCTGTGCGCCGACGACCCCGGCGTGCGCTCCATCATCCCGCTGATCTCGCGCCCGGTCATCACCTACGGCTTCGGCGAAGACGCGCAAGTGCGCGCCGTCGATGTCGAGGCGCTGGCCGGCGGCCAGATGCGCTTCGTCGTGCAGCGCCGCAACGGCACGGTCATGCCCGACATGACCGTCACGCTCAACCTGCCCGGCGTGCACAACGTGCTCAACGCGCTGGCCGCCATCGCCGTGGCCACCGAGATCGAGCTGCCCGACACGCCCGTGGTCAAGGCCCTCGGCGCGTTCACAGGCGTGGGCCGCCGCTTCCAGCGCTACGGCGAGTTCAAGACGGGCGACGGCGGCCAGTTCACGCTGATCGACGACTACGGCCACCACCCGGTCGAGATGGCCGCCGTGATCGGCGCGGCGCGCGGTGCCTTCCCCGGCCAGCGCCTCGTGCTGGCCTTCCAGCCGCACCGCTACACCCGCACGCGCGACTGCTTCGAAGACTTCGTGAAGGTGCTCGGTACCTCCGACTCGGTCCTGCTGACTGAGGTGTATGCGGCCGGCGAAGCACCCATCGTGGCTGCCGACGGCCGCGCCCTCACGCGCGCCGTGCGCGTGGCCGGCAAGATCGAACCCCTCTTCGTGGACGACGTGGCCGCCTTGCCCCAGGCCATCGTGCAGAACGCCCGCGCGGGCGACGTCGTGATCTGCATGGGCGCGGGCTCGATCGGCATGGTCGCGGGCACCGTGGCCGAACTGTTGAAGGACAAGGCATGAGCGCACCACAACAACTCCAGGCGCCCACCATCGACCCGGCCAGCCTGGGCAAGGTCGCCGTGCTGTTCGGCGGCGCCTCGGCCGAGCGCGACGTGTCCATCATGTCGGGCTCCGGCGTGCTCAAGGCGCTGCAATCGCAAGGCGTCGATGCCTTCGCGTTCGATCCGGCCGAGCGCCCCCTGCAAGACCTCAAGACCGAAGGCGTCGACCGCTGCTTCATCGCCCTGCACGGCCGTGGCGGCGAAGACGGCACGCTGCAAGGCGCGCTCGAGCTGCTCAAGATCCCGTACACGGGCTCGGGCGTGATGGCCTCGAGCATCGCCATGGACAAGATCATGACCAAGCGCATCTGGCGCTTCGAAGGCCTGCCCACGCCCGACTGGCGCATGGTCTCCAGCGCCGAAGAATGCGCCCAGGCCCTGGCCGTGCTCGGCGCGCCCATGATCGTCAAGCCCTCGCGCGAAGGCTCGTCCATCGGCCTGACCAAGGTGCTTGAGCCGAGCCAGTGCGCCACCGCCTATGCCGCCGCCGCACAGCACGACCCCGAAGTGCTGTGCGAGCAGTTCATCGATGGCGAAGAGACCACCTGCCCGATCCTGATCGTCGACGGCCAGCCGCAGGCGCTGCCCGTGATCCGCATCGTCGCGCCGGGCGGCAACTACGACTACCAGAACAAGTACTTCACGGACGACGTCAAGTACCTGTGCCCCAGCCTGCTCGACGTCAAGGAAGAGGCCGAGATCCAGCGCCAGGTCGTGCGCGCCTTCAAGACCCTGGGCTGCCGGGGCTGGGCGCGTGCCGACGTGATGATCCGCAAGACCGACCGCCAGCCCTTCTTGCTCGAGATCAACACCTCGCCCGGCATGACCGGCCACTCGCTCGTGCCCATGTCCGCCAAGGCGGCGGGCCTGAGCTATGAACAACTGTGCGTGCACCTGCTGACCTCGGCCAGCCTGGACATGCTGCCCTGATCAACCAGCCCCACAACCTGACCTAAGCGCGCAAACGCAACCACCACCATGCAGGCCGCCGCCCTCAACAGCTACAGCACACCAGAGGAGATCTCGCAAGATGTCCTGTGGATGAACGCTGCCGCCTCCGTGCTGCTGGTGGTGGCGATCGGGCTGTTGCTGGCCGCAGGCGTGACCAAGCTGACGCGCCTGCCTTACTTCAACCTGCAACGCGTCGAGCTCGAAGGCGACCTGCAGCGCAACAACGTGGCCACCGTGCGCGCCAACATCGTGCCGCGCATGCGCGGCGGCTTCTTCAACGCCGACCTGAACCACAGCCGTGAGGTCTTCGAGGCCGTGCCCTGGGTGCGCAAGGCCACCGTGCGCCGTGTCTGGCCCAACGAGCTGCGCGTCGTGCTCGAAGAGCACCAGCCCGCCGCCTACTGGCACCACGAAGACCGCGACGACCAGCTCGTGAACACGTATGGTGAGGTCTTCGACGCCAACCTGGGCGACGTCGAAGAGCGCCTGCCCACGCTCGAGGCACCCGCCAACCCGACCGCCGGCGAAGCCAAGGCCATGCTCGAGATGCTGCGTCGCCTGCAGCCCGCGCTGGCGCCGCTGGGCGAGGTCGACACGCTCAAGCTCACCGAGCGCGGCTCCTGGAGCGTCGAGCTCGACAACGACGCGAAGATCGAGCTCGGCCGCGGCAGCCTCGACGAGGTGCTCACGCGCGTCGACCGCTTCGTGCGCACGCTGCCCGAACTCAACCGCCAGTATCCCGCGCCGCTGTCGCATGCCGACCTGCGCTACCCGGAAGGCTACGCCGTCAAGCTGCGCGGCATGACCACCTTGCAAGACGGCGCGCCCAAGCCACCCGTCGTCAGGCCCGCGATCAAGAAACCCGTCGCCGCCAAGCCAGTGAGCCCGAACAGCGCACCGGCAGGCGGCAAACCTTCGTCTTCTTCAACCAGATAAACCCACACACACCATGGCCAAGGAATACAAGGATCTGGTCGTCGGGCTGGACATCGGCACCGCCAAAGTGATGGTGGTCGTGGCCGAGGTCATGCCCGGCGGCGACCTCCGCCTGGCGGGTCTGGGCGTGGCCCCGACCCACGGTCTCAAACGCGGCGTGGTCGTCAACATCGACGCCACCGTGCAGTCCATCCAGCAGGCTTTGAAAGAAGCCGAGCTGATGGCCGACTGCAAGATCAACCGCGTGTGGACCGGCATCACGGGCAGCCACATCCGAGGCCAGAACAGCACGGGCATGGTCATCGTGCGGGACAAGGAAGTCGCGCCCATCGACGTGCAACGTGTGGTGGAAACCGCGAAGGCGATCAACATCCCCAACGATCAAAGGCTCTTGCTAGTTGAGCCTCAAGAGTTCATCATTGACGGCCATGAAGTCAAAGAGCCGATCGGGATGAGCGGCGGGCGTCTGGAAGTGAAGGTCCACATCGTGACCGGAGCACAAAGCGCTGCCGAGAACATCGTCAAGTGCGTTCGCCGCTGCGGCTTGGAGGCCGAACAGCTGGTCCTCAATCCCTCCGCTTCTTCCGCCGCCGTGCTCACCGAAGACGAGAAGTCGCTCGGCGTGGCCATGGTCGACATCGGTGCCGGCACCACCGACGTCTCCATCTTCACCGATGGCTCGGTGCGTCACACGGCCGTCATCCCCATCGCCGGCGACCTCATCACCAGCGACATCGCGATG
This sequence comes from Aquabacterium sp., assembly GCA_049840915.1. Lineage (GTDB taxonomy): Bacteria > Pseudomonadota > Gammaproteobacteria > Burkholderiales > Burkholderiaceae_C > Aquabacterium. The sequence goes on from JASGJC010000029.1 coordinate 9,892, forward strand.
GCCCTGCGCACGCCCACGAAGGACGCCGAAGACATCAAGGTGGACTACGGCGTGGCCAAGCAGCTGCTGGCCGACCCCAACGAACAGGTCGAAGTCCCGGGCCTGGGCGACCGCGCCCCGCGCATGCTCTCGCGCCAGGCCCTGGCCGGCGTGATCGAGCCGCGCGTCGAAGAAATCTTCTCGCTGGTCCACCAGGTGATCCGCGAGTCCGGCTACGAAGAGCTCTTGTCTTCCGGCATCGTGCTGACCGGCGGCTCGGCCGTCATGCCCGGCATGGTCGAACTGGCCGAAGACATTTTCTTGAAGCCTGTGCGCAAGGGCACGCCCTTGTACTCAGGCGCACTGCACGACATGGTGGCCAGCCCGCGCTCGGCCACCGTCATGGGCTTGCTCGAAGAGGCAAGACTCGCGCGCATGCGCGGGATGAAGGCGGCGCAACAGGCAGGGTCTGTCCAGACCATGTTCGGGCGCGTACGCGATTGGTTCGTGGGCAACTTCTGATGCCCGTACACACAGCACATTTTCAATTGGCAACTGCTTGATAAGAGAGAGGTACGACATGGCAATCGAAATGATCGAAAACTTCGACATGGGTACGCAGATCAAGGTGATCGGCGTGGGTGGCGGCGGCGGCAACGCGGTCGAGCACATGATCAACCAAGGCGTGCAAGGCGTGCAGTTCATCTGCGCCAACACCGACTCGCAGGCGCTGCTGCGCTCGAGCTCCGAGATGCAGCTGCAGCTCGGCGGTTCGGGCCTGGGCGCGGGCGCCAAGCCTGAAGCGGGCAGGGCCGCGGCCGAAGAGGCCGTCGACCAGATCCGCTCGGCGCTGGACGGTGCGCACATGGTGTTCATCACCGCCGGCATGGGCGGCGGCACCGGCACCGGCGCGGCCCCTGTGATCGCGCGCATCGCCAAGGAGATGGGCATCCTGACCGTCGGCGTGGTGACCAAGCCCTTCGAGTTCGAAGGCAACCGCCGCATGAAGCAGGCCGACGTGGGCCTCAACGAGCTCGAAGCCAACGTCGACTCGCTGATCGTCGTGCTCAACGAGAAGCTGCTCGAAGTGCTGGGCGACGACATCACGCAGGAAGAAGCCTTCGCCAAGGCCAACGACGTGCTCAAGAACGCCGTGGGCGGCATCAGCGACATCATCCACATCCCCGGTCTGGTGAACGTCGACTTCGAAGACGTCAAGACCGTGATGAGCGAGCCCGGCAAGGCCATGATGGGCACGGCCGTGGCCGGTGGCCCTGACCGCGCCACCAAGGCTGCCGAAGCCGCCGTGGCCTGCCCGCTGCTGGAAGGCATCGACCTGTCGGGCGCGCGCGGCGTGCTGGTGTTGATTGCCGCCGGCAAGAGCACCTTCAAGCTGAGCGAGTCGCGCAACGCGATGAACACGATCCGCCGCTACGCCGCCGAAGACGCGCACGTGATCTACGGCACGGCCTACGACGAGAGCCTGGGCGACCAGCTGCGCGTGACCGTGATCGCCACGGGCCTGTGCGGTGCCAAGCGCGCCCAAGCTCCGATGACCGTGGTCCACAGCGCACCGCAAACCCAGGTGTTCGCGCGCACCGGCACCGACAACATCCCCGTGCTGACGCAGCCCATCGGCCACGCAGGCCACGCGCAAAGCCTGGCCGGCCATGGCCAGACCACGCCCGGCAACGATTTCAGCGGCCTGAACACGCCCAGCGTGTGGCGCAGCGGCCGCACGCAAGCGGCAGCCAAGGTCGACGCCCTGGCCAGCAACGGCATGGATGAAATCGAGATCCCGGCGTTCCTGCGCAAGCAGGCCGACTGATGCCGCCTGACGCCGGCCCCGCCTTCACATAGGCGGGCCGGCACGTACCGTTGCCAAATGTGTTCCCCCCGCGCCATGCCAGGTGCGGGGGTTTTTGGCGTTTCCGTCATACAAATCACATAGCATGGGTCGATCCCTCAACGGCTCACGATCAAGGAGAACCGCATGCCCAAGCTCACCGTCGGCAAAGAAGGCGCACACCCCATCGACCTGCATTTCGAAGACCACGGCAGCGGCAAGCCCGTCGTGCTCATCCATGGCTGGCCCTTGAGCGGCCGTTCATGGGAGGCGCAGGTGCCCGCGCTGATCGAAGCCGGCCACCGCGTCATCACGTACGATCGCCGCGGCTTCGGGCAATCGTCGCAACCCTGGGCCGGCTACGACTACGACACCTTCACCGCCGACCTGCACGCGCTCATCACGTACCTCGACCTCAAGGACGCGACGCTCGTGGGCTTTTCGATGGGCGGCGGCGAAGTGGCGCGCTACATCGGCACGCACGGCACCTCGCGCATCGCCAAGGCCGTGTTCGCCGGCGCCGTGCCGCCCTGCCTGTACAAGTCGGCGGACAATCCCGAAGGCGGGCTCGACGACGCGACCATCCAGCAGTTCCAGGAAGGCGTCAAGGCAGACCGCATGGCCTTTCTCGAAGGCTTCACCAAGGCCTTCTTCGGCGTGGGCGACAAGCTGCTCGTGAGCGAGGCGCAGCGCGTCTACGCGCGCAACATCGCGGCCTTCGCGTCACCCAAGGGCACGCTGGACTGCATCGCGGCGTTCTCATACACAGACTTCCGCGCGGACCTGGCCAAGTTCGGCAAGCTGCCCACGCTGGTCATCCATGGCGATTCGGACGGCATCGTGCCGTATGAAGTGAGCGGGGCGCGCGTGCTCAAGGCCGTGCCGGGCAGCCAGGCCTGCCTCATCAAGGGCGCGCCGCACGGCTTCAACCTGTCGCATGCCGCCGAGTTCAACAAAGGCCTGCTGAGCTTCCTGGCAAGCTGAACTTGAATCGCCTCAGGCGCGCATCGCCTGCTGGCGCGAGCGGCCCATCGGCTCATAGCCCCGCTCGCCCAGCGCATACAGGGCATCCGACACCTTGCTCGTGTCGAAGCCATCGCGCTTGAGATCGACCTTGCGGTGCTTGAACGTGGCCGTGATCTCGTGCTCCTGCCGCACGCGGATGTACAAGGGCACCGCGTACTTGGGCAAGGCCTTGCCCAGCGCCTGCGCCAGCATCACGCCATCGAGCGGGCCTCTGGCCTCGTCCCAGCAGATGGCGGCCATGCCCGCGCGGCCATCGGCGCCAGGCACTTCGACGCCGTAGACCACGGCCTCCGAGATGCCCTCGATGCAGCCCAGCGCGGCCTCGACCTCGGTCGTGGCCACGTTCTCGCCCTTCCAGCGGAAGGTGTCGCCCACGCGGTCGACGAACTGGATGTGGCCGAAGCCCTGGTTGCGCACGAGGTCGCCCGTGTTGAACCACGCATCGCCCTTGGTGAACACATCGCGGAAGACCTTGGCCTGCGTGGCCTTGGCATCGGTGTAGCCGTCCAGCGGGGCCTTGGCCGTGATCTCGGTCAGCAGCAGGCCGACGCCGCCTTTGCCTTCCTTGCGCATGGTGTTGTCGGCCTGGCGGATGGGCTGCTCGTTGTCGACATCGAAGCTGACGATGGCGTAGGGCAGCGGGCAATAGCCGGCCGTGCCCTCGAAGCCGAAGGCGTTGACGAAGGCCAGGTTGCACTCGCTGGCCGTGTAGAACTCGGCGATGTGCTTGATGCCGAAGCGTTGCTGGAACTGCGCCCAGATGTCGGGCCGCAGGCCGTTGCCGATGATGCCGCGCACCTTGTGGTCGGTGTCGCTGGGGCGCTCGGGCTGGTTGAGCAGGTAGCGGCACAGCTCGCCGATGTAGCAGAAGGCCGTGGCCTGCGTCGCGCGGATCTCATCCCAGAAGCGCGAGGCGCTGAACTTGCGGCTCAAGGCCATGCAGGCGCCCGAGCCGATCACGGCGCTCCAGGACACGGTCAGGGCGTTGTTGTGGTACAGGGGCAGCGGGCAGTACAGCACGTCGTCCTGCTTGAGGCGCAGGCCCAGCTGGCCCAGGCCCGCCATGCAGCGGTGCCAGCGGTAGTGCGTCATCACCGAGGCCTTGGGCAGGCCGGTCGTGCCCGATGTGAAGATGTGGAAGCACGGCGTGCGCAGCGTGATCTTCTCGGTCTGCGGCGGATTGCCGGTGGCCGCGCGGGCCGTGTGTTGCGCCAGGCTGCCCATCCCGGCGGGCACGCTGCCTTCGCCGTCCCACCACCAGGTGGTGCCCAGCTCCTGGCGTGTCTCGGGGCTCAGGCTGTCGAAGCCGGCCATGCACTCGTCGCCGATGACGACGATGCGCGGCCTGGTGATGCGCAGGCTGTGCGCCAGCGGCTCGGCGCGCTGCTGGTTGTTGAGCAAGGTGGCGATGGCGCCGAGCTTGACGATGCCCAGCACGCAGGCCAGCATCTCGGGGCGGTTTTCCATCATCACGCCGACGGAGTCGCCCTGCTTGACGCCTGCTGCCTGCAGCGACCACGCCACCTGGTTGGCCCAGGCGTTGAACTGCGCGTAGGTCCAGCGGCGGCCCTCGAAGGTCACGGCCAGGCGATCCGGGTTGGCTTTCGCCTGCTCGGCGAAGCGCAGGCCGATCGAGCCGATCTGGTCGGGCTTGAGCGAAACGAGGTTCCACAAGCCCTTGATGACCTGGGGCAGGGCGGGCGTGGTGCGCAGGACACCGCCCATCCAACGGAAGATGCTGATCGTCTGGTTAGCCATCCTTGCAGTCTAGATGGCGCATGCCAACTGTGTCATCAAGCCACAGGACAATCGGCGACACGAAGGAAAGAAGCGCGTCAAAATCCCCCGCGAACCAGGGCCTCGGCACGCGCCTGGCCGATGGCTTTGCCGATGGCCTCGCCCTTCAAACCTTGCTGCAGTGCAGCAGCCGAGACGCTGGCCGTGTCCACTTGCTGCGCTGCCGCAAGGGCCTGCGCCAGGCGTGTCGCCGGGGCATACACGTTGTGCTCGAAACCGAGCCGGCCGCGCGCATCGCACTCGCAGGCCTGCAGGATCTCGATGAAGCGCTGCGGCTTGCGCAAGGCGTCGCAGCGTTCGAGCAGGCGCAGCACGGCGGCGGCGTTGAGGTCGGCGCTGCGGTGCACATTGCCGTGCTCGCGCGCGACCACGTCGGCCAGCTCGCGGCACTCCACGGGCACGCGCAAGCGCTCGTTCACCTGCTTGAGCAGGGCGGCGCTGCGGCCTTCGTGGCCGAGGTGGCGCGGCAGGATGTCGGCGGGCGTCGTGCCCTTGCCGAGGTCGTGGCCCAGGCAGGCATAACGCACAGGCAACGTGGCACCCAGTCGCGCGCTCATGTCCAGGACCATCATCAGGTGCACGCCGGTGTCGACCTCGGGGTGGTAGTCGGCGCGCTGCGGCACGCCCCACAGGCGTTCGACTTCGGGCAGCAAGCGGGCCAGGGCGCCGCACGCGCGCAGCACTTCGAACATGCGCGAGGGCCTGGCCTCCATCAGGCCGCGCGAGAGTTCCTGCCACACGCGCTCGGCCACGAGGTGGTCGGCTTCGCCATCGGCCACCATTTCCCGCATGAGGGCCATGGTGTCCGGGTGCACGGTGAAGTCGTCGAACCTCGCGGCGAAGCGGGCCAGGCGCAGGATGCGCACGGGGTCTTCGGCGAAGGCGGGCGAGACGTGGCGCAGCACGCGAGCCTGCAGGTCGCGCTGGCCGCCGTACGGGTCGATGAGCGTGCCATCGGCGCTTTCGGCGATGGCGTTGATGGTGAGGTCGCGGCGGGCCAGGTCTTCTTCGAGCGTGACCTCGGGCGAGGCCTGCACCTGAAAGCCGTGGTAGCCACGGCCGCTCTTGCGCTCGGTGCGCGCCAGCGCGTGCTCTTCTTTGGTCTGCGGGTGCAGGAAGACAGGGAAGTCCTTGCCGACGGGCGTGTAGCCCTGGTCGACCATCTCCTGCGGCGTGCTGCCCACGACCACCCAGTCGCGGTCGCCGCCGGGCCGGCCCAGCAAACGATCGCGCACCGCGCCACCAACGAGGAATGTGCCTTTCATGCCGGGCAGTTTAGTGCATGGTCTCGTGACGAATATCACGCCATGGTCATGGGCATGGCGGTGGGTTAACCAAGGCGGGGGAAGTAGTTGTGCGCCCGCCGGTATCGGTGGATTTGAAGCCTCTGCGGTAGTTACCCGGTTCGCCCGGACAGGCGCCGCCGATAAATTGAAGGTGTGCAAACGGAAGGCACTTCATCTTCCGAATATAAGGAGAGACATCATGCGCGTTTTGCAAACCAAAGAGATCAAGGCCGTGTCTGGCGCTGGCTTGTTGACATCGGTCGTCGTCGATGGCGCCAAGGGCTTGTTCTATGTGGGCAAGGGCGTGTTCAGCGCCACGGGCTCGGTGCTGCGCTTCCTGATCTGATTTCAAGCCTTCACGCGTTGAAGGCGTTTGCTCAGGGTTTGGTTCGTTGGTGCTGAAATACATTGAAGACAATATCTGGAGACAAGCCGGCACCAACGGCCAGCATATTCAGGCGCTGGCCCGCTTTTGAATATGCATCGTCAGGTTTTCAGGGCCCATCGTGAAGGCCATCACTTCCCGGGCGGCGTCGCCGTCGGGGGTGTCCACCGCCTCGATGTCGAAGTGGCTCAGCAACATGGCCAGCGCCATTTTGATTTCGAGCAGCGCGAGGTAGCGACCCGGACAGATGCGCGGCCCGCTGCCGAAGGGCATGGCCACGTGCTTGACCTGATTGGCCGATGAGCCCAGCCAGCGTTCAGGCTGGAAGGCCTGCGGTTCATTCACATGCTGCGCCGACACGCTGTCGGTGCGCAGCGCATTCCAGACCAGCGTGCCTTTGGGCACGGCGATGTCGGCCACGGTCAGGTCGCGCATGGCCTGCACGGGCAGGAAGGGCGCGACGGGCTTAAGGCGCATGGCCTCGTTGGCGCAGGCCTCGATGTAGTCGAGCTGGGCCATCGTCTCGGGCGTGAAGTCGGTCAGGCCGCGCGGCGCCAAGGTCTGCACTTCCTGCCGGGCGCGTGCCAGCGTGGCCGGGTTCTGCTTGAGCAGGTAGATCAGCCAGGCCAGCGTATTGGCCGTGGTGTCTTCGCCGGCCAGCAGCATGGTCATCACATTGCCGCGCACATCGGCATCGCTCACGCCGCCGTCTTCCGATTCGGCCGCGACGATCAGGGCTTCGAGCAGGTTGCTGGGGTCGGCGCGGCGGGCGGGGTCTTGCAGGCGCGTGCGGGCCTGCTTGACGAAGCCGTCGATGGCGCGGTTGACCTCGGCCACGTGGCGCTCGACCTCGCGGTCGGCGGGCAGCTTGATCAGCTTCCAGTAAGGCACGACCGAGAGGATGCGCTTGAACATGGCCGGGAAGATCACATCCAGGTGCTTCTGGATCACGTCGCCATCGGCCTCGATCGTGTTGACGTCGTGGCCGAGCGCCAGGCCGGTGATCGTGTCGACCGTGTAGCGCATCAGGTCGGCCTGCAGGTCGATGCCGGTTTTGTTTTGCGCGGCCTTGACCCAGCGGTCGTGCAGCCGGCGTGTCACGTTGAGCATCGACGGGAAGTAGGCGCGGATGCGCTGTGGCGCGAAGCTGGCCATGACCATGCGGCGCTGGCGGTTCCAGGTGTCGCCTTCGGCCATGAACAGGCCCATGTCCAGGCCCAGGCTGCGCGCGGCATCGGACAGGCGCATCGAGCGGCGGAAGTCGTTCGGGCGCGCCTTCAGGATCTTGGCCGAGGCCTCGTGGTCGCCCACGACCAGCACGGTGCGGCTGGCGAAGCGCACCTTGAAGAAAGGCCCGTACTGCTGGCACAGCGCCTCCATGTTCTGATGGATGCGGTGGCGGTCCATCTGCAGGGCGTTGCCGACGATGGGCAGGCCGGGCGGGCCGGACAGATCGGCCAGGGTGCGCAGGCGCTTGGGCGCGGTATCGGTGGTGTCGGCGGCATCGGCGAGGGGCGCGGCTTGGGTGGTCGGTGGCATGGCGGGTCTCCTGATCCGATGTGACGGCATCGGCTTTAATATCTGTTCATTATTCAGTTAACGCGCGGCGCGACAACTCGCTTGTGGCTCGCAATTCACTCAGGTTTGACCACCATGCTCAAGGCGCGCGTCAAAACGGCTGCTCTCCCAGAGAAAACCATGCGCAAGCGGCCGACGCAGGTGCGGGCGCAGCGCTCGGTCGAGGCCATCTTTGAAGCCACTGCTCAGATTGTTGACAACGAAGGCCTGGACGCGCTGACGACCAACAAGATCGCGGCGCGGGCCGGCGTGTCGGTGGGCACGCTCTACCAGTACTTCCCGCGCAAGGAGATGGTGCTGGAGGCCATGATCGTGGCCGAACGCGAGCGCGTGATGGATGAGATGCAGCGGATCCTCGATGAGGTGGTCAGCGGGGCCTGCGACCCCTTGGTGGGCGCGCGCAAGCGGGTCAAGCTCCTGATCGACACTTTCGGCATCGGCCGCAACCTGAGTCCGGCGCTGGTCAAGCTGGCCTGGGAGATGGACTACGCCGACTTCCTCGCGCAGGCCCAGCGCGAAGGCGCCGAGCGCATCGCCGTGGCCTGGGAGCAGCTGGCCGATCCGACCGCGCGGCCCTTGTCGCTCAGCCGCCTGTTCGTGGGCACGCGCGCCGTGATCGGCGTGATCCGCAGTGCCGTGCTGGAGGACTCGCCTCTGCTGGGTACGCCCGCTTTCGAAGACGAGCTGGTGCGCCTGATCTGGAACATGACGCGGCCTTGAACGCCGCGTTCGGTCAAGTGATCAGGCCGCAGCGGGCTTGAGCGCGGCCAGCGCCACGTACTCGTCGACAGGCACCTCTTCGGCGCGGCGCTGCAGGTCGAAGCTGGTGTCGATGCCGTGCTGCGTGATCCAGGCGCCCAGCGTGTGGCGCAACAGCTTGCGGCGCTGCGAGAAGGCCACGGCCACCATGGCCTCGAGCACGGCCGGGTCCACCTGGGGCGGCTGCGCCAGCGGCACCATGCGCACGACGGCCGAGTCCACCTGCGGCGGTGGATCGAAGGCCTCGGGCGGCACGTCGACCACGTTGTCCATGTGGTAGCGCCATTGCAGCATCACGCTCAGGCGGCCGTAGTCCTTCTTGCCGGGCGCGGCCACCATGCGGTCGACCACTTCCTTTTGCAGCATGAAGTGCTGGTCCTCGACCTGGTCGGCCCAGGGCAGCAAATGAAAGAGGATGGGGCTGGAGATGTTGTAGGGCAGGTTGCCGATGACGCGCAGCCTGTGGCCGCCGAGGTCTTGCCGCACCTGGCCGAAATCGACCTTGAGCACGTCGGACTCGATCACGTTCAGCTCGGGGCGCTTGCGCAGGCGCGCGGCCAGGTCGCGGTCGAGCTCGACCACGGTCAGGCGCTCGCAGCGCTCGACCACCGGGTTCGTGAGCGCGCCCAGGCCCGGCCCGATCTCGACCAGTGCCTGGCCGGGCTTGGGCGAGATGGCGCGCACGATCTCGTCGATCAAGCCCAGGTCGCTCAGGAAGTGCTGGCCGAAGCGCTTGCGCGCGATGTGACCGCCGCCGCCCTGCACGGCACGCTTGTGTGGCGGTCGGTTGCCGGGCTTGTTGGAGGGGCGATCAGGGCGCATCGCGCATGTCGATCCAGGCGGCGGCGCGCAGCTCGCGCGCCCATTCTTCGTAGGCCGCTTCGAAGCGGCGCTCGCGCAGCACCGACTTGGCGGCTTCGCGCTTTTGCTGGTCGGTCAGCTGTACCTCGCGACGCTCGAGCAACTGGATCAGGTGCACGCCGTAGCGGCTGACCACGGGCTCGGAGATCTGGCCGGGCTGCAGCGTGATCAGCACCTTTTCGAACTCGGGCACGAACTGGCCGGGCGCGGTCCAGCCCAGGTCGCCGCCCTTGGCCGCGCTGCCGTCCTCGGAGTACTGGCGCGCCATCTGCGCGAAGCTGGCCGTGCCGCCGATGATCTGCTTGCGGATGTCGTTCATGCGGGCCACTTGTTCTTCCGTCGGCACCTTGGGCGAGGTGCGCAGCAGGATGTGGCGCGCGCGTTGCTGCGTGTAGGTGGCCTGGGCGCTGTTCTCGCGCTCGACCAGCTTGATGATGTGAAAGCCCGCGTTGGAGCGCACGAGCGGCGCCACCTGGCCGACCTTGAGCTTGCCCACGGAAGCCACGAACACCTCGGGCAGGCGGCTGACGGGGCGCAGGCCGAAGGCGCCGCCCTGGTCGCGCGTGTTGGCGTCGCCAGAAAACTCCTTGGCCAGCTGCGCGAAGTTGGCGCCCTGGGCCGCGCGCTCCTGGATGCCCTGCGCCTTGGCCTGCAGCGCCTGCACCTGCGCGGGCGTGGCCTTGTCGGGCACGGCGATCAGGATGTGGGCCACGTTCAGCGCCACTTCGGTCTGGGCGGCCGGGTCGTCCTTGATGAAGGCGTCGATGTCGGCGTCGCTGATCTGGATGCGGTTGCTGACCTCGCGCTCGCGCAGGCGCTGCAGCAGGATCTGTTCGCGCAGGCTGCCGCGGTAGCGCTGGAAGTCCAGACCGTCGGCCTGCATGCGGCTCTTGAGGTCGGCCAGGCTCAACTGGTTCTGCGCGGCGATGTTCTCGATGGCCGCGTCGACCTCGGCATCCGAGATGTCCATGCCCATGGTCTTGGCGTACGAGATCTGCACCTTTTCGTCGATCAGGGCGTCGAGCACCTGCTGGCGCAGCTCGTCGGCGGGCGGCAGGCGGGTGCCGGCCTGGGCCGTGTCCTGGATGCGGGCCACTCGCTTGTCGACGTCCGTATGGGTGATGGGCTCCTGGTTGACCACGGCCACGATGTAGTCGGTCGTGGTCTGCACGCCGTCGAGCTTGAGCTCGGTGCTCAGGTTGCGCGACATGGGGATGCGTGGCGCCACCGACGGCGATTCGGCCCGGTTGCGGAGCTGTGCGAAGGCGGGCGCGGCCGAACTGATCAACAGGCTCAGGCAAACGCCATGGACCAGCGCGCTCGAGCGCCGCCGGGTCGGGGCAGGGTTGCGGGACATAGGCGTGTGGTCAGTCATCGGTGGTGAAGGTCAGGGGAGCGGGTTCGGTGGCCGGGGTGGTGTCGTCATGCAGCAGGCGGTAGCCGGGGACATTGTCCTTCAAGGTGCGCAGCGGGTTGGAGCCCAGGCTGACGCGGGACAGGCCGACCAGTTCGATCTGGAACATGATGCGGATGCTGGTGGACGTGCCGACGGACACCCGTTCGGAGACGACGCGGCCGATCCAGCACCCCGCATCGTATTCGACGCCCAGCAGCGAGCTGGTCACGCGCTTGTCGAACGTGTTGTAGCTCACGCGGCCCACGCTGTACCAGGTGCCGCCGCACGCGTTGGGATTGGGGTTGCGCGAACCGCTCAGGTTCATGGGGTCGATCACGGCTTCCTGGCGGACGGCCTCCATCGGCGGCAGCGGGCCCGCGACCGGCCATTGCCAGCCCAGGTCCAACTGGCCGCTGGCATTGCGCGTGTAGTTGTACGACGCGCCGATCGTGCGCCAGGCGCCGGGCGAGTAGCGCGCGCCGATGACCCCGCGCTCGGCCGCATGGTTCTGGGCGTTGAACTGCATCGTGCCGTCGATGGACCAGTTCGGGATCACCGACGTCGAGCCCAGCAGCAGCAGGTCGGACAGGCGCTGCGTGATGGGCCCGTCGCCGCTCGGGTTGATGTGCTGGTCGGACAGCAGCAGCTTTTGCACGACGCCCAGGCGCAGCGCCTCGACGCCCGATTGCTGGTCCAGCAGGCGCGAGGTCAGGCCCATGGTGACCTGGTTGGCGTCCGAGATGCGGTCCACGCCCGTGAAGGCGTTTTCGCTGTAGATGGCGTATTGGTTGAAGTCGCGCGGGGCACTGTCGAACAGGGGCAGGTTGCTCTGGTCCTTGTAGGGCGTGCGCACGTACTGCACGCGTGGCTCCAGCGTCTGGATCACGTCGCGGTCGAACATGTGCAGCGGCCGCTCCAGCGTCAGACCCGAATCCAGGCTGAACGTGGGCAGGGTGCGGCTGGCGCTGCGGTTGCCCGTGCCGGCCAGGGGCTGGTCCATGTCGTAGGTGGTCGAGTTCAGGCTGATCTTGGGCGTCAGGCTCAGGCCGCCCACGTTGGCCAGGTAGCTCAGTTGCCCGATGGCGTTCAGGCGGTTGCCGATGGGCTTGGTCGGGTCCGCGTTGGTGAAGCGGTTGAACTCGCCCTGCATGGACCAGACCAGGCCCGTGTCGTTGCCGCTGCGGCTGCGCAGGCCCAACTGCGGCTCGCGCCGGTAAGGCGAGTCGATGCCGGAGACCGTCGGGTCGGTCTTGGGGTCCAGGTCGCGCAGGGTCTGCCAGCTCTGCACGCCGCCGTACAGCGTGGTCTGGCTGTCGCCCAGGCCCCAGTTGCGCGAGTTGAGCTGGCGCTCGACGTTGGCGTGGCTGTCGTACAGGCGGGGCGTGAGGGAGGTCAGCCCGTGCGGGAAGTCCTTCCAGTAGTCGTCGTCCGAGACACGGTTCCAGCGCACGTCGTAATTGGTCTGCGCCAGCAGGTTGCCCAGGTCGTTGAAGTTGCCCTTGTGCGTGAAGTCGACCAGGCCGCGCGAGCGCATGGCCACGCGGTCGTCGGGCAGGCCCACGACGTGCAGCACGCCTTCATCGTGAAGCGCGAGGTAACGGTATTCGGCGTCCAGGCCCATGCCGCGCTTGAGCGACAGCTTGGGCGCCAGCGTCATGTCCTTGTCGGGCGCGATGTTCCAGTAGTACGGCGCCGACATCTCCAGGCCGCTCTTGTTGTCGTAGTCGAAGCTGGGTGGCAGCCAGCCGGACTTGCGCGCGTCGTTGAGCGGGAAGGTCAGCGAGGGCGCGGCCAGCAGCGGCACGCCCTTGAACCAGATCACGGCGTTGTCGGCCGTGCCTTCGTTGGTGTTGAAGTCGAGGTAGACGCTGCTGGTCTTGAGCGACCAGGCCGGCTCGCCCGGGCTGCCGTCCGGCATGTTCTCGGGCGTGCAGCTGCTGTAGGTGGTCTTGGTGGCGCGCAGGCGGTTGGCGCCGAGGAACTCGACATGCTCGGCATTGCCGCCGGCGCGCGTGCGGGCGAACCAGAAATGCGGGCGGATGAACTCGCCTTCGAGCGTGTCCAGCTTGAGCGTCAGCTCCGGGCCGCTGAAGATGTTGCCGTTGCGCATGATCACGACGTGGCCCACGCCCCTGGCCGTGTTGTCGGCCTGCGTGTGCGTCAGCTCGTCGGCGCGCACGGTCAGCTCGCCCTGGCGCAGCCGCACCGAGCCCGTGGCACGCGTGCGGACGTTGGTTTCGCCTTCCAGGTTGTCGGCCTCGAAGAACAGCGGCGCCTGGCCGTTGTGCAGGTTGCCTTGCGGCGCGGGCAGCGAGAAGCTCAGGCGGGAGGCGGGCGCGGCACCCGAAGCCGCCGTCGATGCAGCCGATGCGGCCGCGGATGCCGATTCGGCCGCCGCGCTGGCGGAGACGGCATGGGGCGTGGCCGCCCGGCCCTCATCGGCGCTGACGACCGAAGGCCAGCACAGCTGCGCCACGAGCAGGCCGGCGGCCACGGCCACGGGCGTCCAGCGTGTCGACACGTTGGTGGGGCGGCCGGGGCGTGAGGCTGAGCGCGAAGCGGGGCGGCGGGGGCGGTCCAAAGGTGGAATCAAGGTCACGGGTGATGTGTCGCAGGGAGGCTGCGGCAGGGGCCTTCATCGCGGTGAACCGGCCTTGCCTAAAATCGCTGCATTATTTCATGGCGGCGAAGCCCGCTGCCTTGCCCGCCGTCTCAGGCCGTTTATTCGCCGCTCCGTCCGGCTTACCCGCCCATGGCCACCGTGTCGTCCAACGCTGTTTCCCCGTCCGCCACATTGCCCGCTGCAACCTCCGAGATCCAGTGGGCCGACCCCGCCCGCCAGCAGGCCTTCGCCGCCTGGCTGGCCTTGGTGGCGCCCGCCCACGGCCTGCGCCCGGACACCGCGCGCCCGGCCAGCGCCGACGCGAGCTTTCGCCGCTACTTCCGCGTCGATGCCGCCCAGGGCAGCGTCATCGTCATGGACGCCCCGCCCGAGAAGGAAAACTGCCGCCCCTTCGTCGCCGTCGACCGCCTGCTCGATGCCGGCGGCGTCAACGTGCCGCGCATCCTCGAGTGGGACGAGGCCCAGGGCTTCATGCTGCTGAGCGATCTGGGCGCGCACACGCTGCTGTCCACGCTCGACGCGGCCCAGCCTGAAAGCGCCGGCAACCGTGCCCGCTACGCCGCCGCGCTCGACGAGCTCGTGCGCCTGCAAAGCGTGGCGCAAGGCCAGGGCGAGCAGGCCCTGCCGCCTTATGACGACGCCCATCTGCAGCGCGAGATGGACCTCTTCCCCGACTGGTACCTCACGCAACTGCGCGGCCTGACGCTGGACGACGCCCAGCGCGCAATGCTGGCCAAGACCTTCGACCTCATCAAGGCCCAGGTGCTGGGCCAGGCCACCGTGCTCGTCCACCGCGACTACCACAGCCGCAACCTCATGGCCGACCCGGCCGACCCGAGCGCCCGCCCCGGCGTGATCGACTTCCAGGACGCTGTGTGGGGCCCGATCACCTACGACCTGGTCTCGCTGCTGCGCGACGCCTACGTGATGTGGGACGAGGACGTGCAGCTCGACTATGCCGTGCGCTTCTGGGAGCGCGCCCGCAAGGCCGGCCTGCCCGTGCCCGATGACTTCGGCGATTTCTGGCGCGACATGGAGTGGATGGGCCTGCAGCGCCATCTCAAGGTCATGGGCATCTTCGCCCGCCTGGCCCTGCGCGACGGCAAACGCCAGTACCTGGACGACATCCCGCGCGTCTGGACCTACGCCCACCGCGTGGCCTCGCGCTACCAGGGCCTGGGCCCGCTGTCGCGCCTTTTGGAGCAGGCCGAAGCGGCCAACGGCGGCACGCAAACCCAGGTCGGCTACACCTTCTGAGCGGCGGTTCAGCGGGGCATAGGCCGTTCGGCGCCTCATTTAGACCCCATTTACCCTCATTTGAATGCGCAAAAAAGCAGCAACAGGCGGATAATGCGCAACCGATGAATTCACAAACACCCCAAGCGACCCCCTCCGCGGACGAGGTCGCAGGCCAGCCCCAGGCCGTGCCAGACACCGCAGCGCAAGCGCCCGCTGAAGCCCCAGCTGAAGCCCCCGCCCGGTTCGACACCCTCCCGCTGGACCCCAAGCTGCTCAAGGCCATCGAATACCCGACGATGTCGCCCATCCAGGCCAAAGCCATCCCCGTGGTGCTGGCCGGGCGCGACGTCATGGGCGCGGCCCAGACCGGCACCGGCAAGACGGCCGCCTTCTCGATCCCGCTGCTTCAAAAGATGATGAAGCACGAGAACGCCAGCATGTCGCCGGCCCGCCACCCGGTGCGCGCCGTCGTGCTGGCCCCGACGCGCGAGCTGGCCGACCAGGTCGCCGTCAACATCAAGAAGTACGCCAGCAAGACCAACCTGCGCGTGGCCGTCGTCTTCGGCGGCATGGACATGAAGCCGCAAACCGCCGAGCTCAAGGCCGGCGTCGAGGTGCTGATCGCCACGCCGGGCCGCCTGCTCGACCACATCGAGGCCAAGAACTGCATCCTGTCGCAGGTCGAGTACGTGGTGCTCGACGAGGCCGACCGCATGCTCGACATCGGTTTCCTGCCCGATCTGCAGCGCATCCTGAGCTACCTGCCCAAGGCCCGCCAGACCCTGCTGTTCTCGGCCACCTTCTCGCCCGAAATCAAGAAGCTCGCGCAAAGCTACCTGCAAGACCCGGTGCTGGTCGAAGTGGCCCGCCCCAATGCGACAGCCACCAACGTCGAGCAGCGCTTCTACAAGGTCGACGACGACAACAAGCGCTATGCCATCCGCCAGATCCTGCGTGACCGCGGCATCACGCAAAGCATCGTCTTCGTGAACTCCAAGCTGGGCGCGGCCCGCCTGGCGCGTGCCTTCGAGCGCGACGGCCTGCGCACCACGGCCCTGCACGGCGACAAGTCGCAAGACGAGCGCCTCAAGGCCCTGGCCGCCTTCAAGGCCGGCGAGATGGACCTGCTCGTGGCCACCGACGTGGCCGCGCGCGGCATCGACATCGCCGCCTTGCCCGCCGTCTTCAACTACGACATCCCCTTCAACGCCGAAGACTATGTGCACCGCATCGGCCGCACGGGCCGCGCGGGCGCCAGCGGCCTGGCCGTCTCGCTCGTGACGGGCTCGGATGCGCGCCTGATGGCCGACATCGAGAAGCTCATCAAGAAGAAGATCGACGTCGAAACCTTCGAGCTGGAAGACAGCCGTGGCGGACGCGGCGAGCGTGGTGATCGCGGCAGTGACCGAGGTGGTGACCGCGGCGAGCGCGGCAGCTACCGCCAGCGCCGCAGCGAAGACACCGACGGTCGGCCCGACATGGTCGGCGCCACGGCACCGGCCCGCGAGCCGCGCGAGGCCCGCCCCGCGCGCCCGGCGCCACGTCGCCAGCCTGCGGACCCCTTCTTCGACAAGCCCTACGAGCCCGATCCCGCCGCCGATCCGGTGTGGGAGGCCAAGGGCGCCGCCGTGGCTGCCACCTCGGCGGCATCGGGCGGTGGCTTGTCGCGCTTCATCAAGCCCAAGCGCAAGGTCGCGGCCCTGCTGGGCGGCACAGGCACGGCCAAGCGCTGAGCCTTCAGCGCCTTCGTCAGGCGTCTGTCACGCGCTGTTGCCGCCACATCGACGGCGACGCGCCATACGCCCGCTTGAACGCCTGGCTGAACGCTGCCTCGGAGGCATAGCCCACCTGGTCGGCGATCTTGCTCACGGGCAACCCTGAGCTGCCCAGTTGCCGCGCGGCCAGCCGCATGCGGTGGCGCGTCAGGTAGGTCAGGGGCGGCTCGCCCAGCGTCTGCGTGAAGCGGTCGGCGAAGGCCGAGCGCGACAGGCACGCATGTTGCGCCAGTTCGGGCACGGTCCAGTTGTGGCGCGGGTCGCGGTGCATGTGCGCCAGGGCGCTCGACAGGGCCTTGTCCTTCAAGGCGGCCAGCCAGTTGCCCGAGCCTTCCGGCACCGACTCGACATAGTCCCGGATGCACTCCATGAAAAGGATGTCGCCCAGGCGGTTGATGATGGCCTGCTGCGCGGGCCGTTGCGCGGCCACCTCCTGCGCCAGAAATTGCAGCCCGATGGCCAGCCACAAGGGCGGCGCCTCGCCCAGGCCGCGCACGTGCATGAGGCTGGGCAGTGCGGCGATCAAGGGCGCGGCCATGTCGACATCGAAGCGCGCGTGGCCGCTGATCAGCGAACACACCGCGCCGCCGCCGCCGTGCTGGCGCGGCTCCAGCTCGGACGCCGCCATGAAGGGCAGCAGATCGTGCGCCACGGCCATGGTCTGCGGCTTGTCCTGCATGTGGTGCAGGTTGCCCGCTGGCAGCACGATCAGGTCGCCCGTCTGGACCAGCAAGGGCTCTTCGCCCTCGCGCATCAGCCAGGCCTGGCCGCTGGTGACGATGTGGAAGCTGCCCAGGCCGGGTGTCGCCAGACGCCAGTTCCAGGGGGCCGTGTTGCAGGTGGAGGCGAACACGACACCGTCGAAGTGCATGTCGTCGAGGATCAGGCTGAGGCTATCCATATAGCCCGCCAGCTTGCCACGAAATACCCCGGCCGGGCACCCGCCGAAAAACCGTGGTTCTGGCGCCAAACGCCGAGAGTGTGAGATGGTTGGCGAAACTGGTGGTAACCCTCGCACATGACCGGCGTCTGGCGATGGTCGAGCGGAGGTTGACGTGTTCCGGATGTTGGTCAATATGACGACACTGTCTGGTATCGAAGGAGCCATGTCCAAAATGTCGAACGCCAGTCTTACCTCCGCCCCCAAATCGGCGCCCAAATGGGCCGATCCCAAACGCTATCTGTGGCTGCTGGGCCCGGCCGTGCCCACCATCGGCATCGTCATGCTGCTGCTGTTCTGGCAGACCAAGGCCGCCTGGACGCTGTGGTTCGCCGTGGTGTTCATCCACGTGATCATCCCGGCGCTCGACTGGCTCTTCGGCGAAGACGCCGAGAACCCGCCCGATGGCGCCCTGCAGGCCCTCGAGCAAGACCGTTACTACAGCTGGGTCCTGTACGCCTTCGTGCCGCTGCAGCTGTTCGTGACCGGCCTGGGCGCCTGGTTCGCCGCGACGGCCGACCTGCCCTGGTACCACCAGCTGGGCCTGGCGCTCAGCGTGGGCCTGGTCAACGGCATCGCCATCAACACGGCGCACGAGCTGGGCCACAAGAAGTCGAAGTTCGACCGCTGGCTGGCGCGCGTCTCGCTGGCGCCCACCTTCTACGGCCACTTCTATGTCGAGCACAACCGCGGCCATCACAAGAACGTGGCCACGCCCGAGGATCCGGCCAGCTCGCGCTTCGGCGAGTCGTTCTGGGCCTTCCTGCCTCGCACCGTGGTCGGCAGCTTCCGCTCGGCCTGGCACCTGGAGGGCGAGCGCCTCAAGCGCCTGGGCAAGCCCGCCTTCAGCAAGGACAACGAGAACCTGCAGTCGTGGGCGATGTCGGTCGTGCTGTTTGTCGCGCTGCTGGCCGCGTTCGGCTGGGCCGCGCTGCCTTTCCTGATCATCCAGGCGGTGTACGGCTTCTCGCTGCTCGAAGTGGTGAACTACCTCGAGCACTACGGCCTGCTGCGTCAAAAGGGTGCCGATGGCCGCTATGAGCGCTGCCAGCCCGAGCATTCGTGGAACAGCAACCACATGGTCACCAACCTCTTCCTGTACCACCTGCAGCGCCACAGCGACCATCACGCCAACCCCACACGCCACTACCAGGCCCTGCGCCACTTCGAGCACAGCCCTCAATTGCCATCGGGTTACGCGGGCATGCTGACGCTGGCCTACTTCCCGCCGATCTGGTATGCCGTGATGGACAAGCGCGTGCTGGCCCACTACAAGGGCGACATGAGCCGCATCAACATGTACGCGCCGCGTCGTGCCGCGTTGCTGGCCAAGTACGCCGATAAGGCGCAGGCCCTGAGCCAGCTGAGCAAGGCCGCCTGACCATGCGCTACCGTTGCCCCAACTGCGGATACGCGTACGACGAGGCCAAGGGCGAGCCGCACGAAGGCTTCCCGGCCGGCACGGCCTGGAAGCTGATCCCGGATGATTGGGCCTGCCCGGGGTGCGCCGTGCGCGACAAGGTGGATTTCGAACCAGAGGCCTGATCCCTGATCGGCCGCCCTCGATCGGCCGTGTTCAGGCGATCTGCCGCAGGACCACGTCGAACTGGTCGCCTTGCAGGTAGGCCGCGCAGCAAGGCAGGGCGTCGGCATAGGCGCCACGGAAGGCGGGCAAGGCCCCGCCCTGCACCCCGGCGATGTGCCAGCAGCGGATGGGGCCGAGTTCGGCGCGCTTGGGCTCCGGATAGACCTCGTTGAGCACGATGGCCTCGGGCCACAGCTGCGGGATGTACTGGCTCAGCGCGCCCAGCTTGGTGATGTTGAGCACGATCACGGCCTGGCCTTTGAAATGGCTGGGGAACTGCGCCTGGTTGTCGACATCGATGGCGCAGACCGGCCGGTCCGATGCCTGCTGCAGCAGCGCGACCACACGGCTGCCGATCGTGCCCTTGCCGCCCAGGATGATCACAGGGCATTGCTCGGGCATGCCGGCCAGCC
>JASGJC010000030.1:0-10059 GCA_049840915.1 Aquabacterium sp.
GTATTGCTAAGGTTAATAGGGAAACACGATAGAATCCGAACAGCACCTATGGGTCTTTGCTCATGCCTCAAGACACCGTGTATGGCTGGACCAATCGCAACAAGTCCTTCGACAGGCCCGCCAACTGGCTGGCCGTCTGGAAGGTCTGGCTCGAGCTGGCCTCGGTCTCCTTCGTTGCCTGCGCCGTGCTGGCGATGGCCACGGTTCACCTGCTCGACGGCGGATGTCTGCTGCTTGGTCGACAGCTCGATCTCGCGCGCGGCTTCGGTCGTCGTGGCGATCAGCGCCGTGATCTGGCTGAAGGTCGATGCCACCTCACCGAACATGCGCGAGCCGCTGTCCACCGACTTGGAGCCGGTCTCCGTGGCCATCACGGTCGTGTTGACGGCACTGCGGATGTCGTCGATCAGGTGCCGGATCTCCTTGGTCGAGCCGGCCACGCGGTCGGCCAGCTTGCGGATCTCATCGGCGACCACGGCGAAGCGCCGGCCCGATTCGCCCGCCCCGCTGGCCTCGATCGTGGCGTTGATGGCCAGGATGTTGGTCTGCTCGGCCAGCTCGGAGACGATGTCCAGCACGGCCCCGATCTGCTGAGACTTTTTGCCCAGATCGAGCATGTGGTTCACGATCACGTCGACCTGCTGGCGTATGCCGGTGATCGACTCGTCGCTGCGCGTGACGGCCACCTCGCCTGCGCGCGGCGCCCAGCGTCTGCTCGGCGACCGTGGCCACGCGCTGCGCGCTCTCGGCGATCTGCCGCGAGGTGGCCAGCAACTCGCTGATGGTCGTCGTGATCTCGGTCATGGCCGTGGCGGACTCCCGCGCCCCCGCAGCCTGCTGCGTGGACGCCGATTGCAACTCGGCCGACGACTGCTGCACATGCCGCACGGCCGAAGCGATTTCGCGCGTCAAGGATCGCGTGATGATGAAGCCCGCCGCGCAGACGAACACCACGCAGAACAAGGTGCCGTAGACAATGGTCGTGCGCGCGCCATTGGCAGCCTTCTCGACACTCCTCCGCACGCTCCTTGAGCAAACCGCGTTCCTCCTGCTCCATTTGCGCGGCAATGACACGCATGTCATCCATGTATTTCTTGCCGATGCCGGTCTGAACGCGGGCCGTGACGGCATCGCGCCCATCCTTGCGCCGCATCTCGATCGTGTTTTTCAACTCGTCGAGTTTGGCCATGGCCAGCGGCACCAGCGCCCCCATGCGCTTTTGCTGGGCGGGGTTGTCCGCGATCAGGTCCTGCAGCTCCTTGACCACGGCCGGGATGTTGCGCACGGCCGCTTCGTAAGGCTCGAGATAAGTCTCCTGGCCCGTGATGATGAAGCCACGCTGGCCTGTCTCGGCGTCCTTGAGCAGGCTCAGCAAGGCGGCGACGTGCTCCAGCACCCTGTGCGTGTGCGTGACCAGGTAGCTGGTGCCCGTCAGGGAATCGATGACCCGGTACGAGATGGTGCCGATGCCCAGCAGCAGCACGAACGAAACGGCGAATCCCATGGCGATTTTTCTGCCAAATGTCCACATCTCACGACTCCTGTTGTTGTGCGCACTGCCGCGCTGCTTCTTGGATGCTGTTGCCCACGGATGCCAGGCTCACGATGGGCCAGTTCTGCTCGTCGACCCGCAAGTGCGCCCGGATGTGGTCGCCCGATGCCTGCGCGCTGGCGGGCCTGGCCACCGCCTCATCGGGGCGGCGCAGGTGCTTGTCGAAGGCGTCGAAAGCCAGCGCCACATTCACCTGCCGGCTCAGCACCATCCAGCGCGGCGCCACCGTGGCCGGGCAACCCAGCAAGATCCGCAAGTCGTACAAGGGCACGGTCTCGCCCTTGTGCCCGATCAGGCCGATCAAGGCGGGCAACGGCCCCGGTATCGGCGTGACCCAGTTCACGGGCTGCAGGCTGGCCACCTCATCGAGCGCCAGCACATGCACCTGCCCATCCAGTCGAATTTGCAGAAAATCCTGCCATCGCGCGGCATCGACCACCACGGCCTGCGCGAAGCCCTGATCGAACACCTCGCGCAACTGCTCGGCGCTGAAGGACAAACCCGCCTGTGACGCTCGTGCTCGCATCATGAAACCCCGCCCGTGGCCAGCTCTGCCGCACACAGCGACGACAAAGCCTGGCGATTGAAGCCACCGCCGAACAACTGCAACCTCGTGGCATCTTCCCGGCTCAGCAGGCGCAGCGCCAGGCCGAACTCCTTGCGCACCATGTTGAAGTCACCCTGGCGGCGTGCCAGCAAACCCAGATGCAGATGCGGCATGGCGAAGGCCGGATCGAGGTAGGCGGCCGTCCGGTCGCTGTCGATGGCGCCCGCATGGTCGCCAACGCCTTCGCGGCACAAGGACAGCAAATGGTGCGCATTGGCGTCGAGCTCGTCTTCTCGCAGCAGTTGCTGGCACAGCGATTCAGCCCTGGCCAGCAAGCCGCTGTGCACGAGCAGCACGGCATGCAAGAGCCTCATGTCGGGCAAGCGCGCCACATCGGCGGGCAAGCCTTCCACCATGTTCAGCGCCTCGTTGAAACGCTCCTCGCGGAACAACTCGAACACGCGCTCGAAGGCCTTGGCCTGCGGCTGAGCCGGCCGGCCGCCCGCCAAAGGCAAGCCCGGTTGCGTGGACGACGCCGTCAGCGCCCGGACGCGGTCGGACGCGCTGCCGATGGCCTGCACCCAGTCGCCCGATGCCACGGCGGCCCTGCGCCAGGGCGCGCGCGTGTCCGCCACATCGCTCGCCATCTCGTCCGAGGTCTTGCGCTGGTAGTAGAACGTGCTGTGCGTGTGCCGGAGATGGAAGTCGCGCGACAGGCCGCGCAGGCTTTCCGCATGCCCAAGAAAGAGGTAGCCACCTGGCGCCAGCGAACGCGTGATGCGGCTCAGCGCGGCCTGCAAGTGCTCGCTCGTGAAGTACATCAGCACATTGCGGCAGAAGATGATGTCGTAGTGATCGGCTTGCCAGAACGATTCGTCCTCATCGACCAGGTTGCGCACCTCGAAGCGCACGGTCTGGCGGATGCGCTCGTCCAGCACATGCTCCCTGCCGCTGAGCCTGAACCAGCGCTGGCGCATCTCCGGCGTGGTTTCCCTCAGGCTCCATTCGCCATAGCAGCCCTGGCGGGCCTTGATCAGGTTGAGGGGGTTGAGGTCCAGCGCCCGCACATCGAGGCCCGTGCCGATGTCGAGGCCGCCGGCGACCAGGGTCATCACGATCGAATAGGCCTCCTCGCCACTGGCGCAGCCCGCGGACAGGCAGCGCAAGGCACGCGGCGATGCCTGCGCCGCCAGACGCCTGGGCAGCACCTCTTCGCGCAAGGCCTGGAACTGCTCGGTGTTGCGGAAAAAGTAGGTCTCGGCGACCGTCAGCTCCTGCACCAGCGCCTGCCAAGCCGCGCAAGACAGGTCGCTGTTGGCCAGGTCGTGAAGGTAGCGCTGGCTGTCCGCGCCCATCACGTTGCCCGCCTGTTTGCGCAGGAGGCTGCCCAGCCATTCGGCCTTGTCGTCATCGAAGCGCAAGCCCAGCCGCTGCGCCACCAGCGCCCGCAGTTGCGTGACCGCGCCATGGTCCATTTGAACGATCACGACGCGGCCTCCAACTGCGGCAAGGCCCCGACAGGCAGCAACCGCGCGCCATCGAGCACCAGCAGCAAAGCCGCGTCCCGCACACTGATGGATTCGATCAGGTCGGCGCCCACGTCCCGCATCAACGAGGGCAATGCCGCCAGGGTCTCGTGCGCGACGACCACGATGCCATGCACTTGCGCCACGGCCAGGGCCAGCGGCCGTCCGGCCACCTTGATGGTGACGAAGCGCGCAATGTGTGATTCCACCTGGCCGAGCAAGCCAGCCAGATCGACCACGGGTGTGGCCACGCCCCGTATCAGCGCCAGCCCCAGGATGTAGGGTGGCACGCCAGGCAGGCGCTCAACGGGCAAGGGCCGCATGATTTCGCCCACATGCTCAATGGGCAAGGCGCACGCGCGCGCCTGTGTCCGACAAACCAGCAAGCTGCTTGTACACCGGCTATCCACCATATGCCCCCGGCATGGTCCACGCATCATTTGCTGTGGCGCAGGCAAGTGGACGTGGCCCGGACCACCATCGCCCGTGTACTGCGCAGTGGCGATGTGGGCCAGTCTATGCCAAGGTCGGCAATGGGGGCTTCAAACCCTGCTGCATATGGGGATGACCGTGAAAAAAAGCCCACGGCCGTGAAGCCGTGGGCTGGTATATGCGGACGTCTGGCGGCCGCCTGGTATCAGATCGGGATCAGCGCAGTTCGCGGCGCAGGATCTTGCCCACGGGCGTCTTGGGCAGCTCTTCGTTGCGGAACTCGACGATGCGCGGGATCTTGTAGCCCGTCAGGCTCTTGCGGCAATGCTCGATCACCGACTCCTTGGTCAGGCCGGGGTTGCGCGGCACGATGATGACCTTGATGCGCTCGCCGGCGGCCTCGTCGGGCACGCCCACGGCGGCCACTTCCTTGACGTCCGGGTGCATGGCGATCACGTCTTCGATCTCGTTCGGGTAGACGTTGAAGCCCGACACCAGGATCATGTCCTTCTTGCGGTCCACGATCTTGACGAAACCCTTCTCGTCCATCACGGCGATGTCGCCCGTGGCCAGCCAGCCTTCGCTGTCGATGACCTTGGCGGTCTCTTCAGGGCGCTGCCAATAGCCTTGCATGACCTGAGGACCGCGCACGCACAGCTCGCCCGGCTCGTTCAGATCGGCCCAGGTGCCGTCGTCGCGGCGCATGCGCACTTCGGTCGAGGGGATGGGCACGCCGATCGAGCCCGTGAACACGGGGCCCGGGTTCTTGATGTCGACAGGCGCCTGCGTCACGATGGGCGAGCACTCGGTCAGGCCGTAGCCTTCGACGATGTTCGTGCCCGTTGTCTGGTGCCAGCGCTCGGCGATGTTGCGGTGCAGGGCCATGCCGCCCGCGATCGACAGCTTCAGGTTCGAGAAGTCGAGCTTGCGGAAGGTCGGATCGTCGAGGAAGGACGCGAACATCGTGTTCACGCCGCTGATGCCCGAGAAGCGCTCGTTCTTGAGCATCATCATCACGCGCTTCACGTCGCGCGGGTTGGCGATCAGGATGTTGCGACCGCCCAGCGCCATGAAGATCAGGCCATTCACGGTCAGCGAGAAGATGTGGTACATCGGGATCAAGGTGACCACGGTCTCGGTCTCGCCCGTGAGCTGGCCTTCGGCGAAGCACAGGGCCTGCTGGCAGTTCGACAGCACGTTGCGGTGCGTCAGCATGGCGCCCTTGGCCACGCCGGTCGTGCCGCCCGTGTACTGCAGGAAGGCCAAGTCGCCGGGCTTCACATCGGCGGGCTTGAGCGTGAGCTTGGCACCGGCCTTGAGCACGTCGCGGATCCAGACGGCGCCCGGCAGGCTGTAGGCCGGCACCATCTTCTCGACGTGGCGCAATGCGAAATTCAGCGCACGGCCCTTGAGGTTCAGGGCGCCGTCGGACAGCAGGTCACCGATCTGCGTCAGCACGATGCGCTTGATGTTGGTGCCGGGCAACGCGTCCTGCAGCGTCTTGGCGAAGGTCTCCATCACGATGATGGTCTCGGCGCCGGAGTCCTTGAGCTGGTGATTGAGCTCGCGGGCCGTGTACAGCGGGTTCACGTTCACGACCACGGCGCCGATGCGCAGCACGGCGAACAGGCACACCGGGTACTGGAAGGTATTGGGCAGCATGATCGACACGCGATCGCCCTTCTTGATGCCCTGGCTCTGCAGCCATGCCGCGAACGACTTGACCAGACGCTCCAGCCGGTCGTAGGTCATCTCGGTACCGATGCTGACGAGGCCGGGGCGCTCGCGGTACTTGTTGATGCACTCGTCGAAGTAGTCGCTCAGCGACTGGTACTTGTCCATCTGGATGTCGTGGGCCACGCCCTTGACATAGGAGGACAACCAGATCCGGTTGGTGGAACCATCCGGGTTGACGATGGACTGCGCTGGCGACGACGACGCCGCGGCTGATTGGGACATCCGAATCTCCTCGTATGCCCGCCAAAGGGTCTGGCGGGATGGCTTTGTTCCCGAGCCCTGTGTACTACCAGGGAATGGCTCGGGTCGCCTGGTTAAGTGTCGAAGTGTATCAACCCTTGCCCGGATTACCTAGAAACCCGAGCAAGGGAAAACCCAAAAATCAACGCTCCAGGATGGCCACGACGCCTTGACCGCCCGCCGCGCAGATCGAGATCAGGCCACGGCCCGAACCCTTTTGCGCCAGCATCTTGGCCAGCGAGGCCACGATGCGGCCGCCCGTGGCGGCGAAGGGGTGACCGGCGGCCAGCGAGCTGCCGTTCACGTTCAGCTTGCTGCGGTCGATCTTGCCCAGCGGCTTGTCCAGACCCAGGCGCTCCTTGCAGTACTTGGGGTCTTCCCATGCTTTGAGCGTGCACAGCACCTGGGCGGCGAAGGCTTCGTGGATCTCGTAGAAATCGAAGTCCTGCAGCGTCAGGCCGGCGCGGGCCAGCATGCGGGGAACGGCGTAGGCGGGGGCCATCAGCAGGCCTTCCTTCTTGTTGAAGAAGTCCACGGCGGCCACTTCGGCGTGCGTGATGTAAGCCTGGATCGGCAGGTTGCGCTCCTTGGCCCACTCTTCGCTGCCCAGCAGCACGGCCGAGGCGCCGTCGGTCAGGGGCGTGGAGTTGCCCGGTGTCAGCGTGCCTTGGCCGGGGGCGATCTTCTTGTCGAAGCAAGGCTTGAGCGAGCGCAGCTTCTCGATGGACAGGCCTTCGCGCAGGTTGTTGTCCTTGCTCACGCCTTTGAACGGCGTGATCAGGTCGGCGAAGAAACCGTCCTTGTAGGCGCGCGTCAGGTTGGCGTGGCTGGCCACGGCCAACTGATCTTGCTCTTCGCGGGGGATGGACCATTCACGGGCCATCAGCTCGGCGTGCTCGCCCATCGAGTAGCCGGTGCGGGGCTCGCCGTTCTTGGGGATGGCGGGCTTGACCAGCATGCTGGGGCGGATCTTGGAGATGATCTTGAGCTGGGCCATCGTGGTCTTGGCACGGTTGGCTTCCATCAGGATCTTGCGCATCTTTTCGTTGACGCCGATGGGTGCGTCGGACGTGGTGTCGACGCCGCCGCCGATGCCGCTCTCGATGTGGCCCAGCGAGATCTTGTTGGCCACGAGCATGATGGCTTCCAGGCCGGTGCCGCAAGCCTGCTGCAGGTCATAGGCGGGCGTCTCGGGCGACAGCGTCGTGGACAGCACCGACTCACGCACCAGGTTGAAGTCACGCGAGTGCTTCATCACGGCGCCGGCGGCGACATCGCCCAGGCGCTGGCCGTGCAGGTTGAAACGGTCGACCAGGCCCTGGAGGGTGGCCGTCAGCATGTCCTGGTTGGACACGTTGGAGTAGACGGTGTTGGAGCGTGCGAACGGGATGCGGTTGCCACCGATGATGGCGGCGCGACGAGGTGTGCTCATTGGGTTTGTCTTTCTGGACTGAAGATGGTGTGTACAGGGAGGTGCAGTCGGCGATCAGTAGGTCACGCGGCCACGCAAGTGAGGCTTGTCGCCCTTGGCATTGCGAACCTCGAACAAGGCGCCATGCTCCTGGCGCACGGACCACAGCGAGGCGCGGGCCGGCAGGAACAGGGGCGTCTTGAATTCGACGACCACTTCGGCCTTGTCGACATCCTCGCGCGGCATCAGCGTGGACAGGGCCTTGGCCTTGGTCCACATGCCGTGCGCGATGGCCTTGCGGAAACCCATGAACTTCGCGGTCAGCGAGAACATGTGGATGGGGTTGATGTCGCCCGACACCAGACCATAGGCCCGGCCGATGCCCGCGCCTGCGAAGAAATCGGCCTGGTGGGCCAGCGGCGCGTCGTCGCCCAGGGCGCTGACGTACTTCTCGCCCTTCGGGTTGCGGATGCCCATGCGCAGCAGCGTCCAGGTGCTCTCCCACACGACATCGCCGGCGCGCAAGGCGCGGGCATGCAGCGTGAAGACCTGGCCCTTGTCGTGCGCATACAGCTCGCCGGTGCGCACTTCGTAGCGCAACTCGTCGCCCACGTTGATGCGCTTGATCAGTTTGGCGCTGTTGGCCAGGTGGACCAGCCCGATGCCCGGCCACGGGAAGTTCTTGTTGCCGAACAACATGAGCGCCAGCGGGAAGGCCTGCATGTGCGGGAACAGCATCGGCACGCCATGCGCCTTGCTGAAGCCGCAGACGCGGGCATACGCCGCCACCTGCTTGGCATCGATCACGACCTTGGGCCGCACATAGGTGATCTGCGGCAGCACATCGACCGTGATCGGGCGGGTGCCCGGCCGGATCGTGCCCAGGTTCAGCGATATCGGATTGGGGATCCGTTTGACTTCGATGATCTTCATGGGATCTCGCGCGGCTTTCCGATCAGGCGCCGATCAGGCTTTGGCCGCAGACGCGGATCACGTTGTTCGTGACGCCGCTGGAAGCCGGGCTGGCGTACCAGGCGATGGCTTCGGCCACGTCGACCGGCTGGCCGCCCTGGCTCATCGAGTTCATGCGGCGGCCGCCTTCGCGGATGGCGAAGGGGATGGCGGCCGTCATCTGCGTCTCGATGAAGCCCGGGGCCACGGCGTTGATGGTGATGCCGTGCTCGGCGAACAGCGGCGCCGTGCTGTTGACCATGCCGATCACGCCGGCCTTGGAGACAGCGTAGTTGGTCTGGCCCATGTTGCCCGAGATGCCCGAGATGGACGACACGCAGACGATGCGGCCGCCCTTCTTCAGCGCGCCCGACGACACCAGTGCTTCATTGATGCGCTCTTGCGTCGACAGGTTCACGTTCACGACCAGCTGCCACAGGTGTTCCTTCATGTTGGCGATGGTCTTGTCGCGCGTGATGCCGGCGTTGTGCACGACGACGTCCCAGCCGCCCTGGGCCTTGGCCGCGTCGACCAGCTTCTGTGGGGCTTCGGCCGCGCCGATGTCCAGTGCCAGCGCGGTGCCGCCGAGCTTCTTGGCGACTTCGTTCAGGCCTTCTTGTGCTTGCGGCACGTCCAGGCAGATCACGTGGGCGCCGTCGCGGGCGAACACTTCGGCAATGGCCGCGCCGATGCCACGCGACGCGCCGGTGACCAGCACCTTCTTGCCTTCCATCGGCTTGTTCCAGTCCTTCGGGATGACCAGATCGCCGACGGGCTTGCCCACGCGCATCACCTGGGCCGACACATAAGCGGCCTTGGGCGACAGCAGGAAGCGCAGCGTCGACTCGATGTTGTTCTCGGCGCCTTCGGACACGTAGACCAGGTTGGCCACGATGCCCTTCTTCAGCTCCTTGCCCAGCGAGCGCGTCAGGCCTTCCAGCGAGCGCTGGATGGTGGCCTTGCGAGGCGAGTTGCACTCTTCGGGCGGACGGCCCAGCACGACCACGCGGCCGCAAGGCAGCACCGAGCGGGCGGCGTCGTGGAAGAACCAGTACAGCGCGTCGGACTGCGTGCTGTCGGACAGATCCGTGGCGTCGAACACCAGGCACTTGACCTTCTCGCCGGGCTGGCCGTTGCCGCCCCAGCGGCCGGTCGTCAGGCCTTGCTTGTTGGCCACGGACACCCATTGGGGCAGCTTCTCGTGGGCCAGGCTCTGGATGCCGGCGGTCTTGAAGACCGTCGGCCAGGCTGTCGAGCAGCTCGGGCTCGCCGCCGCCACCGATCAGGACGGTACCTTGCACAACAGGCTGGCCGGCCTTGTAGCGCTCCAGCGGCAGGGGCTTGGGCAGACCCAGTGCATTGATGAGCTTGGCGCCCATGGGCGAGTTGGCGAAATCAAGGTAACCGTCTTTCATTGGGGACACTCTTCGGTGGCTGGGCCAGCGGACGTGAACAGTCGCGTCAAGCCATGTTGTTGATAAAGCGAACAGCACGAACGGCTGCGCTGCGGGAGCGATCGACCTTGCGCCAAGTTCGCAGGGCTCGACCAAAAACTTGCCAAACTGGAGGGCTGACAAGAAATCTGTTTAGGTGCTGTTCCGGATCCATTTGGTTTCCCTATTAACCTTAGCAATACGGAACTGAACCAAGCAGCAACTACATA
>JASGJC010000031.1:0-64719 GCA_049840915.1 Aquabacterium sp.
AAAACGGCGTCATGCTGTGGCTGCTCGACTGCCCCGACCTGTACAACCGCCCACGCGGCCCTTATCTGGACAGCCAGGGACAGGATTTCAGCGACAACGCCGAGCGCTTCGCCTTCCTCAGCCATGTCGCGGCGTCGCTCTCGTCCACACAGAGCCCCAGCCACGACTGGACCGTCGACGTGCTGCACGGCCACGACTGGACCGTCGGCCTGGCACCCGCCTACCTGCAGCAGGATGCGGGCCGCAACGCCGTGAGCGTGATGACCATCCACAACCTGCTGTTCCAGGGACCCTTTCCCGTCGAGCTCGCGCCACGACTGGACATTCCCGCCTCATGGCTGACCGTCGAAGAAGGCCTGCTGCATTGGGACCGCATCAACTTCCTCAAGGCCGGCCTGCGCCACGCGGACATGATCACCACGGTCAGCCCGACCTACGCCCGCGAAATACAAGGCGAGGCGCAGGGCTGCGGCCTCGACGGCATGCTCAGGCTGCGTTCGCGCGATTTGGTCGGCATCCTCAATGGCATCGACACGTCCGTGTGGCAGCCCGCCACCGACCCCTTGATCGCCGCGACCTACGACGCCGCTCACATCGCGCAAGGCAAGGCCCTTAACAAGGCCGCCCTGCAGCAGCGCATGGGCCTCACGGTCGACCCGCAGGCGATGCTGCTCGGCCTGGTCAGCCGGATGTCATCGCAAAAAGGCATCGAACTCGTCCTGGAGGGCCTGCCGGTCCTGATGACCATGGGCTGCCAGCTCTGTGTGTTGGGCACGGGCGACAAGGCGCTGGAAGAGGCGCTGCTGCAGGCGTCCGGCAACTACCCGGGCGACATGGCCGTGCACATCGGCTTCAGCGAAGAACTCGCCCACCTGATCGAGGCGGGCTCGGACGCCTTCCTGATGCCCTCCCTGTTCGAGCCCTGCGGCCTCAACCAGATGTACAGCCAGGCCTATGGTACGCCCCCCATCGTGCGCGCCGTAGGTGGCCTGTCCGATTCGGTCATCGACGACATCGATGGCACGGGCACCGGCTTCATGTTCGACGAGGCCATCACGCCCGCCTTCCTGCAGGCCGTTCAGCGCGCCAAGGCCACGTTCGACACGCCCGATCGCTGGCAGAGCCTCCAGCAACGCGCCATGGCCCGCGACAACGGCTGGGCCGTCAGCGCGCGGCACTACGTGCAGGTCTACGAGGCCGCGCTGGTGCGCCACCGGGTCACGCGACCACCTGCCGCCTGACGATCACGGCAAATCGCCCGGCCATCGACCGAAAAGCATCCGACAATCGCCCCGCCGGGGGCAGGCACGCTGTTTGCCAATCTATATCGGACTTTTCCGTCATCCAACATCCGGCCATGCCATGAACAAGCTCACTGCGGCTCATCCTGCCAGACCATCGGCCTTCGCCGATGTGTCGGCTGCGCTTTTTCCCGTCTACGCGGAACACAGCCCAGATGTCGTCTGGTTAGCCGACCTGCGCACAGGCGCCCTGCACTACATCAACACGCGCTTCGAGCAGTGGTGGGGGGTCTCGATTGGGGAGCTGCTCAACGAGCCCGATCACTGGCCGCGCGCCGTGGCCCCGCTGGATGCGCAAGCCTACGGTCTGCCCACCCCCTTTTTCATGGAAGACGAGGCCACTTGCCAGGAGGGTGATCGCGCCGCGCGAGTACCCCATCACGGGCCGTGACGGCCAGACACGCTGGATCCGCGATTGCCGCTTCTTCCTGCGTGACGCCAGCGGCCAGCCCACCATGCTCGCCGGCATCGCCAAGGACATCACTTATCAACGGGCCCTCGAACAATCCAAGGCCATGAGCGCGTCGAGCGAAGAAATGATCGCGCACATGCTGCACGACCTGCGCTCGCCCCTCAATGCCATCAGCGGCTGGGCCGCTGTGCTGCAACGGGGCGGCGTCACAGAAGAGTCGCAATGCAAGGCGCTGCAGGCCATCGAGCGCAATGTGCACCAACTGGCCAATCCTGATGCATGAGTTCCAGAACAAGCACAAGCAGACCGCCGGCCCTCAGCACACGCCCATCGATTTCCAATTCGATGGCGGCCACGGCACCGACGGCGCCTGCGGCCTTGATGGGCACCATCTCCTCAGCGTGGTGACTGGCGCCCATCCGGAAAAAACGACTCAATGCTTCTTGCGGCGCAGGTAAACGGTACCGACAACCAACAGGCTGGCCAGCGTGAGCGCCCAGGTCTGCGGCTCAGGCACGGCCGAAGCGGACGAGGTCAGCACATACAGGCCACCGATGTTGCCCGTGCCCTTGCCCTGCACCAGAGAAATCGCCTGCCGTGGTGGCGGCGAACGTGTGGTCGGTGCTGCCGGTGGTGCCGTCAAACGTATAGTGTCCCAGCAGCGTGTCCGTGCCGGCCGGCGAAGTGGCGCGTGCGAACAGGCTCACTTCCCCGCTCGACAGGGTCAGCCACGAAGGCAGATTGTTGGACACTGTCACGCTGGTGATCGAGGCTGGAGCAGTCAGCGAAAAATCGATGGTGTCCTTGAAAGACCCTGTCTCGACAGTGCGAGAGGCCATTTCGACAGGTGTGTGCAGTCCCCAGTCGATGGTGGCAGCATGGCCTGCCAGTGCAAAGGTGGCGACGAGGGAAGCGAGGACGTGTTTCAATTCCATGGTGGTAACTCCTTGAGGGGCAAACAAGATTGCGAACCGAGACTCAAATTCGCGTCTCCTTTCGGCAAGCCCTGTGCCCATCTCCCTGACCCTTACCCCCTCATTCTCGTCAAGACCTCACTGAATATGGGGATGTGTGCCAATTCGTCTCTGGCACGGTATACATGTTGTTGCATTGCAGCGCCTGAATCTGTGAATGATGGCGTTGCCCAGTTTTCTAAATGGAAAGGAAGTCTCCCATGCCTCACGCATTGGTAATCGACGATGAAGCCGATTCGGCGGACATGATGGCCGCGCTGATCGCCACAGAAGGATTCACCGTGGCGAGGCGTGCAACACTGCGCGAGGCCTGGCGCCAACTGGCCTTGCAGGAACCCGACGTGGTCCTGCTCGATTTGATGCTGCCTGATGGCAGCGGCATGGATTTGTTGGATGACAGCAATGCATTGGCGAATACAGAAGTCGTGCTGATCACAGGGCATGCCAGCCTGGATACCTCGATCCAGGCGCTGCGCCTGGGCGCGGCCGACTACCTGATCAAGCCGGTCAACGTCAAGCAGTTCAGCGGCATCCTGTCCCGCGCTAATCAAGCCCTCGACATTGAAGGCGGAAGGCTGGCGAACTGCAGGAGCAGCCTCGAAAGCAAGGCCATTTTGGTCAGTTATGGGGGCGTTCGTCCTCCATGCGGCGCATTTATGAACAGATCGTGCGCGTGTCGGTCACGGCCGTGACGGTGTTCATCGCGGCGAAAGCGGGTGCGGCAAGGAAGTCGTCGCCAGGACGGTGCATGATCTGAGCCGCCGTCGCAACAGTCCCTTCCTGGCGGTGAACTGCGGCGCCATTTCGCCGAACCTGATCGAGAGCGAAATTTTCGGTCATGAAAAGGGCAGTTCTACCGGCGCCGACCACCAGCACCAGGGCTTCTTCGAGCGTGCCAGCGGCGGCACATTCTTCCTGGACGAAATCACCGAGATGCCGATGGAACTGCAGGTGAAGTTGCTGCGCGTGCTGGAGACGGCATCTTCTCGCGTGTCGGCTCCACACCAGGTCCTCGAGACCGATCTCCGCATGATCGCCGCGACCAACCGCCCCCCCGAACTTGCGGTCAGGGCGGCAAGCTGCGCGAGGACTTGCTGTACCGCCTGAATGTTTTCCCGATCGAACTGCCGCCGCTGCGCGACCGCCTGGACGATATCCCGCTCATCGCCGAGCACTTCCTGAGCGAGATCTCGCGGCGCGAAGGCCAGTTCAAGCGCTTCTCGCCGCAGGCCGTTCAGCGCCTGAAGCCAGCATCGTTGGCCGGGCAATGTGCGCGAACTGCGCAACATCGTGCACCGCGCCTACGTCATGGCACCCGACAACATCATCATGGATGAGTGCTTGCCCGAGTCGAACGACGACCAGACGCCGATCGCCCTGCTCATCGGAGCGGCGCTCCGCAATCCTGAAGATACGCGTGGGCACGTCGTTGGCGGAGATCGAGCGCCAGCGTGGTGCTGGCCACGCTCGAGTACTACGAGCGCCACAAGGAGCGCACGGCCGCCATGCTGGGCGTCAGCCTGAAGACGTTGTACAACCGCCTCAAGGAGTACGCCACCGTGCCCCTCAAGGCCGAGCCAGGGGACGATGGCCCTCTGACTTGAGCCTGGTGGCGGCGCTGGCCGCCACTCAGGACGCTCAGGACGGCGAGGCGAACACGCCCTTGCCGTCCGAGAAACACCAGTCCGCACGCGCCGGTTTTCGCGCCGCTGCCCACTGGCCGAGGCATTGCTGGCCACAGGCTGCGCTTCGCCATAACCCTTCGTGTCGATGCGGTCGGCGCTGATGCCCTGGCGGATCAGCGCCAGAGCCACCGCCTGCGCACGCTCTTCGGACAGCTTCTGGTTCAGCGATTCGCCGCCCGTGCTGTCCGTGAAGCCCTCGATCTTCAGCCGGCGCTCGGGATGCGCCTGCAGCACCGTGGCGAGGCGGTCGATCTTGGCCTTCGCACCCGGCTTCAGGTCAGACTTGCCGACATCGAACAGCACATCTTGCAAGACGACGACCAGGCCACGGTTGGTCTTGGTCGCGGCCAGCTCCGTGAGCTGCTGCTCGAGCTCGTTCGCGCGCTCGTTGGCGGCGGCAGCCTCGCGCTCCTTGGCCTGGGCCTGCAGCCGCTCGCGGTCGACGCCGGCGGCGGTCACCATGTTGTCGGCGGCGTGCTGCATGCCCACGTTGATGGCCACGCGGCTTTGCTGCTGGGCCAGGTAGGCCAGGTGGCTGACCTCGTCATCGCTGCGGTTGTCGGCCTTGGCCTTCTCGGCCCTGAACAGGGCCTGGCGGGCGCGGTCAAGCTCGATGGGCGCGCCTGTCGTGACGTCCGTGCTGGTGCTGGCCTCTTGGAAGGTCTGACGGGCATCATCCAGCGCGAAGTTGCGCGTGGGCGTGGTGTTGCAGGCGCTCAGGCAGGCCAGCGCGGTGATCGTCAGGCCTGCAGCCATGAGGCGGCGTCCATTCAGAAGCAGATGGATGTGTTTCATGATCTTGTCCTTCTTGTTGGTGGCGCGGGGTTCAGCGACCCGTCGATGGCGTGGCCGGTGCGGGCATGCCTGCGGCAGGCGGCGTCGGCATCAGGTTGCTGTCGGAGGGCGAAGCCATCTGCTGGCGCAGGGTCTGCAAACCCGCCATGACCTCGTCCGCGGCGCGGCGCGAGCGCTCGGCCGTGGCCTTGCTGCGGGCCACCTGGGCATCGGCCTCGGCGGATTCGGCAAAGCGCTTGGCCAGCAGGGGTTTGCCGTCGTGCACGGCGGCTTCCGCCTGGTTGAGCTTGGTGACAGCGCTCTGCAGCTCGGCGGGCGCCAGTTCAGCCGCGCCGGCGGTCTGCGCGGCCTCGATGGTCGAGCGGCTGACCGCCAGCTGTTCGCGGGGGGGCGGAGGGACGCGCATCCAGCCAGGGCGCCGACGACGCAAGCGCTCCAGAGCAACGACTTCGTCCAGCTTTTTTCACTGCGTGTGTTCATGTGACACCTCTTTGTCGAAGTTGAAGGGAGGTGTCCATGCAGGGCATACGGCGTGCCCATTAATACCGGAAACTCAAAGCGGCATCGAATCGACCGTTGACACGGACAGCGGCAGGTACACGCGGAATTCGGAGCCCTGCCCCACGCCGGCGCTGTGCACTTCGATGCGCCCGCCGTGGAGCGCTGATCAGGCTGCGGGCCAGGGTCAGCCCGATACCCAGGCCCGTGCGTCCGTCCAGGTGGACGGGCCGACCTGGATGAACATGTCGAACACCGACGACTGCATGTTCGTGCGAGATGCCGATGCCGTTGTCCTTGATGCAGATCGCGACGTGTTTGCGTTCCGGCAGACGCGAGGTCAAGCCGATGTCGCCCCCAATCGTCAGTGTACTTGGCCGCGTTGTTGAGCAGGTTGGCGAACACCTGCGCCAGGCGGGTCGGCATCCGCTTGGAGCGTGGACGGCTCGTCGAGGCGCGTCACGCTGAAAGACGGTGACCGTGCGTTTCCAGCAGCGGCTTCGGCAGTCTCGATGGCACTCTCCAGCGACGTCGGCCAGCTCCACCGTGCTCGGGCTGCAGCAGCAGCTTGCCCGTCGGTGATGCGAGACACGTCCAGCAGGTCGTCGACCAGGCGCACCAGCTGGGCGCAGCTGCCTGGTCCATGATGCTCCAGCGCGCGCAGGCCAAGACCGGGTTGTCTCTGCCGGCGCCGGCGCAGGATCTCGGAGCGCGTTGCGGATGGGGCGCCAGCGGGTTGCGCAGCTCGTGGGCCAGCGTGGCCAGGAACTCGTCCTTCTTGCGCGCGGCCATCTTCAAGGCTTCTTCGGCCTTGTGGCGCTCGGTCATTTCGACGGAGAGATGGTGGTTGGTCTGCTCCAGCGCGGTCGTGCGCGCGGCCACTTCGGCCAGCATGCCGTTGAAGGCATCGACGAGCTCGCCCACTTCGTCTTCCGATGTCTTGGGCGCGCGCAGCGAGAAATCGCGCTGGGCCATGACATCGCGCGCCACCTGCGCGACTTGCAGGATCGGGTCGGTCACCGAGCGCTGCAAGCGGCCCATGATCAGCGCGGCGGCGGCCAGACTGGTGGCCATGACGCCCAGCAGGATCACCAGGTAATCGATCAGCCGCCCGGTGATGTCGTATTCCGTGCGGATGTAGAGCGTGCCCAGGGGCTCGTTGTTCTGCCTGAGCGGATGGTAGATCTCCAGCACGCCGCTGGTGATCTCGTAGCCCGAGCGCCCGGCTCGAAGTCGGGAACGCCACGTTCGCCACATTGGGCTTGAGGTAGGTGGCGAACAGGGTGCCGTCGTTGCGGGAAGATGCCGGCGGCCGTGATCTGCGGGCGCAGGCGCAGCATGCTGAGGTTCTCGGCCTCGCCCTGCGTGTCGCCGAAGACCACGGCCGACGTGGTGGCGCGGTCGATGATGTCGGCCTGGGCGCGCAAGTCGGCGATGCGCATGGCGCGGTAGTCGCGCAGCTCGTAGATCAGAAGGGCCGAGGCGCTCAGCAGCAGGGCCAGGCAGGTGGTCGACAAGACCACGATCATGACCTTGCGGCGCAGTGGCTGCTTGTTCATGTCGCCCTGAGCCACCGAGCGCAGGCTCTCGCCGATGACGCGGGGCTGGCTGTCGGCGCCCAGCCAGCGGCGCCACCAGGCACGCAAGGAAGAAGCCACGGGATCTCGCATGGTGCGCAACCGCTGTCTCGATGTCGCTTTCAGCGGCTGCGGGCGACCCGCTCCGCCAAGGTCAGGATCCGCGAGCTGATGCGGATGGAGGCCCGCTCCGCCGCTTCGAGCGCGGCCTCGAACCGCACGCGGTCTCCTTCCATCACGAAATTGAAGATGGCGCCGGACTCCAGCCCGTCAGGCACCTCGGTCACGAGCAGCACGGAGCTCGACTTGGCCGCCTTGACCAGGCTGTTTTGTGCGAGGTCGCCGCCCTTGCCGCCGACGAACAGCAGGTGCACGCCGGCCAGGCTGTCGGACTCCTGCAAGCGGCGGCGCAGCACGATGCGGCCATTGACCATGCGCCCTTTGAGGATCTCCCCCAGTTCGTCGTACACGCTGTCGGCGCCTGTCACGCCAATGACCAGGGGCGAATCGGGGCGCGGCAAGGTGGCGGGCGGGAACTCGATGAAACTCAGGAAATTGAACAGCGCCTTTTGCCTGGCGGGCGGCATCAGGGGCTCGGGCGTCGGTGTGGGTGCGACAGACGGCACGCCGGAAGCGGGCACCGCCACTTCATTGACGGCCACGGGTTCGCTGCTGGCCGTGCCGGGCGCGGCGGCCTCGGCCATGCCGGACGGCAAGGAGGCCGATGCCAGGGCCCACACGGCGACGATGGCCAGACAGCGCCAAGCCACATCACGCTTCAAGTTCTCATGAATCTGCTGAACCCCGAGCAAAGACCACTGAGGCCAGGCGGTATGCGCATGCCATTGAGCATGCGGCACATGGGGATGAGCGACACACAGTGTTGGAACGGTCAATTGGCATTCCTCGCATGAGGTGCTGTTCGGATTCTATCGTGTTTCCCTATTAACCTTAGCAAGACCCAACCGAACCAGTAAGATGCAGATAACCACGTATTGCTAAAGGTTAATAGGGAAACACGATAGAATCCGAACAGCACCTCATGCGAGGAATGCCAATTGACCGTTCCAACACTGTGTGTCGCTCATCCCCATGTGCCGCATGCTCAATGGCATGCGCATACCGCCTGGCCTCAGTGGTCTTTGCTCGGGGTTCAGCAGATTCATGAGAACTTGAAGCGTGATGTGGCTTGGCGCTGTCTGGCCATCGTCGCCGTGTGGGCCCTGGCATCGGCCTCCTTGCCGTCCGGCATGGCCGAGGCCGCCGCGCCCGGCACGGCCAGCAGCGAACCCGTGGCCGTCAATGAAGTGGCGGTGCCCGCTTCCGGCGTGCCGTCTGTCGCACCCACACCGACGCCCGAGCCCCTGATGCCGCCCGCCAGGCAAAAGGCGACAACGCTGTTCAATTTCCTGAGTTTCATCGAGTTCCCGCCCGCCACCTTGCCGCGCCCCGATTCGCCCCTGGTCATTGGCGTGACAGGCGCCGACAGCGTGTACGACGAACTGGGGGAGATCCTCAAAGGGCGCATGGTCAATGGCCGCATCGTGCTGCGCCGCCGCTTGCAGGAGTCCGACAGCCTGGCCGGCGTGCACCTGCTGTTCGTCGGCGGCAAGGTCAACCTCGCACAAAACAGCCTGGTCAAGGCGGCCAAGTCGAGCTCCGTGCTGCTCGTGACCGAGGTGCCTGACGGGCTGGAGTCCGGCGCCATCTTCAATTTCGTGATGGAAGGAGACCGCGTGCGGTTCGAGGCCGCGCTCGAAGCGGCGGAGCGGGCCTCCATCCGCATCAGCTCGCGGATCCTGACCTTGGCGGAGCGGGTCACCCGCAGCCGCTGAAAGCGACATCGAGACAGCGGTTGCGCACCATGCGAGATCCCGTGGCTTCTTCCTTGCGTGCCTGGTGGCGCCGCTGGCTGGGCGCCGACAGCCAGCCCCGCGTCATCGGCGAGAGCCTGCGCTCGGTGGCTCAGGGCGACATGAACAAGCAGCCACTGCGCCGCAAGGTCATGATCGTGGTCTTGTCGACCACCTGCCTGGCCCTGCTGCTGAGCGCCTCGGCCCTTCTGATCTACGAGCTGCGCGACTACCGCGCCATGCGCATCGCCGACTTGCGCGCCCAGGCCGACATCATCGACCGCGCCACCACGTCGGCCGTGGTCTTCGGCGACACCAAGGCGGGCCGCGAGAACCTCAGCATGCTGCGCCTGCGCCCGCAGATCACGGCCGCCGGCATCTACCGCAACGACGGCACCCTGTTCGCCACCTACCTCAAGCCCAATGTGGCGAACGTGGCGTTCCCGACTTTCAAGACCGGGCGCTCGGGCTACGAGATCACCAGCGGCGTGCTGGAGATCTACCATCCGCTCAGGCAGAACAACGAGCCCCTGGGCACGCTCTACATCCGCACGGAATACGACATCACCGGGCGGCTGATCGATTACCTGGTGATCCTGCTGGGCGTCATGGCCACCAGTCTGGCCGCCGCCGCGCTGATCATGGGCCGCTTGCAGCGCTCGGTGACCGACCCGATCCTGCAAGTCGCGCAGGTGGCGCGCGATGTCATGGCCCAGCGCGATTTCTCGCTGCGCGCGCCCAAGACATCGGAAGACGAAGTGGGCGAGCTCGTCGATGCCTTCAACGGCATGCTGGCCGAAGTGGCCGCGCGCACGACCGCGCTGGAGCAGACCAACCACCATCTCTCCGTCGAAATGACCGAGCGCCACAAGGCCGAAGAAGCCTTGAAGATGGCCGCGCGCAAGAAGGACGAGTTCCTGGCCACGCTGGCCCACGAGCTGCGCAACCCGCTGGCGCCCATCAGCAATGCCACCGAGATCCTGCGCCGCATCGGCAATGACGACCCGGCCTTGCGCCTGCGCGCGCTGGACATCATGTCCAGGCAGTTGCGGCAGATGGTGCGCCTGATCGACGATCTGCTGGATGTCTCGCGCATCACGACGGGCAAGCTGCTGCTGCACCCCGAGCAGGTGGACCTGGTCAACGTGCTGCAAAGCGCCATCGAGATCGCCACGCCGCTGCTGGAAAAGCACGGTCACGTCCTCCAGGTGACGGGGATGGACGAGCCCGTCCACGTGCACGGTGATGCCACCCGCCTGGCCCAAGTCTTCGCCAACCTGCTCAACAACGCGGCCAAGTACACTGACGACCAGGGCCACATCGCCTTGACCTTGCGCGTCGGGCCGGAAGGCAAGGATGTCGCGATCTGCATCAAGGACAACGGCATCGGCATCTCGCCCGACATGCAGTCCGTCGTGTTCGACATGTTCTTCCAGGTCGGCACGTCCACCTCGGACGGCCGCACGGGCCTGGGTATCGGGCTGACCCTGGCCCGCCGCCTGATCAGCCTGCACGGCGGGCGCATCGAAGTGCACAGCGCCGGCGTGGGGCAGGGCTCCGAATTCCGCGTGTACCTGCCGCTGTCCGTGTCAACGGTCGATTCGATGCCGCTTTGAGTTTCCGGTATTAATGGGCACGCCGTATGCCCTGCATGGACACCTCCCTTCAACTTTGACAAAGAGGTGTCACATGAACACACGCAGTGAAAAAAGCTGGACGAAGTCGTTGCTCTGGAGCGCTTGCGTCGTCGGCGCCCTGGCTGGATGCGCGTCCCCTCCGCCCCCCCGCGAACAGCTGGCGGTCAGCCGCTCGACCATCGAGGCCGCGCAGACCGCCGGCGCGGCTGAACTGGCGCCCGCCGAGCTGCAGAGCGCTGTCACCAAGCTCAACCAGGCGGAAGCCGCCGTGCACGACGGCAAACCCCTGCTGGCCAAGCGCTTTGCCGAATCCGCCGAGGCCGATGCCCAGGTGGCCCGCAGCAAGGCCACGGCCGAGCGCTCGCGCCGCGCCGCGGACGAGGTCATGGCGGGTTTGCAGACCCTGCGCCAGCAGATGGCTTCGCCCTCCGACAGCAACCTGATGCCGACGCCGCCTGCCGCAGGCATGCCCGCACCGGCCACGCCATCGACGGGTCGCTGAACCCCGCGCCACCAACAAGAAGGACAAGATCATGAAACACATCCATCTGCTTCTGAATGGACGCCGCCTCATGGCTGCAGGCCTGACGATCACCGCGCTGGCCTGCCTGAGCGCCTGCAACACCACGCCCACGCGCAACTTCGCGCTGGATGATGCCCGTCAGACCTTCCAAGAGGCCAGCACCAGCACGGACGTCACGACAGGCGCGCCCATCGAGCTTGACCGCGCCCGCCAGGCCCTGTTCAGGGCCGAGAAGGCCAAGGCCGACAACCGCAGCGATGACGAGGTCAGCCACCTGGCCTACCTGGCCCAGCAGCAAAGCCGCGTGGCCATCAACGTGGGCATGCAGCACGCCGCCGACAACATGGTGACCGCCGCCGGCGTCGACCGCGAGCGGCTGCAGGCCCAGGCCAAGGAGCGCGAGGCTGCCGCCGCCAACGAGCGCGCGAACGAGCTCGAGCAGCAGCTCACGGAGCTGGCCGCGACCAAGACCAACCGTGGCCTGGTCGTCGTCTTGCAAGATGTGCTGTTCGATGTCGGCAAGTCTGACCTGAAGCCGGGTGCGAAGGCCAAGATCGACCGCCTCGCCACGGTGCTGCAGGCGCATCCCGAGCGCCGGCTGAAGATCGAGGGCTTCACGGACAGCACGGGCGGCGAATCGCTGAACCAGAAGCTGTCCGAAGAGCGTGCGCAGGCGGTGGCTCTGGCGCTGATCCGCCAGGGCATCAGCGCCGACCGCATCGACACGAAGGGTTATGGCGAAGCGCAGCCTGTGGCCAGCAATGCCTCGGCCAGTGGGCGGCAGCAGAACCGGCGCGTCGAGCTGATCTTCTCGGACGGCAAGGGCGTGTTCGCCTCGCCGTCCTGAGCGTCCTGAGTGGCGGCCAGCGCCGCCACCAGGCTCAAGTCAGAGGGCCATCGTCCCCTGGCTCGGCCTTGAGGGGCACGGTGGCGTACTCCTTGAGGCGGTTGTAGAGCGTCTTGAGGCTGACGCCCAGCGTCGCGGCCGTGCGCTCCTTGTGGCGCTCGTTGTACTCGAGCGTGGCCAGCACCACCTGGCGCTCGATCTCGGCCAACGGCGTGCCCACGCGTATCTGCAGGATGGGCGCGCCCGATGAGCTGGGCAATGGCGTCTGGTCGTCGTTCGACTCAGGCAGGCACTCGTCCATGATGATGGTGTCGGGTGCCATGACGTAGGCGCGGTGCACGATGTTGCGCAGTTCGCGCACATTGCCCGGCCAACGATGCTGGCTCAGGCGCGCCAAAGCCTCGGGCGAGAAGCGCTTGACCTGGCCTTCGCGCCGCGAGATCTCGCTCAGGAAGTGCTCGGCGATGAGCGGGACATCGTCCAGGCGGTCGCGCAGCGGCGGCAGGTGGATCGGGAAGACATTGAGGCGGTACAGCAAGTCCTCGCGCAGCTTGCCGGCCCTGACCGCCTGTTCAGGGGGGCGGTTGGTCGCGGCGATGATGCGCAGGTCGGTCTCGAGGACCTGGGTGGAGCCGACACGCGAGTAGGTGCCGCTCTCGAGCACGCGCAGCAACTTGACCTGCAGGTCCAGCGGCATCTCGGTGATTTCGTCCAGGAAGAGTGTGCCGCCGCTGGCGCGCTCGAAGAAGCCCTGGTGCTGGCGGTCGGCGCCGGTGAAGCTGCCTTTTTCATGACCGAAAATTTCGCTCTCGATCAGGTTGGGCGAGATGGCGCCGCAGTTCACGGCCAGGAAGGGCCTGTTGCGGCGGCGGCTCAGATCGTGCACGGTGCTGGCGACGACTTCCTTGCCGCAGCCGCTTTCGCCCGTGATGAACACGGTCACGGCCGTGCCCGACACGCGCAGGATCTGCTCATAAATGCGCCGCATGGAGGACGAACGCCCCCATAACTGACCGAAGTGGCCTTCCTTGTCGAGGCTGTCCATCAGTTCGCAGCCTTCGGCCTTCAGTGTCGCGGGCTTGATGAGCCGGGACAGGATGCCGCTGAGTTGCTTGACGTTGACGGGCTTGATCAGGTAGTCGGCCGCGCCCAGGCGCAGCGCCTGGATCGAGGTATCCAGGCTGGCGTGCCCTGTGATGAGCACGACTTCTGTATTGGCCAGTGCCTTGCTGTCTTCCAGCAGATCCATGCCGCTGCCGTCGGGCAGCATCAAATCGAGCAGGACCACGTCGGGTTCCTGCAAGGCCAGTTGGCGCCGGGCATCGCGCAGTGAGCCCGCCGTCGCCACGGTGAATCCTTCTGTGGCAATCAGCGCGGCCATCATGTCGGCCGAATCGGCTTCATCGTCGATTACCAATGCGTGAGGCATGGGAGACTTCCTTTCCATTTAGAAAACTGGGCAACGCCATCATTCACAGATTCAGGCGCTGCAATGCAACAACATGTATACCGTGCCAGAGACGAATTGGCACACATCCCCATATTCAGTGAGGTCTTGACGAGAATGAGGGGGTAAGGGTCAGGGAGATGGGCACAGGGCTTGCCGAAAGGAGACGCGAATTTGAGTCTCGGTTCGCAATCTTGTTTGCCCCTCAAGGAGTTACCACCATGGAATTGAAACACGTCCTCGCTTCCCTCGTCGCCACCTTTGCACTGGCAGGCCATGCTGCCACCATCGACTGGGGACTGCACACACCTGTCGAAATGGCC
Organism: Aquabacterium sp.; assembly: GCA_049840915.1. Classification (GTDB taxonomy): domain Bacteria; phylum Pseudomonadota; class Gammaproteobacteria; order Burkholderiales; family Burkholderiaceae_C; genus Aquabacterium. The sequence continues at coordinate 13,873 of JASGJC010000031.1, forward strand.
TCTCGCACTGTCGAGACAGGGTCTTTCAAGGACACCATCGATTTTTCGCTGACTGCTCCAGCCTCGATCACCAGCGTGACAGTGTCCAACAATCTGCCTTCGTGGCTGACCCTGTCGAGCGGGGAAGTGAGCCTGTTCGCACGCGCCACTTCGCCGGCCGGCACGGACACGCTGCTGGGACACTATACGTTTGACGGCACCACCGGCAGCACCGACCACACGTTCGCCGCCACCACGGCAGGCGATTTCTACTACCTGGTGCAGGGCAAGGGCACGGGCAACATCGGTGGCCTGTATGTGCTGACCTCGTCCGCTTCGGCCGTGCCTGAGCCGCAGACCTGGGCGCTCACGCTGGCCAGCCTGTTGGTTGTCGGTACCGTTTACCTGCGCCGCAAGAAGCATTGAGTCGTTTTTTCCGGATGGGCGCCAGTCACCACGCTGAGGAGATGGTGCCCATCAAGGCCGCAGGCGCCGTTGGTGCCGTGGCCGCCATCGATTGGAAATCGATGGGCGTGTGCTGAGGGCCGGCGGTCTGCTTGTGCTTGTTCTGGAACTCATGCATCAGGTTGGCCAGTTGGTGCACATTGCGCTCGATGGCCTGCAGCGCCTTGCATTGCGACTCTTCTGTGACGCCGCCCCGTTGCAGCACAGCGGCCCAGCCGCTGATGGCATTGAGGGGCGAGCGCAGGTCGTGCAGCATGTGCGCGATCATTTCTTCGCTCGACGCGCTCATGGCCTTGGATTGTTCGAGGGCCCGTTGATAAGTGATGTCCTTGGCGATGCCGGCGAGCATGGTGGGCTGGCCGCTGGCGTCACGCAGGAAGAAGCGGCAATCGCGGATCCAGCGTGTCTGGCCGTCACGGCCCGTGATGGGGTACTCGCGCGGCGCGATCACCCTCCTGGCAAGTGGCCTCGTCTTCCATGAAAAAGGGGGTGGGCAGACCGTAGGCTTGCGCATCCAGCGGGGCCACGGCGCGCGGCCAGTGATCGGGCTCGTTGAGCAGCTCCCCAATCGAGACCCCCCACCACTGCTCGAAGCGCGTGTTGATGTAGTGCAGGGCGCCTGTGCGCAGGTCGGCTAACCAGACGACATCTGGGCTGTGTTCCGCGTAGACGGGAAAAAGCGCAGCCGACACATCGGCGAAGGCCGATGGTCTGGCAGGATGAGCCGCAGTGAGCTTGTTCATGGCATGGCCGGATGTTGGATGACGGAAAAGTCCGATATAGATTGGCAAACAGCGTGCCTGCCCCCGGCGGGGCGATTGTCGGATGCTTTTCGGTCGATGGCCGGGCGATTTGCCGTGATCGTCAGGCGGCAGGTGGTCGCGTGACCCGGTGGCGCACCAGCGCGGCCTCGTAGACCTGCACGTAGTGCCGCGCGCTGACGGCCCAGCCGTTGTCGCGGGCCATGGCGCGTTGCTGGAGGCTCTGCCAGCGATCGGGCGTGTCGAACGTGGCCTTGGCGCGCTGAACGGCCTGCAGGAAGGCGGGCGTGATGGCCTCGTCGAACATGAAGCCGGTGCCCGTGCCATCGATGTCGTCGATGACCGAATCGGACAGGCCACCTACGGCGCGCACGATGGGGGGCGTACCATAGGCCTGGCTGTACATCTGGTTGAGGCCGCAGGGCTCGAACAGGGAGGGCATCAGGAAGGCGTCCGAGCCCGCCTCGATCAGGTGGGCGAGTTCTTCGCTGAAGCCGATGTGCACGGCCATGTCGCCCGGGTAGTTGCCGGACGCCTGCAGCAGCGCCTCTTCCAGCGCCTTGTCGCCCGTGCCCAACACACAGAGCTGGCAGCCCATGGTCATCAGGACCGGCAGGCCCTCCAGGACGAGTTCGATGCCTTTTTGCGATGACATCCGGCTGACCAGGCCGAGCAGCATCGCCTGCGGGTCGACCGTGAGGCCCATGCGCTGCTGCAGGGCGGCCTTGTTAAGGGCCTTGCCTTGCGCGATGTGAGCGGCGTCGTAGGTCGCGGCGATCAAGGGGTCGGTGGCGGGCTGCCACACGGACGTGTCGATGCCATTGAGGATGCCGACCAAATCGCGCGAACGCAGCCTGAGCATGCCGTCGAGGCCGCAGCCCTGCGCCTCGCCTTGTATTTCGCGGGCGTAGGTCGGGCTGACCGTGGTGATCATGTCCGCGTGGCGCAGGCCGGCCTTGAGGAAGTTGATGCGGTCCCAATGCAGCAGGCCTTCTTCGACGGTCAGCCATGAGGCGGGAATGTCCAGTCGTGGCGCGAGCTCGACAGGAAAGGGTCCCTGGAACAGCAGGTTGTGGATGGTCATCACGCTCACGGCGTTGCGGCCCGCATCCTGCTGCAGGTAGGCGGGTGCCAGGCCGACGGTCCAGTCGTGGCCGTGCAGCACGTCGACGGTCCAGTCGTGGCTGGGGCTCTGTGTGGACGAGAGCGACGCCGCGACATGGCTGAGGAAGGCGAAGCGCTCGGCGTTGTCGCTGAAATCCTGTCCCTGGCTGTCCAGATAAGGGCCGCGTGGGCGGTTGTACAGGTCGGGGCAGTCGAGCAGCCACAGCATGACGCCGTTTTCCTGGACGAGGCGCAAGCTGGCCGCCGGCCAGGGGCCGTGCGCGGGCAGCTCGATGGACTGTTGTGCGCGTGGCGCCAACGGGGCCAGCGCCTCGAACATCGGGATCAGCACGCGCACCTCGTGGCCCAGCGCCGTCAGCGCCTGCGGCAAGGCGCCGCAGACATCGCCCAGGCCGCCCGTCTTGACCCAGGGGGCGCATTCAGGTGTCACGAAGAGGATGTTCAATGGGGCGTTCATCGGGCATTCATGAGGCGTTGACGCCGTTGCTGGCGGGCACCAGCACGGCCATGGGCAATGGGCTGAAGAGCGATGACAGGCGCACCTCGCAGGTATTGGCCTGTGGTGACTGCACGTCGATGCGGCGCCCAGTGAGCCAGTCCACCCACTGCGTGGCGGCAGCCGGCGAAGCCCAGGTCACGGTGGTGTCTTGCCAATCGGCTGTGTCCAGGTTGTGCAGGAGCCGGCTGGTGATAACCACGCAGGATGGCACGGGGCCGCCATCTTCCTGGCGCTGGTAGGCGACCACATGCGATGCGGCCTGGCCACCCACATCCAGCGGCCGGTAGCTGCCCTTGGCGAAGAGGCGAGGGGCCATGCGGCGCAGCGTGAGCAGGCGCCATGTCAGCAGCATCTTGATGTGGCCGGATTCGGGCTTGTCCAGCCAGGCGTCGAGCACGCCGTCGGGCAGCTGCGCCTCGCCGAAACTGGCCTGCACTTCGTCGAGCAGCGTGGCCATCTGGGTGAAATCCACGGGCCGGCGATTGTCCGGGTCGACGAGGTTGAACTGCCAGGTTTCGCAGCCCTGGTAGACATCGGGCATGCCGGGCGAGGTGAGTTTGAGCACGACCTGGTTGAGGCTGTTGAGGCAGCCGAGTTTGGCCAGCGGCGCGACGAAGGCCTGCACATCCTTGAGGAAGGGATTGGGCTCGAGCGTGCCCAGGATGCGCGTGATGAAGCGGCTGAGGGCGGCTTCGTGATCGAGGTTGGGGTTGATCCAGCTGGTATGGGTCTTGGCTTCCCTGGCGGCCTTGATCATGTAGCTCAAGACGCGTTCGCGCAGGCCATCGAGTGCCTCTTGCGTCAATGGGGCAAGGGGCCAGATGCCGACCAGTGTCTGGTAGAGCAGGTACTCGTCATTGGGCGTGATCTCGGCGTCGAAGCGGTCGGCCATCGGGCGGTTCATGGTGCGCCAGCGTTGCAGCGCCAGCAGCCATTGCTCGGGCTGCTCGGAGAGCACGTTCAGGCGCGCGCGCACGTCTTCCGTGCGTTTGCTGTCGTGGGTGGATGTGCCCAGCATCGTGTGCGGGAAGAAGCGCATGCGCGACTGGTTGGCGGCGTGGAAGGCCTGGGGCGAGAGGCCGAAGCGGCGCGGGTCGCCGCCCACGTCGTTGAGCGAGAGCAGGCGGTGGTAGCGGTAGAAGGCCGTGTCTTCGACGGCCTTGGCCATCACGGGGGCGGTGAACTGCTGCCAGCGGCGCACGAAGCGGAGCATCGCGGCCTGCCGCGCCGGGTCCGTCTCATCGGGGGCGTGCAGGACGATGTCGCGCACGTAATCGATGGCGCTGATCTCGTCGGCATGGCTGCGGCGCTTGGCCTCGGCGCAGGCCCAGGCGAGGTGGCGCCGGTCGATCTGGCTGACGCCGCGTTCGGTGATGTAGCTGCGGTAGACCGGGAAGCCCGCCGTGATCTCGACCAGGGCGTTGCGCAGACCATTGCGCGTGAAGTCGCGGCTGCGCCTGTCTGTCTGCGCGATGCGGTGCAGGGCGGTCGTGACGATCTGCAGGTCGCTGGACAGCGATGTCGACATGATGAGCAGCTTGGCCGCGCGCACGATCGCGTCGTAGTCGGCCTCTTCCCCGATGAAGAGGTCGTAGGCGCTGCTCATGGCGGCTTCGTTGGCCGCATCGACGAACAGGCCGTTGAGCACGTTGGCGAAGCGGTAGCCCGTGCCGCCATGCACCAGCCAGTCGTCGGGCACGCGCTCGTGCTCGGCCAGGATCTTCTCGACAGCGATGTACAGCGCCTGGGGCGTCTTGCCTTGCTCCTGCAGGTCCTGCGCATGGCGTGTCTGCAGGCGCTGGAAGTAGGCCTGCGGGTCGCTCAGGCCGTCGGGATGGTCGACGCGCAGGCCGGCGGCGCGGCCCTCCGCCAGCCAGCGCATGACCGTGTGGTGCGTGGCCTCGAAGACATCGGCGTCTTCGGTGCGCAGGGCCGCCAGGGTGCTGATGTCGAAGAAGCGGCGGTAGTTGACGTCGTCGCTGGCGACGCGCCAGAAGGCCAGGCGGTAGGCCTGCTGGTCGATCAGGGCATCGAGGGCATCGAAGCTGCGCGGGTCGTTCGCATGGCCGTTGAGCTTGTCGAGGCAGGCCTGGATCCACAGGCGCACCCATTCGTTGTCGGCGTACAGCGTGGCGAGGCGGTGCCGCAGCAGGGCCTTGTCCCGCTGCCGCACGACCTTGCTTTCGGGCGCGGCATCGTCGCGCGTGGGCAGGCGGCCAAAGGCATCGATCATGGACCGCACTTCGAGATAGGCGCTCTCGTTGCTGGCCTGTACGGAAGCAGGCGGTTGCGCGGTACCGAAGACATCGGGGTAGTTGCGCGGATCGATGGGGAAGCGGTGCCCGTAATAGCGCAAGGCGAATTCGCCCTCCGCGGCATCGAAGCCCAGCTGCAACTCGCCCGCTTCGAGCACGATGCCGTAGTGGTCGCCCAGTACCGGCAGCAGGACCTTGCCTCGCAGCTCGGGCGCGGGCGATGCCCAGTCGATGTCGAAGGCCTTGGCGTACTTGGACGCGGGCCCGCAGGCCAGCACGTCCTGCCACCAGGCGTTGTCGGCCTCGAGCACGCCCATGTGGTTGGGCACGATGTCGAGCAGCTGATGCATGCCGTGTGTGCTCAACGCCTCGCACAGTTCGTTGTGCGTGCGTTCGTCGCCGATCTCGGGATTGAGCGCGTTGTGGTCGACGATGTCGTAGCCGTGCGTGCTACCGGCGCGGGCCTTCAGATAAGGCGATGCGTACAGATGGCTGATGCCGAGCCTGGACAGGTAAGGCACGGCCCGCGTGACGTCTTCGAAGCGCGTGGCGGCATTGAACTGCACGCGGTAGGTGGCTCGGGGGATCAGGGCCGTGTCGAGCGATGGCAGGCCGTGCGAGGCCTCGGGTGGCAAGCCGGCGCGCGGCCTGGCCTGGCGCAGGATCTGGCAGGTGGCTTGCCATCTTGCGTCCTGCTGCAGCTCATCGAGGCTCACGGCCAGCTTCACGCGCCAGTTGGGATGCTGCGCCTCGGTCGTGCTGGGCACGTTGACCTGCTCGAGCTGCTGCACGACATCCTCGAATTGCACGCTGACCAGTTGCGACTTGCTGCGCGCCACAAGGGCGTGCACGGCTTCGGTGAAGCGTGGGTCGGCATCGTCGACGGCATCGGGGTGGCTGCTGCTGCCTTGAGGCCACAGCCCTTCGGATTCGAGCAGCCACAGCAGTTGCACGCGTTCGTTGGCACGGTTCACCACCTGCTGACGGCGCTGCTCATCGGACACGAACAAGCCCAGGCGCGCGCGCACATCGATGTCTTCGCCTCGCCACCAGGCCCGCAAGGTGGGCAAGTCGTGCGTGCCGACCACGGCCAGCGCCTGGACGGGCCATTGCGCCGGCGGCCTGAAGCCGCCATCGTGTTGGCGCTCGAAGTAAAGCGGCCGGTAAGAGAGCACGTTGTTGGCGGCCATGCACTCGCGGAAGCCTTCGGGCACGGTGCCGAGGTCTTCGCCGATCACGATGCAGCGCTGGCGATGGCTTTCCAGCGCGAGGATGGCGATCAAGTCTTCGAGCGGGTAGCGCATGTAGGTACCGGCCGCCGGGCCTGCACCGGGCGGCACCCAGAACAGGCGCGCCAGCGACATCGCATGATCGAGCCGCAAGGCCCCGGCGTGGCGCATGTTGGCGCGCAGCGTGTCGATGAAAGGCTGGTAATGGCCGGCCTGCAGCTTCGACGGGATCCAGGGCGGCAGGCCCCAATCCTGCCCTGCGGGGTTGAACTCCTCGCGCGGCGCACCCACATGCAGGCCCAGCGCATACAGGCCCGGGTCGGACCAGGTCTCCGCGCCGCCTTCGTTGACGCCCACGGCCACGTCCATGTAGAGGCCGAGCGGCATGCCTTTCGATCTTGCCGAGTGCGCGGCGGCATGCAATTGCAGATGGGCCTGCCATTGCAGGTACTCGTTGTATTCGATCTTGACGCGATGCGCGGCTTCGAATTCCTGCACAGCCTGGCTGTTGGCAGCCTGATAGGCCAGCGGCCAGCGCGTCCAGCCCCAGATGGACGGGTCTTCTTCGTGGCAGTGGGCTTGCAAGGCATCGAAGAGGGCGTGCTGGCGCAAGTGCGGCGCGTGGCGCTGCTGAAAGGCCCTGAACTGCATGCCGCGGCTGCTCTTCTCTGTCAGGTGATGGCGCCTGAAGTGGGCATAGAGGATGTTCAGCACCTCTTGCTTGGCGGCGGCCACGCCTGTGTAATCGATGTGATGCGCCTCGCGCAGCATGTGCAGGCGCTGCTGGAAGGCCGCGCTGCGCACGCACTCTTGCGCGGTCTCGCATTCGTCGAAATCGGCGATGGCCTCGACGTCGATGTACATCGTGTTGAGCGCCTGCCGGCTCGATGGGCTGTAAGGGCTGGCGCGCTCGGGCTCGTGCGGAAAGAGCGCGTGAACGGGGTTGAGGCCCACGAACGCGGCACCTTGCCTGACCGCCATGTGAACGACCTGGCCCAGATCGGTGAAATCGCCCATGCCCCAGTTGCGCTCGGAGCGCAGCGCGTAGAGCTGCACCGTGGGGCCCCACCAGCGCTCGCCGTCTCGCAGCCCGTCAGGCTGGAAGCAACGCGCAGGGCAGACGATGAGGGCGCTGCTCGCCACGAGCCGGCCTTGCGCATCGGTCAGGCTGAACTGGTGATAGCCCAAGGGCAATGCCTGCGGCCAACTGATGCTGGTCGGGCCGACATCGCCTTGCCAGCTTTGGCCATCTTCGAGTTGGAGCCGCCAGTGTCGGGCGCGGTCCGCCTCGGCAGGGCTCAGGGGCAGTGTCTGGGCCGTGTCCTGCCGCACGACCAGCGCAGGCGGCCATTCGCCGCGCGCCTTGTCGGAGCGGGCCTGTGCCAACGCGCGGGCCATGGCCTCGTCGTTGCCGGCATCGAAGCCCATGCCCTTGAGCAGCTCGCGCAAGGTCTCATCGCTCAGGGTCTGGTGTTGGCCCCAGAAATCGACATAACTCGGGACCAGGCCCACTTCGGCGCCCAGTTCTTGCAGCGTGGAAGGCATGTTGTGCACGGTGCGTTCTTTCGTCATTCAAGGCAGATCGATCCAGCGCCAGCGGCCAGACCAGGGGCCCAGGTGCCCGGGGCGGCAGATGCCGATGTCGAACAGGGGCGTGCCCACCTCGTGCTCGGGCAGGGTCTCGGGCATCGTGCCCAGGTTCACCATCATCTCCAGATGGCGGGCGGGCTGGGCGCCCTGGGCATTGAACAGCCAGTGCACGGTCAACACGCGGCTGCCGCTCAGACTGCACGCGTGGCCCGTGCTGGCCAGGGCGGGCAGCATGGGCTGGATGTCCTTGCGGCGCAGCGCGATCAGGACTTGGTAGAACAGGTGCCACTTGAGCGCGGTGGGCTGCTCGAAGGCGTCCCAATCGAGCTGGCTGCGCGTCATGGTCTGCTCATCGCAGGGGTCGGGGATGCGGCTGCGCGTGGCTTCGTCGCTGAAGGAGGGGAAGCGCGCGAACTCCTTGCGGCGCCCCGTCGACACGGCCTCGCGCAGATCGCCCGTCCAGTTCGCGAAGTAGAGGAAAGGCGTGGTCGCGCCGTACTCTTCGCCCATGAACAGCATCGGCGGCGCCGGGCACAGCAGCATGATGGCCACGGCCAGCCGCAGCGGCTCTTCGGGCAGCAACTGCGCCAGGCGTTCGCCGTGCGCGCGGTTGCCGATTTGATCGTGGTTTTGCAGGAAGTTCAGCGTACAGCCCAAGGGCACGGGGCGTGTGGCGGCGCGCCGCGGGTGGCTGCGGCGGGTGCCTTCCGCGCACAGGTGCGGCGCGCCTTCGACCGTGAAGCCGTTCGTCAGGGCGCGGGCCAGCATGGGCAGCGGGCTGTGAGCGTATTCGGCATAGTAGCCTTCACGCTCGCCCGTCAGCAGCACGTGCAGGGTGTGATGGAAATCGCCGCTCCATTGCGCCCGATAGCGGCCGGGCGCCGCGTCGGGCGACAGTCGGTTGCCATCGTTGTAGTCGTTCTCCAGCACGAGGTGCACGTGCCGATCTGGGAAGGCCGCATGCACCCGGTGCGACAGCTCTTCGAGGATATCGGGCTTGCTGTCGTCCAGCATGGCGTGCACGGCGTCCAGGCGCAGCCCATCGAACTGGTATTCGTGCAGCCAGTACAAGGCGTTGTGGACGAAGAAGTCGCGCACGGCCCTCGCATCGGGGCCATCGAAGTTGATGGCCGCGCCCCATGGCGTGTGATGGCGCTGCGTGAAGAAGCGCGGCGCGTACAAGGGCAGGTAGTTGCCTTCGGGGCCGAAGTGGTTGTAGACCACGTCCAGCATGACCATGATGCCCAGCCTGTGGGCCGCCTGGATAAAGGACTTGAGCGCCTCGGGCGAACCATAGGCCGCGTGCGGCGCGAAGTGCAGCACGCCATCGTAGCCCCAGCCGAATTTGCCGGGAAAGCTGGACAGCGGCATCAGCTGGATGCAAGTAATGCCCAAGTCGGCCAGGGCGGGCAGGCGAGCCTGCGCGGCCTCGAAGGTCCCTTCTTTCGTGAAGGTGCCGACATGCAACTCATACGACACGGCCTCGTGCCAGGGGCGGCCGCGCCAGCCTTCGTCCCATTCGAAGGTACAGGGGTCGATGAGTTCGCTGGGCTGGTCCACGCCCTGCGGGTTGCTGCGCGAAGCGGGGTCGGGCACGGACACCGGCCCATTGGGGCCGTGCACGCGCCACTGGTAACGCTCGCTGGTCTGGGCGTCGGGCACGAGGGCCTCGCGCCAGCCTTGTGCGTCGGGTGTCGTGGCGATCAGCACATCGCCGTGTTCGCGCAGCAAGGCCAGCTCGACCCGCTCGTCCACGGGCGCCCACAACCGGAACAAGGCACCGCCGCGCGCTTGCAGCGAAGCACCGAAAGGCATAGAGTGGACGGCGCGCATGGTCATGCCTTCAGGTGGGTGACTGGGTCATGAGAACGAGCGAGCGGCCTGCCACCGGGTAGCGCTCGCCGGCATGCCATTGATCCTTGGCGGGCCGGCCGTCGGCCTGCGCGGTGTCCAGTTGCGCCACCCACTGCTTGCCGTGGTAAGGCGGCAGGACGAACTTGAGCTTGTCGTGGTAGGCGTTGAACATGATCAGCACGGTGTCGCTGTGCAAGGGCTTGCCTTCGTCATCGAGCTCGCCCGTCTGACGGCCGCACCACACGGCGCAGGCGCTGCGCGCGGCCGGGTTGAGCCACTCTTCCTGCTTCATCTCCAGGCCCGCGGCGTTGAACCAGGTCAGGTCCTTCTTGCCATCGGCACCCGGGATGCCCGTCAGGAAGCGCGTGCGCCTGAGCGCGGGCAGCGACTTGCGCAAGCCGATGACCTTCTGCACGAAGGCCTGCAGTTGCTCGGCCGTAGGAATGCCCCAATCCAGCCAGCTCAAGGCGCTGTCCTGGCAATAGGCGTTGTTGTTGCCCTGTTGCGTGCGGCCCAGTTCATCACCGGCGAGCAGCAAAGGCGTGCCTTGCGACAGGAACAGGGTCGCCAGGAAGTTGCGTTGCTGCCTGGCGCGCAGGGTGTTGATGGCTTCGTCGTCCGTATCGCCTTCGGCGCCGCAATTCCAGCTGCGGTTGTGCGACTCGCCATCGCGGTTCGATTCGCCGTTCGCCTCGTTGTGCTTGTCGTTGTAGCTGACGAGGTCGCGCAAGGTGAAACCGTCGTGCACGGTCACGATGTTGATGCTGTCCACGGGTCGCCGGCCGCTGTGCTGGTAGAGGTCGGCCGAGCCGCACAGGCGCTTGGCGAAGGCGGGCAGGGCGCCTTCGTCGCCGCGCCAGAAGGAGCGCACGTCATCGCGATACTGGCCGTTCCACTCGGCCCAGCCGGTCGGGTAGCCGCCGACCCGGTAGCCGCCTTCGCCCGTGTCCCAGGGCTCGGCGATCATCTTGACGCGTGAGAGGACCGGGTCCTGGATGATGGCCGCGAAGAAGTTGCTGCGGATGTCGAACTCGGCCTTGCCGCGTCCCAGCGCCGATGCCAGGTCGAAACGAAAGCCGTCCACGTGCATCTCTTGCACCCAGTAGCGCAGGCTGTCCATGATCAGCTTGAGCGCCATCGGGTGGTGCGTGTTGACCGTGTTGCCCGTGCCCGTCACATCGCTGTAGTAGCGCGGGTCTGCGGCGAGACGGTAGTAGCTGGGGTTGTCGATGCCCTTGAAGCTCAGCGTCGGCCCCATTTGGTTGCCCTCGGCCGTGTGGTTGTAGACCACGTCGAGGATCACTTCGAGACCAGCCTCGTGCAGGGTCTTGACCATGCGCTTGAACTCGTCGATGTCGCCGCTGGCGCTGTAGCGCATCTCCGGCGCGAAGAAGCCGATCGTGTTGTAGCCCCAGTAGTTGCGCATGCCCAGTTCGACCAGTCGATGGTCATCGACGAAGGCATGGATGGGCAGCAGCTCCAGCGAGGTCACGCCCAGCTTCTTGTAGTGCGCGATGGCGGCGGGCGAGGCCAGGCCGGCGTAGGTGCCGCGCACCTCGTCAGGCACATCGGGGTGCGTCTGCGTGAAGCCTTTGACGTGCAGCTCGTAGATGACCATGTCGCGCCAGGGCACGCGTGGCGGCTTGTCGTCGCCCCAGTCGAAGCGGCCGTCGACGACCATGCCCTTGGGGCTGGCGCCGGCGCTGTCCTCGCTGTTGAAGGACAGGTCGCTGTCGCTGTCCTGCTGATCGTAGGCGTAGTGCGCGCTGGACCAGTTCACCTCGCCCACGATGGCCTTGGCATAAGGATCCAGCAAGAGCTTGTTGGCGTTGAACTTCAAGCCTTGCTCGGGCGTATAAGGCCCATCGACGCGCAAGCCATACAGGGCGCCCGGCTGGCAGCCTCGCAGGTAGCCGTGCCAGATGTACCCGCTGCGCTTGGGCAGGCGCCAGGTGGACTGGGCCATGGCATCACCGGCCTTGCCGAACAGGCACAGGTCGACGTGCTCGGCGTTGCTGCTGTATACGGCGAAGTTCGTGCCCTCGCCATCCCAAGTGGCGCCTAGCGGAAAGGGACGACCAGGCTCCAGCTTGGCTTCTGTCATGACTGCGGGCCAGGGAAGTAACCACGGGGCACCACCACGACGCCGCCTTCGCTGACGTGGAAGCGCTGGCGGTCCTTGGCCAGGTCGTAGCCGATGGTCTCGCCATGTGGGATGTGGTTGTTCTGGTCGATGATGGCCTTGCGGATCTTGACGCCGCGCCCGATGCTCGTATGGTCCATCACGATGCAATGTTTCAGGTCGGCGTCCTGCTCGACCTGCACGGCGCGCCGCAGCATGGCGTGGTCCAGTTGCGCGCCATTGACGATGCAGCCGGAGCCGACCACCGAGCGGTGCAGGGCGCCGTTCTCGATCTGGGCCGATTCGTACTGGTCCGCACTGGCGTAGATGGGCCATTCGGCATTGGTCATCTTGAACTTGGGCTGCGCGCCGAGCGTGTCGAGATGGGCTTCGAAGTAGGCATCGATGGTGCCGACATCGCGCCAGTAGGCCTGCTCCTCGAACGGGGCCACGCCGGGGATCTCGTTGGTCGTGAAGTCATAGGCCAGCAGCTTGTGGCTCTTGACCATGCGCGGCAGGATGTGCTTGCCGAAGTCGCTCTCGCCGCGTTCGCGCGCCTTGAGCAACTCGGCCTTGAGCACATCGGCCGAGAAGATGTAGTTGCCCATCGAGGCCAGCGCATGGGTCGATCGGCCGGGCATGCCGCGCGTGGTCTGCGGTTTTTCCTTGAAGTCGGTGACGCGCAGGTTCTCGTCCGTCTCGACGATGCCGAACGACGGGCATTGCGCGATGGGCACGGGCAGGGTGGCAATGCTGACGTCGGCGTTCTGATCGATGTGCGCGTTCAGCATCTGCCGCACGTCCATGCGGTAGACATGATCGGCACCGAAGACGGCCACGAAGTCGGGCTTGTAGGTCTCGATCAGGTGCAGGTTCTGGGCAACCGCGTCGGCGGTGCCCTGGAACCACTCCTGTCCGTTGTGCATTTGCGGCGGCACGATGGTGACGAAGTGGTCCGGTATGAAGCGCGCCAGCGTCCAGGACTGGCGAACGTGTTCGATCAGCGCCTGCGACTTGTATTGAACAAGCAGATAGACCGAATAGATCTCCGAGTTGATGAGGTTGCTCAGCACGAAATCAACGATTCGGTGCTTGCCGTTGAAAGGCACGGATGGCTTGCAACGCTGCGCCGTCAGGTCGTATAACCGGGTGCCTTCGCCGCCTGCCATCACGAAGGCAAGCACTTTGTGTCGGTCGTGACGAATCATGGTCGTCTCTCCGTACACGCGCCGTCTGCGGCACCTGGGACGGGCGTGATGTAGTGTGAACGGGTTGGGTGGATCGGTGCCATGAACCTCTTTGGGCAAGCGGCGTGCCCATTGGCGCGATCGATCCAAAAACGGCTCAAATGAAGAACTCGCCCGTCTCCAGCGCCCGGTGCGCCATGAGAAAAGTGGCGGCGTTCCAACTTTGTCCCGCCATGCCCATCGGCACGAGCGTCTGGCCGTGAAACCACTCGGTAAATCGCCACTCATCCAGGCTGTTGACGTATGCAAGTTTTACCAACTCTTGCCGGGCGAGGTCCTTCTTACCGAGCATGGCCAGCGCCAGTACCCAGAAGCCGCCGATGAAAGGCCAGATGCCACCGTTGTGGTACTGATGCGGGTGGTTCTGCTGGTGGCGGCCCATGTAGGCGCGCCACAGCTCATGGTCGCGCGTGATGGGTGTGGTCACGGAGCGGATGAGGTAGGGCTCGTGCACGCCAGCGGCCTGCAGTGCCTTCATCACTTCGCGGGAACGTGCCGTCACTTCGAGCGCATACAGGATGGCCAGCAGGTTGCCGAACACATCGCCTTCGTCGCCCACGAAGGACAGGTTCACGAAGCTCAGATACAGATCCTTGTTGGCCTGGCTCCGGCGTGCATAGTGCCGCAGCAGACGACCGCGCCGGTACTCGGGCAGGTCGTTCTGGAAGGGATGGAACAGGTGATTGAAGTGGTAGTGCGTCTGGTCCAGCACGGGCAAGCCGTACAGGCCCTTGACGCGGTGCCACAAGGCATTCGTGTAGAGGACGAAGCCCGAGCGCGGCATGATGTCGGCCCAGTCGCTGGCCTCGTTTTGCTGCAGCAGGAAGAAGCGCTGGTGCTCCTGCGCCTGCAGCCAGGCCAATGCCTTGGCGATCTGAGGCTGCCACTTCTCGTGCACGCCCGGCAGGCTCGAGTGCCGCTGCGTGTGCGCGACCGCGATCAGCCACCACAGGGTGGCATCGACGCAGCCCAGGTACCAGAAGTCGACATCATGGCCTTCCGGGTCCACATACTTGGGGATCTGGCCATTGGGTGCCTGCGAGCGGGCCAGCGAATCGAGGCTGGCCACGGCGCCTTCCTCCAACGCCGGTATGCCGCTGCCCGCCATGGCCAGCACGCAGATGGCCGCGTCACGCCCGAAGATGCGCGTGTAGCTGCGGGCCTCGGCGGCCTTGGTCGGGCTGGCCGCGAGGATGCCGCCCGAGGTCAGGTTGGCGCGCAACAGCGCCAATGAAGCGTCCTTGCATTGCTGCAGCAAGGCCGATTGCGCCTGCGCATCCAGCGCTGTGTCGATGGGCGCGGCGACGGTGTGCGGCGACCTCATCACACACCTCGCTGCGGCCGACCCTCTTCGACCACCAGTTTCAAGATGCCCTGTATCGGGATGCGGACCCAGTCCGGGCGGTTGTTCAGCTCATAGCGCAACTCGTAGAAGGCCTTGTCCAGCTCGCACAGGCTCAGCAGCGCTTCGTTCAAGGCGACGGGCGAGGCCATGCCATAGCCATCCAGGAAGGCGGCCCGCGTCTGGGCCTCCCATTGATCGGCCATGGGCTGCAGCGCGGCGATCTCGTCGGCATGGTGCACGCTGGCACGCAAGGCGCTCAGGTTGGCGTAGCTGAACGAGCGCAACATGCCTGCCACATCGAGCCAGGGCGCCTGCTTGGCCCGGCGCTCCGCCAGCGAGCGGCCCGGTTCGCCTTCGAAGTCGATGATGACGAAATCGTTCTTCGTGACCAGGACCTGGCCCAGGTGATAGTCGCCATGGCAGCGGATCTTGATGGCGTCCGGCGACAAGGCCACGCTGCCCATGATCCGCTTCAGAACGAGGTCTTGCGCATCGAGCACGGCTTGCGCATCGGCGCGCGTTTCTTCGGGCAACTGCGCGATCTTGGCCTGCAGCAGCGCCAGGCTGGCCTGGGCGTCGGTGCGCATGCGCTGTCTGAAGACCTCGACATCGTTCTGCGTCAAGGGCTCGGGGTCGAACATGGCATCGCCCGTGCGGGTGGCCAGGGCCTGGTGCAACTCGGCGGTGCGCTTGCCCAGGGTCGTGATCAGCTCCAGGAAGGCGCTGTGCGCATCGGGCATGGCGGGCTCGATGGGCGCGCTGTTGCGCTCCAGGTGGCGCTCGAGGTAGCTGGTCGCGTAGGTCCAGCCATCGCCCTGATTGCTGATGTAGCTTTGCGCGATGGCCAGCGTGCGTGTGTCGCCGAGCGCATCGACGTGCTCGAGCACGCCCAGCACGGGCACGCAATACGGAAAGTGCAGCACTTCGGTCAGGTGCCTGCCAATTTCGTACTCGAGGTTGACACCCGATCTGACCGCGCGGTAGCCCTTGAGGAACAAGGTCTCGTCGAGCGTGACGACCGTGTTGCTGCTCTGGCCCAGCGGTTTGCTGACGGGCAGGCTGTCGAGCTTGTCGCCGACCACGTCCGCATACGCCGAGGTCGACCGGAAACGCAGCGTGCCTTGCGCGGCGATGACGTCCATGTTGTCGCCCATGGCCCGGATCACCGCACGGCAGAAGACCTCGTCCGAGAACGCATCCGACATCACGCCGACCTGCGCCTGCTGGCGCGTGCGGGCCAGCGCGGTCGCGACCATGTTGCGCGTGCGTTCTTCTTCGCTCTCTTCCCAGGCCAGGGCCAGTGGCATGAAGTAGCCGCAACCTTGCGGCCCGTGCCCGACGTCGATCAGCACGAGCATCCAACTGTGCTTGCCCACGGTCCAGATCATCTGGCCGGTCAAGATCGCGCGGTTGATCGTCTGGCCTTTGGAGGCATACCAGCGTTGGTTCTCGATGTGGCGCGGCAGGATGTTCTCTTCGAGCTGAGAGCGTGTCTTGAGCGCCTGCTGGGCCCGCCACGGCACGACGAGGTCGGCGAAGAAGCTGTGCCAGCCATCGAACAGCACGAGCACGGGCGCATCCTCGATGGTGCTGGCGTCCGAGTGCCAGATCGGCGCCTGCGCGTTCTTGTCGAGCTTGAACCAGTAGAAGCCATGTGCCGACAGCGTCAGCAGGTAGGGCAGGTCGCCGATGGGCGGGAAGACCGTGCGGCCCAGCAGCTCGATGGGCGTGTAGCCCTTGAAGCGCGACAGGTCCAGCTCCACGGGTTGCGCCGAGCGGCCCAGGTTGGCCACGCACAAGATCACGTCGTCTTCATGCTCGCGCAAGTAGGCCAGTACCTTGCGGTTGCCCGGCCTGAGGAAGTTCAGCGCGCCGCGGCCGAAGGCATGGCTGCTCTTGCGCACGTTCAGCATGCGGCGCATCCAGTTGAGCAGCGACGAAGGCTCGCGCAGTTGCGACTCCACGTTCACAGACATGTAGCCATAAACCGCGTCCATGATGGGCGGTAGGTAGAGCTTTTGCGGGTCGGCGCGCGAGAAGCCGGCGTTGCGGTCGGGGCTCCACTGCATGGGCGTGCGCACGCCGTTGCGGTCGCCGATGTAGACGTTGTCACCCATGCCCAGCTCGTCGCCGTAGTAGATGATGGGCGAGCCGGGCATCGACAGCAGCAGGCTGTTCATCAGCTTGACCGTGTCCATGTTGTTTTCCATCAGCGGCGCCAGGCGGCGACGGATGCCCAGGTTGATGCGCGCATGCGGGTCGATGGCGTACGTGCTGTACATGTAGTCGCGCTCTTTGCTGGTCACCATCTCCAGCGTCAGCTCATCGTGGTTGCGCAAAAAGATGGCCCACTGGCAGCTCTCTGGTATCGATGGCGTCTGCTGCATGATCTCGACGACAGGGAAGCGGTCCTCCTGCGCGATGGCCATGTACATGCGCGGCATCAGCGGGAAGTGGTAGGCCGCGTGGCATTCGTCGCCTTCGCCGAAATAATCCCGCACATCTTCCGGCCATTGGTTGGCCTCGGCCAGCAGGAAGCGGTTCGTGTAATTGGCGTCGATGGCGGCACGCAGCTGCTTGATGATGGCGTGTGTCTCGGGCAGGTTCTCGTTGTTCGTGCCTTCGCGCTCCACCAGGTAGGGCACGGCATCGAGCCGGAAGCCGTCCACACCCAGGTCGAGCCAGAAGCGCATGATCTTGAACACGGCCTCGAGCACCTGCGGGTTGTCGAAGTTGAGATCGGGCTGGTGGCTGAAGAAGCGGTGCCAGTAGTAGGCCTTGGCCTTGTCGTCCCAGGTCCAGTTCGACACTTCCGTGTCCGTGAAGATGATGCGGGTGCCGGCGTAGCGCTGGTTGGTGTCGCTCCAGACATAGAAGTCGCGCTCGGGCGAACCGGCCGGCGCCGCGCGGGCGGCCTGGAACCACGGGTGCATGTCGGACGTGTGGTTGATGACGAGCTCGGTGATGAGCTTGAGATCGCGCTTGTGCACCTCGTCGAGCATGCGCTTGAAGTCGTCGAGCGAGCCGTACTGTGGATGGATGTCGTCGTAGCAGGCGATGTCGTAGCCATCGTCACGCAGCGGGGAAGGGTAGAAGGGCATCAGCCAGATGGCGTTGACGCCCAGGTCCTTCACATAATCGAGCTTGGATGTGAGGCCGTTGAAATCGCCTACGCCGTCGTCGTTCGCATCGAAGAAGGCCTTGATGTTGAGTTGGTAGATGACGGCGTCCTTGTACCAGAGCGCCGCGTCGTTGCGCGGTACCGTGGCGCCTTGTTCGGCCTCTTCCAGCATGGGCGGCGTGCGAGGGCTGTTCATGTTGTCTCCTTGCTGCTGGGCAGGGGGCGCCTCAGGCGCATCACGTGCGCCGGCGATCTGCCCGGGTCGAGCATCACGAAGTTGCGGCTGCCATGCCAGACGAAGCGCTGGTCATTGAGCAGGTCGTAGACCTCGTAAGTGGCATCCTGTGGCAAGCCCAGTTGCGCCAGGTCCAGCGAAACCCAACCCGATTGCGTGTTGACGGCATCCAGGTTCACGATGCACAGGATCACGTTGTCGCTGCGCGGATCGACGGCCTGCTTCGAGTAGGCCAGCAACTGTTCGTTGTCGGTCGCGTGGAAGTGCAGGCCGGCCATGGCCTGCAGGGCAGGATTGTCGTGGCGGATGTGGTTGATGCGGGCGATGAGGCCGGCCAGGCTGTCCGGGCGGGCCAGGCTGAGTTCGCCCCATTGCCGCAACTGGTATTTCTCGGAGTCCAAGTACTCTTCGCTGCCGGATTTGAGCGGCAACTTGTCCATCAGCTCGTAGGCCGGGCCATAGATGCCGTAGCTGGACGACAAGGTCGCCGCGAGGATCAGCCTGATGCCGAAGATGGCCGGGCCGCCGTGATGCAGTTGCTCGTGGAAGATGTCGGGCGTGTTGGGCCAGGCGTTGGGGCGGAAGTAGTCCTTGCCCGGGCCGTTGCCCAACTCATCGAAATAAGCCGTCAGCTCTTGCGCGGTCTGGCGCCACGTGAAGTAGGTGTACGACTGCGTGAACCCTAGCTTGGCCAGCCTGTGCATGACCTTGGGCCGCGTGAACGCCTCCGACAGGAACAGCACCCCAGGGTGCTCGGCCTTGATCTGCGCGATGGCCCATTCCCAGAACGCGAACGACTTGGTGTGCGGGTTGTCGACACGGAAGATGTGCACGCCTTCGCCGATCCAGAAGTCGAACACGCTCTTCAACTCTTGCCACAGGGCCGGCCAGTCCTTGGTCTCGAAGTTGAAGGGGTAGATGTCCTGGTACTTCTTGGGCGGGTTCTCGGCATACTGCACGGTGCCGTCGGGGCGCCAGCGGAACCACGCCTTGTGAGCCTCGACGTAAGGGTGATCGGGCGCGCACTGAAAGGCCACGTCCAGCGCGATCTCGATGCGGGCCTCGGCGGCGCGCGCCACGAGCGTGCGGAAGTCACCGAGCGTGCCCAGTTCAGGATGAATGGCCTTGTGTCCGCCTTCCGCCGCGCCGATCGCCCAGGGGCTGCCGACATCGCCCGGCAACGCCAACGGCGTGTTGTTGCAGCCCTTGCGCTTGTCGCGGCCGATCGGGTGGATCGGCGGCAGGTACAGCACGTCGAAGCCCATGGCCGCGACATAAGGCAGGCGCTGCACCACGTCGGACAGGCGACCGTGCACGCCCGGCTGCGCCGAGGCCGAGCGCGGGAACATCTCGTACCAGGTGCTGAAGCGGGCCTTGGGGCGGTCCGCCACCAAAGGCAGCGCCGTGGGCCACAGGCTGGCGAACTGCCGATCCGGGTAGCGGCTGGCCATCACACCAACGGCTTCGTCCAGGCCCATGCGCAGCAGGGCCGTGGCATCGACGCCGGTATCGACGGCCTGGGAGCGCCATGTGCGCGCCTTGTCCTGCAGGTAGCTGCGGTCCATGCCCTGGGCGCGTTCGGCCGCTTCTTCGAGCATGTCCGCGCCGATGCGCAAGGCCAGCCGGATGTCGGCATCGTCCTGGCGCCGCCTGAAATCGTTTCGCCACGACAGGAACCCGTCGACCCAGGCCTGCACGGTGTAGGCATAAGCGCCCGGCTCCGGCGGCGTGAAAGACGCCAGCCACACATCGTTGCCCTGCGCGCGCATCTCCACCTCATGGCCTGTCTTGCTGCCCCGCGCATGCCAGCGCAGCATCACGCGCAAGGCATCGTGGCCGTCG
Organism: Aquabacterium sp.; assembly: GCA_049840915.1. GTDB lineage: Bacteria > Pseudomonadota > Gammaproteobacteria > Burkholderiales > Burkholderiaceae_C > Aquabacterium. Next base: position 33,542 of record JASGJC010000031.1, read on the forward strand.
GCGAAGCAATGTGCCTCGACCCTGAAGGGCTCGCCCGCGATGCACTTGGCGGCGAAGCGCCCGCCATCGACCGATGGCAGCACCGCATCGATGACGGCGCGCACGCGGCCGTCCGGCGGCATGTGCAACTGGGCTTGGGAGGTGTGTTCAGGATGGGTGGTTGACATGGCTGCTCCATTTCAGGACAACCGTCGACAAAGGCGGAAGGGTCAGGGACAAGGCATGCGGCCGGCCGTGGCTGGATTTGGGCTGCGAATGAACCCCGCCGAAATTGCCCCAGCCGGAGCCGCCATAGTCCGTGGCATCGCTGTTGAACACCTCTTGCCAATGGCCCGCATGCGGCACGCCCACTTGGTAGTGCTCGCGCGGCACCGGCGTGAAATTGCAGGCCACGAGCAGGGTGCCGCCATCGTGGGCCTTGCGCAGGTACGCGATCACGCTGGCGTTCGTGTCGTTGGCCTCGATCCACTCGAAGCCATCCTGCGAAAAATCGATCTGGTGCAGCGCGGGCTCGGCCCGGTACAGCGCATTGAGCTGCTTGACCATGCGGGCGATGCCATGGTGCGCGGGGTGGTCCCACAGTTGCCAGTCGAGCTGGCCTTCGTGTGTCCACTCGCGTTGCTGGCCGAACTCGCCGCCCATGAACAAGAGCTTCTTGCCCGGGTGTGTCCACATCCACCCCAACAGCAGCCTGAGGTTGGCGAAACGCTGCCAGGCATCGCCCGGCATCTTGGCCAGCAGGGAGCCCTTGCCGTACACGACCTCGTCGTGAGAGAGCGGCAGCACGAAGTTCTCGTTGAAGGCATAGACCAGCGAGAAGGTCAGCTTGTCCAGGTGGTAGCGGCGGTACACGGGGTCTTCGTGCAGGAAGTGCAGCGTGTCGTGCATCCAGCCCATGTTCCACTTCATGCCGAAGCCCAGGCCGCCCATGCTCGTCGGGCGCGACACCATCGGCCAGGCTGTTGATTCTTCGGCGATGGGCACGGTGTCCGGATGCTCGCGGTAGATCGTTTCGTTGAGCCGCCGGAGAAAGGCGATGGCTTCGAGGTTCTCCTTGCCGCCATGCTGGTTGGGCACCCACTCGCCGTTCTTGCGCGCGTAATCGAGGTACAGCATCGAGGCCACGGCATCGACGCGGATGCCGTCCAGGTGGTACTTGTCGAGCCAGAACAGCGCTGACGAAATCAGGAAACTGCTGACCTCGGCGCGACCGTAGTTGAAGATGCTCGAATGCCACTCCGGATGAAAGCCCTGCCGAGGGTCGGCATGCTCGTACAGATGCGTGCCATCGAAATAGTGCAGGCCGTGCGCATCGGTCGGGAAGTGCGACGGCACCCAATCGAGGATGACGCCGATGCCTTCGTTGTGCATGTGGTCCACGAAGTACATGAAGTCCTGCGGCGAACCATAGCGGGCCGAGGGTGCGAAGTAGCCCGTGGTCTGGTAGCCCCAAGAACCATAGAAAGGGTGCTCCGTGATCGGCATCAGCTCGACGTGCGTGAAACCCATCTCGCGCACATAGTTCGCCAACTCGTGCGCCAGCTCACGGTAGTTCAGCCATTGCCCATCACGCCGCCGCCATGAGCCCGCATGCACCTCGTAGATGGACATGGGGGCGTCCAGGCTGTTGCAAGCCGCGCGGCCGTGCATCCACTCCTGGTCGTGCCAGTCGTAGTCCAGATTGGCGATGCGCGAACCGGTCGCGGGCGGTATCTCGCCATGGAAAGCGAAGGGGTCGGCCTTGACCAGCTCCTGGTGATGATGCCGGCTGTTGATGTGGTACTTGTAGAGTTGCCCCGTCTGTGCCTGAGGGACCACGCCATGCCAGATGCCGCTGCTGTCCGCGCTGGCCTGCAGCGGGTGCGCATGTGGATCCCAGCCGTTCCAGTCGCCGATAACGCTGACCGCCTCGGCATTGGGCGCCCAGACCGCGAACCTCGTACCGCCTTCCGCGCCACGGGCTGGGTGCGCACCGAGGAAGTCGTAGAGACGCGCATGGGTGCCTTCGCGCAGCAGGTGAAGATCGAGGTCGCGCAGCATGTGGATGAGGCACTCTTGTTGTTCGTATGCCGGATCAGCAAACAGCGTGCCTGCCTGATCCAGCCACATGGCGCGTCAACTGGCCGGCCACTCGGCATGAGCCTGAGCCACATGCCATGACCTACCAAGGTCGGCAAGAACTGCCAATCTCGCGGAAAAAAGTGCAGCGCCCGCCCAAGTTTGTAGGACGACGCCTACCACGCGTCGCGCCAAAAGCCCATGGACCGCGTGTTGCCTCTCACGCTATGCTCGAACACATGCGCGTCAAGACCACCTGCCTGTCATCCCTCCTTCTTACCTGTGCGTGTGTACCAGCCTTCGCGGCGGACACGGTCGCGCTGGACTGCCAGACCAAGACCAACCCTGTGGAGCGGCTGGCCTGCTACGACGCCCGCTTCCCCGTGCAGTCGCCACAGCCTTCGGCACCCTCGCAGGACACGGTGCCGCCAGCCCAACTGGGCCAGGCCCTCGCCGAGGCTGAAGACCCGTCCACCCACTCGACCTTGTCCCGCATCTGGGAGATCGGCCCGGTCAATCGGCGCGACACCTTCGTGGTGCGCACCTACCTGCCCAACTACGTGCTGCCGCTGCACTACACATCCAACCTCAATCGGCAGCCATCCAGCCCGACGCGCGGCGCCTCGCCGCTCACACCCAACTACCGCGAGCTCGAAGCCAAATACCAGATATCGCTGAGGGCCAAGGTGGCGCAAGACCTGCTCCTGCCCGACGCCAACCTGTGGCTGGCCTACACGCAGCAATCGATGTGGCAAGTCTGGAACCACCGCGACTCCGCGCCCTTCCGCAGCACCGACTACCAGCCCGAGGCCATTTACGTCGTGCCTGTGCCGAAGGCGCTCGACCAACTGCCGAGTGACTGGCATTGGCGGCTCGTGAAGCTCGGCGCGGTGCATCAGTCCAACGGCCAGGCGGACCCCTTGTCGCGCAGTTGGAACCGCCTCTACGCCGAAGCGGCCTTCGAGCACGAGGACTTCGCCGTGCAAGTGCGCGTGAACAAGCGCCTGTTCAAGGAAAGCTCCCTGGAAGACGACAACCCCGACATGGCCCACTACATGGGCGATGGCGAAGCGCGCCTGTCCTGGTTGCCCGGCCTGTCGACCGCGAGCCTGACGTGGCGCACGAACCTGCACTCGCTGCGCACACGCGCCCTGCAGCTGGACTGGACCTACCCGGTCAACCGCGACAAGCCCGAAGGCCTGCGCTGGTATGCGCAGCTGTTCACGGGCTATGGCGAAACCTTGATCGACTACAACTTCCATCAGAACAGCTTTGGCCTGGGCCTGTCGCTGTTCCAGTTCTAGGCGTCAGAAGCTGCGCACGATGTGCGCGTGGTCCAACTGCAGCAGGTCAACGGCCCGGTGAGTCTGCTCGGCATTGAAGGGATGAGCGATGACCGCCCACTGCCCCCGCTCGAGCCCTCTGCGGACCAAGGTGATCAGCACGCCGTGATCGGGCCGGATCGACAGCAGCCCGCCGACCAGCAGGCCGAACGTGCCGCCGAACCCGGCCATCGCCACCCAGGCCATCAGCATCGTGCTGTGGACCAGGGCCGAGCCATGGGTCAGCATGATCAGGTAGAGCAGGGTGCCTGCGGCCGCGCCAACCAGGCCCATGGTCACGTGGGCGCGGATGATCGTGCGCCAGATGCCATCCTGCTCGGGCTCCATGTGGCGCGCCAGCAGGTCGTTGTGGGCGAGGTCGCCTTCATGAGGGCTCAGCACCCGAACCTGTGACTGGCGCATGCCCGATTGCTGCAGCAAGTGGATGGCAGCGTCCTGCGCTTCGAAGGCACTGACGAACAAGCCCGCCACTTTCGTGCGCGAGCGCTCTGCGAACAATGCCTCGTACCAGTGCTTCATCATGAAGTTCCCCTTGTTCAGGCCGACCTCAGCGTCGGCTTCCATCCTCGACCGACATCAACTCGCTTATGGCATTGAGGTTCTCCACGTGGTCGCACACGGCCTTGATGATCATCAACATCGGAACGGCCAGGAACAATCCCCACACGCCCCACATCCATCCACCCGCCAATAGCCCCATGAAGATCACGACAGGGCTCATGCGCGAAGCGCGGCTGCTCAGCAGCGGCGTCAGCAGGGAGCCCTCGATCGTGAAAATGACCATGGACAAGGTCCCGATCGTCAAGGCCATGCTGATCGTGCCGAACTGCCCCATGCTGACCAGCACGATCGCGCCCGTGAAAACCAGGGCACCGATATACGGGATGAAATTCAAGGCCAGTGCCGCCATCGCCCACACGGCGGCATGCTCCACACCCAGAACGGCAAACGCCGTGCCAACCGTGACGCCGCAGAAGATGCTGGTCGCCACCTGGACACGCAGGTAAAGCTTGATTTGGTCGGTGATCGTGTCGAGCACACGCACCGTGCGCCGCTTTTCGCGCCACGTCGGGCCGGCGATCTTGACCAGCTTGCGCCTGAACGATTTGCCCGAACTGAGCAAGAAGAACGTGATCAGGCAGATGGACACGATCTGGCCAATCATGTTCATGAGGTTGACGGTGCCAGTCCAGAGGTAGTCATTGATCGAGAAGGGGCGTTCGACCTGCACCTTGGGCACGTTGTTCGTGGGCGGCTGCACGCCCTCGGTGGCGGCACGCTCGAGCTGCGTGGCCGCCTTCTGCACCTTGGCCAGGGCGCTTTGCCCCTGAGGCCGCCAAGCGGCCACGGCATGCCGCATTTTCTCGGTGGCCACGGGCAACGAGTCGACGAGGGCCATGGCGTCTTCGTTGAGCGACCAAGCCACCGTGCCGGCGCAACCGATCACGCCCGACACGATCACACCCGCGGCCAAGGAGCGCGGCATGCGCCACCGCACCAACCGATCGACCAGCGGCGACAAGGCGTAGCTGAACACGAGCGCCAGCATGAAAGGGATGAACACGTTCTGGCCCAGTTGCAATACCGCGATGCAGCATGCCGCCGCGATCAGCCCCAGTGCGGCACTGCGCGTGTTCATGGGCACATGCAGCATGATGGGCCCATCGATGACGCGTTTGCGCCTGTTGGCGAATGACCGGACTTGCTGTGTCATGCGGCCAGTGTGTGGACGGCCGGCCGGCTTGTCCGTCAGCGAACGGCCTGGGTGTAGGTAGGCATTGCCTGACGTGGCCGCCAGATGTCCACGGACAGGCCGTTCGGCCCCGCCGCCCGGGCAAGCACAAGCTGCGCTTGCACCGCATCGTGCAATTCCGGTGCAGTCACGCGGCGCGCCGTGTCCAGCACCAGCAACAGGCCCACACTGGCCGTCGTCGGAACGCATCTGGTGAAGGCCACGGGCTCATCGAATGCGTGGGCCATGTGCAGGGCTTGCAGATCGGCCTGCAGTTGCCGGACAAAGGCCGTGACATCGATGTCCGGCCCCGTGCGCAGTATCAGCCCGAATGTGCTCTTGTCGATCCGGAACAAGAGATCGCCTCGCCGCTGCAACCTCATTTGAAGGACCTTGGCCGCGCGCTGGAGCACGAGGTCGCCGGCCGGGTGGCCATGCCTCTCGTTGAGCGCATCGAACCGGTCGATCTCGAACAGGCACAGCGCCAGCGGCACGCCACATCGCGCATGAAGCGCACGGGCTTCTTCCAGGCGATCGACAAAATGCCGCTGATTGAAGGCGCCGGTGAGGTCGTCCTTGATGGACGCTTCGCCCAGCCGCTTGTTCACGGCCATCAAGGCGCGCGTACGGCGATTGGCCAGGCTTTCCAGCTCATCGGCAAGGGCGGTCTTGGCCGCATGCGCTTGCTGCTCGGCCAGCAGCTTGCTCTCCTTGAGCTGGTTCAGCTGATCGGCCAGCCCGAAAGCCAGCAGCAGGACCTGCGCCGCCGACCCGACCAGCACGAAGTGCTCGGTGAAGGCATTGCTGGGCAGCCAGCCCAGGACGCGTGCCGCATAGACAAACACGCCACAGGCCAGCAAGCCGAAGGAAACGACCGCGTACCTGGCCGGCCGCGATCCGCGCCTGATCAACAGAAGGCCGCTGGCCAGGCACATGGTCATCATCACAGCGGCGGCAAGGCCTATGAGCAGGAAGGCGGGCGCGTAGCGGCCGAGCAGGGCGGGCAACACGCTCAGGCTGGTGCCTGCCGCGGCCCAGATCACGGTCCGGCGCATCCAGACCGAGTCGAGGTCGGAGCGCACGTAATCCACAATGAACAAGCCGAATGAACAGAAGGCCGCCGCAACGGCAATAGGCAGGAACTGGTTGTTGAACGTGGGCCACTCGGGCCAGAGGTACTGGAAGGCATACCCTCTGAACGTGAACGCCCACACGAGCATGCTCAGCACGTGGATCGCATACAGCCCCAAGGACCGCTGCCTCGTCGACATGAACAAAAGCAAGTTGTAGACGAGCACGGCCGCCAGCGTGCCGAAGTACAGCCCGTCGGTCAGGCAGCGCATTTGCAACGCGCGTGCGTGTCCGTTCGACGACCACAAACGCGGTTGGATGCTCTCGTGCAGGCCATCGTGCGAGGCAAGCCGCACGTACACATCGAGCGACTCGCCCGCCTTGAACGCGATGGGCATGGACGGCACGGGCGTGTCGATCGGGCGCGCGCTGAAGGGCCGCCTGTCGCCTGTCTGGACATGTGCCATGGGACTGCCATCGTGCCGGATCACATAGATGTCGACCTCGTCCTGCAAAGGCGAGCCGACGTCGAAGACCCTGCTTGTTTCAAGCGGCTGCGCGTTGTGCAACCGAACATGCATCCACCAGACTGACCGGCTGTAGCCGACGTTGACGACATCGGCATCATGGCCGCGCCAGGCATGCGGGCCCTCGACGATGGCACCCAGTGAGGACGCGCCGCCCACATCTTCATGCAAGCGCACGTCGCGCCCGAGCATCAGCACATCGTCGGTCTCGCGGAAATCGACTGTCTGAGGTGCTGCCAGCAAGTGGAGCGGCAGCATCAGCATCAGCAAGAGCCACAAGGCGCGATGCCACAGCGTCATGCACCGTCACCTTTCGGGCGCCTGTACTCGCCTGGTGATTGCCCGGTCCAGCGCTTGAACGCATGCTGAAAGCCCGTCTGCGTCGAAAAGCCCAGCCTCACGGCGATTTGCCTCAACGACAGTTGCGAATCGCCCAGATACTGCATGGCCTGGTGCTTGCGCACGCGGATGACCAATGCCCGAAAGCTCACGCCAGCGGCTTCCATGCGGTTCTGCAAGGTGCGCGGCGAGATCTGCAGCGCCGTCGCCAGCGCACTCAGGGAAATATCGGCATGCCCCAGATTGGACGCGATCTGCCGCTCCAGCTGCGACAAGAAGCCGCTTTGCATCGTCAGCTGATTCGCCGCCATCTGGCGCGCGGCATGCTCGCAAAGGATGCGGTTGACGTTCGGATCACGCTGGATCACCTGCAGCTTCAGGTAGCTCAACGGGCCGCGCATGGCGCATTGAGGCTGCGCGAAGCGGACCTTGCCGCCGAACACGCGCTCGAATGCGCTGGTGTCCGCAGGTTGGGGAAAATCGAAATCGACATCCACAGCCAAATCGGCGCGCCCCGTCAGCCAGCGCGCCTGCCAGATCCACGAGCCCAGCGTGATCATGGACACGCGCGGCGACTTCAGCGAAGTCACCTGGTGGACGGTCACGGCGAAGCGGTCGCCAATCGCTTGCGACTCCACGAGCTCCATGTCATTGACGAGGTGGTGATAGCGCTGCAGCACCTTGCTGGCATCGAGCAGCGTGCCACTGGTCATGACCATGAAGCCGACCAGGCCCAGATGCCAGGGCCGGAACTGTTCGGACAGCGCCAGCGCCAAGTGAGGGCAACCCATCAGGTATTCGGTGGCGCCCATCCAGCCATGCCATTCATTGAGCGAGCAACGGGATGAGGCATCGGCCGTGAGCAGCTCCTGCAAGCGAAGAGGCGCGCACACCCGGGCAGGCTCGTGCCCACGCTGCCGCATGAAATCGAACAGCAACTGTGCGTAAGCGATCGTCACGCCATAGCCCCGGAAGGCTTCGTTGAACGTCACATCGAGATTCGAGAGGTCTTCGTTCGAAGACATACGGCGCATCACCTCATCCACATGGCAATGGCAGACGACTCTAGCCTGCCAGCTTGTCAATTTACGCAATGGCATTGCCCGATTGCACGCACCCAAGGGAAGAACCGGCCACCTGTTTGCATGGGAATTCGGATGGCGACATTCGAAGCTCACTGCCGGCCGTCGCCAGCTTCCCTAGTCAAACGAGATATTCTCGTTGAGTTGACGCCGTTGGGCCATTTCCAAAAGGTTTTGGTCATAAGCAAAGTGAACAGTTGATTTGTAGAAGTCGCCATAAGAAACGACAACATCATCAATCCATCGCCCATCCTTCGCTCTGAACGTGACGTGTATCGGATGGTTGATGTCAGATGGCTGCTTGACCAGCATTAACGCACTTGCCGTTGTTTTGTCATTTATTTGACCAAATGTGGCACCAGTAAATCCATGTGTACCAGGCTCTACTTGCAATGCGAACAGTTCACCGTGTGCGCCCTGAGCTGTCAGCCCTCGAATCAGGGTTTCAGGTGGGAGCTTGGTCGTTGCCGCGACATCGAGCATGGCCTTCAAAAATAAATCTCCATGCTGAAAAAGTGAATCGGGTGATGTGAGCGAGGAAGAGCGCTTCACAATGAAACACAAAGATTGGCCAGCAATACCTCTGCTATCACAAACATTCAGCCTTGCCCCATTGGCGATGGCCGATACGACCAGCGTTGCAGCTCTGGCAATCGCCCATCTTCTGTATGCAGCATCTTCCTCGAATTGAAATGTCGAATAGATTGCCGGACTGAGTTGATCCGCCAGTGCAATCGATTTGAGCGTTGAATCTTCAGGCGTTGCTTGATTCTTGAGCCAGTGATCAACAATACCGACCGCATTTTGTTTGGTGGACAAATGCTTTGCCAATGCCCACTGTAAGACCGGCCATGGTTCCGTCGGCAAATGAGCCGTGGCATAGTCCGTGGCCGCACTCGCTTTTTCAGTTGCAAGAACGTCAAAGGCGGCGAGGCGAAGCGAGTCTGGTAGTTCGTCTTTTTTCAGCAATTCGTTTGCATACCCCAACATCGTTGGATATCGCTTCAAGCTCTGCAGCAAGATTTCTGCCCTGGGATCATCCAGCCGAATCTTGCGGAAAATGGCCTCAATCAGTGCATCTACTTGTGGATCATTGCCGGGATAGAACGGGCCAAAGTGGGCGGCAATGACACGTGCACCATCCCTGAAATCGTTGGGTGGCGTGTTTGGATCTTTCATGTAGGTGGTGAGTCGATCGATTTCTGCATGGCTCAAATCCAATTCCGGTCTATATTGATTTGAGAGCTTTGATCGCTCCATTTTGATAACCAGCGCATCAAGAATGACGCGCGTACGCGTGGCCTCGAGCGTATCCTTGAGGATCGCTCCCTTTTTATCGAATGACAGCCAATCATTGATTTTCGATGTGATTGTCCGCTCAACGGTTGATGAGACTTGGTAGTAGCCCAGTCCGCCAACGCCAAAGAGGCCGACAACAACTGCTATCACCCAAACGCGGACCTCATTGAAAACCTTGGACATTTTTTCCACGGCCATTTCGCCGATGTGTACCTTGGCATCCGCGACTTGCGCGCACAAATCGCCTTTGAACCGCTCAAGCTCGGCCTTGGCATCTGCAGCCTGGTGCCCCAGGCCCGCCTTGAATTGCTCGAACTGTATCTTCGTTTTTTCCAGCTCATGCGCCATCGTCAAATGAAGCAAATCCAATTTTTCTGATTCCATACATGTTCCTGTCATTATTAAATTACTGAGTACCACCGAGTGGTTTGCACAACGCGACTGAGCGTTTGTCGGGGCGCTTGAATTGTGACGCGGGTGCTATGTAGCGCTTTATTGGCTCCCCAATATAGTTGCTGCAATGTATATTATGTCAACCAACATACAGCGAAGAAAATCAAAGACGGCACGCCCTTTGCCTTCGTGTTCCGGGTTCATTGCACAGGCCTTGCCATGTCGACAGACCGTCCAGAGGTTTACGAAACACCATCTTCGTCGTTCGGCCATGCTTACCGTGAGGGCTACCACGACGGCTTCCGAGACGGGCTGCGTGACAGCGCCCGGGCTGCGCTGCGAAGCGGACACGCGTGGCCCGAAGCTCGCTCGGCTGCCGAACCACATCGAGACGATGCAAAAGATGCCGACGGTTCTGACAAAGCCGGCAAGAACCAGCACGATCAGGGCGAGCAGCAAAAGAACGACAAGACACCGCTGTACAAGCGCCCGCTTTTCGTCGGCCTCGTTCTGCTCGTGTTGCTCATGCTCATCCTGGCAGGCATCTGGTTCTGGCGGCACAACCGTGCCCATGAAACGACCGACGACGCCTTCGTCGACGGCAACACGACGGCGATGGCGGCCGAGGCCGGCGGGCGCATCGTCAAGCTGTACGTGCAGGACAACCAGGTCGTGCACGCGGGCGACCCGCTGCTTGATATCGATTCACGCGACGACTCGGCACGGCGTGACCAGGCCCGTGCCCAGGTCACCAATGCACAAGGGCAGTTGGAGCTGGCCATGCGGCAGGTCGAGGTGCGCCGCGCCACGGCCTTGCAGGCCAATGCCAGCGTGCACCAGGCGCAGGCTGAATTGACGAAGGCCGATCAGGATGCGGATCGGTTCAACCATGTCGACCCGCAGGCCGTCGCGACCCAGCAGCGTGACGCCGCGATCGCCGCACAACGCAATGCCAGTGCAAATGCAGAGGCCGCGTCGGCATCGCAGCGCTCGGCGGTCTCTCAAGTGGATGCGGCGCAAGCGCAGGTCCGCGCCGCCGAAGCACAGGTGCACGCGGCCCAGGCCACCTTGGCTGCCGCCGATCTGCAGGTCGCGCATCACCACGTCGTGGCGCCGGTCGATGGCCGCATCGCCAGGCGTTCTGTGGAAGTGGGCAACGTGGTCGCGCCGGGCCAGGCCTTGCTGTCTCTCATTGGCACGCAGCTGTGGGTCACGGCCAACTACAAGGAGACGCAGCTCACGCACATCCGGCCCGGGCAACGCGCGCGCATCCGCGTCGATGCCTACCCGGATGTCGAGTTCAATGCGCACGTGGACAGCATCCAGCGTGGCACGGGCGCCTATTTCAGCCTGCTGCCCGCCGAGAACGCCACGGGCAACTATGTCAAGGTGGTGCAACGGGTGCCGGTCAAGATCGTGTTCGACGATGACCGCTTGCGCGACCACGCCATCGGCCCCGGCATGTCGGTGACGCCGGACATCGATGTGGACGCCCGCTGATGGACGCGCCAGCCTCTTCGCCGGATGCCCTGCCCCGGTCCGCCGCCGGGACGCACAGCCCCTGGCTGATCGCAGTCGTGGTCTCGCTGGCGACCTTCATGGAGGTGCTCGACACGACCATCGCCAATGTCTCGCTGCGGCACATCGCGGGCGGGCTGGGCTCGGGCCAGGACGAAAGCACGTGGATCCTGACGAGCTACCTGATCTCCAACGCGATCGTGCTGCCGGCCAGCGGCTGGCTGTCGACCTTGATCGGCCGCAAGCGCTTCTACATGGCATGCGTCGCGATTTTCACGGTCAGCTCCGGGCTGTGCGCGTTGGCGCCCAACCTGGGTTGGATGCTGTTCTTTCGCGTATTGCAGGGTGCGGGCGGCGGTGGCCTGGCACCCACGGAGCAGTCGATTTTCGCGGACTCGTTTCCGCCGCAGCAACGCGCCGTCGCGTTCGCGCTCTATGGTGTGACGGTGGTGGTGGCGCCCGCCGTCGGCCCCGTCCTGGGCGGCTGGCTGACGGAGTCGTATTCGTGGCACTGGATCTTCCTGATCAACCTGCCCGTGGGCGCGGTGGCGCTGGCGCTGATCTGGCTGCTGGTGAACGATCCGCCTGCCGTGCGTGAAGACACGCGGCGCTTTCGCGCGAGCTTCGTGCCCGATTGGCTGGGCCTGGTGCTGGTGGCATTGACCTTCGGTGCGCTGCAGGTCACGCTGGACCGCTTCGAGCAGGAGGATGGCTTCCAGTCGCTGCAGATCGACATCGCCTTCGCGGTCATGGCGTTCTCGGCGGTCGCGCTCGTGTGGTGGGAAAGGCTGCATCCACAGCCTGTGTTCGATGTGCGGCTGTTCAGGGTGCGCTCGTTCGCGGTCGCCAACCTGTTGATGTTCCTGCTCGGCTTCACGCTGTACAGCACCACGCAGTTGCTGCCGCAGATGGCGCAGACGCTGCTGCAGTATGACGCCTTGAAGGCCGGGCAGGCCCTGGCCGCGGGTGGTCTGGCGGCCGCGCTCATGATGCCTTTTGCGGGGATCATCAGCAGCAAGGTCCCGGGCAAGCTGCTGTTGGTAGGGGCCTTCGTCGCAACCGCCCTCGCCTTCCTGCACACGTCCACGCTGAACCTGAACATGTCGTTCGGCACGCTGTCGCTCACCCGCATCTACCAGAGCCTGCCTCTGCCCTTCCTGTTCGTGACCTTGACGACGGCCGGCTACGTGGGTGTGCCGCCCGACAAGAACAGCAATGCCTCGGCCATCATCAACCTGATGCGCAACCTCGGCGGCAGCGTGGGCGTGGCCGTCGCGACGACCGACATGGCCTGGCGCACGCAGTTCCACCATGCGCGGCTGGCCGAGCACGTGACGGCCTCCGGCCCGGCCGGCGCGGCGCTCGGCCATCCCGATCGGCTCGCGGCCTTGCAGCAGGCCGTGCAGGCGCAGGCGCAGCTGCTGAGCTACCTGGACATCTTCTACGCGTGGGCGATCATCGCGCTGTGTGTCGCGCCGTTCGCGCTGCTGCTCAAGTCACCACCGAAAGGGGCCGCGCGTGTGCATTGACCGGAACCTACGTTCGGCATGGACCAAGGCATGGATGCCGACCACGCTGATGGCCGCGATGCTGGCACTGACGGGCTGCGCCGCCGTCGGCCCGGACTTTCAGCGCCCGCAGACCGAGGCGCCTGCAAGCTGGCCTGCCGCAGCCGCCCATGACAAGGGCAATGCGCAAGGGAAAGATCCGGACATCGCCAGCGCCGTCACCACGGACGCGCCGGCCGATGTCGACCTGCAATGGTGGCAACGCCTCGGCGACCCCGTGCTGGACGCCCTCGAGCAGGACGCCGCCGCGCAGAACCTGGATGTGCGCACGGCGATGCTGCGCATCGAGTTGGCCCGTGCGCAACGCTTGGCCGCGCAAGGGCGTGAGTTGCCGTCGGTCGATCTGTCCGGGATCGCCGGCCGATCGAGATCGAGCGAGCATGGCCCCTTGAGCAGCCTGGGCGGCGGTGGCGCGCCGCAGACAGGTGATGCCGCCGCTGCGCAGGCCGCGGCCGCGCCCAGCACCATCTCCACGCTGTACCAGGTCGGCTTCGATGCCACCTGGGAGCTCGACCTGTGGGGCGGCGTGCGCCGCCGTGTCGAGGGCGCGCGAGCCAGCGAAGACAGCGCCGAAGCCGCGCGCCGGGATGCGCTCGTCTCGCTGGCGGCAGAGGTGGCGCGCACCTATCTGTCGCTGCGCGCGGCCGAGCGGCAGTTGCACCTGGCCCAGGACGATCTCGCAGCCCAGGAGCGGCTCGCCGCGCTTGTCGAATCGTTGCATGAGTCGGGCTTCGTGCCGCAGAGCGATGCAGCGATGCAGCGGGTACAGGTCGAGGCCGCCCGTGCGCAACTGCCGGGTCTGCGCCAGCAGGCCGCGTCGGCGCGCAGCCAGTTGACGATGCTGCTGGCACTGCCGCCTGGCGCGCTCGACCAGCGCCTGGCCACCGCATCCAACGTGGACACCGTGCCGCTGCCACCCGCCGTGTCCGTCGGTCTGCCCGCCGACCTGCTGCGTCGCCGGCCCGACATCCGGCGCAGCGAGGCCGACTTGCATGCGGCCACCGCGCAACTCGGCGTGGCCACCTCGCAGCTCTTTCCTGGCGTGACGCTGGGCTTGTTCGGTGGCTTCCAGGCGCAACACCTGGCGGACCTCGATGACTGGGCCTCGCGCTTCCTGCTTGGCGGCACGCGCGTGACCGTCCCGATCTTCCAGGGCGGGCAACTCAAGGCGCAGGTCCGCACGGCGGATGCCCAGGCGCAGCAGGCCCTGCTGGCCTACCGCAAGACGGTGCTCACGGCCTTCCACGAGGTGGATGACGCGATCGAGGCCTATCAGGAAGACCAGCACCAGACCGCCGCGTTGTGGCGCCAGCAAAGCGAGGCGCGCCGTGCGCACGACCTCGCGCTGAATCGTTGGCAACGTGGCCTGTCCAGCTTCATCGAGGTGCTGCAGGCCGAGCGCACGCTGCATCAATCGGAACGCCAGGCCGCGCAGGCCCAGGCTCAATCGGGCATCGCGCTCGTGGCGCTTTACAAAGCCTTGGGCGGCGGCTGGCGAGACACCAACTGAGTCGCTTGCAACGCGTCTTGCCGCAAGAATTACCGCAGAGCGGCCACTCTTGCAGGCCAAGGATGGCATGAAGTGGCTGTGGTCTAGAGGCACATCGGGCATGGCGCATGCCATTGAGCATGCTGCGCTCGCTGCGAGCAGGCGCCAAGGAGCCCCTCATGAAGACCTTTCTCGCTTCCTTCTCGATCAGCAAGATGGCCAAGGAGCGTGCACTTGACATGGTCTGACATGCCGCCAGGCATGGCCTTTGCCGACGCGTCCTGACCCTGTTTGCAGCCATCCGCGTACGCCATGGCCCAAACCTTTCAAAAGCGTGCCGCTTTGATCGTGAAGCTGGCTTTCCTTGGACTGTTCACCATGACCGCAGCGTTCTGGGGATTTGCCATCTGGAGAGGCGCCGACCAGGTCAGCGATCCCATCGCACAGCCAGTGCCATTCAGCCACAAGCACCATGTGGGCGACGATGGCCTCGATTGCCGCTACTGCCACACTACGGTCGACGAACAGCCGTTCGCGGGGATGCCGTCCGCACACGTGTGCCTCACCTGCCATTCGCAGCTCTTCAAGAACGAGGCGGTGCTGGCGCCGCTCAGGCAGAGCGAGGCCAGCGGCCAGCCCATCGAATGGGTGAGGCTGCACAAGCTGCCCGACTTCGTGTACTTCGACCACAGCGTGCATGTGCACAAGGGCGTGGCCTGCATCGAATGCCATGGCCGCATCGACCAGATGCCGCTGACATGGCGCACGGCCCCATTGACGATGCGTTGGTGCCTGGCCTGCCACCGCGACCCGACACCTCACTTGCATCCGGCGTCAAGCATCTTCGCCATGCCGCCATCACAAGCGCTGGACGGCGCGGACCAGGCCATGCTGGCGCATCTCTACAAGCTGGAGTCGGCGCGCCGCCTCACCGATTGCACCACTTGCCACCGCTGAAGGCCATGCCACGCATCATCCCCATCCTGTCCGCCCAGACCGAGGCCAAGAGGCAGGATGACGGCCGCGCAGAAGAAGCTGGCTTCGATGCCGCGCGGCGCCGCGCGCTCAAGCTGATGGCTGCAGGGCTGGCCATGGCATCGGGGGCCTGCACGAAGCTGCCCGCCGAGCCCATCCAGGCCTATGGCGGCATGCCCGAGCACGCGCCGGGCGATGGCGCCAGGTACATGGCCACCGCCTATGTGCGCGAAGGCCATGCGCATGGCGTGCTGGTGGCCACGCAGGATGGCCGGCCCATCAAGGTCGAGGGCAACCCGGACCACCCGTCGAGCCTGGGGGCCACCGACATCTACGCGCAAGCATCGATTCTGGAATTGTGGGACCCGGACCGATCGACGTCGGTGATGCTGCGCGTGCCGCCGACACACACCGAGGAGGCGACCGAATCAAGCCCGGACAAAGCCGTCTCGAGTTGGGCTGACTTCGAGAAGGCGTGGTCGCCTTGGCGGGCTTCGCTGTCCGCGCGGCAAGGGCGCGGTTTGTACATCGTGACGGGCCCCATCAGTTCGCCCACGCTGCGTGCGCAATTGGCATCGCTGCTGGCCAGGATGCCGCAGGCATGCTGGGTGGGCCATGACGAAGCCCCGACCTCGGCGGCCCGGGCGGCAGGCGTCATGGCGTGCGGCCAGGCTGTTCAAGCGCGGTGGCACCTCGATCGCGCGCAGGCCGTGCTGTGCCTGGATGCGGACCCCTTCCATGGCGGCGCGGGCAGCGTCCGACATGCGATGGATTGGGCGGCTCAGCGGTCTGCTGCATCACCGAGCAGCGCGGGGCGGCCATGGCTGTTCGCCGCGGAAACGGTGCCTGGCCTGGCTGGCGCACGCGCCGACATGCGCGTGGCCTTGGGCGCGCCCGAGATCGAAGCCCTGCTGTGGCGATTGGCCGATCGCCTGGCGCCCGGTTTGGCGCAAGACCACGGCCCGCATACCAAAGAGCCAAGGCCATCATCGCTTGCGCAACAAGCCTTTGAAGACACGGTGTTCGAGGGGCTTCGGGCTGCCGGCCCTCGTGCCTTGATCATCAGCGGGGAGAGCCTGTCCGTGCAGGCCCAGGCCATGGTCCACCTGATCCACCACAAGCTGGGCTGCATCGGCCAGACCGTCGATTGGATCGAGCCCGTGTTGACCCAGCCGCCGCACACCATGGCGGACCTGGCCAAGGACATGCGCGCAGGCAAGGTGCAGGCGCTGTGGCTGCTCGATTGCAATCCCGTCTACGCGACATCGGCCTCATTGAACCTCAAGCAGGCCATGGCGCATGTCCCGTTCAGCGTGCACCTGGGCTTGCATGAAGACGAAAGCGCGCAGGCCTGCGCTTGGCATCTGCCTGCCAGCCACGCCTATGAGCAATGGAGCGATGCCCGCGCTTTCGATGGCACGGTCAGCATCGTGCAGCCGGCCATCTCGCCGCTCTACGACACCCGATCGATCCACGAGGTCGTGGCGCTGATGACGGGCGATGACACGCGGCACGGCCACGAGATCGTCAGAGGATTCTGGCGGGCGCATCTGAAAGCGCAAGCGAAGGGGCAAGCCGACTTCGAGTCCACATGGCGAAGCGCATTGCAGCAAGGCTTCATCGCCGACAGCGCCAGCTCGCCCATCGCCACGGCCGGGTTGGCATGGGCCCACACACTGGCCAGGCCGGCACCTTTGGATACCCCGCCTTCGCAGTGGCTGCTGCAGACCGTGCCCGACCACGCCGTGCGGCACGGCGCCTTCAGCAACAACGGCTGGCTGCAGGAGCTGCCCAGGCCTTTCACCAGCCTGACCTGGGGACACGCCCTGATGCTCGGGCCGCAATCGGCGAAGGCCTTGAAGGTCGGCACAGGCGATGTCGTGCGCGTGCGCGCGGTGCATGGCGGTGAAGGCGTGACCTGCCCGGTCTGGGTTTTGCCGAGCCACGCCGAAGGCACGGTCACCCTGAGCACAGGCTACGGTCGCTGGCGCGCGGGTGCGATGGGCAATGGCATCGGTGTCAATGCCCATGCCTTGAGGCCATTGGATGGTGGCGTGCTGAGCCGTGTCGCCATCGAGAAGACCGGCGACCAGCACGCGTTCGCCATTCGCCAGGTGCAGATGGACGATGCGGGCCGCCATCCGGCTCGCACGATGTCGCCTGAGGAAGAGACGCGCGCGTCCAGAGGCGGCAGCCAGGCCCCGAAGCCCAGCCTGTACCCGCCGCAGACCGACCCGGTGCACGCCTGGGCCATGACGATCGACCTGGACGCCTGCATCGGCTGCGGCGCCTGCACGGTGGCATGCCAGGTCGAGAACAACATCCCGACCGTCGGGCCACAAGAAGTTGCGCGAGGTCGGTCCATGCACTGGATCAGAGTCGACAACTACGACACACCCCAGGGCGAGACCCTGTTCCAGCCCGTGCCCTGCATGCATTGCGAGAACGCGCCTTGCGAGATCGTGTGCCCCGTCGGCGCGACCATGCACGACAGCGAGGGGCTCAATGCGCAGGTCTACAACCGCTGCGTCGGCACACGCTTTTGCTCCAACAACTGCCCGTACAAGGTGCGGCGCTTCAACTTCCTGCAATACAGCGACTTGACACACGAATCGCTCAAGGGCATGCGCAACCCGGATGTCACCGTGCGCGAACGCGGCGTGATGGAAAAGTGCACCTACTGCGTGCAGCGCATCTCGCGCGCCAGGCGGCATGCAGAAAAGACGGACGAGCCTGTGCGGGACGGCGATGTCGTCACCGCCTGCCAGGCCGTGTGCCCGACGCGGGCCATCGTCTTCGGTGACCTCAACGACCCCGAGAGCCAGGTCGTGCGGTCGCGCGATTCGGCACGTCACTACGTGCTGCTCGAAGAGCTGAACACGCGCCCGCGCACCACGTACCTGGCCCGGCGCACGCGCGAACCATCATGAGCGACACCGCTTCCAGCCCCACACCAGTGGCTTCGCGCGACATCGGCGTGATCCGCGCGGGCTGGACTTACGCCAGCATGACGGACAAGATCGCCGATGTCGTGCTGACGCGGCCGCCCGGCCGCATGTGGCTGGCGGCGTTCGGTTTCCTGACCGTGGCGATGCTGCTGTTCATGGCGGCGATGGGCTATCTCTTCGTCAAGGGCGTGGGCATCTGGGGCATCAACATCCCCGTGGCCTGGGGCTTTGCCATCGCCAACTGCGTCTGGTGGATCGGCATCGGGCATGCGGGCACCTTCATCTCCGCCGTGTTGCTGCTGCTGCGACAGCGCTGGCGCACGGCCATCAACCGCTTCGCCGAGGCGATGACCTTGTTCGCAGCGGCCATGGCCGGCCTGTTCCCCGTCCTGCATCTGGGGCGTCCGTGGTTCGTCTACTGGCTCGCGCCCTACCCTGACACGATGACCTTGTGGCCGCAATGGCGCAGCCCGCTGGTGTGGGACTTCTTCGCCATCTCGACCTATGTCACGGTCTCCTTCCTGTTCTGGTACATGGGCCTGATCCCCGACCTCGCCACGCTGCGGGACCGCGCGCGCAGCCGCTTCCAGCAGATCGCCTATGGCCTGCTGTCTTTGGGCTGGCGCGGCGAAGCCCGTCACTGGGCCCGTCATCAAAGCGCTTACTGGCTGCTGGCCGGGCTGGCCACGCCGCTCGTGGTGTCCGTGCACTCGGTCGTGTCGCTGGACTTCGCCATCGGCAACACGCCCGGCTACCACTCGACCATCTTCCCGCCCTACTTCGTGGCCGGCGCCTTGTTCTCGGGCTTCGCCATGGTGCTGTCCTTGTCCATCCCCTTGCGCAAGTTCTTCGGCCTGCAGGACTTCATCACAGCGCAGCACCTGGACCATGCCGCCAAGATCATGCTGGTCACCTGCTGGATCGTGACCTATGGCTATGCGAGCGAGATATTCATGGCCTTCTACAGCGGCGATGAGTTCGAGCGTGCGGTGGTGATCAACCGCTGGACGGGCCCTTATGCCGCCGTCTACTGGTCGATGATCGTGTGCAATGTCGTGCTGCCGCAGATGCTGTGGCTCAGGCACTGTCGACGCAGCACCCGCGTGCTGTTCGCCCTGAGCCTCATCGTCAACCTGGGGATGTGGATGGAGCGCGTGCTCATCGTCGTCTCCAGCCTGAACCGCGACTACATGCCTTCGGCCTGGCGCCTCTACACCCCCACCTGGTGGGACTGGGCCTTCCTGCTGGGCTCGCTGTGCACCTTCCTGTGGCTGTTCCTGGCCTTCATCCGTGTGCTGCCGGCCATCTCGATCTCGGAGATGCGCGAGCTGGTGAACGAAAGCGCGGAGGCCCGGCCATGAGCGCCCCAAGCCATGCCCAGACGTGGGGCCTGATGGCCGAGTTCGCCAGCGCCGAGGACTTGCTCTCAGCCGCGCACGAAGCCAGGCGGGCGGGCTATCGCCATGCGGAGGCTTACTCGCCTTTCCCGATCGAAGGCCTGAGCGAGGCCTTGGGCTCGCACCCCGCGCACGTGCCGGCGTGGACCTTCTTCGGTGGCCTGCTCGGTGCCGTCTCCGGCTTCTTCATGCAGTGGTTCTCGGCCACGGTGGCGTATCCCGAGCACGTGGGTGGCCGGCCGCTCAACAGCTGGCCCATGTTCGTGCCGGTGACCTTCGAGATGACCATTCTCTTCGCCGCCATCGCGGCCGTGGCGGCCATGCTGATCGGCAACGGGCTGCCGTCGCTGTACCACCCGGTTTTCAATGCGCCGGATTTCGACCTGGCCAGCCGCAACCGCTTCTTTCTGTGCCTGCGCTGCGACGACCCCGGCTTCGACCCGCAAGGCGCCAGGCAGTTGCTCGAGCGCCTGCATGCATTGCGCTGCATGGAGGTGCCCGCATGAACACGTGGCGCCCTCGGTTGGCGACGTTCGCGCATGGCCTGCTGGCCTTGCTCGCCATCGCGGCGTTGCCTGGCTGCCAGCGCGCCGTGGAAGACATGCACCAGCAGCCCAAGTACGAGCCCGGCAGGCCCGCGCCATTGTTCCCGGACGGGCTGTCGCAAAGGTCGCTACCACCCGGCACGCAAGCCCATGCGCAAGGCGCCCTGGCCGACACCAGCAGCGGGCGGCTGGGCCGCGATGCCGTGCGCAGCCTGGACGAGTCCACGCAAGCGCAAACCTATCCACACCCCGTCACGGCGGCCCTGCTGAGCCGAGGGCAGGAGCGCTACAACATCTACTGCCTGCCTTGCCACAGCCCCCTCGGCGATGGCGACGGTCTGGTCGTGCGCAGAGGCTTTCCCGCGCCGCCTTCGTACCACACCGACCGGCTCAGGCAGGCCACCGACCGGCACTTCTACGACGTGATCACGCAAGGCTATGGCGAGATGTACAGCCATGCCGACCGGCTGAGCCCGCAGGACCGATGGGCCATCGTGGCGTTCATCCGTGCCTTGCAGCTCAGCCAGCATGCGCCCGTTCAATCGCTGCCCGCCACATTGCGACAGCAAGTGAGCGCATCGCCTGCGTCTTCAAGCCGCATGGGAAAGGACCCTTCATGACCCTGCCGCGCCTGAACCGACTCAACGGCCTCGGCATCGCCTTGCTGGCCTTGACGCTGCCAGGCTGGCTCCAGGCGCCGCAGGCCTTCCATGCCGCCTGGTTGACGGCCTGGTGGTTCTGCCTGGGCATCGTGCTGGGCGCGCTCAGCACGGGCTGGGTGCATCGCCTGTCGGGCGGCGCGTGGGGGCATGCCATCGCGCCTGCTGTCTCGGCCTTGGCCGCGCGCATGCCATGGGTGCTGCTGGCCGCATTGCCTTGGGTATTGGCTTTGCCCGCCTTGTATGGGTGGGCCGACACCCATGCCGCCCATGCGTCCTTGGAGGCATCGGGCCTGCAGGGCTTCAAGCATGCCTGGCTGAGCCCCGGCTTCTTTCAAGCACGCGCCCTGTGCTACGCCCTGTGCTGGCTGGGCCTCTCGAGCATCCGGCCTGACAGGGCACAGCTCAGTACACATCTCATTAGGCAGAGAAAAGGGCTGCCCGCCATGGCCTTGCTGGTCCATGCCCTGCTGACGTCGCTGGCATCCGTGGACATCGTCATGTCCCTGATGCCGCGCTGGTACAGCACCGGCTTCGGCCTGGTCATGCTGATGTCGCAAGGCCTGGGCGGCTGCGCCATGCTCATCTGCTGGACGGACGATGCCGCGTTGCGCCGCGTCCCGCCCGACGAATCGGGCCAGCACAAGGCGCCCGTCTCGCGCGACCTCGGCAACCTGCTGCTGATGTACGTGATGAGCTGGGGCTACCTGGCCTTCATGCAGTACCTCATCATCTGGGCAGAGAACCTGCCCAACGAGATCGCCTGGTACGTTCCCCGCACGCAGACCGCCTGGCTGTGGGCCACTTACGCCATTGTCTTGCTGCAATTGGGCGTGCCCGTGATGGCCCTGCTCTTCCGTTCATTGAAAGACCAGCCCTGCCGGCTGCGCGCGATGGCGCTCTTGCTGCTGCTCGCCAATGCCTTGTATTGCACGTGGCTGATCTGGCCATCGCTGCCATGGTCCGACGCGAACGGCTGGTGGCTCACGCCGCTGACCCTGCTCGGCCTGAGCCTGGCCTTGTTCGCGCCGCCAGCGCGAAGCGCGCCCGTGCATGAGGAGTTCGCCCATGCCCGCGCGTGAGGCCGATCTCCCGATGGGGCCGCTGGCCTGGGGCGTCGGCGTGCTGCTGGCGGTGCTGGCCGGCGTGGTCGCGGCGGCCCTGTTGCTGCTCGACCATTGGCACATGCCACTGGGCGGATCGTCCGATGGCGTCGTCGTGCCGCGTCTGCCCGCGCCCATGCTGGAGACCGCGCCACAACCCGGCAAGCAGGCCTACTTCGCGGACAAACAGCGCAGGCTGGACAGCGCCGGCTGGGTCGACCAGGCCCATGGCATCGCGCACATCCCTTTGAAAGACGCCATGTCGATGCTGGCATCAGGTGCCTCGCCGTCGCCTCCCATCGACCCGCCATCCGCCGCGACGGCCCGCACATCGGCCATCCCCTCAGTCAGCCTGCAGCCCCACGTCGGCACCTTGCTGCCGATGCGGTTGCCCTTTGTCGACTCGGCCGGCCGCAACGTGAAGCTGGGCGCATTCTTCGACGGGCAGCGGCCCGTGGTACTGGTGCTCGGCTACGCCCGATGCCAGACCTTGTGCGGCACACTTCAGCAAAGCATCCTGCAGGCCTTGGTGTGGACACGGCGCCCGCCCGACACCTTCCGCCTGCTCAGCATCAGCATCGATCCGCGAGAGACCGCATCGGACGCGGCCCGCCACCAGGACGCGTTGCTGCGCGCCGTCAATTGGCCGGGGTCACGCGACACGGTCCATGCACTGGTCGGCCCCGAAGCATCCATCCAGGCATTGACGCAGGCCGTGGGCTACGAACGCATCGCATCGGATGACAGCGGCTTGCGCGACGCCGACCAAGAAGCTGCGCCAGCCCAGTACGCCCATCCCATCGGCTTCATGGTCACGACGCCCGACGGCAGCCTGGCCCGCTACATCGCATCGTTGCAGGTCGACCCCAAGCAGCTTGCCCAAGCCCTGGACCAGGCCCGCTCACCGCTGCCTTCGCAGCCAGTCAGCGCGTGGAATGTGCTGCGCTGCCTGCATGTCGACAGCTTCACCACCCCGCTCGGCGGTACCGTGATGAACGGCCTGCGCATCATGGGCGTGGCCATGGTGATCGGGCTGTCCACATGGCTGTGGCGGCACCGCAAGCCGCCACCGAACCATGACCACATACAGGGGGCTGGCCCATGAGCGACGCCCCGATCGACACACACTTCATCCTGGCCGAGAGCGCGTCCACCGTTTCGCCGCGCATCGATGTCCTGATGGGTTCGCTGACCGCGCTGTGCGGCGCGGTCTCGCTGGGCGTGGCGCTGACCATCGTCGTGCTGGCTGTTCGCTACCGTGCCAATGCGCGCGTGGACCGCCGCCAGCCGCCGCCCAACAAGGTCGGTATCGAGATCGCGTGGACGCTGATCCCGCTGCTGATCTTCCTGGGCCTGTTCGGCTGGGCGGCCAGCGGCTTCATCGATCTGTACCGCGTCCCCGCCAACGCGCTGCCAATTTATGTGGTCGGCAAACAATGGATGTGGAAGCTCCAGCACCGCAATGGCCGCCAGGAGATCAACACGCTGCACGTACCCGTCGGCC
Source organism: Aquabacterium sp. (assembly GCA_049840915.1). Classification (GTDB taxonomy): domain Bacteria; phylum Pseudomonadota; class Gammaproteobacteria; order Burkholderiales; family Burkholderiaceae_C; genus Aquabacterium. Next base: position 57,092 of record JASGJC010000031.1, read on the forward strand.
AACCGATAGAGCTGATCCTCAGCTCGCAGGACGTGATCCACAGCTTCTTCATCCCCGCCTTCCGCGTCAAGCAGGACGTCGTGCCGGGCCGCTACACCAAGCTGTGGTTCGAGCCCACCCGGACGGGCGACTACCGCCTCTTCTGCAGCGAGTACTGCGGCACCGCGCACGCCGACATGATCGGCCACGTGGTCGTGATGACCCAGCCCGACTACGCGCGCTGGCTGGGCGAAGACCTGCAGCAACCCAGCCTGGCCAGGCAAGGCGAGCAGCGCTTCAAGGCGCTGGGCTGCAGCGGCTGCCATGGCACGGGCGAAGCCGGCGGTGCCGTGCCCGCGCCCAACTTGCAAGGCCTGATCGGCCGCACCGTGCACCTGCAGGACGGCCGCAGCCTCATCGCCGACGAGAACTATGTGCGCGACGCGATCCTGCTGCCCGCCAAAGACGTGGTGGCCGGCTACAAGCCGCTGATGCCATCGTTCGCCGGCCAAGTCACCGAGGAAGACCTCGTCGCGCTGATCGCCTACATCGGCACGCCATCGACGCCCGTGCCCGCAGCCGCAACCGACGCGCAAGGACCATCGCCATGACTCACGCATCGTCCAACTATCTGGATGCCGGTCACTCTCTGCGCGCCTGGCTCACGAGCACGGACCACAAGCGCATCGCCATCCTGTATGCCATCGCCATCACCGCCTTCTTCTTCATCGGCGGCGCGGCGGCCACGGTCATCCGGCTCGAGCTGGCCACGCCGCAGGCCGATCTCGTTTCGCACGATGCCTACAACAAGCTGTTCACCGCGCACGGCGTGATCATGGTGTGGCTCTTCCTGATCCCGTCGATCCCGTCCGTGCTGGGCAACTTCCTGCTGCCCTTGATGATCGGCGCGCAAGACCTGGCCTTCCCGCGCCTGAACCTGATGAGCTGGTACCTCTATGTGCTGGGCGGGCTCGTGGTCCTCGTCGCATTGGGGCTGGGCGGCGTCGATACGGGCTGGACCTTCTACACGCCCTACGCCACCATGTTCAGCAACTCGCACGTCGTGCTCACGCTGGTCGGGGTCTTCATCACGGGTTTCTCGTCCATCCTGACGGGCATCAATTTCATCGTGACGACGCACACGCTGCGCACGCCCGGCATGGGCTGGTTCAGGCTGCCGCTGTTCGTGTGGGCGCACTACGCCACCAGCCTGATCCTCGTGCTGGCCACGCCCGTGCTGGCGATCACGACCTTGCTCGTGGTGGCCGAGCGCCTGTTCCAGATCGGCGTGTTCGACCCCGCCCATGGCGGCGACCCGCTGCTGTTCCAGCACATGTTCTGGTTCTACTCGCATCCGGCCGTCTACATCATGGTGCTGCCCGCGATGGGCGTGGTCAGCGAGATCATCCCCTGCTTCGCGCGGCGCCAGATCTTCGGCTACCGCTTCATGGCCTATGCGATCCTGGCCATCGCCACCATCGGCTTCCTGGTCTGGGGACACCACATGTTCGTCAGCGGGCAATCGCTGCTGGCCAGCCTCGTCTTCTCGCTGCTGAGCTTCCTGGTGGCGATCCCGTCGGCGATCAAGGTCTTCAACTGGACGGCCACGCTCTACAAGGGCACGATCCATTTCGATGCGCCGATGCTGTATGCGCTGGGCTTCGTCGGGCTCTTCACGATCGGTGGCTTGACGGGCCTCTTCCTGGCCTCGCTCGCGCTGGACGTGCACCTGACCGACACCTACTTCGTCGTCTCGCACTTCCACTACATCATGGTCGGCGGCGCCGTGATGGCCTATTTCGCGGGCCTGCATTTCTGGTGGCCCAAGGCGACCGGCCGGATGTACCCGGAAATGTGGGCGCGCGTCGCCGCCCTGATCATCTTCTTCGGCTTCAACCTGACCTTCTTTCCGCAGTACATCCTGGGCTACGAAGGCATGCCGCGCCGCTACCACGTCTATCCACCGGAGTTCCAGTTGCTGAACGTGCTGTCCTCGGCCGGCGCGTCCATCCTGGCGGTGGGCTACCTGTTGCCGCTGTGCTATTTCACGTGGTCGCTCTTCTACGGCAAGCGCGCGAGCGCCAACCCCTGGCATGCGGCCGGGCTGGAGTGGCGCACGCCTTCGCCGCCACCCACGCACAACTTCGACACGCCGCCCGATGTGCCAGCGCATGTCTACGACCATGACCCCGCGTTGCCGAGACAGGAGCGCCCATCATGAGCGACCCGCATGACGAGGCCCTCGCCAGCCGCCTGGGCATGTGGGTCTTCATCGGCACGGAATTGATGTTCTTCGGGGGGCTGCTGTTCGCCTACATGATGGCCCGCCTCGCGCACGCGCCAGGCTTCGCGCAGGCCAGCCGCCACACCGACATCGTGATCGGCACGGCCAACACGGTGATCCTGCTGTGCAGCAGCGCCGCCGTGGCGCTGGCCGCCGAGGTCGCGCAGCGGGGCGCGCACCACCTGGCCCGGCTCGCGCTGTGGCTCACGCTGCTGCTCGGTGCATCGTTCATGGCGCTCAAGGGCCTGGAATACGCGCACGACTGGCAGCAAGGCCTGTTTCCCGGCGTGGGCGTCCAGTTGGGCCAGTTGGGCCAGTCGGGCATACAGCACGAACAGCCCTTGGAGGGCGCGCAACTCTTCTTCATGCTCTATTACGTCATCACCGCCCTCCATGCCGTGCACCTGCTGATCGGCATGGGTGCCATCCTGTGGCTGCTGGCACATGAAAGCAGCCACAGCATCGACACGCACGTTCGCCGCACCGAGATCACGGCCCTGTACTGGCACTTCGTCGATGTCGTGTGGATCCTGCTGTATCCCCTGCTGTACCTGATCGACAGGTCCACGCCTTGAGCAATCCGGAAGGCCATGTCATGACTGCCATCTTGCGAGCCTTGAAAGACGAAGCCAACGCAGAGGTGCGGCGAGCCACCGCCATGATCGGCTTGACGCTGCTGGTGCTGCTGGCCCTTGTCGCGCTCACCTGCTGGGCGTCCTACCAACACCTTGGGCCCGCGCGCGCGTCGGCAGGCCTGGGCATCGCCGCCTGCAAGATCGCCTTGGTCGCCTGGTTCTTCATGCAGCTCAGGCATGCGCAGGCGCTCATCGTCGTGGCGCTGCTCATCGCGATGGCCACGATGAGCCTGCTTTTCGGGCTCAGCGCCACCGACTACGCCGTTCGGTCGCCCGCCAAGTCCGACTACCAAACACCGCAGCAGATCGCGCCCTTCTTCACCAAAGGCCATCGCTGACGCCGATGCCGGACAGGGGCTTTCCACCTGAAACAAAAGATCTTTCAGATGCCCCCCGGTTCACGGTTCAGATCGACTTGGCCGGGAACACGCTGGCCCACCACTCCTTGGCCGACGCCACGCACATGTCGATCGCATCCGCATCGCCATGCATGAGCGCACTCAGATAGGCCTTGGCCTGCTTCAGGGAAATGTGCGGCGGCAATGGCGGCACATTGGGGTCCGTCACCATCTCCAGCACGAACGGGCGATCCGATGTGAGCGCCTCGTCCCATGCCGCGCCGATGTCTTCCGTGCGCTCGACGCGCCGGCCCCGCAGCCCCAGCATCTGGCCGTACTGCGCATAGGGAAAGTCCGGCAGCACCTGCGAATCCTCGAACTTCGGATCGCCCGACATCGCCCGCTGCTCCCAGGTCACCTGGTTGAGGTCACCGTTGTTGAGCACCATCACGATCAGCCGCGGGTCCAGCCACTGCTGCCAGTACTTTGGCGATCGTGATCAGGCCGCTGATGCCGTTCATCTGCATGGCGCCATCGCCCACCATCGCGATCACATGCCGATCAGGGTGTGCGTACTTCGCGGCGATGGCATACGGCACGCCAGGCCCCATCGTCGCCAGTCCGCCAGACAGCGAGGCCATCATGCCCCGTCGCATCTTCAGGTCGCGGGCATACCAGTTCGCGGCCGACCCCGAATCGCAGGTGAGGATGCATTGATCAGGCAGGCGCGGCGACAACTCCCAGAACACGCGCTGCGGGTTGATGCGCTTGCCTTCGTTCATGGCCCGCTCATGCAGCACACGCCACCATCGGTCAACCTTGGCCTCGATGTCGTCACGCCACGTTCTATCCGTTTTGCGCTCCAGCAGTGGGATCAGGGCGCGCAGGGTCTCGCGGCTGTCACCCACGAGGTTGACCTCCATGGGATACCGGATGCCCAGGTTGCGCGAATCGAGGTCGATCTGCACACCTCGCGCGCGCCCCTCCTTGGGCAGGAATTCGCTGTAAGGGAACGACGACCCGACCATCAGCAAGGTGTCGCAACCATTCATCAACTCCCAGCTGGGCTGCGGTGCCCAAAAGCCCGATGGAGCCCGTCACGAACGGCAGGTCATCGGGCACGCGCCGCCTTGCCCAGCAAGGCCTTGGCGATGCCGGCACCCAGCAGGTCCGCCACGTCGATCAACTCGTCCGTGGCATGCAAAGCGCCCGCGCCGGCCAGGATCGCCACCCGCTTGCCGGCATTGAGCACGTCGGCCGCCTGCTGCAGGTCCACCGCATGCGGCACGGGCCGCCCGCCAGTCATGCCGATGCCGCTGTGCACGGTGCCATGCACCCGAGGCGGGGTCTCCACGGCATCCAACTCCTGCACGTCGTTGGGCACGATGATGCAGGTCACGCACCGCTGCTCGCGCGCGATGCGCACGGCCCGGTCCACCACGTGCCGCACTTGCGCGGGCACCACGATCATCTGGACGAATTCCGACGCCACGTCCTTGAACAGCGCTGAGCAAATCGACCTCTTGCTGATAATGAGCCGCCCAAGCGCCGATCGCGCCTGCTGGCCGACGATGGCCACAACGGGCTGATGGTCGAGCTTGGCGTCGTACAGCCCATTGAGCAAGTGGATGGCGCCAGGCCCGGAGGTGGCGATGCACACACCCACTTCACCCGTGAACTTGGCATGCGCGGTGGCCATGAAGGCGGCCAGCTCTTCGTGCCGTGCCTGCACGAACTGCATGCCGCGCCCCATCCGCTCGAACGCGCCCATCAGGCCGTTGATGCCGTCGCCGGGGTAGCCGAAAACGCGCCGCACGCCCCATTCATGAAGGCGCTGCAAGAGATGGTCGCTGGTGGTCTTGCTCATGATGGCTCCTTCATGGGTTCATGGAACGTCGGCAAAATTTTCCGCAACATCTTCCGGCCCTGCACCCACCTTCAGCCGGAAGATCCTGCGCCGCCCCTCGCCGCAAGTGGTTGCCCGTGCCGTGCACTGCTGTGGATGCCTGCGAACGTTGGGCGCTTGGTGCGCGCCTGACTTCACACAAGCGGTGGATCGCTGTCACGCGGTGCGTAGCGGTGCTGCGCGATGGCCTTGATGAAGTCATCGATCACTGTCCCCACTTTGCTGGGTTGTACCTTGATCAAGGCTTCATCAGGCTCGCCAGAAGGCAAGGCCGCAGGGATGTAGGCCTTGTCCAGCAACTGCTGCGACAGGCCCAGCGCCAGAATGGCTTTGCCGTGGCGGTACTGGTCCTGGATGAAGGCCATGGTGTGGCCATCGCGCGCCAGGGCATCGACCGCCTCCTGCCCGCAAGGCAGCACCAGCGCGTCGAAAAGCACAGCCGGCGTGTTCTCCATGGAGGCATCGGCCTCGACCACCTCGCCCTTGAATGCCGCCACAGGGCCCACACGGCTCGCAACCAGACGCGGCACGGCACCCTGCGCCACCAGCGCGGCTTGCACGGCGGCCACGGATTCGCCATCGAAGCCCTTGGCAACGAGGATCGCCACCTTGCGCGTGCGAATGCCGATCTCGCCAGGCAGCGCCTTGAGCGACAGTGCCGGCGAGACGGTCACCTCTGGCGCCGGCGCATCCATCAGCGCTTTGGGCAAAGGCTTGGGCAAGTCCATGCCCAGGCCTTCAGCGACAGCCGCGGCCAATGCCTCCGACACGTTGCGCAACGAAGCGACCATGCGTTCACGAATCGCCGGCACGGTGAGCTTGCTCAGTTCGAAGCGAAAGCCCGCGACGATGTGCGCCTGCTCGACTTCCGTCTGGCTGTTGTAGAACAAGGTGGCCTGGGTGTAGTGGTCCGCGAACTTCTCGGGCTTGCCGCGCAGCTTGTCATCGCGGCATGGGCTCCGGAAACGACACGAAGCCGCGGGCACCCGCCTGGAAGGGGCAACCGCCTCCCAAGGAGTTCGGCTCGTAGGCGACCCGGCCGCGCGCGATCGCCTGCCGATGCATGCCGTCGCGCTGGTTGTTGTGCACAGCCGCGATCGGCGCATTGATGGGGAGCTCGTGGAAGTTGGGCCCACCGAGTCGCGTGATCTGCGTGTCCACATACGAGTGGATGCGGCCAGCCAGCAAAGGGTCGTTGCTGAAGTCGATGCCCGGCACGATGTGCGCCGTACAGAAGGCCACCTGCTCGGTCTCGGCGAAGAAGTTGTCGGGATTGCGGTTGAGCACCATGCGGCCCACAGGCTTGCACGGGCACCAGCTCCTCGGGCATCGATCTTGGTGGCATCGAGTACGTCGAAGCTGAACGCACTCGGCCTGCTCCTCGCGTGAACATCTGCAGGCCCAGTTCCCATTCGGGATACTCGCCCGCTTCGATCGCCTCCCACAGATCACGGCGATGGAAGTCGGGATCGGCGCCGGAGATCTTCACGGCCTCGTCCCAGACCAGCGAATGCGTGCCCTGCCGCGGCTTCCAGTGGAACTTCACGAAATGCGATCTCGCCCTCCGCATTGACCAGGCGGAAGGTGTGCACACCGAAGCCTTGCATCATGCGATAGCTGCGCGGAATGGCGCGGTCCGACATGACCCACATCATGCATGTGCGTCGACTCGGGCATCAGCGAAACGAAGTCCCAGAACGTGTCGTGCGCCGATGCCGCCTGCGGCATGCCGTGGTGCGGCTCGGGCTTCACCGCATGGACCAGGTCGGGAAACTTCATCGCGTCCTGGATGAAGAACACCGGGATGTTGTTGCCCACGAGATCCCAGTTGCCTTCGTCGGTGTAGAACTTGACCGCGAAGCCGCGCACGTCGCGCGCCGTGTCGGTCGAGCCGCGCTCGCCCGCCACCGTGGAGAAGCGCACGAACACCGGCGTGCGCTTGCCCGCCTCCGCGAACGAGCGACGCCGCGCGTGAGCTTCGTCAGCGGCTTGTAGCACTCGAAGTAGCCGTGCGCCGCCGAGCCGCGCGCGTGCACGATGCGCTCGGGAATGCGCTCGTGATCGAAGTGCGTGATCTTCTCGCGCAGGATGAAGTCTTCGAGCAGCGCGGGCCCGCGCAGCCCGGCCTTCAGCGAGTTCTGGTTGTCCGCGACCGGCACGCCCTGGTTGGTGGTGAGCACCTGCCCGCGTCGCGTCGGCGCGCACGCGGTCGAGATTGCCGCCGGCTGCGTTGGAAGCCGCTGCGGCGGCAGCTCTTCACCCATCTTCGGCGAGGAGTTGACTTCGCTCAGCGTGCTGCTGCCCACCTCCACACCTGGCGCGCCATAGTGCTCACCTTCTGGCGGCGTATAGCGCGGCTTCGCCATGTTCACCGGCCTTGTTGGCGATTGTGGTGCGTCCGGCGGACAGCTCATTCACATCGGCGGCATGACGCGTCAAGGCATCTAGGTGCTGTTCGGATTCTATCGTGTTTCCCTATTAACCTT